>NZ_DASUDO010000039.1:0-71887 GCF_036275555.1 Arenimonas sp.
CGCCGACGTCGTACAGCGCATGCGAGATCTGGCCCAGCGAGTGGGTCTTCACCGCTTCCATCAGCGCCTGGAACACGTTCGCGCGCTCGCGCGCCGTGCGCTGCAGGCCCGTCAGGCCGCCCTCGGCCAGGTCGTTGCGCAGCCGCTGGTAGCGGCTGACGTTGTCGATCTGCTGGCCCTTCTCGCCCTCGGTCGAGCGGATCAGCTCGATCTCGGTGACGATGTCACCACCGTGCTCCTTGGGCAGGAAGGTGTTCACGCCCACCAGCGGCAGGCTGCCGTCGTGCTTCTTGTGCTCGTAGTACAGGCTCTCTTCCTGGATCTTGCCGCGCTGGTACATGGTGTCCATGGCGCCCAGCACGCCGCCGCGCTCGCTGATGGCCTCAAACTCCTTGTACACGGCCTCTTCCACCAGATCGGTGAGCTGATCGACGATGAAGCTGCCCTGCCAGGGGTTCTCATTGAAGTTCAGCCCCAGCTCCTTGTTGATGATCATCTGGATGGCCACGGCGCGGCGCACGCTGTCTTCGGTGGGCGTGGTGATGGCCTCATCGAAGGCGTTGGTGTGCAGGCTGTTGCAGTTGTCGAACAGCGCGTACAGGGCCTGCAGCGTGGTGCGGATGTCGTTGAACTGGATTTCCTGGGCGTGCAGCGAACGGCCCGAGGTCTGGATGTGGTACTTCAGCATCTGGCTGCGCTCGTTGGCGCCGTAGCGCTCGCGCATCGCGCGGGCCCAGATGCGGCGGGCCACGCGGCCGATCACGGTGTACTCCGGGTCCATGCCGTTGCTGAAGAAGAAGCTCAGGTTGGGCGCGAAGTCGTCGATGTGCATGCCGCGCGCGAGGTAGTACTCGACGATCGTGAAGCCGTTCGACAGCGTGAACGCGAGCTGCGAGATCGGGTTCGCGCCGGCTTCGGCGATGTGGTAACCGCTGATCGACACCGAGTAGAAGTTGCGGACCTTCTGGTCCACGAAGTACTGCTGGATGTCGCCCATCATCCGCAGCGCGAACTCGGTGCTGAAGATGCAGGTGTTCTGGGCCTGGTCTTCCTTCAGGATGTCGGCCTGCACGGTGCCGCGCACCTGCTTCAGCGTATCGGCCTTGATGCGCTCGTAGGTCAGCGGGTCCACCAGCTGGTCGCCGGTGACGCCGAGCAGGCCGAGACCCAGGCCGTCGTTCGTGGGCGGCAGTTCGCCGTGGTACTCGGGGCGCTTCTTGCCTTCGAAGAAGGCCTCGATCTTCTTGTGCGCGTCGTCCCAGCGGGCCTGGTCTTCCCGCAGGTACTTCTCGACCTGCTGGTCGATGGCCGTATTCATGAACATCGCCAGGATCATCGGCGCCGGGCCGTTGATGGTCATGCTAACCGACGTGGTGGGCGCGCACAGGTCGAAGCCGGAGTACAGCTTCTTCATGTCGTCCAGCGTGGCGATGCTGACGCCGCTGTTGCCGATCTTGCCGTAGATGTCGGGCCGCTCGGCCGGGTCCTCGCCGTACAGGGTGACGCTGTCGAAGGCGGTGGACAGGCGCGCCGCGGGCTGGCCGACGCTCAGGTAATGGAAGCGGCGGTTGGTGCGCTCCGGCGTGCCCTCGCCCGCGAACATGCGGATGGGGTCTTCGCCAGTGCGGCGGTAGGGGTACACGCCGCCGGTGTACGGGTAGGCGCCGGGCAGGTTTTCCTTGCCCAGGAAGGTCAGCAGTTCGCCCCAGCTGGTGTACTTGGGCGCGGCGATCTTCGGGATCTTCTGGTGGCTCAGCGATTCGCGGTAGTTCTCGACCTTGATCGCCTTGCCGCGCACTTCGTACTCGGTGGTGTCGTCGGTCACCGACTTCAGGCGCTCGGGCCACTCGCGTAGCAGCGCGATGGATTCGGCGCTGAGCGCCTTCACCGCGTCGTTGTAGCGCTGGCGCAGGGTCACCAGGCTGCGGTCGATGGTGGCGATGCGGCGCTCCTCCTGCACCGGGCGGCCCTCGGCAACGCCCTGGGCCTGCTGCCACTTGAACACCACCTTGCGGCGCTCGCCCCCGGTGCGGCGCTCGCCGCAGGCCGGGTATTCATTGCCGCTGGGCGAGCTGCCCGACGGGGCGCGCTGCAGGATCAGGTGGTGCGGGTCGTACTGGTCGAGCTGGCGCGGCAGGTCGGGGTCTTCCAGGTCGCGCAGGCTCTGCCAGTAGTGCTGGGCGCGGTCGGCGGCCTCGGCCTGGCGCTCGATGCTGGCGTTGATCTGGCGGCCCTGCTCGGAAATTTCCGCCAGGTAGCGGGTGCGGGCGCCGGGGATCAGCACGGTGGCGCGCGGCTCCTTCAGGCTCGTGTCCACCTTGGGCTCGAAGTCGCAGTGCGGGCTGTTGGGCTGCACCTTGGCCTTCACCAGGCGGCAGAGGTTGGCGAACATCCAGCTGACGCCGGGGTCGTTGAACTGGCTGGCAATGGTCGGATAGACCGGCACCTCCTCGTCCTTCAGCGCGAAGGCCACGCGGTTGCGCTTCCACTGCTTGCGCACGTCGCGCAGGGCGTCCTCGGCGCCGCGCTTGTCGAACTTGTTCAGCACCACCAGCTCGGCGAAGTCGAGCATGTCGATCTTCTCGAGCTGGCTCGGGGCGCCGAAATCGCTGGTCATCACGTACACCGGGAAGTCGACCAGGTCGACGATCTCCGAGTCGCTCTGGCCGATGCCGGCGGTTTCCACCAGCACCAGGTCGAAGCCCTGGCCGCGCAGGAAGGCCACGCAGTCCTTGAGCACGGCATTGGTGGCCACGTGCTGGCGGCGGGTGGCCATCGAGCGCATGAAGATGCGCGGGCTGCGCAGCGAGTTCATGCGGATGCGGTCGCCCAGCAGCGCGCCGCCGGTGCGGCGGCGGGTCGGGTCCACCGAGATCACGGCCATGCGCATCTCGGGGAAGTGCTGCAGGAAGCGGTTCATGATCTCGTCGGTGACGGACGACTTGCCCGCGCCGCCGGTGCCCGTGAGGCCGATCACCGGCGTCTTGCCGCCGGCCAGCTGCCATTCCTTGCGCAGCGTGGCGAGCTGGGCTTCCTCGATGCTGCCGGCTTCGATGGCGCTGAGCATCTTGCCGATGCTGATCTCGTCGTCGATCGACACCTTCGGCAGGCCGCCCTTGGCCTTCTTGCCCTGGCCCTCGGCGCGCGCCTGATCGGCGGCGGCCCGGGTGCGGCGCACCAGGTCCTCGATCATCGCCACCAGCCCCATCTGCATGCCGTCGTTGGGGTGGTAGATGCGCTCGACGCCGTAGTCCTGCAGCTCCTTGATTTCCTCGGGCGTGATGGTGCCGCCGCCGCCGCCGAACACGCGGATGTGCGAGGCGCCGCGCTCCTTCAGCATGTCCACCATGTACTTGAAGTACTCGGTGTGACCGCCCTGGTAGCTGGAAAGCGCGATGCCGTCGGCGTCTTCCTGCAGCGCGGCGCGCACCACGTCCTCGACGCTGCGGTTGTGGCCCAGGTGCACCACTTCCACGCCCTGCGCCTGGATCAGGCGGCGCATGATGTTGATGGCGGCGTCGTGGCCGTCGAACAGGCTGGCGGCGGTGACGAAGCGGAGCGGGCTGCGCTCGGCCTGGGTGTCCGGGAGGGAATCGGCAGGGGTGCTCATGGGGCGCGCTCGTACGGCAAGGGGCGGGATCGCCCGATTGTAGCGCCGACCGTATGGTTCGCCCTACCCCGCGGCCCCGGCGGGGCCCGCCCCCGGCCTCAGCCGCCCAGCTGCTCGCAGAAGGCCTTGGCGAAGGTGCTGCGGCGGATGTCGCAGGCATCGCGCCCGTCGGCGGCCACCAGGTCCAGGCGCGCGGCCCGCAGCCGGTCGATCTCGGCGCCGCGCCGGAACGCCACTTCGCGCTGCAGGCGCGCCCGGCGGTGGTCGTCCAGGCCCGACTCGAACACCACCCGGTGCTCGGCCAGGGCCCGCCACGGCACGAAGATGGAGTGAAGCTCGTCCTGGGCCACGGCGAAGAAGCCGACGCCGAACAGGTCGGCGCTGGCGCTGTGCGCGCTCAGCCGCCACTCTCCGCCGTCGCGGTACTTCAGGGTCGCGGCCACCGACTGCGGCGGGGCCACCGCGCGACCGCGGGCCTCGGCGCTGATCATGATCGCGCGCAGGCTGCCGATCGGATTGGAGTGGGTGGTGTCGCCGGCGCGCAGGATCACGTTGCCGCCTTCCCAGTCCAGGCCGGTTAGCTGGCCGAACAGCAGTTCGCCGCCGTCGAGCAGCAGCAGGGCCTTCTGCAGGTCGGGATTGACCTCGCCCATCCAGCGCGGCGGCTGCGGCAGGCCGTACAGCAGCCCCGCGCCATAGCCAAAGCTTCCCGGGAGATCATCGATGCGCAGGTCGGACATGGCTTGAAGTCTAGGCAGGCCCGGCTGAATTTGCACCGACGCCCGGCGGCTTGTCCGAAATACCACAGGCGCGGCGTTCACTAACCCGAACCGCACCACCCGGTGCGCCCCCGGAGAGCACGCCCATGTTCATTCCTCGCTGGCTCCTCGCCCTCTTCGCCCTGCTGGCCAGCCTGCTCCTGGGCTGGGCCGTGCTGCTGGCCAACGGCCGCAACCCGCTGCCCTTCCCGGACAACGGCTCCCGCATTTTCTCGGCCGCCTCCCCGGAGGCCAAGGCCGCGATCGTGGAGCTGCTGGGACAGCACGGCATCAAGGAGCGCTTCCGCGCCGACTCCGGCGGCGTGCTCCGCTCGATCTTCTGGGACGGCACCATCATCAACACCGCCACCCCCGAGATCATCGCCAAGCTCGACGGCGCCTCGTCCAGCATCGGCCTCGTGTCCGACGACCCGGAAGCCAGCGCCCGCGCCGCCGCGGCCTTTCTTCAATCGCGCGGCTTCACCGCCCGGGTCATGCTCGACCTGGAGCCGGAGCTGCCGATCGCCTTCGTCGTCAGCGACGCGATGCCCGGCACCGTCATCAACTTCCGCAAGCACCTGATCCACATGCCCGCGCCGCAGCGGATCCCGGACTGAGATAAAAGCGGGGCCGGCCCATGTCCAGTGCGCCGGCCCCGCCGCCCCACGCAAGCGATTACTTGTTGACGATTTCCCGGTGCATCGGCGCCAGCTTGGCCAGCAGCTTGTTCTGCGCGCTGAAGGGCACGTTGTGCTCATTCATCGCCACCTGCAGCACTTCCACCAGGGCGTTGAAGTCGCCGCGGCCGATCTGCATATCGCGGTGCGAGCTCTTCATGTCGCGGCCGGTGTAGGTGCAGTCGCCGCCCAGGATCACGCAGAACTGCTCGACCAGCTGGCGCTTCACGCGCACCTGGTCGGAGTTGGCGAAGAACGGGCCGGTGCGCGGGTCGGCGATGAGGCCGGCCATGAAGGTATCCATCAGCTTGGTCAGGCCGGCTTCGCCGCCGAACTCCTCCAGCACGGGGCGCAGTTCCGGGTGGGCCGGCGCCGGGTTCGGGGCGGTCGGGTCGTTCACCGGGGCGGCGCTGGCGGCCTCCTCGGCCTCCAGGCGGGCTTCCTCGGCGAGGATGGCCTGTTCCTCGGCGGACACCGCGGCGTCCTGGGCCGCCAGCGGGCCGGCGGCCAGCAGCAGGGCGAAAGTGATCGAAAGCAGGGTCTTCATGGAATTCTCCAGGGGTCTCAGAAGCCGACCTGCAGGGAGGCGTACACGCCCCGCTGCTCGTCGCGGATGACGATGTTGCCGAGGTCGACGTAGGCGACCGTCAGCGACACGTTCTTGATCGGGGCCCAGGCCACGAACACGTCCCAGGCATCGTCCTCGGTGGCGATGCCCAGGTTGTCGGGCTTGGTGCGGTACTCGGCGCCGATGGCCAGGTTGCGGCTGAGCAGGTAGGCCGCGGAGGCTTCGAACTGCGCCTCGTAGTCGTCGTTGCGGTCGCCGCCGAAGCCCAGGATGCCGAACTGGTTGGCCTTGGTGAACCGCACGGTGCCGTTGAGCAGCAGGCTCTGCGCGAGGTAGAGCTTGGTGGCGCTGACGTAGTAGTCCACGCCGCTGTCGTCGCGGGCACCGACGAAGGCCAGCACGCCCGGCTGGTCGTTCTTCTTGTACTGCGCGCCCACCGCGATCTGCGGCAGCCAGCTGTCCTGCTCCAGCACCGCGTCGCCGGCCACCTTCACCTTCACGCCGATCGTGTCCTGCGTGAACGTGAAACCATTACCCAGGCCGAGCGCGCCGCCCACGGCTTCCGTGTCGAATTCCTGGCGCGAAAAGCTCAGCTCCACGCGGTCGTAGAAGCCGACCAGCACGCCGTAGCTGTCGAGCGCGTAATCGTCGACGTTGACCTTGGTGTAGAAGGCGTTCGCGCCGATCTGGTCGCGGGTGCCATAGCCGCCGATCACGGCCCACGGGGTGAGGCCGCCGCCGGCCGAGCCCTCGACCTGGCTGACGCCGCCGGTGAGCAGCAGCTTGCCGCTGGTGCCGGCGCCGTCGTCGTCGGCCTCCTGGGCCTGGGCGAACCCGGCCGCAGCCATCAGGGCCAGCGCGAGCGCGAGGCGTTGGGGGTGGGTGTTCCGGGTGTTCATCAGCGCTTCCTCGACAGGTTGGCTTGGGACGGGGTGGACAGGGTCGCGCCGGCGCGGGGCATCGGCATCGGGAAATACGGCGTCACCGCGGTCTTGAGCTCGGGCGGCACGCGCACCAGGAACCAGACGCCGGCCACGCCATCGCCGCCGGCGGCGCCGCGCTTGCGGTCGGAGATCCAGCGGTAGAGGGGCTTGCCCTGCCAGGCCCACATCGGGCGGCCGTCGAAGCTGCGCGCAATCGTGAACGGGCCGTGCGGCTTGGCATCGGCCGCGGCGTAGTGCGGCGGCCACAGCGCTTCGCAGGGCAGGTCGCAATGGCTCTGGCCCGGGGTGTCGGGGGTATAGGTGTAGAGCGCGCGGCCGCCCTGCTCCACCAGGAGGCCGCCGCGCTGCCAGATCGGCACGGGGCTGGCCAGCGCCACTTCCTGCGGCGACGGCGGGCGCTTTGCGCTCGGGTTCGACGCGGCCGTGGACGGCTCCGCGCTGGCCACGAGGGCCAGGCAGGCCAGGAACAACGTGACCAGCACGCTGGCAAGCAAACGGGTCATGCGACGCACTCCGGGTGGGGTTCAGTGACCGTTACGCACCCCGAGGGCGGTGCGGATGCAGCGACCTCGAAAATTTTCAGTGGCCGTCGTGGCCGGCCAGCCGCGAGGGATCGGGGATCAGTTCGCTGCGGATCATCAGCAGGGCGCCGCGCGGGGCCAGGAAGGGCTGGTGGCGCTCGCCCGGGGGCGCGAGCAGGAAATCGCCCGGGAAGTACTCGATTCCGTCGTGGATGACCGAGCCCTCGAGCACCAGGCATTCCTCTTCGCGGGTGTGCGGGTGCGGCGGCACCTGGGCGCCGGGCTCGATGCGCCATAGGCTGGTCTGGGTGCCGTCGGCCTCGTCGCGGCGCAGGGTCTTGATGCGGATGCCGGGTACGAACGGCGCCCACTCGCCCTCGTTCGCACGCAGCACCACGGTGCGCGGTCGCGCGGCGGCCGCCAGCAGGCGCGCGCGCAGGTCGGCGGCGCGGTCAGGCGGCGGCGCCTCGGCCGGCGTCAGGCCAGCCAGGGCAGCGAGCAGCAGGTCGTCGGCGGGAGGGGGGCGGCGGGGGCTCATGCGGATTCACCGTCGGCCATCAGCGCGGCGCGCATCGCGGCCAGGCCGCGGCGGGCGTGCGATTTCACCGTGCCCAGGGGCAGGCCGGTGCGCTGCGCGATTTCAGGCTGGGACAGGTCCTCCAGGTAGGTGAGTTCGATGACGCTGCGCTGGGCCGGGCTCAGCGCGCGGAAGGCGTGCTGCACGGCCTGGGTGTTGCCGAGGCGGTCGAGGACATCGGCCGGATTGGCTTCACCTGGCGTATACGACTCGTCCAGGCCGTCCGGATGCAGCGGCTGTTCGAGCCGCTGACGGCGGCCGCGGCGCTGCTTGTCCACCGCGCGGCTCCACGTGAGCGTCAGCAGCCAGGCCATCACCGCGCCCCGCTCGGGGCAGAAACCCGCCGCCTGCTCCCAGGCCTGCAGGAAGACGTCGCTGACTACTTCTTCGGCATCCTGTGGCTGGCGCAGCACCCGCATCGCCAGTCCGTAGACCCGCGGCAGCGCGAGGTCGTAAAGCTGGCCCAGCGCCGCCGTGTCGCCAAAACGCATGCGACCGACCAGCGCCACCAGGGCGGCTTCGTCGCCCGGGGCGTCGGTGGTGTCGGGGCTGGCGAGCTGGGTGGCGATGGCGCGGATCCGCGTGAAGGCGGCGCCATTGGGCTTGCCGTGTCGGCTACGCCGCGTGAAGCCCGGGCCGGCGCGCGGGCAAAAAAAATGGGCGATCGCGTGGCGACCGCCCAATACCCTGCTCGAGGGTTTTGGCCAGCCGCCTTCCGGGGAGAGACAAGGCGGCCAAGCACTGATACCAACGCTGCACTGCGGCAAGACCGGACACGCCGCGCGGACTGCCCGGTTAGAGCGTTTGCTTTACACTACGGCGCGCCTGAGGCGGGGGTGGCGGTCGTCATTCCTGCCAAAAACGCATTAATTCAATAACTTGCGGATACTTTTTAAAGTAACCGCGCACGCCTGCACTCGCGCAGGCCCGCGCCATCCGCCGGACCGGAGCCTTCCATGATCTTCGAAACCATCTCCACCTCGGGCCACGAGGAAGTGGTGTTCTGCCACAACAAGGACGCGGGCCTGAAGGCCATCATCGCGATCCACAACACCGTGCTGGGCCCCGCGCTCGGCGGCACCCGCATGTGGCCTTACGCCAGCGAGGCGGAAGCGCTCAACGACGTGCTGCGCCTGAGCCGCGGCATGACCTACAAGGCGGCGGTGTCGGGCCTGAACCTGGGCGGCGGCAAGGCGGTGATCTGGGGCGACCCGAACAAGGACAAGTCCGAGGCGCTGTTCCGCGCCTTCGGCCGCTTCGTGAACTCGCTGGGCGGCCGCTACATCACCGCCGAGGACGTGGGCATCGACGTCAACGACATGGAATACGTGCTGCGCGAGACCGAGTTCGTCACCGGCGTGCACCAGGTGCACGGCGGCTCGGGCGACCCGTCGCCGTTCACCGCCTACGGCACGCTGCAGGGCCTGATGGCCGCGCTGCAGGTCAAGTTCGGCAACGAGGAAGTGGGCAACTACTCCTACGCCGTGCAGGGCGTCGGCCACGTCGGCATGGAGTTCGTGAAGCTGCTGCGCGAGCGCGGCGCCAAGGTCTTCGTCACCGACATCAACAAGGACTCGGTGCAGCGCGCCGTGGACGAGTTCGGCTGCGAGGCCGTGGCCCTGGACGAGATCTACGACGTCGACGCCGACGTGTACTCGCCGACCGCCCTGGGCGGCACGGTGAACGTCAACACCCTGCCCCGCCTGAAGTGCAAGGTGATCTGCGGCGCCGCCAACAACCAGCTGGCCACCGACGAGATCGGCGTCGAGCTGCAGAACAAGGGCATCCTGTACGCCCCGGACTACGCCGTGAACGCCGGCGGCCTGATGAACGTCTCGCTCGAGATCGACGGCTACAACCGCGAGCGCGCGATGCGCATGATGCGCACCATCTACTACAACCTGGGCCGCATCTTCGAGATCGCCAAGCGCGACGGCATCCCGACCAACAAGGCCGCCGACCGCATGGCCGAAGAGCGCATCAGCGCGATCGGCAAGCTGCGCCTGCCGCACCTGGGCGCCCCGGCCCCGCGCTTCCAGGGCCGCCGCGGCAACTGAGGCAAGAACGGGGTCAGGTTCTGGACCTGACCCCGATGTGTTGACCGGCTCGCGACGTCGGGCCGGTCATGCTTTCGGGCTATCCCCCACGACACGGAGTCACCATGCGCACCTTCCCCCTCGGCGAAGACCTCGATGCCCTGCGCGACGCCGTCCGGCGCTTCGCCGACGCCGAGATCGCCCCGCGGGCGGCGCAGATCGACCACGACAACCTGTTCCCGGCCGACCTGTGGCCGAAGCTGGGCGAGCTGGGCCTGCTGGGCCTGACCGTTCCTTCGGAATACGGCGGCTCGGACATGGGCTACCTCGCCCACTTGGTGGCAATGGAGGAAATCTCCCGCGCCTCCGGTTCGGTCGGCCTGAGCTATGGCGCGCACTCGAACCTGTGCGTCGCCAACCTCTACGGCAACGGCAACGAGGCCCAGCGCCGCAAGTACCTGCCCGGCCTGTGCAGCGGCCAGCTCAAGGGCGCGCTGGCGATGAGCGAACCGGGCGCGGGCTCCGACGTGGTGGGCTCGATGAGCTGCCGCGCCGAGCTGCGCGACGGCAAGTGGGTCGCCAACGGCAACAAGATGTGGATCACCAACGGCCCCGAGGCCGACGTGCTGATCGTCTACATGCGCACCGCCGGCAAGGAGGCGGGCTCGCGCTGCATGACCGCCTTCCTGGTCGAGAAGGGCATGAAGGGCTTCAGCACCGCGCAGAAGCTCGACAAACTCGGCATGCGCGGCTCCAACACCTGCGAGCTGGTGTTCGAGGACTGCGAGATCCCCGCCGAGAACGTGCTGGGCGAAGTGAACCAGGGCGTCAAGGTGCTGATGAGCGGCCTCAACACCGAGCGGCTGGTGCTCACCGGCGGCCCCATCGGCCTGATGCAGGCCGCGCTCGACATCGCCCTGCCCTACGTCCGCGAGCGGAAACAATTTGACCAGGCGATCGGAACCTTCGGCCTGATGCAGGGCAAGATCGCCGACATGTACACGGCGCTGCAGTCCAGCCGTGCCTTCGCCTACCAGGTGGCCCGCGACTTCGACGCCGGCCACGCCAGCCGCGTCGATTCCGCCGCCTGCCTGCTGCACGCCAGCGAGGGCGCCGTGCAGGTCGCGCTGGAAGGCATCCAGGCGTTGGGCGGCAATGGCTATATCAATGAGTACGCGACGGGGCGGATTTTGCGCGACGCCAAGCTTTACGCGATTGGCGCGGGCACGAATGAGATCCGGCGGATGCTGATTGGGCGGGAGTTGTTCGAGGACCGAGGCTGAAGGCAGTTCAGGAGCAGGAAGTAGTGGGTAGGAGTTAGGAGGTAGTGAGAGCCAATCTCGCGAAACCCCGCTCCCACTACCTCCTAACTCCTCCTCACTATTTCCTCGTCCCCATCCCTCCCCACCCGCCCTTCGGCGGATTCCACCCCCACACCCCCCAACCGCCTCGGGCATAATTGCGTCTTCCCGCATCCACCCGGAGCCCCCATGTCCAAGGTCCTCATCGCCGGTGCCAAGCGCACCGCCCTCGGCGCCCTGCTCGGCCAGTTCACCGGCGTGCCGGCGACGCAGCTCGGCAGCACCGCCATCCAGGCCGCGGTCGCGCAGTCGGGCGTCAAGCCCGAGGCCGTGGACGAAGTGATCATGGGCTGCGTGCTGCCCGCCGGCCTGGGGCAGGCCCCGGCCCGCCAGGCGGCGCTGGGCGCCGGCCTGGCCAAGGCCACCGGCTGCACCACCATCAACAAGGTCTGCGGCTCGGGCATGAAGGCGATCATGATGGGCGCCGACCTGATCCGCGCCGGTTCCGCCCACGTGGTCGTGGCCGGCGGCATGGAGTCGATGACCAATGCCCCGCACCTGCTGATGGGCTCGCGCACCGGCACCAAGTACGGCAGCACCGAAATGCTCGACCACATGGCCTGGGACGGCCTCACCAACCCCTACGACAAGCAGGCCATGGGCGTGTTCGGCGAGCTGTGCGCCGACAAGTACGCGTTCAGCCGCGCCGACCAGGACGCCTACGCCGCCGAATCCGTGCGCCGCGCCCTGGCGGCCCAGGCCGACGGCGCCTTCAAGGACGAGATCGCCCCCGTGACGGTCGCCGGCCGCAAGGGCGACGTGCTCGTGGACACCGACGAGCAGCCGGGCCGCTGCGACATCGCGAAGATCCCGACCCTGCGCCCGGCCTTCAAGAAGGACGGCACCATCACCGCCGCCGCCTCCTCGTCCATCAACGACGGCGCCGCGGCGGTCGTGCTGGCCTCCGAGGCGGCCGCCAAGGCCCACGGCCTCACCCCGATCGCCACCCTGGTGGCCCAGGCCGGCCATGCCCAGGAGCCTGAGTGGTTCACCACCGCGCCGGTGGCGGCCATCCGCAACGTGCTGGCCAAGGCCGGCTGGTCGGTGGCCGACGTCGACCTGTTCGAGGTGAACGAGGCCTTCGCCGTGGTCGCCATGGCCCCGATGAAGGAGCTGGGCATCCCGCACGAGAAGCTGAACGTGCACGGCGGCGCCTGCGCCCTGGGCCACCCGATCGGGGCCTCGGGCGCCCGCCTGGTGGTCACCCTGGTCCACGCGCTCAAGCGCCGGGGCGGCAAGCGGGGCGTCGCCGCCCTGTGCATCGGCGGCGGCGAGGCCACCGCGGTGGCGGTCGAGCTGGTCTGACCGTACGGTCGGGGGCGGGGGGCCGGAAATTTATTTCGCGCCAAAACGCTTGTTGTGCTTGACTCCCGCCAAACTCTTGTCAAGATTGTGTGCACGTGTGCCGACTGGCACACGTCTTGTTACTTCAAAATCGTCTAGACGAGGAAACAACCCATGTCCCTGAACAAGACCCTGCTCGCCATGGCCCTGGGCCTGGCCCTGGCGGCCTGCTCGAACCAGGCTGAGCAGGCGGCTGACGCGGCGAACGACGCCGCTGCTGCTGCCGACGCTGCCGCCACCGATGCCGCCGACGCTGCTGCCGCCGCTTCCGACGCCGCGACCGAAGTCGCTGCCGACGCTGCCGACGCTTCCGCCGAGGTTGCTGCCGACGCCGCCGACGTGGCCGCCGACGCCGCTGCCGACGCCGCTGGTGCGGTCGAAGCCGGTGCCGAAGAGGCCGCCGACGCTGCCGCCGATATGGCCGATGACGCCGCCGAGATGGCCGATGACGCCGCCGACGCTGCTGAAGAAGCTGCCGACGACGCCGAAGGCAACTAAGCCTTTCGCGGGTTCCAAAGTAAACGGGCGCGACGCAAGTCGCGCCCGTTTTCTTTTGCACGACCGGATGCTGGCCGCCTCCGCGCGCGGCCCGTAAACTCCCGAGGTTCCCCGTCGAGCCTGCGCGCATGCCCCTCCTCACCAGCCACGTCGATCCCCGTTCGCCCGAGTTCCAGGACAATGCCGCCGCCCTGCGCGCCGCGGTCGCGGACTTCGAGGCCCAGCTGGCGCGCGTTGCGCTCGGCGGCGGCGACAAGGCCCGCGCCAAGCACACCGAACGCGGCAAGCTGCTGCCGCGCGAGCGCATCACCGCCCTGCTCGACCCTGGCTCGCCCTTCCTGGAACTCTCGGCGCTCGCCGCCGGCGGCATGTATGACGACGCCGCGCCCGCCGCGGGCGTGATCACCGGCATCGGCCGCGTGCACGGCCAGGAAGTGGTGGTGGTGGCCAACGACGCCACGGTGAAGGGCGGCACCTACTTCCCGATGACGGTGAAGAAGCACCTGCGCGCGCAGGAAGTGGCGATGGAGAACCACCTGCCCTGCCTCTACCTGGTCGATTCCGGCGGCGCCTTCCTGCCGCTGCAGGACGAAGTCTTCCCGGACAAGGAACACTTCGGCCGCATCTTCTACAACCAGGCCCGGTTGAGCGCGATGAACATCCCGCAGATCGCCGTGGTGATGGGCAGCTGCACCGCCGGCGGCGCCTACGTGCCGGCGATGTGCGACGAATCGATCATCGTGCGCGAGCAGGGCACGATCTTCCTCGGCGGCCCGCCGCTGGTGAAGGCCGCCACCGGCGAGGTGGTGGACGCCGAGTCGCTGGGCGGTGCCGACGTGCACACGTCCGTGAGCGGCGTGGCCGACCACTTCGCCGAGAACGATCGCCACGCGCTCGAAATCGCGCGTGACATCGTCAAGCACCTCAACCGCAGGAAGCCGCTGCCGGTGGCGGTGCAGGCGCCCCGCGAGCCTCTGTTCCCGGCCGAGGAGCTCTACGGCGTGATCCCCAAGGACACGCGCCGTCCGTTCGACATCCGCGAGGTCATCGCCCGCGTGGTGGACGGCAGCGAGTTCCAGGAGTTCAAGGCGCGCTACGGCAAGACCCTGGTCTGCGGCTTCGCGCACATCCACGGCTACCCGGTCGGCATCATCGCCAACAACGGCATCCTGTTCGCCGAGAGCGCGCTCAAGGGCGCCCACTTCATCGAGCTGTGCAACCAGCGCGACATCCCGCTGGTGTTCCTGCAGAACATCACCGGCTTCATGGTCGGCAAGAAGTACGAGAACGCGGGCATCGCCAAGGACGGCGCCAAGATGGTGACCGCCGTGGCCTGTTCGCACGTGCCCAAGTTCACGGTCGTGATCGGCGGCAGCTTCGGCGCGGGCAATTACGCGATGTGCGGCCGCGCCTACGGCGCCCGCTTCCTGTGGACCTGGCCGAATGCGCGCATCAGCGTGATGGGCGGCGAGCAGGCCGCGAGCGTGCTGGCCACCGTCAAGCGCGACGGCATCGAAGGCGCCGGCAAGACCTGGAGCGCCGAGGAAGAGGAAGCCTTCAAGGCCCCGATCCGCGACCAGTACGAGCGCCAGGGCCACCCCTACTACGCCACCGCCCGCCTCTGGGACGACGGCATCATCGACCCGGCCGACACCCGCCGCGTGCTGGGCTTGGCCCTCTCCGCCAGCCTCAACGCCCCGATCGAGAAAGACCGCTTCGGCGTCTTCCGCATGTAAAGGCCCCGCACCTGTAGGAGGGACTTCAGTCCCGACGCTTTCCGGCGAAAAGCTTCGGGACTGAAGTCCCTCCTACAGGGGAATGGGCAGGGGAATGGGCGGCTATTTGCAGGCCTTGCAGGTCGAGCAGCCGGTGCCGCAGGCGCTCGCCGTCACCGCCAGCGACGGCCGCAGCCAAGCGCCGAAACGCCGCAGCCCCGCTGGCCGCGTCGGCCGTTCCAGCCAGTACGACAACCGCGCCTGCGCCTGCCAGGTCGCGCGCGGGGCCAGTGCCCGCAGCAGCGACAGCGCGCTGACGCCGACGACCGCGGCCACCACGACCGCTTGCAGCGCCGGGCTCATGCGCCGAGCGCCCGCGCCAGCTGGAACGTGACCAGCGAGGCCAGGTAGGCCAGCGCGAACAGGTACACGGTGGCGATGCCCGCCTGCTTCCAACTGTTGGTCTCGCGCTTGATCACCGCGATCGTGGACAGGCACTGCGGCGCGTAGACGTACCAGACCAGCAGCGACAGCGCGGTGGCCAGCGACCAGTCGGCGGCGATCAGCGGCGACAAGGCGCTGATCGCCTCGGCGTCGTTGGCGGCCGACAGCGCGTACACCGTGGCCAGCGCCGCCACCGCGACCTCGCGTGCCGCCAGGCCCGGGATCAGGGCGATGCAGATCTGCCAGTTGAAGCCGATCGGCGCGAACAGCGGCTCCATCCAGCGGCCGATGCGCCCGGCCAGGCTGTAGTCGATCGCCGGTCCGACCGCGCCCTCGGGCGGCGCCGGGTAGCTCGACAGGAACCACAGCAGCACCGTCAGCGACAGGATGATGCCGGTGACGCGGCGCAGGAACACGCGCGCGCGCTCCCACAGGCCGATGCCCAGGTCGAGTAGGTTCGGCAGCCGGTAGCTGGGCAGTTCCAGCAGCAGCACGTGCTCGCCCTCGCCCCGGCGCAGGCGCTGGATCACCCAGGCGGCCGCGAGCGCGCTGGCCACGCCGGCGAAGTACAGCGCGAACATCACCAGGCCCTGCAGGTTGAACACGCCCGCCACCGTCTCGCGCGGGATGAAGGCCGAGATCAGCAGCGTGTACACCGGCAGCCGCGCCGAACAGGTCATCAGCGGCGCGACCAGGATCGTGGCGAGGCGGTCGCGCGGATCCTGGATCGAGCGCGTGGCCATGATGCCGGGGATGGCGCAGGCGAAGCTCGACAGCAGCGGGATGAAGCTGCGGCCGGTCAGCCCCGCGGCGCGCATCGGCCGGTCGAGCAGGAAGGCCGCACGCGGCAGGTAACCCGACTCCTCGAGGGTGAGGATGAAGACGAACAGCAGCAGGATCTGCGGCAGGAACTCCATCACCGTGCCCAGGCCTGCGAACAGGCCATCGGCGACCAGGCTGCGCAGCGGCCCCGCGGGCATCGCCCCGGACACGACCTCGCCCAACAGGGAAATCCAGCCGGCCAGCGTGTCCTGCAGCGGCCCGGCCCAGCTGAAGACCGCCTGGAACATCAGGAACATCACCGCCGCGAGGATCAGCAGGCCCCAGACCGGGTGCAGCAGCCAGCGGTCCAGGCGATCGTCCAGATTGGTGCCCTGCGCGGGCATCTGCACGCATTCGGCCAGCAGCGCCGAGACGCGGGCGTGCAGGTCGCCGTCGTCGTCGGCCGGCGCGGCGGGAGGCAGCGCGCCGTCCAGCTGGGCCAGCAGCGCCGCGGCGCCCTCGCGTTTGACGGCGACGGTTTCCACCACCGGCATGCCCAGCCGCGCCTGCAGCGCCGCGGCGTCGATGCGGATGCCGCGCCGCCGGGCCACGTCCATCAGGTTCAGCGCCAACACCATCGGCCGGCCCAGCCGGCGCAGCTCCAGCACGAAGCGCAGGTGCAGGCGCAGGTTGGTGGCGTCGGCCACGCACACCAGCAGGTCGGGCACCGCCTCGCCGGGCAGCGCGCCGCGGCAGACGTCGCGGGTGATGGCCTCGTCCGGGCTGGCCGCCTCGAGGCTGTAGGCGCCCGGCAGGTCGAGCACGCGCACGCTGCGGCCACCGGGCGTGCGGAACAGGCCTTCCTTGCGCTCGACGGTGACGCCGGCGTAATTCGCCACCTTCTGGCGGCTGCCGGTCAGGCGGTTGAACAGCGCGGTCTTGCCGCAGTTCGGGTTACCGACCAGCGCGATGTTGAGTGCGGACACTCAGGCGTCCTGCGGCTGCAGGCGGATGCGGGCGGCCTCGGCGTACCGCATCGCGAAGCGCGTGCCGCCGACCTGCACCAGCAGCGGCTCGCCGCCCATCGGGCCGCGGGTCACCA
The DNA here is from genome assembly GCF_036275555.1 of Arenimonas sp. Lineage (GTDB taxonomy): Bacteria > Pseudomonadota > Gammaproteobacteria > Xanthomonadales > Xanthomonadaceae > Arenimonas. The sequence goes on from NZ_DASUDO010000039.1 coordinate 16,918, forward strand.
GGCGCACGGTCTCGCCGGCCACGAAGCCGAGGTCGCGCAGCCGGCGCGCGACGGCGTCGCCGGGGCCGGTGTCGTGCACGCCGGACACCACGCCGTGGCGGCCGGTCTGCAGCTCGGGAAGGGTCATGGCGGCGACGCTCCAGTTGCGAATGATTCGCATTGTAAGCCAATCCCCGGCGCCGCGATAGCGGGCGGGTGCCGGCCCGCCCGGCCCAGCCGCTATCATTCGCGCTTGCCCCGAGGAGCCCGCATGACCCAGGCCATCCGACTGGACCGCAGCGGCGGCACCGCCCGCCTCACGCTGGCCCGCCCGCAGGTCCACAACGCCTTCGACGACACCCTGATCGCCGAACTCACCGACGCCCTGCTGGCCCTCGACGCCGACCCCGCGGTCCGCGCCGTGGTGCTCAGCGGCGACGGCAGCACCTTCTCGGCAGGCGCCGACCTGGGCTGGATGCGGCGCATGGCCCAGGCCAGCGAGGCCGAGAACCGCGAGGATTCGCTGCGACTGGCGAAGCTGATGCGCACGCTCAACTTCCTCTCCAAGCCAACGATCGCCCGGGTCAACGGCTCGGCCTACGGCGGCGGCGTCGGCCTGGTGGCCTGCTGCGACTACGCCATCGGGGTGGAGGGCGCGAAGCTCTCGCTTTCTGAAGTGAAGCTCGGGCTGGTCCCCGCCGTGATCTCGCCCTATGTGACCGCCGCTATCGGCCCGCGCCATGCGCGTCGGCTGTTCACCGGCGCCGAGGTGATCGAGGCGCAGGAGGCCCTGCACATCGGCCTGCTGCACACGCTGGCACCCGCCACCGATCTGGACGCCGCGGTCGACCGTGCGCTGCACTTCTGGGCCAAGGGCGGCCCGGTCGCCCAGCGCGAGGCCAAGCAGCTGGCGCTTCGGATGGCCGGCTTCACGCGGGAATCGGCCGAACGCACCGACACCGAGAACGCCGCACTCATCGCCCGCCTCCGCGTCTCCCCCGAGGGCCAGGAAGGCCTCACAGCCTTCCTCGACAAGAGGGCTCCGAACTGGGCTTAGTTGGTTTTTAGCCACGGATGAACACAGATGAACACGGATAAAGGCGCCTTTATTCAGGGGCCAACAACCGAAACTGTGATCGGCGCGTTCTACTCCGTGTACTCAGAGCTCGGATATGGATTTCTGGAGAAGGTGTACGAAAACGCCATGGCCATCGCACTCAAAGACAAGGGTCTTGAGGTAATCCAACAAGCCGCCATCGATGTCACCTTTCGAGGCCACAGGGTCGGAGAGTATCGTGCAGACCTGCTGGTACCTGGAAAGCTCATTGTCGAAGTAAAGGCGGCACAAACCGTTTCCGGGCTGCATGAAGCCCAACTCATCAACTACCTGAAGGCAACAAGCATAAGGGTAGGGCTGCTGCTCAATTTCGGTCCGAAACCCCAGTTCAGGCGAAGGATCAACTGAACTCGATTCACCTGTTCCTATCCGTGTTCATCTGTGTTCATCAGTGGCCAAAAAAACTAAATGTTCAACAAAATCCTGATTGCGAACCGTGGCGAGATCGCCTGCCGGATCATCCGCACCTGCCGGCGGCTTGGCATCCGCACGGTCGCGGTGTATTCGGAGGCCGATGCCAACGCCCAGCACGCGCGGCTGGCCGACGAGGCCTGGCCGATCGGCGGGCCGCGGCCGCAAGACAGCTACCTGCGCGGGGACGCCATCATCGAAGCGGCCAGGCGCGCGGGGGCGCAGGCCATCCACCCCGGCTACGGGTTCCTGAGCGAGAACGCCGACTTCGCCGAAGCGGTGGAGGCCGCGGGCATCACCTTCATCGGGCCGTCGGCGGCGTCGATGCGCAAGATGGGCAGCAAGGCCGGCGCCAAGCAGCTGATGCACGCGCAGGGCGTGCCGGTGGTGCCGGGCTACACGGGCGAGAACCAGGATCCCGCGCACCTGCAGGCCGAGGCCGACCGCATCGGCTACCCGCTGATGATCAAGGCCGCGCACGGCGGCGGCGGCAAGGGCATGCGCATCGTGCGCGACGCCAGCGAGTTCGCCGCCGCGCTCGAGAGCTGCCAGCGCGAGGCGGCCAGCGCCTTCGGCCGCGACCGCGTACTGCTTGAGCGCTACATCGGCGAGCCGCGCCACATCGAGATCCAGGTCTTCGCCGACCGCCACGGCCAGACCATCCACCTCGGCGAGCGCGAGTGCTCGGCCCAGCGTCGCTACCAGAAGGTGGTCGAGGAGTCGCCCTCGCCCTTCCTCACCCCCGAGCTGCGCCTGCGCATGGGCGAGGCGGCGGTCGAGGCCGCGCGCGCCATCGATTACGTCAACGCCGGCACCGTGGAGTTCATCGTCGGGCCGCAGGGCGATTTCTACTTCATGGAAATAAACACCCGCCTGCAGGTCGAGCACCCGGTCACCGAGCTCGTCACCGGGCTCGACCTGGTCGAATGGCAGCTGCGCGTCGCCGCCGGCGAACACCTGCCGCTGCACCAGCAGGACATCACCCACCGCGGCCACGCAATCGAAGTGCGGCTCTACGCCGAGGACCCGTCGCAGGGCTTCCTGCCGGGCTCGGGCAAACTCGAGCGGCTGCGGCTGCCGGCGCCGTCGGCGCACGTGCGGCTCGACGCCGGCGTGGTCGAGGGGGACACCGTCACCATCTTCTACGACCCGATGATCGCCAAGCTGATCGTCTGGGACCTCGACCGCCCGCGCGCCCTGGCCCGCCTGCGCGAGGCCCTGGCCGACTGCGAGATCGCCGGCCCGAAGTCCAATATCGAATTCCTCGAGAAACTCGTGCGCCACCCGCGCGTGGTCGAAGGCACCATCCACACCGCCTACCTCGACCGCCACCTCGAGGAAGTGCTGCCGCGCGACACCGCCCTGCCCGACGCCCACCTGGCGCTGGCCGCGGCCGCGGCCGCGCTGCACGACGAGGCCAGCACCCGCGCCGCCGCCGGCACCAGCCCGGACCCGCACAGCCCCTGGGCGATTGCCGACGGCTGGCGCCTGGGCCACGCCGGCGAGCGCCTGCTCTGCTTCCTGCACCGCGGCGAGCGCATCGAGGTGCACGCCCGCGGCAGCGCCGGCGACTACCGCCTGCGCATCGGCGAGCGCGAACTCACGGTGCGCGGCGCCCGCCACGCCGACGGCCGCCTCGGCGCCGAGGTCGACGGCCGCCAGTCGCGCATGCGCGTGCACGCCGACGCCACCTCGGCCAGCGTCCACGACGGCGAACACCGCGTACGCCTGGAGCGCGTGCCGGCCTTCCGATTCGACGGCAATGCCGCCGCCGGCGTCGGCGATCGCCTGGTCGCACCGATGCCCGGCCGCATCGTGCTGGTGAAGGCCAGCCCGGGCCAGGCCGTCGCCGAGGGCGAGGAGCTGCTGGTGATGGAAGCCATGAAGATGGAGCTGAGCCTGAAGGCGCCGCGCGCCGGCACGGTGGCGGCGGTGCAGGCGGCAGCGGGTGACTTCGTCGAATCCGATGCGGTGCTGGTGAAACTGGAGGCGTCATGAAGCTTCGCGCTCGCGTTCCCCTGGCCCTGGCCGCGCTGCTGGCCTTGGCTGGCTGCCAGATCACCACCTTCGAGCAGTCGCCGCTGGCGGCCCTGCCCTGCGACCCGGCCGTGGCCGGCGAGTGGCACTCGGTCGACGACGGCCCTTCGGGCGACGGCGAGATGATCCTGCGCATTTCGGGTGACTGCCAGCTGTCGTTCGAAGAGCGCACGGCCGAAGGCCCGCGCACCGGCGAATCGACGCCGCTTTTCCTCGGCGAACACGCGGGCCAGCGCTACGCCTGGACCGACGCCGGCTGGCTGCTGCGCAGCTTGGATGAAGACCACGCGGTGCCCGCGGGCGACGTGCACCTGGTGCGCTTCGCGATCGCCGGCGACCGGCTCGCGCTGTGGTCCACCGATGACAAACCCATCGCCCACGCCATCATCGACGGCGAGTTGAGCGGCGAAGTGATCGCCCGCGACCGCCGCCTGTTCAACCGGCTGGTCGCGAAGCAGCCGGCCGAGGTGCTGGCGCGCCCGGGCTTCTTCGACGCCGAGCCGGCCACGTTCCGCAAGATGGAGCCACGCCCGTGACCCTGCCCGCCCAGGTCCGCATCGTCGAAGTCGGCCCGCGCGACGGCCTGCAGAACGAGAAGGCCATCATCCCGGCGGCCGCCAAGATCGAGCTGATCAACCGCCTCACCGCCACCGGCCTGCGCAGCATCGAGGCCACCAGCTTCGTCAGCCCGAAGTGGGTGCCGCAGCTGGCCGATGCCGCCGAAGTCTTCGCCGGCATCACGCGCGCGCCGGGCGTGGCCTACCCGGTGCTGGTGCCGAACCTGCAGGGCTACGAGCGCGCCCGCGCGGTCGGCGCGGAGGAAGTGGCGGTGTTCACCGCCGCCTCCGAGGCCTTCAACCGCAAGAACATCAATGCCTCGATCGACGAGAGCATCGAGCGCTTCCAGCCGGTGCTCGAACGCGCCCGCGCCGACGGCGTGAAGGTGCGCGGCTACGTCAGCACCGTGCTCGGCTGCCCCTACCAGGGCGCGGTGCCGGTGGCCGACGTGGTGCGCGTGGCCAGCCGCATGCATGCGCTGGGCTGCTACGAAGTGTCGCTGGGCGACACCATCGGCATCGGCACCCCGGGCGCCGCCCGGGCCATGCTGCGCGCGGTCGCGGCCGAGGTGCCGATGGCGGCGCTGGCCATCCACTTCCACGACACCCGCGGCCAGGCCCTGGCCAACATCCTGGCCTGCCTTGAGGAAGGCGTGGCCGTGGTGGACGCCGCGGTCTCCGGCACCGGCGGTTGCCCTTATGCCCCGGGCGCCAGCGGCAACGTCGCCACCGAGGACGTGGTGTACATGCTCGAAGGCATGGGCATCGCCACCGGCGTGGACCTCGCGCGCCTGGTCGACACCGGCCGCTGGCTGGCCGCCCTGCTCGGCCGCGGCTCCGGCAGCAAGGTCACGCTGGCCGCGGGGTGATGCGGCGGCGGCGGGCCGCCGGTGTATGCTCGGGCCAGCCCCGCCAGCGCCGACCGACACCGGAATGCAGCCCGACCATCCGCCCCGCGACGACGACGCCACCCCGACGCAGGACGAGGGCGCGTCGCGCGTCGCCACGCTGGTATCGCGGCTCGAGCACTGCCTGACCACCGGTGCGCCGGCGGACGCCCTGCTGCTGTCCGGCCTGCTCGCCGAACTACACGGCCTGCAGCGCGAAGCCGACAGCGTGCGGCTGCGCTACGAAACCCTTTTCAACGCGGTGCCCGACCCGGTCAGCATCCTCGATGCCGAGGGCCGCATCCTCGCGCTCAACCGCGCCGGCCTGAAGGCCTACCGCCGCCCGCGCGAGGAGATCGTCGGCAAGCTGGTGCACGTGATCAACCCCGACCTGCCGCCCAACCACATGGGTCCGGTGCTGGAGGCGCTGGCGCGCGACCAGACCTACGTGGTCGAAGTCAGCAACATGCGCGGCGACGGCACCCGCTTCCCGGTTGAAGTTCACTCGGCCAGCTTCCACGACGGCCCGCACCACCACATCATCGCCGTCGCCCGCGACCTGAGCCTGCGCCAGGAGGCCGAGCTCAACTACCACGCGCTGCTGTCGGCCATCGACAAGGGCGTGCTGTTCCAGGGCTTCGACGGCCGGCCGCTGTCGGCCAACCCGGCCGCGTACCGCATCCTCGGCATCGATGACAGCCTCGACATCGCCGCCAGTCTGCGCTTCGACGACTGGCTGGTGATCGACCACCGCGGCTATCCGATCAGCTTCCGCGACCTGCCGCCGCTGCGCTCGCTGGCCACCGGCGAGATCGTCGAAAGCACCCTGCTCGGCCTCTACCACCACCGGCGCAAGCAGCTGACCTGGATCTCGGCCACGTCGGTGCCGCAGTTCCACCCGGGCGCCAGCAAGCCGCACCAGGTGATCTCGCTGTTCTCGGACGTGACCGAGCTCAAGCGCGACAGCTCGCTGTTCCTGCGCGCGCAGGCGCTGGCGCGCATCGGCGGCTGGGAGTGGGACGGCGGCCGCCGCCGGCTCTACCTCACCGACGAGGCGCTGCGCATCATCGGCCGCCGCGACGACCCGCCCATGACCCTCGACGACGTGATGGAGCAGATCGCCGAGGCGCACCGCCAGCCGGTCGAGGACGCGATCGAAAGCGTGATCCGCGACGGCGGCGGCTTCGACCTCGAGGTGCAGGTGGTGCGGCCGGACGGCGAGCGCCACTGGGCCCGCCTGATCGGCCAGTCCGAGGGCCGCGCGCCGATGTCCACCCGACTCACCGGCACGCTGCAGGACATCACCCAGCGCCGGCAGATCGAGGAGGCGCTGCGCAGCCAGGCGCGCACCGACCCGCTCACCGGCCTGTTCAACCGCGACGGCATCCTGGGCGAACTCGAGCGCCGGCTGGGCGACGACGCCACCGGCACCACGGTGATCTACGTCGACCTCGACCGCTTCAAGCTGGTGAACGACCTGCTGGGCCACGCCGCCGGCGACCACCTGCTGGTGAACGCCGCGCGCCGGCTCGAGCGCTGCGTTGGCGACACCGGGCTGCTGGCGCGTTTCGGCGGCGACGAATTCCTGGTCGTCACCGACCAGCGCGCCGGCGCCGGCATGGCCGAACTGCTGGCCGAGCGCATCACCCGCGCCTTCGGCGACAGCTTCCGCTACGCCGGCGAGGAATTCACCATCACCACCAGCGTCGGCCTCGCCCGCCACCCGGAGCACGGCCGCACGGTGCAGCAACTGGTCAACAACGCCGACGCGGCGATGTACGCGGCCAAGCGCAAGGGCCGCAACACCTGGCAGGTGTTCAACCCCGAACTGGCGCAGCAGCAGCACGACCGCGTGCAGATCGAGGCGCAGCTGCGGCGGGCGCTGGACAACGGCGAGTTCCGGCTGGTGTTCCAGCCGCTGGTGTCGCTGGCGGATGGCCGGGTGCGCACGGCCGAGGCGCTGATCCGCTGGCACAACCCCACCCTCGGCGAGATTTCGCCGGACCACTTCATCAGCCACGCCGAGACCACCGGCGACATCGTCCGCATCGGCGCCTGGGTGATCGAGGCCGCCTGCCGGCAGATGGCCGCCTGGCGCGATGCCGGCCTGCCGCTCGAGCGCGTGGCGGTGAACGTGTCCTACCGCCAGTTCCTGACCGAGGACCTGGTGCAGACGATCGCGCACGCGCTGCGCGAACACGGCCTGCCGGGCTCGGCGCTGGAGCTGGAGTTCACCGAGCGCGTGCTGATCGAGGACGCACCCGACACCCTCAACACCTTCGAGGCGCTCCGGGCGCTGGGCGTGGTGCTGACCATCGACGATTTCGGCGAAGGCTACAGTGCGCTGAACTACCTGCGCCGCCTGCCGATCCACGGGTTGAAGCTGGCGCACAGCTTCCTGCAGGGCGTGCCCGCGAACCCCTCGGACGTGGCGATCTGCCAGGCCGTGGCCGGCATGGCCCGCGGCCTGGGCCTGGACGTGGTGGCCGAAGGCGTGGAGAGCCCGGCTCAGCGCGACTTCCTGCTGGGCCTTGGCATCGGCACCGGCCAGGGTTTCCTGTTCAGCCCTGGCCTGGAGCCCGACAGCTTCGCAGCCTACCTGCGCCAAGCCGGGCTTCCCGTTCCCGAGGTAACCCATGACTGACGGCTTCACCCTGCGCCCGATCACCCCGGCCGATGACGCGGCGGTCGCCGGCATCATCCGCACGGTGATGCCCGAATTCGGCGCCAGCGGGCCCGGCTTCGCCATCCACGACCCGGAAGTGGACGGCATGTGCGCTGCCTACGATCGCCCCGGGGCCGCCTACTTCGTGGTCGAGGCCGGGGGCCGCGTGCTCGGCGGCGGCGGCGTGGCGCCGCTGGACGGCGGCCCGGACGGCATGTGCGAGCTGCGCAAGATGTACTTCCTGCCCGAGCTGCGCGGCCGCGGCGCCGGCGCCGCGCTGATGGCCCGCTGCCTGGACGAGGCCCGCCGCCTGGGCCACCGCCAGTGCTACCTCGAGACCCTGCGCGGCATGGACGCAGCCCAGAAGCTCTACGAGCGCACCGGCTTCCGCCGCCTGGACGGCCCGATGGGCGCCACCGGCCACTTCGGCTGCAACCGCTTCTACCTCCTCGACCTCTGACGTCCCTCCTACGGGGGCGGTTTGGTAGAATCGCGGGCTGTTTACCGGGGGATTCCCATGAAGATCCAAGACACCCGCGCCGTCATCACCGGCGGCGTTTCCGGCCTGGGCCTGGCCGTGGCCGAGCACCTGGTCGCCGGGGGCGCCAAGGTCGCGCTGCTCGACATCAACGACGAGAAGGGCGCGGCCGCCGTCGCCGCGCTGGGCGCCGACAAGGCGCGCTACTTCCGCACCGACGTCACCGACGAAGCCAACGTCGAGGCCAACCTCGCCGCCGCGCGCGAGTTCATGGGCGGGCTCAACGCCGCCGTGAACTGCGCCGGCATCCTCGGCGCCGGCCGCGTCCTGGGCAAGGACGCGCCGATGCCGCTCAAGAACTTCGCTGGCACCGTGATGGTGAACCTGGTCGGCAGCTTCAACGTGGCCAAGGCCGCCGCCAACGTGATGCAGCACAACGCCGCCGGCGAAGACGGCGAGCGCGGCGTGATCGTCAACACCGCCAGCGTCGCCGCCTACGAAGGCCAGATCGGCCAGGCCGCGTACTCCGCGTCCAAGGGCGGCGTGGTGGCGATGACGCTGCCGATGGCGCGCGAACTCGCCCGCTTCGGCATCCGCGTCAACACCATCGCCCCGGGCATCTTCTGGACCCCGATGGTGGACGGCATGCCGGAAGCCGTGCAGCAGTCGCTGTCGGCCTCGATCCCGTTCCCGTCGCGCCTGGGCCAGCCGGCTGAGTTCGCGAACCTGGTGGCTTACATCCTGGGCAGCCGTTACCTCAATGGCGAGACCATTCGCCTGGATGGTGCGGTCAGGTTGGCGCCCAAGTAATCCCGAGTCCCCCCTCCCCGGCCCTCCCCCACTGCGTGGGGGAGGGAGTAAACCAATTGACAGAGAACGCAGATGAAAGCTGGCGAGATCAAGAAAGGCAACGTCATCGAGCACAACGGCACCGTGTACCAGGTGCGCGACATCGAGCGCAGCTCGCCGCAGGGCCGCGGCGGCAACGTCAAGTTCCGTTTCACCCTGTACAGCGTGCCGGGCGGCGTGAAGTACGACCTCAGCGCCGGTGCCGACGACGAGCTGCGCGAAGTCGAGCTCAGCCGCCGCGAGTGCACCTTCTCGTACAAGGACGGCGAGGCCTTCGTGTTCCTCGACGCCGAGGACTACACGCCCTACCAGCTCGACGCGGACGTGGTCGGCGACAGCGCGGGCTACATCACCGAGGGCCTGGAAGGCTGCTACATCCAGCTGATCGAGGACGCCCCGGTGGCCGTGCAGCTGCCCCCGAGCGTGCAGCTGGAAGTGGTCGAGACCCCGCCGGAACTCAAGGGCGGCACCGCCACCAAGCGCCCGAAGCCGGCGCGCCTGAACACCGGCATCGAGATCATGGTGCCGGAGTACATCACCAACGGCGAGAAGATCTGGGTCAGCACCGCCACCGGCGAATTCAACGGCCGCGTCTGATCCCTTTTATAAACGGCTGAGCCACTTGCGGGCCATGCGGCGCAGGGATTCGTCGGCGTCCGGATCGGCGGCGATCTCCGCGATCGGCTTCCACGCCAGGGCCAGCGATTCCTCGTTCACCTCGAAGGCTTCGCTGCCGGTGGCGCGCACCACGAAGCGCACGTCGTAGTGCCAGTGCTCCGGCTCGCTGCCGCGGGCCGGGATGGCGTGGCGGTCGAGGTCGAAGATCACCGGTTCGACCACCAGGTCGGTCAGTCCGGACTCTTCCTGTGCCTCGCGCAAGGCCACCGCTGCAAGGTCGGGATCGCCGTCCGCATGCCCGCCCAGCTGCAGCCATCGGCCCAGCTTGCGGTGGTGGGTGAGCAGCACGCGCTGGCCATCGGCGCTGACCAGCCAGGCCGAGCCGGTGAAATGCCCCGGTGGATGATGCCGCTCGAACGCGTCGGGCGATGACGCCAGGAACTCCGCGAACAGCCGGCCGGCGGCCTGTTCCGCCAGGTCGGCGGTCCGGTGCGCGGCCAGCGCCGAGGCGAGGTCGAAACGTGCTTGGGTCATGTCGGGCAGCCGGTGCGGGGCACACAGCATAGCGGCTGCAGGCGGGGCCAGAATGGCTTGTGGCTCCCGGCCTGCTGGGCTAAGGTTAGCCGCCGCCCGCGACCCGGGTCGCGGCCGAGAATATGCCCGCCGTCCCCGAGATGGCCGGGCCCAGAACGAGATGAACAAGGGGATAGATTGATGGCCAGCACCACCCAGCGGACCTTCCTGGAGCGGCTCCTGCTCCGAAAGAGCGTCGAACAGGTCCAGCGCGAAACCGAGAACAGCCAGCTCAAGCGCACCCTGGGCCCCTGGAACCTGGTCTTCCTCGGCATTGGCTGCATCATCGGCGCCGGCATCTTCGTGCGCACCGGCAATGCCGCCGCGCTGCATGCCGGTCCAGCAGTGCTGCTGTCCTTCCTGATCGCCGGCGCGGTCTGCGCGCTGGCGGGCTTGTGCTACGCCGAGCTGTCCTCGACGCTGCCGGTGTCCGGTTCGGCCTACACCTACAGCTACACCACCATCGGTGAGTTCGCCGCCTGGATCATGGGCGCGCTGCTCCTGCTCGAGTATGGCCTGGCCGCCTCGGTGGTCGCGGTCGGCTGGTCCGGCTACGTCGTCAGCCTGCTGGGTGACTACGGATTGGTGATCCCACCTGAATTGACCGGCCCCTACGGCCACGCGCTGGTGCGCAACGGCGCCGCCGTGCTCAACGCCGACGGCACCGCGGTGACCACGCTGTTCAACCTGCCCGCCTTCCTGATCTGCGCCGCACTGGCCGCCCTGCTGGTCGTGGGCGTGTCCGAGAGCGCCAAGGTCAACAACTTCATCGTCGCGGTGAAGATGACGGTGATCATCGCCTTCATCCTGGTCGTGGGCTGGTACGTGATCCAGAACTACGACGCGCTCAAGGGCAACTGGGACCCGTTCATCCCCGAGCCGACCGGCAACAAGGGCGAGTTCGGCTGGGACGGCATCCTGCGCGCCGCCTCGATCGTGTTCTTCGCCTACATCGGCTTCGAGGCGGTCTCGACCGCTGGCCAGGAAGCCAAGAACCCCAAGAAGGACATGCCGATCGGCATCATCGGCTCGCTGGTCGTCTGCACCATCCTCTACATCCTGGTCTCGATCGTCATGACGATGGTCGTGAACTACAAGATGCTGAACGTGCCCGATCCGGTCGCGGTCGCGGTGGACGCCCTCGGCGCCGACTGGGCCTGGTTCGCCAAGATCATCAAGGTCGGCGCCATCGTCGGCCTGACCTCGGTGGTGCTGGTGCTGATGTACGGCCAGACCCGCATCTTCTACACCATGGCCCGCGACGGCCTGCTGCCTTCGGTCTTCGCCAAGGTGCATTCGAAGTTCCGCACCCCCTGGGTCAACACCATCGTGGTCGGCCTGCTTACGGCGATCGCCGCGGCCTTCTTCGACATCAACACCCTGGGCGACATGACCTCGGTGGGCACGCTGGCCGCCTTCGGCATCGTCTGCCTGGCCGTGATCTGGCTGCGCCGCACCCACCCGAACATCCCGCGTGGTTTCAAGGTGCCGCTGTACCCGGTGCTGCCGCTGGTCGGCATCGTGGCCTGCTTCGCGCTCATCTTCACCGTCGAGACCCGCGTGCTGGTGTTCTTCGGCTGGTACGTGCTTGGCGCGATCGTGCTGTACTTCGTCTACGGCATGCGCAACTCGCGCCTGAACAAGGGCCAGGAGCAGCTCGACTCCCCGGAGATGCCCGAGTTCAAGGAAGACGCGCCGGACAAGCGCTGAGGGCCCGGCGGGCCGCTGCACCGGCGGCCTGCCCTGCCTGACCGCATGACGGCGTCCTCGCCCAAGAAGATCGGCGTGCTGTTGGCCACCTTCGTGGTGGCCAACAACATGATCGGATCGGGATTCTTCCTGCTGCCCGCCTCGCTGGCTGGCCAGGGCGGCGTCACCGCCCTCAGCTGGCTGGTCGGCACCGTGATCGCGGTGATCCTCGGCGGTGCCTTTGCCCGCCTGGCCCGCGACTACCCCGACCTCAACTGCCCCGACGATTACGTCCGGCCCGCCCTGGGCCGGGACATGGGCTTCCTGGCCACGTCGCTCTACTGGGCCTCGTCGTGGATCGGCAACAACGCGATCGCGGTGGCCGCCTTTGGCTACCTGGTCACCCTGCTGCCGCTGGACGGTGGCGACACCACGATTCGCATCACCGGCCAGGTCGCGCTGATCTGGCTGATGTTCGCCGTGAACCTGCTCGGCCCCCGCCAGGTCGCCAAGTTCCAGTCGCTGTGCGTCGTGTTCGGCCTGCTGCCGGTGGCGGTGGTGCTGGTCGGCGGTTGGGGCCACTTCGACGCGGGCCTGTACCGCGAAGCCTGGAACGTCACCGGCCGGTCCGACACGGCGGTCGTGATCAGCAACCTCGCGCCGATCTTCTGGGCCTTCGTGGGGCTGGAAACCGGCGCGATGGTCGCGGGCATCGTCGACGACCCGGACCGCAACGTGCCGCGCGCGACGCTGGGCGGCATCCTGCTCGCCGGCGTGGTGTACCTGATGTCGTCGGTGCTGGTGATGGGCATCGTGCCGGCCGCCGAGCTTGCGGCCTCGAGCGCGCCCTTCGCGCTGGTGGCCGGCAGCATCTTCGGGCCGTGGGCGATCCCGGTGATCGCGGCGGCCGCGGCGCTGAAGGCCACCGGCACGCTCGGCGGCTGGATGCTGGTCTCCGGCGAGTCCGGCGCCCGCGCCGCGCAGCGCGGCTACCTGCCCGGCCTCTTCGGTCGTCTGCTGCCCAACGGCTCGGCCGGCTGGGGCCTGCTGATCGTCGCCAGCGCGATGACGGCGATCGCCTTCCTCACCCTCGCCCCCACCGTGGCCGGCCAGTTCGAAACCATCATCGGCATGGTCGTGCTGCTGGTGGTGATGGCCTACGTCGCGGCCGGCCTGAGCCTGCTGGTGGGCACGCCGGAGCGGCCGTCGGGCCTGAAGGAAAAGTTGCTGGGCCTGGGCGCGCTGCTGGCCTGTGGCCTGCTGTTCTACGCGTCCGGCTGGACCACCACCGCCGGCGCACTCGCCGTGGCGCTGCTGGCCTGGATCCTCTTCCGCATCTTCGACCAGAACAAGAAGTAGTCCATGCCCCATCCGCCGTCCGTCGCCGCTGAATCCGTACCCGCGGCACCGCTGCCGCGGCAGATCCCGTACATCATCGGCAACGAAGCCTGCGAGCGCTTCAGCTTCTACGGCATGCGCAACATCCTGGTGGAGTTCCTCGCCGCCAGCGTACTGCTGGCCGCGCTGCCGATCCTCGACCGGCAGGGCTACGCCAAGGACATCTTCCACACCTTCGTGATCGGCGTGTACTTCTTCCCGCTGCTGGGCGGCTGGCTGTCCGACCGATACTTCGGCAAGTACAACACCGTCCTGTGGTTCTCGCTGATCTACTGCGCGGGCCACGCCTGCCTGGCGATGTTCGAGGACAGCCGATCGGGCTTCTTCACCGGCCTGTTCCTGATCGCGCTGGGTTCGGGCGGCATCAAGCCGCTGGTGGTGTCTTTCGTCGGCGACCAGTTCGACCAGACCAACAAGAGCCGCGCCCGCGTGGTGTTCGACGCGTTCTACTGGATCATCAACTTCGGTTCGTTCTTCGCGTCGCTGCTGATGCCGCTGGTGCTGCGTAACTGGGGCGCCGCCTGGGCCTTCGGCATCCCCGGCATCCTGATGTTCATCGCGACGCTCATCTTCTGGCTGGGCCGCAAGCAGTATGTCAACGTCCCGCCGTCCGGACCGGACCCGGATTCCTTCCTCAGCGTCGTGAAGACCGCACTGACGCGCGGCGCACCGGGCCTCGGCACGATCATGGCCGCCCTGGCGATCCTCGTGGCGACCCTGATGCTGGGGCTCTGGGCCACCGGCGCATCACTTTGGCCGAGCGGATGGGGCTTCGTGATCACCGCCTGCCTCGCGCTGGGCACGCTGATCGGCGGCGTCGGCTGGGGCGCATCGCTCCAGCTCGAGCGCGCCCGCGGCGCCCACCCCGACGCGGCGATCGACGGCGTGCGGGCCGTACTGCGCATCCTGATCGTGTTCGCCCTGGTCACCCCGTTCTGGTCACTCTTCGACCAGAAGGCCTCGACCTGGGTGCTGCAGGGCGGCGAGATGGTGATGCCCACGTTCTCGTCCCTGCCCGACGGCGTGGCCGGGTTCCTGCGCGGCTGGTTCGCCTCGCCCTCGCAGATGCAGGCGCTGAACCCGCTGTTCGTGATGATGCTGATCCCGTTCAACAACCTGGTGCTCTACCCCGCCCTGCGCCGCTTCGGCTTCAACCCGACGCCGCTGCGGCGGATGGGCTGGGGCATCGCGTTCTCGGCGGTGGCCTGGGTCATCGCCGGCGCCATCCAGCTGCAGCTCGATGCCGGCGCCAACCTGTCGATCGGCTGGCAGACCTGGCCCTACCTGCTGCTCACGTTCGGCGAGGTGCTCGTCTCGGCGACCGCGCTGGAGTTCGCCTACAGCCAGGCCCCGCACGCGATGAAGGGCGTGATCATGGCCTTCTGGTACCTCACCAGCACCTTCGGCGGGCTCTGGGTGCTGCTGACCAATGTCACCGTGCGCCACCCGACCGTGATCGGCTGGATCACGGGCCAGGGCTGGAGCGAGAACGCCTTCCTGATGTTCTTCTTCGCGGGCTTCGCCGCGGTCGCGGCGCTGGCGTTCATCGCGTATGCGCGGCGGTACCCGGTGCAGGACAACTACCGCAAGGCCTGAACCGCCCGCGCCGGGCGGCGATCACCCCAGGAACCGGGAGAGCGCTGCGCCGCCGCCGGCGGCCACGGCGCCGAAATAGACCGCCGCCGACAGCTGGGCCACATGGCCAATGAGCACCGCGCCGCCATCGCGCTGGATGAAACCGATGGCGTAGAACAGCAGCGCGATCGCCGGCAGCGTGTTGCTGAAAGGCAGGAAGCTCAGCGGCGCCATCAGCAGCACCGCCGCCGAGATGAAAGCCAGGTTGCCGAGCACCAGCCAGCCGCGTGATTCGGCCAGCGACCGCAGGCGATGCGGCCGGCTGATGCGTTCGAAGCGCCGCACCCAGGACAGCCCGCCGGTCAGCGCCGCGCGCACGCGGGCGCCGGGCAGCGCCCGCTCGCGCAGGCGCCGGGGCAGCCACAGCGGCCGGCCGGTCAGGCGGCTCACGCCCACCAGCAGGATGGCGCCGCCGAACACCGTGCTCACGCCCGGGATCGACACCGGCACCAGGAACACCAGCACCATCAAGGCCGTCAGCAGGAGCAGCCCTTCGTCGCCGAACACGTCCATCAGCGCGCCCAGGCTGATCTCGCCCTCGGGCATCTGCTCGATCACGAGGCGAAGTTGTTCACCCAGCGACAGCGTGGGTTCGGGCAGCGGCGTGGCGGTCATCGGGGACTCGGGGGCGAGGGGGCGTCAGGATCGCACGACTGGCCGGATTTCGCCCGAGGCCAGGCGCGCCTGGTACGACGCCAGTTCGCGCCGGAGCACGGGCATCAGCAGGTAGACGCCGATCAGGTTGGGCAGCGCCATGGAGAGCACCAGCGAGTCGGCCATGCCCATCAGGCTCGACAGCGGCACGCTGCAGCCCACCACCACCATGGCCAGGAATACCCAGGTGAACGCCGCCTGCGCCCAGCGCGACTCGCGGAACAGGAAACCGCAGGCCTTCGCGCCGTAGTAGGCCCACGTGATCATGGTCGAGAACGCGAACAGGAAGACCACCACCGTCAGCGCGTACGGGAACCACGGCGCCACCGTCGCGAAGGCATTGGAGGTGAGCGCGATGCCGTCGGCGCCGCCGACCGTGTGCTGGTTGGTGATGATGATCACCAGCGCCGTCATCGTGCAGATGACCACGGTGTCGATGAACGGCTCCCAGAGCGCGACGAAGCCCTCGCTCATCGGCTCGCGGGTCTTCACCGCCGAATGCGCGATCGCCGCCGAGCCCAGGCCTGCCTCGTTCGAGAAGGCCGCGCGCTGGAAACCCATGATCAGCGCGCCGATCACGCCGCCCTGCACGCCCGGCGCGGTGAAGGCGCCCTCGAGGATGGCCTGGAAGGCCGCCGGGACTTGCCCGACGTTGCTGCCGATCACGAACAGCGCGCCGAGGACGTAGAGCAGGGCCATGCCGGGCACCAGGCGCGCGGTGACCGCGCCGATGCGGGTCATGCCGCCCAGCACCACCAGGCCCGTGAGCGTGGCGATGCCGATGCCGAACAGCCAGCCGCGGCCGGCCAGCGGTCCCTCCGCGCCGCCGGTGACCTGCAGCAGCTGGGCATAGGCCTGGTTGGCCTGGAACATCGCGCCCGAGCCGGCCGCGCCCGCCATCACGCACAGCGCGTAGAAGCCCGCCAGCGCCATGCCCAGCCCCGCCAGCGCCGGGTAATTGGCGGCGATGCCGCGGCTGAGGTAGTACATCGGGCCGCCCGACACCGTGCCATCGGCGTTCTGCACGCGATACATCACGCCCAGCGCGCACTCGGCGAACTTGGCCGACATGCCCAGCAGGCCGGCGACGATCATCCAGAACGTGGCGCCGGGCCCGCCGATGGTGATGGCGATCGCGACGCCGGCGATGTTGCCCAGCCCCACGGTGCCCGACACCGCCGCGGTCAGGGCGCGGAAGTGGCTGACTTCGCCGACGCTGCCGGGATCGGCGTAATCGCCGCGGATCAGGCGGAAGCCGTGCACGAACCCACGCACGTTGATGAAGCGGAAGGCCACCGTGGCGACCAGCCCGCCGAGGATCAGCCAGGCCACGATCAGCGGGATCGCGGCGCCCTGCCCGCCCACCGGCACCGCGTGCAGGACCACGCCGGCGATGGCGTCGGCGACCGGCTTGAACATCGCATCGATGCGTTCATCCAGGCCGGGTGCGGCCGGCGCCTGGGCGAGGACGGTGGCGGGCAGGCACAGGCCGGCCAGCAGGAAAGCGAGGAATCGGCGCATCTCGGGCGGGCTCCGCGAAATCAATCCCGGAGTCTAACCAAGCCCGGCCGCGGGAAGGTCATGAAAAAGTGGACGGGGCTTATTCCGTCTCCGGCGCATCCTCGTCGGCCGCCGCGGCATCCGGGTCCTGGGCCAGCGAGGCCGGCAGCCGGCGGTTGGGGGATACGCCCAGCTTGCGGAGCATTTCGGCCTGCCGCACGAGGTTTCCGCGACCGGACGCCAGCTTGCCCAGCGCATCGTCGTGCGCCTTCTGCGCCTTGCCGAGGGCCTCGCCGACCTTGGCCAGGTCGTCCACGAACCCGGCGAACTTGTCGTACAGCACCGCCGCCCGGCTGGAGATGGCCTTGGCGTTGGCGTTCTGGTGCTCGGTGCGCCAGATCTGCGCCACCAGCCGCAGCGAGGCCAGCAGGTTGCTGGGCCCGACCAGGATGATCTTGCGCTCGAAGGCGTAGGCGTAGAGCTGGGGATCGCGCCGCAGCGCTTCGAGGAAGGCAGCCTCGACCGGCACGAACATCAGCACCATGTCGGGACTGGTGAGGCCCTCGAGCCGGCTGTAGTCCTTCTCGCCCAGCTCCTTCACGTGGGCGCGCAGCGCAAGCCCGTGCCGCACGAAGGCCTGCTCGCGCTCGGCTTCGTCGGTGGCCTCGCAGGCGCGCTGGTAGTCGAGCAGCACCATCTTGGCGTCGATGACGATGCTCTTGTCCTCGGGCAGGCGCAGCACGGCGTCGGGCCGGTAGCGGTCGCCGTCGCCGTCCTTGAAGCTCTCCTGGGTAAGGTAGTCGCGGCCCTTCTCGAGGCCCGCGGTTTCAAGCAGGCGCTCGAGCTTGAGTTCGCCCCAGTAGCCCTGGCTGCGGTTGTCGCCGCTGAGCGCGCGGCTGAGGCTCTGGGCCTCCTGGCCGAGCGTCTGGTTCAGGCGCACCAGGTCGTCCAGGCGGGTTTGCAGCGCCACCCGGGAGTTGTTTTCCTTCTCGTAGGAGTCGGTGACGACCTTGCGGAAGCCATCGATCTGCTCGCGCAGCGGATTGAGCAGCTGGCCCAGCTGCTGCACGTTGGCCTCGCCGAAGCGCTTGGACTTGTCCTCGAGGATATCGGCGGCCAGGGCCTGGAACTCGGCCTTGAGCCGCTCGCGCGAGCTCTCGAGGTCGCGGTAGCGCTGTTCGGCGGCCTGCTGCTGCTCCTGCAGGCGCGCCTCGAGGGCGGCGGCGCGGGTCTCGCCGGCCTCGCGCTGGTCGCGCAGCTGGCGGTACTCGGCCTCCAGCACGGACAGGCGATGGCGAAGATCGGCGGCCTGGGCCTGGGCAGACTGCAGTTCGCTGGCCACGCGGGCCAGTTCGGGCTCGCGCTCGGCGCGGCCGGCGGCGCGGGCCTCGTCCAGCCGGCGCCGGGCGATCCACAGCGACGCGGCCCCGGCCAGGACCAGTCCGGCCAGCAGGCCCAGCAGCAGGAAGGTGGATTCGGAAGCGGACAAGGCAAACCCCGGCAAGGACACTGCCGGGGATTCTAACGGCCCCGTGGTCTCACCGGCCGAGACGGCCGGCGGTGGGCATCAGGCCTTCTTGGCCCAGGCGCTGCACCAGGCGGTGGCCGGCACGGAGTTCTTCGGGAACAGGGTGCAGGCGCCGGTGGCGGCGGTGAAGAACTGGCAGTTGGCGCAGTTGCTGCCGGGCTTGAAGCTCGGGTGCGAGACCTTGGTGTAGTCCTCGGCGTAGGCCAGGGCCTTGGCGGTCGGGTCGTCCAGCGACAGCTTGGGCAGGGCCTGCGCCTGTGCGGTGCTGATGAAGCGGCCCGCGAACGGGATCGCAACGGCGGCGACGGCGGCGTGGACGAGGAAACGGCGGCGGGACGGGTTCTGGGTGTTCATGGCGGTCTCGTCTGGCTACGGAGGATTCCGATGGCTGGGGGCAGTCTATGCCTTCCCGGTGAATACAGCGTTGATGCAGGTCAAGCCGACGCCGCCGGCGCCATCGGCTAGACTTCCGGGCATGGAAAACCTGCCTTTCGACCCTGCCCGCCTGGCCGCCTGCGCCGCCGAGATCGTCGCCAACACCCGGGAGCTCTCCGCCCTGGGCTGGACGCCGGCCACCAGCAGCAATTTCTCGATGCGCATGGACGACCGCCACGCCGCCATCACCGTGTCCGGCCGCGACAAGGGCCGGCTGGTGGCGGAGGACATCATGGTGGTCGACTTCAAGGGCCAGCCGGTGGCCACGCCGCACCGCCCCTCGGCCGAGACCCTGCTGCACACCCAGCTCTACGCCCGCTACCCCGAAATCGGCTGCGTGCTGCACACCCATTCGCACGTGCAGACGGTGGCGTCGCGGCTGTACGCGGCCCAGGGCCACGTGCACCTGGAAGGCTACGAGCTGCTGAAGGCTTTCCACGGCAACCACACCCACGAAATGGCCATCGACGTGCCCGTGCTGGCCAATACGCAGGACATGCCCGAGCTGGCCGCGTGGGTCGACACCCTGCTCGACCAGCAGCCGATGTGGGGCTACCTGATCGATGGACACGGCCTTTACGCCTGGGGCCGCACCATGGCCGAGGCCCGCCGCCACCTCGAGGCCTTCGAATTCCTGTTCGCCTGCGAGCTCGACCTGAGGAGACTGAACGCATGAGCCGCCTCCGCATCTTCGACGAGACCAACCCGTCGGCCCCGCTGTCGTCGACCGAAGACCTGGCCACGATGGCCGAGCGCCTGCGCGGGATCGGCGTGCGCTTCGAGCAGTGGCAGGCCGCCCAGCCGGTGCAGCCGGGCGCCACGCCCGACGAGGTGATGGCCGCCTACCGCGCCGACATCGACCGGCTGGTCGCCGAGAACGGCTTCAAGACCGTGGACGTGGTGTCGATCGCGCCGGACAACCCGAACAAGGACGCGATGCGCGCCAAGTTCCTCGACGAGCATTTCCACAAGGAAGACGAGGTGCGCTTCTTCGTCGCCGGCTCGGGCCTGTTCACCCTGCACGTGGGCGACAAGGTCTACGAGATCCGCTGCGAACAGGGCGACCTGGTCGGCGTGCCGGACGGCACCACGCACTGGTTCGACATGGGCCCGGAGCCGAGCTTCGTGGCGATCCGCTTCTTCACCGAGCCCGATGGCTGGGTCGGCCACTTCACCGGCACCGACATCGCCCAGCGCTTCCCCCGCTACGAACCCGGCCAGGCTGGGTGAGCGTTGTTCTGGAGGCTTTTGGACGCGGATTAACGCGGATAAACGCGGATAGAGCAAAAAGAAGTTGATACATGGGCGGTCCGGCAGCGCGCGGCAGGACCGTCAGTCACCAGCGATCGAAACACCAACCAAGAATTTGCTCTATCCGCGTTAATCCGCGTCCAAAAATATGAAAACCATACTCACCGACATCGAGGGCACCACCAGCAGCATTTCGTTCGTGAAGGACGTGCTGTTTCCGTATGCGCGGCGGGCGCTGCCCGGGTTCGTGGCGGCGCATGGGCATGAGCCGGAAGTGCGGCGGTGGCTGGATGCGGTGGCCACCGAGCTGGGCGGCGCCTGCCAGGACGCGCTGGTGGTGGAGACCCTGCAGGGCTGGATCGACGCCGACCGCAAGCACACCGCGCTCAAGGCGCTGCAGGGCATGGTGTGGAAGGACGGCTATGGCCGCGCCGATTTCCGCGCGCACATCTACCCCGATGCGGCCGACGCGCTGCGTCGCTGGCATGCCGCCGGGCATGGGCTGAACGTGTACTCCTCCGGTTCGGTGCCGGCGCAGAAGCTGTTCTTCGGCAACAGCGCCGCAGGTGACCTGCAGCCGCTATTCTCGCAGTGGTTCGACACCGAAGTTGGCGGCAAGCGCGAGGCCGGCAGCTACCGCCGCATCGTCGCGGCGCTGGGCGTGCCGGCGGCCGACGTGCTGTTCCTGTCCGACGTGGTCGAGGAGCTTGACGCCGCGCGCGACGCCGGCCTGGGCACCGTGCTGGTGGACCGACGCGAGGACTATCCGCAGCCGCGCCTGGGCGCGGATACCGGCGGCCACCGCCGCGTCGAAACCTTCGACGCGATCGATCCGGCCGCGGGATGAGCCGCCGGGCCGCCGGGCTCGCGCTGTTGTTCGCCGGCCCGCTGCTGGCGGCCGGCGTCGCCCTGGCGTCCGCAAAATCCCTCACCAAGCCCGCGCCGGCGCCGCGCGGACCCGACCCCCAGCTCGCCGCCGACCTGGCGCAGCTGGCGCCGCAGCGGCCGGGCCATCCCGACCTGTTCGTACTCGGCTTCGCCGGTGACGGCAGCGAGCAGGTGTTCCGCAACGAAGTGCACTACCTGCGCGACCTCGCCGCCCAGCGGCTGGACGCCGAAGGCCGCGTGATCCTGCTCGCCAACCACGTCGAGCCGCCGCCGGTGCGTGCGCTGCCGGAAGCCAACGCGCACACGCTGCGCCAGGCGCTGGACGGCATCGCCGCCCGCATGGATCCCGACGAAGACCTGCTGCTGGCCTACTTCACCACCCACGGCACCGAGCAGCACGAATTGCTGCTGCGCCGCGAGGGACGGCGCGACCGGCTGCTCACGCCCGGCGAACTGCGCGCGGCGCTCGACGACGCCGGCATCCGCCACCGCGTGCTGGTGATCTCGGCCTGCTACTCGGGCGGTTTCGCCAAGGCCCTGCGCGGGCCGGACACGCTGCTGCTGATGGCGGCGCACCGCGAACGCACCTCGTTTGGCTGCGGCAATGACTCGGTGGCGACCTTCTTCGGGCGCGCCTGGCTGGTGGAGGGTTTGAACGCGACCACCGACTTCGATGCCGCCTTCGTGCAGGCCACCGCCGCGATCGAAGCGCGCGAACTGGCCGAGGGCCTGGAACCGTCGCGCCCGCAGATCAATCGCGGGGCGCGCATCGGCGAGCGGCTGGCGGCGTGGCGCGCCGGGTTCGAACCCGGCCCGGCGCTGCCCTACCCCTTCGCCTTCGAGGCGACGGCCGGGGAAAACACCAAGGCAGCCGTCCTCACTCCGCTGCGTCCACCAGCCGATAAGACCCCGAAGCCCTGAGCTCGCCGCGCCAGCGGTCGAAGGCGCGCACTTCGAAGGCGTGCTCGCCGGCCGCCAGGTCAGTCGGCAGGTTGAAGCGCCAGAGGTGGGTCGAGGCTTCCGCCTCGGGCAGACGGTCGTAGCCGCGGAGCGCGACGGCCAGGTCGTCGAGCACGTTCTCGGCCACCAGCGCCGGGTCCGCGGCGTCCACGCGCCGCATCGGCTGCCAGTCGCCACCGTTGACCCGCACCTCGACCCGCGTATCGGCGTCGCCCATGTAGACATTGGCGAACAGGCCAACGCCCGGCCAGTGGCCGCGCCGCAGCACCTTCGGCGCGTGCAGCGACATCGCCTCGTCGCCGGCGCGCGCGGCGTGCCAGTGCAGCGCGTAGCCCCCGTCGCGGGCGAGGCGCAGGCGGGCGTATCCGTTCGGCGTGCCGTCGGACATGCGCGCATCGGGCAGGCCCTCGGCGTCGGGCGCGCCGCCCCAGTAGCCACCGCAGGCGGCGCCGACGTTGTACTCGTGCAGCGGCGAGGCGCCATGCCAGCCGTCGTCGGCGTCGTGGTAGTGGTGGCGCTGGACGTGGCCGTGGCCGCTGAGCAGCAGCACTTTCGCGAACGGCGCCAGCAGCGCGAACAGCCGCTCGCGGTCGGCCCGGCGGAAGGTCTCGCGGCCGGGCTCGTCGAAGAACGGGATGTGCACAGCGATCATCAGGCGCCGATCGCGCGGCAGCGTATCGAGGTAGGCCGCGAGCCAGGTGAACTGTTCCTCGCGCAGGCCGCCGATGTAGGCCGGCTTCTGCCCGGGCCGGTAGATCACGTCGTCGAGCACGATGAAGCTGGCCTGCGGCTCCTCCCAAGCAAAGGTGTCCGGGCCGAAGGCGTTGCGGAAGCTGCGCAGCGAATCCTCGTCGGTCGCGGCGTCGAAATCGAGGTCGTGGTTGCCGGCCGCGTGCAGCCAGGGCGTGCGCAGGCGCGCGGTCGCCGCCTTCAGCGCCGGGTACAGGGAAAGGTCATCGTTGGCGATATCGCCCAGCGTCAGGCCCAGGGCCGCGGCGGGACGACCCTTCGCCGCGGCTACCAGCGGGGAAATGATGTCGCGGTCGTAGTAATCCACCTGGGCGGCGGTCTTGGCCTGCGGATCGGCAAACACCAGTACGTCGAGCGCGCCGCGCGACGGCGCCGTGCGCCGCAGCGCGAAATCGCGGCAGGCCGGGAATCCGTCGGGGATGCCGCCGTACTTCAGCGCCGGGCCCGCGTGGTACTGCTGGTGCCGCCAGAACTCGGGCAGGCCATCCTCGCCGGTCGGGAAAGCGTGGCCCGCGGGCTTGACCACGAAGATCGTCCGGCCGTCCTCGACCGGCAGCCCGTAACCGCCCTCGGCATCCGTCCGCACCAGCCGCAGGCCGTCCGACACCAGCACGCCGGGCAGCGGCCGGTCGCCCCGCGACCAGCGGCCGTCACCGTCGCGATCCTCGAACACGCGGCCGCTGTTGCACGGCGGCGGCAGCGCCAGCGCGGCCAGGGGCCACAACAGGCTGAGGCAAAGCAGGGCGCGGGCGATGGCGGGCATGGGGTCCTCCGGCGAGGCCCCGATTATCACCCGGCGGCGGATCTCAGCGCTTGGCGGCGTGGCGCTGGCGCAGCACCCGTTCGACGTCGGCCAGGCCCAGCCCGCGCGCACGCAGCAGCACGGTCAGGTGGAAGACGAGGTCGGCCGCCTCGCCCAGCAGCGCGTCGTCGTCCTGGGCCACGCCGGCCAGCGCCGTTTCCACGCCCTCCTCGCCCACTTTCTGGGCGATTCGGCGCGCGCCGCCTTCGAACAGCGACGTGGTGTAGCTGCCGGCCGGGCGTTCGCGCTCGCGCGCCTGCACCAGCGCATCGAGTTCGGCGAGGAAGCTGCCCGGCGCTTCCGGGAAGCAGCTCTCGCGGCCGAGGTGGCAGGTGGGGCCGCGCGGGCGGGCCTGCACCAGCAGCGTGTCGGCATCGCAGTCGGCCTCCAGCCGGACCAGCTCGAGCACGTCGCCGCTGGTCTCGCCCTTCATCCACAGGCGCTGCTTGCTGCGGCTGTAGAAGGTCACGCGGCCGCTGGCCAGCGTCGCATCCAGCGCGGCGCGATCCATGTAGCCGAGCATCAGCACCCGGCCGGTGCCGGCGTCCTGCACCACGGCGGGCAGCAGGCCGCCCTGCTTGTCCCAGGCCAGGCCGGCGATCTGCTCAGGCGACATCGCGCACCTCGATGCCCTGCGCGCGCAGGGCGGTCTTGAGTTCGGGGATCCGGACGCTGCCGGAGTGGAAGACGCTGGCCGCCAGCGCGGCGTCCACGTCGGCATCGAGGAAGACCTCGGCGAAATGGCGCGCCGTTCCTGCGCCGCCCGAAGCCACCAGCGGCACCTCGCAGATCGCCCGCACGGCGCGCAGCTGCTCGAGGTCATAGCCGGTGCGCACGCCGTCGGAGCCCATGCAGTTGAGCACGATCTCGCCGGCGCCGCGCTGCTGCACCTCCGCCACCCAGTCCAGGGTGCGGCGCGGCAGCGCGCGGGTCTGGTCGGGGTCGCCGGTGTAGGCGCGCACGCGCCATTCGCCATCGGCGTCGCGCAGGCTGTCGATGCCGACGACCACGCACTGCACGCCGAATTCAGCGGCCAGTTCGTTGATGAGCCCCGGGCGCTCCAGCGCCGGCGTGTTCACCGAGATCTTGTCGGCGCCGGCCAGCAGCACCTCGCGCGCCTGCGCCACCGAGCGGATGCCGCCCGCCACGCAGAACGGGATGTCGATGATGCGGGCGACGCGCTCGACCCAGGCGCGGTCGACGCCGCGGCCCTGCGGGCTGGCGGTGATGTCGTAGAAGACCAGCTCGTCGGCGCCCTCGTCGCGGTAGCGCATCGCCAGGTCCTCGATCGCGCCCATCACGACGTGGTCCCGGAACTTGACGCCCTTGACGACCAGGCCGTCCTTCACGTCGAGGCAGGGAATCAGGCGACGGCTCAGCATGGCGCCTGCTCCGCGATCACGTCGGCCAGGGTGAAGCGGCCGTCCAGCAGCGCCTTGCCCAGCACGATTCCGCCGCAGCCGCTGGCCTTGGCCACGGCCACTTCGCCGGCGTCGGCGACACCGCCCGAGGCCTGTACGCGCAGGCGCGGGAAGCGCTCGCACAGGTAGCGATAGAGGTCGAAGTTCGGGCCGCTGAGCATGCCGTCTCGGCTGATGTCGGTGCACAGCAGGTGGCGCAGGCCGACCTCGTCGTAGGCGGCGGCCAGCACGTCGAGCTCGCGGCCGCCCTCCTCGGTCCAGCCGTGCACGGGCAGGCGCCAGCGGCCTTCGGCGTCGCGCCGGGTGTCGAGCGCAACGGTGATGCGCTCGGCGCCGTAGCGCGCGACCCAGGAGGCGACGCGGCCCGGCTCGCGCACGGCCAGCGAGCCGACCACCACGCGGTCGGCGCCGGCGGCCAGCAGGGACTCCACGTCCACTTCGCCGCGCACGCCGCCACCGGTCTGCACCTTCAGGCGCGTACGGCGCTTGAGCTCGCCCAGCAGCGGCGCCAGCGTGTAGCCGCCCGCGCGCGCGGCGTCGAGGTCCACCAGGTGCAGCCAGCGTGCGCCCGCGGCCGCGTAACGCGCCGCCAGCTCGAGCGGATCGTCGGCGTAGCGGGTTTCCTGCGCGTAGTCGCCCTGGCGCAGGCGCACCACGCGGCCGTCGCGCACGTCGATGGCGGGGTAAAGGGTGAAGTCGCTCATGCCGGGTCGGCCTGCAGGAAGTTCTGGAGCAATCGCGCGCCGACGGCGCCCGAGCGTTCGGGGTGGAACTGGGCGCCGGCGACGTTGCCGCGCCGGACCATGGCCGCGAACGGCTGGCCGTGCTCGCACGACGCCAGGCAGTCGGCCGTCACCGGCGCCGCGAAGCTGTGCACGAAGTAGGCCTGCGCACCCTCGCCCACGCCCGCGAGCAGCGGATCCGGCCGCGTCGGCCGCAGCCGGTTCCAGCCCATGTGCGGCACCCGGACGCCCGGCGATGCCGGCATCTTCCGCACCCGTCCCGGCACCAGCCCCAGGCATTCGACATCGCCCTCCTCCGACCCCTCGAACAGCAGCTGCATCCCGAGGCAAATACCCAGCAGCGGCTGCTTCAACCCCCGAAGCAAATCAACCAGGTTCATTTGCTGGAGGCGGGCCATGGCGGGGGCGGCGGCGCCGACGCCCGGCAGGATCACGCGGTCGGCGGCGAGGATGGTGTTGGCATCCGCCGTCATGTCGGCGGACACGCCCAGCCGCTCCAGCGCGTACCGCACGGAGCCGATGTTGGCGCCGCCGGAATCGACCAGCACGACCTTCACAGCGCGCCCTTCGTGGTCGGCAGCTCGCGGCCTTCGCGGCGGATGGCCTGGCGCAGCGCACGCGCCGTGGCCTTGAAGCAGGCCTCCACCATGTGGTGCGTGTTCTCGCCCTGCACGGACAGGTGCAGGTTCAGCCCCGCGGTCTCGCACAGCGAACGGAAGAAGTGCGGCACCAGCTCGGTCGCCAACCCGCCCACTTCGGCGCGCGGGAAGCTGCCCTCGAAGACGAAATAGGGCCGGCCCGAGAAATCGACCGCCGCCTTCGCCAGCGTCTCGTCCATCGGCAGCGTGATCGCGCCCTGCCCGGAGGAATCGCCGTACCGACCGATGCCGCGCTTGTCGGCCAGCGCCTGCTTCAGCGCCTGGCCCAGCGCCAGCGCGCTGTCCTCGACGGTGTGGTGCTCGTCGATGTGCAGGTCGCCGCTGCAGGTGAGCCGGAGCGCGAAGCCGCCGTGCTTGCCCAGCTGCTCGAGCATGTGGTCGAAGAAGCCCAGCCCGGTGGCCACGACCGGATCGGCGGCGCGGTCGAGGTCGAGCTCGATCCGCACGCGCGTCTCCTTGGTCACCCGCTCGACCTTCGCCACCCGCGGCGCGTCGGCCAGCTCGTGCGCAATCGAAGCCCAGGTATCCGGCCCCGGCTTGAGCTTGAACCCCCGGCAGCCCAGGTTGGCCGCGAGCTGCAGGTCGGTGTCGCGGTCGCCGACCACGGCCGAATTGGCCAGGTCGATGCCGCGGTCGCGCAGGTAGTGCATCACCAGGCCGAGGCCCGGTTTGCGGGTCGGCTTGTTCTCGTGCTCGAAGCTCTCGTCGATCAGCTGCTCGCGGAAGGTGATGCCCTGCGAGGCGAGGACCTGCAGCATCAGCGCGTGCGGGCCTTCGAAGCTCTCGCGCGGGAAGCTGGCCGTGCCCAGGCCGTCCTGGTTGGTCACCAGCACGAACTGGAAGCCGGCGTCGCGCAGCTTCAGCATGGCCGGGATCACGCCCTCGACGAATCGGATCTTCTCGTAGGCATCGATCTGGAAATCAGCCGGCTCCTCGATGATCGTGCCATCGCGGTCGACGAACAGGATGCGCTGGCCGCTCATGCCGCCGCCCTCCCCGCCCGCAGCGCCGCCAGCATGGCGTCGTTCTCCGCCGGGCTGCCGACGCTGATGCGCAGCGCGTCGCCGAGCTGCGGCGAGGCGCGCATGTCGCGCACCACCACGCCCGCGGCCAACAGCCGCGCGAACGCCGCGCCGGCATCGTCGAAGCGCACCAGGATGTAGTTGCCCTGCGAGGCATACACGCGCCGCACCCCGGGCAAGCCCGGAAGTTCGTGCTGCAGCCGCTCGCGCTCCGCGCGCACGGTGATCACCCGGCTGCGGGTCTGCACCAGCGCCGGCTCGGACAGGCCGGCCAGCGCAAGCTGCACGCAGGGCGAAGGCAGCGGATACGGCGCCTGGCAGTTGCGCAGCACCGCCACCAGCTCGGGCGCGGCCAGCAGGCAGCCGATCCGGGCCGCGGCCAGCGCATGCGCCTTCGACAGCGTGCGCAGCACCGCCAGGTTCGGCTGCTGGTCGATGAAGCCGGCCACCGAGGGCTGGTCGGAATACTCGCCGTAGGCTTCGTCCACCACCACGAGGCAGCGGCCCGCGAGGCGGCGCGCCAGCGCCAGCAGGTCGGCGGGCGGGATCGCCTGCCCGGTCGGGTTGGCCGGCGAGCACACGAACACCAGCTTGGCGCCGTTGGACACCGCGGCGTCGGCCATCGCGTTGAGGTCGGAAGCAAAGCCCGCCTCGGTGTCGCGCAGCGGTACTTCCACCAGCGGCGCACCCTGCAGCCGCGCGCTGACGGCGTACATGCCGAACACCGGCGGCGAGATCACCACCGCGTCGCGGCCCGGCACGCACAGCGCACGCACCAGCAGGTCGATGGCCTCGTCGCTGCCGCGCCCCACCAGCACCTGTTCGGCACGCACGCCATAAATCTCGCCCAGCCGCGCGCGCAGCGCCGCCGGCTGCGGATCGGGGTAGCGGTTGGCGCCCAGGCCCGCGTCGGCGGGGTTGCGCCACGCGCTCTCGTTGGCATTGAGCCAGACATTGCCGGTGACGCCGGCGCGGCGCGCCGAGCTGTAGCCCGCGAACTCACGCAGGTCTTCGCGCACGAGGGACAGGATGGCGCTCATCGCACGTTCTCCAGGCGCCGCAGCACCGATTGCGCGTGTGCCTCGAGGCCTTCGGCGCGGGCGATCTCGACCGCACAGGGACCGATCGCCGCCAGGCCGGCGCGGCTGACCTCCTGCACGCTGATGGATTTCTGGAAGCTGGCCACGCTGACGCCGCTCCAGGCACGCGCGGCGCCATTGGTTGGCAGCACGTGGTTGGTGCCCGAACAGTAGTCACCCAGCCCCTCCGGCGCGAAATCGCCGAGGAAGACCGAGCCGGCGCAGCTGACCTTGTCCAGCCAGGCGCGCGGCTCGCGCAGCGCGAGGATCAGGTGCTCCGGCGCGTACTCGTTGCTGATGGCGAAGGCTTCGTCCAGCGAATCCACCTTCACCAGCCGCGCGAACTCGAGCGCCCGCGTGGCGATCGCCTCGCGCGGCAGTTCGGCGACCTGCCGCCGCACTTCGGCGGCGACCGCGTCCACGAGTTCCGCGGAATCGGTCAGCAGCACCACCTGCGAATCCGGGCCGTGCTCGGCCTGCGACAGCAGGTCGGCGGCCACGTGCACGGGCGGCGCGCCGGCATCGGCGATCACCAGCACCTCGGACGGGCCGGCGGGCATGTCGATCGCCGGGCCGCCGGCCATCATCGCCGCCAGCTGCTTGGCCGCGGTGACGTAGCGGTTGCCGGGGCCGAACAGTTTGTCGCAGCGCGGCACCGTCTCGGTGCCGAAGGCCATCGCGGCGATGGCCTGGGCGCCGCCGAGCTTGAACACGCGGCGCACGCCGCACAGCTCCGCCGCCGCCAGCACCGCCGGGTCCGCGCTGCCGTCGGCGCGCGGCGGCGTGCACAGCACGATCTCGTCGCAGCCGGCCAGCACCGCCGGCACGCCCAGCATCAGCGCCGTGGATACCAGCGGCGCGCTGCCCGCCGGCACGTACAGGCCCACGCGCGGAATCGCGCGCAGCAGCCGGCCGCAGCGCACGCCGGGCGCGGTATCGACCTCGAACTCGCTGGCCATGCCGGCGCGGTGCCAGGTGAGCAGCCGCTCGCGCGCCTCGGCCAGGGCCGCGCGCAGCGAGGCGGGCACGGTGGCGACGGCGGCGGCCATTTCCGCGGGGGTTACTTCGAAGCGGGCCAGCTCGACGCCGTCGAAGCGTCGCGTCAGCGCCCGCAGCGCGGTGTCGCCATCGGCGCGCACCTGTTCGAACACGCGCTTCACCGCCGCCTCGACCTCGGACTGGTCGCCCGCGCCGGGACGCGCCAGGCAATCGCGCCGCGCGTCGGCGTCGAGCCGGTTCCATTCGATCCGCTTCATGCCAGCATCTGCTCCACGGGGAGGACCAACAGGCCGGAGGCGCCGGCGCGCTTCATGTCTTCCAGGCGCTGCCAGGTCATCGCGCTGCGGCACAGCGCCTGCAGCGCCACCTGGTCGCGCTGGCCTTCGATGGCCATCACGGTCGGGGTCTCGGCATCGGGCAGCAGCTTCACCAGCTCGGCCACCTGGTCGCGGTGCGCCTGGAACAGCACCAGTTTGCTCGCCCGCACGCTCATCACCGCGTCAAGGCGGCGCAGCAGCATCGCCGCCAGCTCCGCGCGCTCGTCGCCAAAGGGCTGCGAGGGCGCGACCAGCAGGGCCTGGCTCTCGAGGATCACGGCCACTTCCTTGAGCTGGTTCGCCATCAGCGTGCCGCCGGTGGAGACGATGTCGCAGATGGCCTCGGCCTTGCCCAGGCGCGGCGCGATCTCGACCGAACCCGACAGCATCACCGGGGTGGCCTCGACGCCCTGCTCGCGCAGCCAGCGCGCCATCAGCTGCGGATAGCTGGTGGCGATGCGCAGGCCGGCGAGGCGCTGCGGGCCGGTCCATTCCCAGTCATTGGGCACGGCCACCGACAGGCGGCAGCGGCCGAAACCGAGTTCGCGGATCGGCCGGAAGGCTTCGCCGCGCCCGTCGGCCAGGCGTTCGCAAGCCTGCTCCTCGAGCACGTTGCCGCCGACCACGCCGAGGTCGCAGGCGCCCTCGGCGATCAGGCCGGGGATGTCGTCGTCGCGGACCAGCAGCAGGTCGATCGGCAGGGACTCGCCGTAGCAGAACAGGCGGTCGCGGCTTTCCCGGAACGACAGCCCGGCGCGGGCCAGGAGGTCGCGGGCGGGGTCGGACAGGCGGCCCGACTTCTGGATGGCAATGCGTAAACGGTCGTGCGTCCTCATGACGCCCTCCGGGGTTCCGAAACAGTGGGATTCAGTGCGAAGCGTCGTGGGCCCGGTGGCCCAGGCGCTCGGCGGCGAGGCGGTAGCCGCCCTCGCCCAGGTCCAGGCAGCGGGCAACGCGGCCGATGGTGGTGACGCTGACGCCGGTGCGGTCGTGGATTTCCCGGTACGGGACCTCCGCAACCAGGTGCGGCACCACGCCCCAGCGGTCGGCCATGGCCTCGAGCTCGGACGGGGTGCAGAGATCTTCCAGGAAGGCCCGCAGTTCGCCGGGCGAGCGCAGGGTCAGGAGGGCCTGGATCAGGTCCTCGAGGTCCGGGCGGCGGGGCGGGCTGGCGGGGTCGCGGCGTTTCATGGCGCTAATGTAATAGCGTGTTATTACAAAAGCAAGCCCGTGGAGTGAACCCGTCCGCCCCGCCACCGCGCATAATGGGCGCGCCTCGGAGGGGGGACCGACGTGACGTCGAACCGCTGGATCGCACTGCTGCTGGGCCTGCTGCTCGCCTTCGGCGCCGCCGCCGCCACCGCGGCCGGTCCCGCCGTGCTCGAGCCCGGCGTGGAGCGGCTGGCGCTCACCCCCCACCTCAGCTACGGCATCGACGAAACCGGCCGGGCCGACGCCTCGGCCATGTTCGCGCGGGCCAGCCGCGGTGACTTCAAGCCCCTGCCCGGCGACAGCGCCGCCTTCGGATTCACCCAGGGCGCGTACTGGTTCCATGCCCCGCTGTTCAACCAGAACCCGGCCGAGCAGCGCTGGCTGCTGGTGCTGCACTACCCGCTGCTCGACAACGTCGACATCTACCTGCGCTATCCAGACGGCCGGGTCGAGCACATGGCCTCGGGCGACACCCTGCCGTTCAGCGCGCGCAGCATCCGCTACCGGCACCCGAACTTCTGGGTGACGCTGCCGCAGCGCACCGAAGTGGAGCTGCTGGTGCGCGTGGCCAGCCGCAGCTCGATGCAGGTGCCGCTGGCGCTGTACACCCCTACCGCCTTCGCCGAGCTCGAACGCGACTCGCAGTTCGGCATCGGCCTGTTCTACGGCATCCTGGTGGCGCTGCTCTGCTACAACCTCGTGCTGTGGCTGTCGCTGCGCGATGCCAGCCACTTCTGGTACATGTTCCATGTCACCGGCTTCGGCCTGGTGATGTTCTGCCTCAACGGCCTGGCCTTCGAATACCTGTGGCCGAACTCGCCTTGGTTCGCCAACCTGGCCATCCCGCTGTCGATGGCGGTGTCGCAGGTGGCGATGCACCAGTTCTGCCGCGTGTTCCTGGAGCTGGAGACGCGACAGCCGATCGCCAACAAGATTTCGCTGGCGCTGATCGGGTTCTTCCTGCTGATGGGCCTGGCCACCTTCGTGCTCGACTACCGCACCGTGGTGCGGCCGATGACGCTGGCGGTGTTCCCGGGCGCGCTGTTCATCCTGTACCTGGCGATCACCTCGATCCGCAATGGCTACGCGCCGGCCAAGGTGTTCCTGATGGCCTGGGCCTTCCTGCTGCTGGGCACGGCGCTGTATGCCTCGGTGTCGTTCGGCCTGCTGGACAAGAACTTCTTCACTGAATACGGCATCCAGATCGGTTCGGCGATGGAGATGATCCTGCTCTCCTTCGCCCTCGCCTACCGCTATGCGCGCCTGCGCAGCGAAAACGAGCGGCTGGTGCGCGAGCACAACGAGCAGCTCGAGCGCCACGTCGCGCGCCGCACCTCGGAGCTCAGCACCGCGCTGGAGCAGCTGGCCGAGGCGAACCAGCGCCTGCGCGAATCCAACCGCCGCGATGCGCTGACCGGGCTGTTCAACCGCCGGCATTTCCGCGACATGTTCGAGCAGCAGCTGCACCAGGCCAACGAGCACCGGCAGTCGCTGGGCGTGCTGCTGATCGACCTGGACCACTTCAAGGACGTCAACGACACCCACGGCCATCTCGCCGGCGACGAATGCCTGCGCTGGCTGGGCCGCTGCCTGCACGACAACCTGGTGGACCACGGTGCGCTGCTGGCGCGCTTCGGTGGCGAGGAGTTCGTGGTGGCC
The DNA here is from genome assembly GCF_036275555.1 of Arenimonas sp. Taxonomy (GTDB): domain Bacteria; phylum Pseudomonadota; class Gammaproteobacteria; order Xanthomonadales; family Xanthomonadaceae; genus Arenimonas. Next base: position 49,690 of record NZ_DASUDO010000039.1, read on the forward strand.
TTGCCCGACATCACGGGCGACCGGCTGGTGCAGGTGGCCGAGCAGCTGCGCCTGAAGATCTGCGGCGAGCCGGTGCGCTACGCCGGCAACAACATCCGCATCAGCGCCAGCATCGGCGTGTTCCTGCTGCGGCCGGGCGCGGGGCTGGGCGTGGACGACGCGCTGCACCAGGCCGACGACGCGCTGTACATGGCGAAGAACCGCGGCCGCAACTGCGTGCACGCGGCCGAGGGCATCAGCTAGGCCCGGCCCGGCGCAGTGAGCGCCGGGAACGCGGCCCCGAGGCCGGCGGGTTTCTAGTCGCGCGCGGCGCGGGCGGCCGACAGCAGGCGTCCCTCTTCGACCAGTCGAACGGCGGTGGCGACGTCGCCATCCATGGCGCGGTCGCGCCCCATGAACGGGATCGCCTCGCGCAGCGCGGCCCAGGCCGCCTGCACCGCGCGGCCCGGCTGGAATTCGCCGGCCGCGGCCAACTCGCCGCGCAGCGCCTCGACCTCGGCCAGGAAGCCGGGGCGATCGGGATGACCGGGCAGCGGCGCGCCCAGCACCTTGGCGGCCAGCGCCTCGGCGTCCGCCTCGCGGGCCAGCCGGCGGGCGGCGTTGATCATGTCGCGGCGGTAGTCGAGCGCCTGCGCGGCGGTGTAGAGCTCCAGGCCCAGCACCTGCGCCAGGTCGGCCGTCATCTCGAGCACGTGGCGGCCTTCGTTCGCGCCCATGGACACGTGGTCCTCGGCGTTGGCGCTGGTCGGGATCGAGTACACGCTGGCCGGATGCGCGCGGCTGGCGAGGTCGTTCACCAGCGCGGCGGCGGTGTACTGCACGATCATGAAGCCGCTCTCGGTGCCGTCCTCGTTGCCGATCAGGAAGGGCGGCAGGCCGTCGTTGGTGGCGGGGTCGACCAGCTTGTTGAGGCGACGCTCGGAGATGGACGCCAGCACCGGGATGGCGGCCTTGAGGTAGCTCATCGCCAGCGCCAGCGGCATACCGTGGAAGTGGCCGGCGGAAACCACCTGGTCCTCGATCTCGCGGGCACCTTCCAGATCGGGGAAGAGCAGCGGGTTGTCGGTGACGGCGTTGAGTTCGATGTCGATGACGCGCTTGGCCTGCTCGAGCGCATCGCGCACCGCCCCGTGCACCTGCGGGATGCAGCGCAGCGAGTAGCTGTCCTGGGGCTGGTGCTTCTTGCCGCCGCGGAACGGGCGGAAACGCTGGTAGAACTTCTCGCGGCCGTGGCGCTGGCTGAACGGCACCCAGTCCCAGCCGATGTCGAAGCCGAGGGCCTGCTGCTCGGGCGTCGCCCAGCTCTCGGGCTGCCACTGCCGGAAGCGCGGCACCAGGTGGTAGGCGATGTCGGCGAGGCTGGAGCCGTCGAGCAGGCGGCGAAGGTTCGCGGCCACGTGCACCTGGCCCGGATGCGGGCGCAGCGCGTGCACGTGCGGGTCGAAGGCGCGCAGGCGGCCGGCGAAGGCGTCGAGCGTCATCGCGGCGGCCAGGTCGGCGGTGTCGAGCAGGTCCTCGAGTTTCTCGATCGCCAGCACCGCGGTGGCCAGCATCTGCGCGGTGCCGTTGTTCAGCGCCAGGCCTTCCTTGTGCGACAGCTTCACGGGCGCGAGCCCGGCACGCCGGAGCGCCTCGGCGCCCGGCAGGCGCTCGCCGCCGTAGAAAGCTTCGCCGCCGCCCAGCAGCACGATGGCCAGGTGCGAGAGCGGCGCGAGGTCGCCGCTGGCGCCCACCGAGCCCTTGCGCGGCACCACCGGCACGATGCCGGCGTTGAGCAGCGCGGCCATCGCCTCGAGCACCGACGGGCGGATGCCGGAATGGCCGCGCATCAGCGTGTTGATGCGGATCGCCATCATCGCCCGCACCACGTCGGCCGGGAACGGTTCGCCCACGCACACGGCATGGGTGACGATCAGGTTGTGCTGCAGTTCTTCCAGCACGCTGTCGCTGGACTCGGAAGCGCCCGGCAGTCCGGTGCGCAGCCGGTGCGCGCCCAACAGCTTGTCGGCGTTGCTGCCGAAACCAGTGGACACGCCGTAGATCGGCTCCTGCTTCTTGACCTGGTCGGCCAGGAAATCCGCCGCGCGCTGCACCGCCGGCATCTGCGCCGGGTCGAGCCGCACCGGCGCGCCCAGCGCGATTTCCGCCAGCTGAGCGCGGTTGAGGCCGCGGCCGTCGAGCGTGATGGGTTTCATTTCAGCGGTTTCCCCATCGCGCGCTGCTGCTCCAGCTCGACCTTGAGCACCGAGGCCAGCTCCTCGCGGCCCAGTTCGTACTGGTCCTGCGAGGCCATGTCCTTGACCTTGACCACGTTGCGCGCCGCCTCGTCCTCGCCGTAGAGCAGCACGAAGCGGATGCCGGCGCGATCGGCATACTGGAACTGCTTGGCCAGCTTCTTCACCTCCAGCTGCACCTCGGCATTGATGCCGGCCGCGCGCAGGCGGCGGGCGATGTCGAGCGAATCCGGCAGGCGGGCATCATCCATCAGGCCCACCAGCGCCTGCACCGAGCTCTCGGCGGTGGAGACGATGCCGGCCTCGCGCAGCTGCCAGAACAGGCGCGTCGCGCCGATCGAGATGCCCACGCCCGGCAGCTTCGACTTGGTGTAGTGGCTGGCCAGGTTCTCGTAGCGGCCGCCCGAGCAGACCGAGCCGATCTGCGGGTGTTCGTCCAGCGTGGTCTCGTAAACGGTGCCGGTGTAGTAATCGAGGCCGCGGGCGATCGAGAAGTTCAGCGCGTAGTTCTTCTCGGGCACGCCGTAACCCTTCAGCAGCGCCAGCACCTCGCGCAGCTCGGCGCGGCCCTGCTCCAGCATCTCGCTGCCGGTACCCAGCGCGTCGAGCTGCGCCAGCGCATCGGCATGCGAGCTCGAGCGCACCTGCACGAAGGCCATGATCCGGTCGGCCACGCCGTCCGCGAGCCCGAAGTCCGCGCCGACCAGGGTGGCGCGCACGGCGTCCGCGCCGCGCTTGTCGATCTTGTCGATCTCGCGCAGCACCAGCGCCTGCCGCTCGCCGTCGGCGATGCCCACGCCTTCGAAGAAGCCGCGCAGCAGCTTGCGGTTGTTGAGCTGGATGGTGAACGGGCCGACCTCGAGCTCGGAGAACACCGCGTGGATCACCGCCGGCATCTCGGCGTCGTGGCGCACGCTGAGCGCGTCCTTGCCGATCACGTCGATGTCGCACTGGTAGAACTCGCGGAAGCGGCCACGCTGGGCGCGCTCGCCGCGGTACACGCGCTGGATCTGGTAGCGCCGGAACGGGAACGCGAGGTCATGCTCGTGCTCGGCGACGTAGCGCGCCAGCGGCACGGTCAGGTCGAAGCGCAGCGCCAGCTCGGGCTGGCCGCCCCCGCTTTCGGACGAATTGTTGAGCGCGCCGGTGGACTGCACGAAGTACACCTGCCGCTCGGTCTCGCCGCCGGTCTTGGTGAGCAGCACCTCGGACAGTTCGAACACCGGCGTTTCCACCGGCAGGAAGCCGAAGCGCTCGTAGTTGCGCCGGATGACGTCGAGCATGCGCTGGAAGGCGATCTGGTCACGGGGCAGCAGCTCCATGACCCCGGGCGTGGTGCGGGGCTTGATCAAGGCGGGACACTCCAAGGCGATGGCGCATTCTAGCTTCTGGCGCCGCCCGGCGAGCCGCCCCGGGCGGCCCGGTGAACGCCGGGCTTGCCGAGGCCGGGTTCGGTCACTAGAATAGCCGGCTCGAATCCCTCGGGGTGTAGCTCAGCCTGGTAGAGCGCTACGTTCGGGACGTAGAAGTCGCAGGTTCAAATCCTGTCTCCCCGACCAATTCGACGCAAGAAAGCAAAAAGCCGGCGCAAGCCGGCTTTTCGCGTTTCCGCCCTCCCGGAATTCCCTGTGGGAGGGCCTTCAGGCCCGAAGCCCTTCGCCGAAAAGCTTCGGGCCTGAAGGCCCTCCTACAGGTGGCTTCACAGGGCCCAGACGCCTTCGAGGCGCACGTAGCGATAGCGGTAGTCGGCGCCGCCACTGGCGCCGTCGGCCGGCGCGTCGGAGTAGCCCGCGGTGACCCGCAGGTAGTGGCCCCGGTCCTTCGGGGTCTGGAAATCGAGCTCCAGCAGGCGCGCCGGCTGGCTGGCGACACCCGTGAAGTCCTGCCGGCCCAGGCCCGCCGTGGCCCGCCACTGGTAGCCACCGACGAAGCGCCGCAGCGACACCACGCCCAGGGCCTGCCGGTAGCGGCCGGGCGCGAAGTAGTCGAGCTCGCGCGGGTCGCTGTCGTTGAACTGGCGCAGCCGCAGCTGCAGGCTCAGGCCCTGCGACGGCGCCAGCGCGTAGACCAGGTTCGCCCGCAGGTGCCGGCGCAGGTTGTCGCCGCCGAAGTCCTGCAGGCCGACCAGGCCGGTGGCGCTCCAGCGCTCCGACAGCGGCCAGTCCAGGGCGGCGCCCGCATAGGTGTGCACCCGGCCCTCGGCCAGGCCGCGGCGGGTTTCCAGCACGTCGCGCTCGAGGAAGAACTCCTTGCGGCGGGCATCGGTGCTGTGGACGCTGGCACTGCCCAGCAGGTCGTCGCCGTTGGTCCCGGCCTCGCCCTGCCAGCGCCAGCCGCCCTCGCCACCTGCGGCGCGCACGAACAAGCGCTCCTCCCGATCGCTCCAGCCCTCGCCCGAGAACCGGGCGCGCTCGGCGCGGAAGCCCCACCAGTGCTCGATGTCCCGGCGCGAGACGTCCCAGCCCAGGCTGGCGCGCCGGGCGTCGTTGCCGTCCGAATCCGACGACGCGAAACCCTCGGCGCGCAGCGCGGGGCCCGGCGCATCGGCGGCCGCGGCGGATGCGGACAGCGCCGCGAGCAGTGCAAGCGCAAGGCGCCTCATTTCGTCCCCCAGGTCTTGCGCAGGCTCAACAGCTCGGCCAGGTAGCCCATCACGCAGACCGGCTGCAGGATCAGGGTGTAGAACAGCGAATAGAACAGGAAGCCGCTGATGTTGCGGCGCACGCGCATGCCCTGCCCTTTGAACATGCGCTGCTGCACCCGGAAGATGATCGCGTTCCAGACCGCGGCCAGCGGCAGCACCAGCAGCGTCATCATCCCCACGATCCAGTAGTGGCCCAGCAGCGCCGCCACGATGCCCGGGATGAAGATCAGGGTGAACACCAGGTCCATCGGCAGGAACAGCAGGTTCCACCAGATGAAGAGCGTGCTCAGCCGCGGCTTCAGCAGCAGCCGGCCGTGGCGCGCGAAGGCTTCCATCAGGCCGCGGGACCAGCGCTGGCGCTGGCGCGAGAACTGGCCCAGCCGGTCCGGCACCTGGGTGAACAGGCAGGCCTCCTCGCAGTAGCCGATGCGGGCGCCGGTTTCGAGCAGGGCCCAGGACACCACGATGTCCTCGCCCACGCATTCGGGCCAACCGCCGACCTGCTCCAGCGCTGGCCGCGTGTAGAGCGAGAACGCGCCCTGCGCCACCAGCGTGCCGTGGTACATGCTCTGCATGCGCTTCACGGCGGCGATGCCGTGGAAGTAGTCCCACTCCTGGGCGCGGGTCAGCCAGTTCACGCGCGAGTTGCGCACCAGCACCGCGCCCGCCACGGCCACGGTGTTCGGGGGATCGGACAGGAAGCGCTCGACCAGCTTGCGGATCGCGTCGGTGCGCAGGTAGGAGTCGCCGTCCACGGTGATCACCAGCCCGGCGCGGGTGTTGGCCAGGCCGTGGTTGAGCGCGGCGGCCTTGCCGCCGTTGCGCGGCATCGGCACGACGTGGATGGCCAGCCCGGCGCGGCGCAGGTGCAGGGCCTGTTCGCGCGCGATCGCGAGGGTGTCGTCGGTCGAACCGTCGTCGATCACCGTGACCAGCAGGCGGCCCGGGTAGTCCTGCGCCGCCAGGCTGCGCAGGGTGTCGGCGATGTTGCCGGCTTCGTTGTAGCAGGCCACCAGCACGTCGATGTCCGGGTAATGCGCCACGGGTTTCCGCACCGGCCGGCGGTCGCTGAGGATCGAGCCCGCGAGGAAGGCGTTCATGAAGCCCGGCACGTAGGCGATAAAGGCGATGGTGACCAGCGCGAACGGCAGGCCGGCCAGGCGCGTCAGCTCCCCCAGCCAGGGCTGCGACAGCCAGATGCTGAAGGCCATCCACGCCAGCGCCAGCACGAGCACCAGCGTGAACTTGGCCGCCACCGGGACGTACAGGCCGCGCCGCGAGGGCCGAAGGGCAAGCGTGCCGTCGGAGCGCAGCACGTCTTCGGCACCGTCCTGTTCGGGGGACGGCGTCCGGGAGGTATCGAGCATGGGTGGGAGCCAGGAAGAAGTCCGGCGGAGACAAGCAAGCAACGTGCCAATCACTGCTGCATTGCGACATTCGCCGGAAAAACTGCCTCGCCCGGAAGGGCGGCGCCCGCCGATGGACCGCTCGGCCGGGCGGCGGGACGTCAAAATGTGGCGCGATCGTCATTCCGGGCTGCCACCGGGAAGGCGTTCACATTGGCTACACTCGCCCGGAATAGCCGTGGGGGTGTGGATGAGCTGGATCCTGGGACTGGTGGGCGCGCTGCTTGGACTGATCATCGCGGACGCGACCCGGGAGGGCTTCGGGCTCGTGGCCGGCGCCCTGCTCGGGGCCCTGTTGGGCATGGCCTGGCACGCCCGGCGCCGGATCACCGCGCTGGAGCAGCGGTTGGCCAAGGTCGAGGCCCTGGCGCGCCGCCCGGTGGGCGCCGCCGCGCAGGCCACCCCGGACGACGTCGCCATGGCCCGCGCCCCGGCACCCTCGCCCGCCGCCGCGCCGTCCGGGCCTGGCGTCGGCGAGGCTGCACCGGCACCGGCCGTGGCGGCTGCCCCGCTGCCGCCCGACATCCCGCCCCTCGCCGCGGGCACCGCCCCTGCCGCCCCGGCCGCGGCGCGCTCCCCGCAACCGCCGCCGATCCCGGCGGAGCCGGCCCCGCGCATCGCGTGGTCGAACGAACCGCAAGAACCCGACGTCTTCGAGAAAGCCCTCGGCGTCGTCAAGGGCTGGCTGTTCGAAGGCAACGTGCCGGTGAAGCTGGGCGTGCTGGTGCTGCTGTTTGGCGTCGCCGCCGCCATCAAGTACGCCGCCGACGCCGGTTGGCTGACCATGCCCATCGAGTTCCGCCTGGCGGGCATCGCGGCCGCCGCCATCGCCGGCCTGGTCTGGGGCCTGCGCCGCGCGCCCGAACAGCCGGCCTTCGGCCTGAGCCTTCAGGGTGGCGCCATCGGCGTGCTGCTGCTGGTGGTGTTCGCGGCCTTCCGCAACTACGAGGTCCTGGGCGCGATGCCCGCCTTCGCGATGATCGTGGTGCTGGTCGCGGGCGCCAGCGTGCTGGCGGTGAAGCAGGACGCGCCGGCGCTGGCCGTGCTCGGCTTCATCGGCGGCTACCTGGCCCCCGTGCTGCTTTCCACCGGCACCGGCAACCACGTCGCGCTGTTCGGCTACTACGCCGTGCTCAACGCCGCCGTGTTCGCGATCGCGTGGCACAAGCCCTGGCGTGCGCTGAACCTGGTGGGCTTCCTCTTCACCTTCCTCATCGGCGGCCTGTGGGGCGCGAAGTACTACACGCCGGAGAAGTTCGCGACGGTCGAACCCTTCCTCGTGCTGTTCTTCCTGTTCTACGTTTCGATCCCGGTGCTGTACGCGCTGGCCGGTCGCGCGCGCAACGGCAAGGTGGACGGCACGCTGCTGTTCGGCACGCCGCTGCTGGCCTTCCCGATGCAGGTGGGCCTGGTGGGCGACGACCGCATGGGCCTGGCCTTCAGCGCCGTGTTCGTGGCCGGCATCTACGCGGGCCTCGCGCTGTGGGCGCAGCGCAACGCGCGCCTGCGCGATCTGGCGCAGAGTGCGGCCGGCATCGGCGTGGTGTTCGCGACGCTGGCCATCCCGCTGGCGCTGACGGCGCAGTGGACGTCGGCGGCCTGGGCGCTGCAGGGCGTGGGCATGGCGTGGCTGGGCCTGCGCCAGGACCGGCGCCTCGTGCGCTGGATGGGCCTGTTGCTGCTGGTGCTGGCGGCGGGCGCCTGGAACGTCAGTTTGTTCGATTACCGCGGCGACATCGAGGACCGCTTCCTGCTCAACGGGCATGCCCTGAACCTGACGCTGCTGACGCTGGCCTGGATGGCGGCGAGCTGGCTCTACCACCGTGCGGGCAAGGCAGTGGCGCTGCAGGTCGCGCTGTTCCTGGGCGGGCTTTTCTGGTGGAGCCTGCTAGGCTTGCGCGAAATCGAGATCAACCTGTCGCCGTCGTTCGATACGCTGTACTACGGCGGGTTTGCGCTGATCACCGCCGCATTGGCGGCGCTGCTGCGCGGGCCCCTGGCCTGGCCGCGGCTGTCGTGGCCGCTGGCGGCGTCGGTGGTGCTGATGCTGCCGCAGTCGCTGGCCTCGCAGGATCACTACGAAGTGACGCTGTTCGACCCGCCGCTGGCGTGGTGGTGGCTGGTGCTGGCGCTGGCCCTGCCGACGCTGGCCGCGCTGCGCGAGCCGTTCTCGCGGCTGCTGCCGGTGGCGCACATCGCCTGGCTGATGGCGCTGGCCGCGGCGGCCGGCATCACGCTGATGCGCGTGCTGGGCGATGACGGCGGGCTCGCCGACGGCTGGCTGCTGCCGGCGGTGATGGCGCCGCTGTCGGCGCTGTTCGCGCTGGCGTGGACGCAGCCGCGCCTCGCCGGCTGGCCGGTGGCCGATCTGTTCCCGCGCTGGCGCACCGTGTGGCTGGCCATCGCCGCCGCCGGCCTCGGCCTGGCCTGGGTGCTCGGCAACTTCCTCCCCGGCGACAGCCAACCGCTGCCCTGGGTTCCCGTGCTCAACCCGCTGGAGCTGTCGCTGCTGCTCGGCCTCGTGGTGGCCGCCGCCGCGCTGCGGTCGCACGCCGATCCGCAGCGCCTGGGCAGCCTGGCCTGGGCCGGCGCGGCGCTGTTCCTGCTGACGATGGCCGTGCTGCGCGCCTGCCACCAGCTGGCCGACCTGCCCTGGTCGCCCGAGCTGCTCGGCGAGACGCTGGCGCAGGCCAGCCTCACCGTGGCCTGGTGCGTGGCCGGCGTCACCGCCTGGGTGCTCGGCTCGCGCCGCCGCGACCGCGCGCTGTGGTGGCTGGGCGCGGGCCTGCTCGGCGTGGTGCTGCTGAAGCTGCTGATCGTGGACCGCCAGTTCGTCGGCAACATCGCCGGCATCGTCTCCTTCCTGGTCGTGGGCCTGCTGCTGATCATCGTCGGCCGCATCGCCCCCACCCCACCCCGTTCGGAGTAAGCGCATGCGCTCTTTGTTGATGCTGGGACTGCTGGCGGCCAGTGCCGCCCACGCCAACACGCCCCAGGACTACGCCTGGCAGTGGCCGGTGCAGGCCGAGGGCGACGCCGCGGCCTATGTGCTGGAGCTCGACGCGGAGGTGCTGAAGCACGTCAGCCGCGCCGACCTACGCGACCTCGCGGTGTTCAACGCCGATGACGAACCGGTGCCCTTCGCGCCGCTGCCGCACGAGCAGACCGAGGAGTCCCGACGTGAACCCGTGGCCTGGCTGCGCGTGCCGCTGCCTGCGCCCGGCCAGCCAGAGAGCCTCGCCCTGCGCCTTGAGCGGGACGCCGACGGCCGCCTGCGCGGCCTGGACCTGCGCACCAACGACAGCACGCCCACCCCGCCCGAACGCCACGACCTGCTGCTCGACCGCGGCGACGACCCGCCGCCGGTGGCCGCCCTGCACGTGCAGCTGGGCGAAGGTGCCGCCCTGCCCGTCAACCTGCGCGTGCGCGTGAGCGCCTCCGATGACCTCGCCGAGTGGCAAGAGATCGGCCGCGGGATGCCGCTGGTGGCGCTGGACGACAACGGCCTGCGCATCGAGCGCCTGAAGCTCGAGTTCACAGGCAGCGACGCCCGCTACCTGCGCCTGTCCATCGAGAACGACGGCCAATGGCCGGTGATCGGCGCGCTGCAGGCCGAGCGGCGCCTGCGCGGGGCCGACACCCGCGCGTGGAAGTCGCTGTCGCTGGAAGGCACGCCCGTCGCCGACGCGCCCGGCAGCTTCGACTACGCCAGCCCTGGCCCGCTGGCCATCGAGCGCGTGGACGTGGCGCTGCCGACCACCAACGCCGTGGCCGCGGTGCAGGTCACCGCGCGCGACGGCGACGAAGACTGGTGGCGCGGCATCGCCGGCTTCACCGCCTTCCGCCTCGGCAACAACGGCGACGAAGTGCGCCACCTCGCCCCGGATGTCGGCATGAGCCGCGACCGCCAGTGGCGCGTCGCCACCCAGCCGGCGCTGGCGAAGGCGCCGACCCTGCAGCTGCAGTACCGCCCGGAGCGCTTCGTGCTGCTGGCCCAGGGCCCGCGCCCCTACACCCTGGTCGCAGGCAGCGTGCGTGCGGCGCGCGAGGACTATCCGGTGCAGGCGGCGCTGGCCGCGTCCAGCACGCCACCGCAGCCGGCCAGCCTCGGCGAGGGCGGCGAGTCCGGCGGTGCCGCGGCCCTGGCGCCCAAGCGCGGCGAAGACTGGCAGCGTTGGGTGCTGTGGGCGGTGCTGGCACTCGGCGCGGGCCTGGTGCTGATGGTGTCGCTGCGCGTGCTGCGCCATCCCAAGCCGGAATAATCCGGCGATGCGCGTCGAAACCGGGGAGAGAAAACGTGTCTGATCCGAGAAACAGCAACTACGCCGGTACCGGCCGGGTCGCTTCCAGCCTCGTGAACGCGAGCGTCACGACGGCCTTCGAGCTTCCGGGCCATCGCGTGCTGCGCAGCCTGGGCGTGGTCCGCGGCATCACGGTGCGCTCCCGGTCCGTCGTGGGCAACTTCATCGGCGGCATCCAGTCCCTGTTCGGCGGCAACATCACCATTTACACCGAACTTTGCGAGCAGGCGCGCCAGGAGACCTATCGCGACATGGTGCAGGAGGCACGCAGGCTCGGCGCTAATGCCATCATCGGCATGCGTTACGATGCCACCGAGATCATGACCGGCCTGACGGAAGTGCTTTGCTACGGCACCGCGGTCGTCGTCGAGCCCGACAGCACCAAAGCGTAGCGGCGAGGTCACGCTGCCAACGCTGCGGGCCGGAGGCCGGTCCGGGAAAGGCCAACGCTGGAGGAAGTTCAGCGTGCTTTTACGAAACCCTCCACTCACCGATGCCGAGCGGGAACTCGCGCAGCACCGGCCCACGCACGGCGAACCCCGGGCTGCGTCTTTACAGGAGACTTACATGCCGCGTTCGCCTGCCGCGTTTCCCACGACGTTTTACCTCGTGCTCTTGCTCACGGGCATCGCCAGCTTCCTCGTCCACGAGTTAGCGCACTGGCTCACGGGCTTGGTGCTCGGCTACGAGATGGTGGCCACGCTGAATTCGGTAACGCCGATGGGCTCTGTGACCCCGCGCGACCTGGCGCTGATCGCCGGGGCCGGACCGCTGCTCACCGTGGGCCAGGGCCTGCTGGGCTTCTGGCTTGTCTGGAAGTCGCGTAGCCACCTGGGCTTCGCCCTGCTCTACATCGCCTTCTTCATGCGGCTGGTGGCGGCCGGCGTGAGCGACTTCAACCCGAATGACGAGGCGAAGCTGAGCCAGCTGCTGGGACTGGGGACCTGGACCTTGCCCGTGCTGGTGGTTGGCGGGCTGCTGGCGCTCGTGGTGGTCGCCAGCCGGCGGCTGCAGCTGAAGCTTCGCGACCAGCTCCTGTGCTACCTGGTCGCGTCCGTCGCCGTCACCTTGGTCGTCGGCGTCGACATGGCCCTGTGGCCAAGGGGCTGAACTCAGCCCGCGCCAGTGATCGCAGCCAGTCGCTCACGCAGCAAGCCCAGGCCGAGCGCACCTGAGCCACCCGGCGACACGCGCGCCTCCAGGCTGGCCTGCGGATCGGCACCGGCCTTGGGCAGCGGTTCGACGGCGGCAAGTCGGTAAGCCTCTCGGAACGGCAGGCCGGCGACCGCGAGTTCCACCGCCTTGTCGGTGGCGAACATCCCGTCATCGAAGGCCTGCGCCAGCCGCTCGGGTTTCCACTGCAGCCCGCGCAGCAGGTTCGGCAGCAGGCTCAAGGCACCCAGGCCCCGGCCGAAGGCGTGGAAGAGCGCGCCCTTGGTGTACTGCAGGTCGCGGTGGTAGCCGCTGGGCAGGGACAGCAGGTTCTCGAGCTCGGTGCGGGCCGCGGCCACGCTGGCGTAGGTGGCGCGCATCAGCTCGACCAGGTCGGGGTTGCGCTTGTTGGGCATGATCGAGCTGCCGGTGGTGTACTGCGGCGGCAGGGCGACGAAGCCGAACTCGGCGGTGGTGAACAGGCTCAGGTCCCAGGCCAGGCGCCGCAGGTCGAGCATCGCGGCGCCGAGCGCATCCACCGCGGCGATCTCGAACTTGCCGCGCGAAAGCTGGGCGTAGATCGGGCTCACCTGCGTGCGGGCGAAGCCGAGTTCCTTCGTGCTGCCCTCGCGGTCCAGCGGCAGGTTGACGCCGTAGCCGGCGGCGGTGCCCAGCGGGTTGGCATCGATCCAGTCACGCGCCTGGCCGGCGCGCACGGCGTTGTCGATGAAGGCCTCCGCGAAGCCGGCCCACCACATCGCGGTGGACGAGACCACGGCGCGCTGCAGGTGGGTGTAGCCGGGCATCGGGATCGCCTCGGCCTCGGCGCGCTGCAGGCAGACGTCGGCGGATTCGCGGCACACGGCCTGCAGCTCGCCCAGCTTGCGCTTGAGCCACAGGCGCGTGGCCACCAGCACCTGGTCGTTGCGGCTGCGGCCGGTGTGGATCTTGCGGCCGGTGTCGCCCAGGCGCTCGACCAGGCGCGATTCGATGGCAGAGTGGCCGTCCTCGAAGCGCTCGTCGAGCACGAAGTCACCGGACAGCAGGTCGGCGGACAGCAGCGACAATTCGCGGCACAGCGCCGTGCACTCCTCGTCGGTGAGGATGCCGATGCGGGCCAGGCCGCGCGCGTGCGCGGCCGAAGCCGTGATGTCGTCCTGGATGAACTCGCGGTCCAACAGCACGTCGCCGCCGGCCAGGAAAGCCTGGATGCGCGGGTCCACTGCTACGCCGGGTTTCTGCCAAAGCAGCTCGCTCATGTCGGGATTCCCATCGTTTCCGGCAGGCCGAAGGCCAGGTTGAGGTTTTGCAGGGCCTGCGTCGCCGCGCCCTTGAGCAGGTTGTCGAGCGTGGCCACCACCACCAGCCGGCGGCCGTCGGCCGACAGCGTGAAGCCGCCCACTTCGGCACCATGGCGGCCGGCGATGCGGCTGACCCAGGGCGCATCATCCAGCACTTGCACCAGCGGCTCGCCGGCATACGCGGCGCGGTAGGCGGCGCGCACGGCGTCGAGGCTCGTCGCCCCGGCCAGGTGCAGGTTCGCCGTGAGCGTGATGCCGCGGAAATGCGGCGCCACGTGCGGCATGAACTCGACCGGGTGGCCGAGCTGGCGCGTCACTTCGCGCTCGTGCACGTGGCCGGTGAGCGCGTACGGCATCAGGTTGTCGCGCAGCTTGTCCGGGTCGTTCTTGTCCGAGGCACTGGTACCGGCGCCTGAGTAGCCCGACACGCCAAAACACTGCACGGGACCCTCCAGCGCCGCACGCATCGGCGCCACGGCCAGCTGCATCGCCGTGGCGTAGCAGCCCGGGTTGCTGATGCGGATCGCGCCAGGCGCGGACGCGCGCGTCAGCTCGGGCAGGCCGTAGTGCCAGGCGTCATCGAAGCGGTAGTCGGCCGACAGGTCCACCACCACGGTCCGCGGCGCCTTCGCGTCCAGCGCGGCCACGAAGGGCGCGGCCATGCCGTTGGGCAAGGCCAGCACCAGCGCATCCGCGCCCTGCCCCGCGGCCGCCGCGGCGTCGAGGTTCACGTAGCGCAGGTCGCCGGCATAGGCCGGCTCGTGGTCGGCCAGCCGCTGGCCTTCGCGCTCGCGCGAGGACACGAAGCCGAGCTCGAAGCGCGGGTGCGCCGCGACCATCCGGATCAGTTCCGCCCCCACGTAACCACGGGCGCCCACGAGGCCGAGGGAAAGGCGTGCGCTCATCGCCAGGCCTCCCTGCAGGCGTTGGAACGGCTCACGGCGCCACCCCATGCTCAAGCTTGAAATCCAGGTGGCGGCGAATCGTCGGCCACTCGTTGTCGAGGATCGAATAGACCGCGGTATCCCGCAGATGCCCGTCGGCCATCCGCATCTGCCGCCGCAGCACGCCGTCGAAATGCGCGCCCAGCCGCTCGATCGCTGCCCGCGATTTCTGGTTGAAGACATGCGTGCGCAGCTCCACCACGCTGCAGCCCATGGCGTCGAACGCGTGGCCCAGCAGCAGCCGCTTGGCCTCGGTGTTCAGGGCCGTACGCTGCACCCGCTGCGCGTACCAGGTGTAGCCCAGCTCCAAGCTGGGAATCAGCGGATCCATCCGGAAGAAGCGCGTGCTGCCGACCGGATCACCGGCCGCGTTGCGCACCAGGAACGGCATTGCCGTCCCCGCCTCGCGGTCGGCCATCGCCCTGGCGATGTAGCCGCGCACCGTTTCCGGGCCCGGCACCGTGGTGTACCAGAGGTTCCAGAGCTCGCCATCGGACGCGGCGGCCAGCAGTTCCTCGCCGTGCTCGCGCTGCAGCGGCTCCAGCGTGACGTGGATGCCTTGCAGGATCGGCGGGATGGTCCAGTGCAGGTTGGTGATCATCTCAGCCCTTGAGCGTGGCCGGCCGGGCCAGGCAGTGTTCGACGGCGTAGCGTACCTGCTCCCAGCCCTCCAGCCCGTACCAGAATACGTTCCACTTCTCGCCCTTCATGCAGCCGTCGGCCTCGTCGAAGTAGAAGTCGTTGACCGGATTGCCGGCGCGGGCGCGCCAGAACAGCTGCGGCGTCTCGGCCCGCATCACCTGCCAGGCCGCGCGGCCCAGGCCCTCGCCCTGCGCATCGTCGCTCACCGCGAACTTGTCGAGGTGCGGGATGCCGTCCTCGAGCGTGATGATCAGCGCCGCGCGGTAGTGTTCGCTGACGTAGGCCTTGTAGACCGTGGTCTTCTCGAAATAGTCCGGCGCCAGCTTGCGGCCGAAACCCGACTCCACCAGCTGCTTGAGCCGCTTGAGGTCGAGCTTCTTCCACGAGGTGACGCGACGCACCTGCTCGCCCCGGCGCACCAGCGTGCCCGAGCCACGGTGCGTGAACAGCTCCTTGGCCAGCTGGTCGGGCCGCGTGATCGACACCGAGCTGGCCGGCGGCAGCGCCATCAGCAGGTCGTGGATCTGCTCGATCTTCACCTTCATGCCCGAATGCAGCCAGGGCTGGCGCAGCAGCTCGGCGTACTCGGTGCTGAGGTTGATCGAGTCGATCACGTTCCCGTCGCCGTCCAGCAAGCCGCCGGTGCCGGTCAGGAAGATGATCTTGTAGGGCTGCAGCTTCTTGACCAGGTCGTTCGCGGCCCAGTCGGCGTTGACGTTGAGGATCTGGCCGCCGGCGGTCTCGCCCAGCGAGGCGATCACCGGGATCGAGCCGACCTTGATCGCCGCCTGGATGCTGGCCACGTGCACGGCCTCGACCTTGCCGACCAGGCCGTACTTCCGCTTCGACAGGAAATCGCACTCGAAGACGCCGGAGGTGATCGAGGTCGCGCGCACGCCCTGCGCCTGCAGGGCCTCGACCAGCCGCAGGTTCTCCTGCTGCGAGACCCGGCGGACGATGGCCAGGCCCGCGGCGTCGGTGACGCGCAGGCCATCCACGGTCTTCTTCTCGATCCTCGCGGCCTTCATCTCCTCGTCCAGCTGCGGGCCGGCGCCGTGGATGACGATCGGCGTCAGGCCCACCTGCTGCAGGAAGGACAGCGAGCTCACCAGTGCATCGAGGTCATCGCGCAGGATCGCGCCGCCGACCTTGACCACGGCGAAGCGCTCGGCGTCGAGCTGGCTGAAGCGCTTGAGGTATTGCTGAATCTCCTTGGCGCTGGCCATGTTGGACAGCAGGCGGACGATCGTGGTGCGCATCTCAGTCATGGTCAGGGTCGGCAAGGCGGGTGGCGGGCTCCGGAAGCTTCCTCCGGAGGGAATCGGGCTGGCCCGCGAGATCGGCGGGGGCGGTCAGGGCGATGGCGTTCATGAAGCCTCCAGCAGGCGCACGTAGTGGTTGGCGACGATCTGCAGTTGTTCGAGCGCGACCCATTCATCGGCCGTATGCGCCTGGGCGATGTCGCCCGGGCCGAACACGAAGGCGGTCAGGCCGGCGGCCGAGAACAGCGAGGCCTCGGTCCAGAAATCCACGGCGTTGCCGATCGGCAGGCCTAGCTCGTCGGCGAGGTCGCGCGCGGCGAGTCGCTTCGCCTCCGCCCCGGCGATGTCGCCCGCGGGCAACGAGGGGCCGCTGAAGGTTTCTTCGTACGAAGCGAGCGCCGAGGGGTCGGCGAAGCCGCGGAAGCGCGCGTGCAGGTCCGCCGGCGCCTGCGAGGGCAGCGGCCGGAACCCGAAGCGCAGCTCGGCCCGCGGCGCGATCATGTTGGCCTTGATGCCGCCCTCGACACGGCCGATGTTGAAGCGCAGCCCGGTGAGGCCGCCGAAGCGCGCATGGTCCAGCGACTCGACGTAGTCCAGCGCCTGGTCGCCCCAGCGGATCGCCGCGTGCAGCGCGCTGGCCGTGCGCGCCTGCTGGCCGGACGCATGCCCCGCCTGCCCGGTGAACTGCATCAGCACCGAGCTGATGCCGCGATGCGCCAGCACCGCCTCGGCCATCGTCGGCTCGGCCACGATCGCCTCGGTGAAGCCGTGGTCGGAAGCGAGGAAAGCAGCGATGCAGCGCGCGTCGTTGGCCTCCTCGTCGCTGGTGAACAGGAAGGCCGCGTCGCCGGCCGTGCGCGACGCCGCCGCCAGCAGCCCCGCTGCCGCGCCCTTGATGTCGCAGGCGCCGAGGCCGATGGCGCGGTCGCCGGTGACGCGCAGCACATGCGGGTCGGCGCTCCACGCCGGCGAAGCCGGCACGGTGTCGAGGTGCACGTTGAACACCCGCTTCGGCGCCCCGCGCACGGCCAGGAGCGACACCGCGCCGGCCCCGTGGTCGGTGACCGTGACCCGGAAGCCCGGCAGGTGGGCCCGCAGGTAATCGAAGATGCCGCCCGTCCCGATCGCGCGCGGCGGGTTGCGGGTGTCGAACGACACGAGGGCGTCGAGGTGTTGGAGTACATCCTGGATCATCGAGGTATCCGGTCGGTCCTCTGTGGGAGGGACTTCAGTCCCGATGCTTTTCGGCGAAAGGCATCGGGACTGAAGTCCCTCCCACAAAAGCTATGGGGTCAGGGTTTGCGGTTGACTTCGGCCCAAAGCGTGCTGCTCATGCCGTAGAGGCGGATGAAGCCCTCGGCCTCGGCCACGCCCCAGTCCGCCGACTGCGCGTAGGTAGCGCCCTTGGCGTGCAGCAGGTGCGGCGAGCGCACGGCCACGGCATCCACGCGGCCGCCCTGCGTTTCCAGCACCACTTCGCCGTTCACGCAGGCCTGGCTGGACTGCAGGAAGGCCTCGAGGTCGGCCTTGAGCGGATCGTTGTAGAAGCCCTCGTACACCAGCTCCACCCACTTGCGCGCCACTTCGGGCTTGAAGCGGTTCTGCTGCTTGGTCAGCACGGCCTCCTCGAGGGCGCGATGGCCGGCCAGCAGCGCCGCCAGGCCGGGGGCCTCGAAGATGATGCGGCCCTTGAGGCCGATCGTGGTGTCGCCGGTGTACAGGCCGCGACCGACGCCGTACTTCGCGAACAAGGCGTTGAGCCTGGCCAGCAGCGCGGCGCCCGACATCGGCTGGCCGTCGAGCGCCACGGCCTCGCCCTGCTTGAAAGTCAGCGTGACCCGCAGCGCCTGCGCCGGCCATTCGGCGCGCGGCGCGCACCAGCCGCGGGCACCCTCGCCCGGCGCTTCCCAGCGGTCGATCTCGCCGCCGGACATGGTCAGGCCCAGCAGGTTCTCGTTGATGGTGTAGCTCTTCTGCTTGGCGCGCACCTCGAAGCCGCGCTCCTCGAGGTAGGCCTGCTCGTAGGCGCGGGTCTGGGTGTGCTCCTTCTGGATCTCGCGGATCGGCGCCACGATCTCGTAGTCGCCGGCCGCCTTCACCGCCAGGTCGAAGCGCACCTGGTCGTTGCCCATGCCGGTGCAGCCATGCGCGATCGCGCGCGTGCCGAGTTCGGCGGCACGCTTGAGCGCCGCGTCCACGATCAGGTAGCGATCGGACACCAGCAGCGGGTACTGCCCCTGGTAGCCCTCGCCCGCCATCACGAAGGGCTTCACGAAGCCCTCCCAGATCGCCGGCCCGCCGTCGACCGTGACATGGCTGGCCGCGCCCAGCTCGGCCGCGCGACCCTCGATATACGCGCGCTCGGCCGCATCCACGCCGCCGGTATCGGCGAACACGGTATGCACGGCCCAGCCGCGCTCCTTCAGCCACGGAATGCAGAAGCTGGTGTCGAGGCCGCCGGAGAAGGCGAGGACGATGGGCTTGGGGTGGGTCATGGCGGGTCCGGTTCGGTAGGTGGCAGGAAATGGGAAAGGGTTGGAGGCCGATGGAGAAGTGGGGAGGAGGAGTTAGTGGACAGGAGGTAGGAGGTAGTGGAAGCGCGGGTGGCGGAGGCGAAACGCTCTCACTAGCTCCTACCTCCTATCCACTAACTCCTGACTCCAGCCGACCGGTTCCTGCCCCCACGATCTCCCGGCTATTGATTGGCAAGCGCGGCCATCACCGCCTTCTGCACATGCAGCCGGTTCTCGGCCTCCTCGATGGCAATGCAGTACGGCGCATCCATCACGCCATCGGTCGCCTTGACGTTGCGCCGCAGCGGCAGGCAATGGCTGAACACGCCGTTGTTGGTCAGCGCCATCTTGGCTTCGTCGACGATGAAGTGCCGGTGCGCATCGCGGATCGGCTTCTCCTGCTCCCAGCGGCCGAAGTACGGGATAGCGCCCCAGCTCTTGGCGTACACCACGTCGGCGCCGGTGTAGGCCTCGGTGATGTCGTGGCTCATGCGGAAGCGGCCGCCGGACTCGGCCACGTTGTCGCGGGCCCAGCCGAGGTAGCGCTCGTCCAGCGCGTACTCCGGGGTCGGGCACAGCAGGGTCACGTCCATGCCCAGGCGGGTGGCGATGGTCAGCGCCGAGTTGGCCACCGCCGTGTTCAGCGGCTTGGGGTGGTAGGTCCAGGTCAGCACGAACTTCTTGCCGCGCAGGTCGGGCGTGCCGAAGTGCTCCTGCAGCGCCAGCGCATGCGCCAGCTCCTGGCAGGGATGGGTGATGGTCTCGAGGTTGATCACCGGCACCGTGGAGTACTTCGCGAACGCGCGCAGCACCCGGTCCTCGCGGTCCACCGACCAGTCCTGGAACTTCGGGAACGCCCGCACCGCCACCAGGTCAACGTAGCGCGACAGCACCCGCGCCACCTCGGCGATGTGCTCCTCGGCCTCGCCGTCCATCACGGTGCCGACGTCGAATTCGATCGGCCAGGCGTCCTTGCCCGGCTGCAGCACCACCGCATGCCCGCCCAGCTGGAAGGCGCCCAGCTCGAAGCTGGTGCGGGTGCGCAGCGACGGGTTGAAGAAGACCAGGGCGATGGACTTGCCCTTGAGCTGGTCGCCGGCCTTGCTGCGCTTGAACGCAGCCGCCTGGGCGAGCACCGCGTCGAGCTCGGCGCGGGTCCAGTCCTGGGTGTTGAGGAAATGCTTCATGGTGGGGTCCTGGTGGAAACCAAAAACAAAAAACCCAGCGCGAGGCTGGGTTTTTCCGGTGAACAAGCAGTGACGTCCGGGTTACCCAGCTGGCGTGGCGGATTCCGGTCGGCGCGCGCGAGACGTCATGCCCGCCGCCATGTAGGCGGAGCTGAGGATGTCGGCAGGGGCGGCGCAGTGGCTCATTCGGGGGCGAGTATGCCGGGGGCGGGGCGGGCCCGCAACTCAGCGGGCCGCGGCCGCGGCGTCGTCCGGGGTCACCGAGACCCGGATGCGCAGGCGGTTGCCGGGGTCGTACGGCAGGCGGGACATGTATTTCTCGCCCTTGTACATGTATTCGACGTCATAGCCGACCACCTGGGATTCCTCGCGCTCGACCTCGACCAGCTGGCAGCCGCGGGCCTCGGCCTCGGCGCGCTGGCGGGCGATGTTGTTGCCGATGGCGCCGCCGGCGACCGCGCCGACCACGGTGGCCGCCTTGCGGCCGTCGCCCTTGCCGACCTGGTTGCCCAGCGCCGCGCCGACCAGGGCGCCGATCACGGTGCCGCCGGTGGTGCGGCCGGTACTGCGGTACTCGACGTCGTCGCAGCGCTCCTCCGGGGTGCGGGTCACGACGCGCTCGACCACCTCGTCGGCGCGCAGCACCTGGGCGTAGCCGTAGCTGACATTCTCGGGGACCGCGGGGGCGTAATACTCATCGTCCCCGTACTCGTCCCCGGCGTACTGCGCCAGCGCCGGGCCGGACAGGGCCAGCAGCAGGATCGGAAGGGTTCGGATGGCGGCGGTCATCAAACGTTCTCCGTGGGGCGGTCGGGCCGGGCCGCCGGGGCGACGGGCGGGGCGCGAGCGACCCCGGGATTAAAGCGCCGAGCGCCTGAACCCAAGCCTAAGATTTTCGTTAAGCGGCCCCGCCGGGCTTGCTAGACTCTGGCTTTCCGTCCGTGCCCGACCATGGAACTGCGCCTCTACAACAACCTCTCCCGCCGGCTCGAAGCCTTCGAGCCCGCCGACCCGCGCCGGGTCACGATGTACGTCTGCGGACCGACGGTCTACAACTACGTCCACATCGGCAACGCCCGCCCGCCCGTGGTGTTCGGCGTGCTGGCCCGGCTGCTGCGCCGCCACTATCCGCGCCTGGTCTACGCCCGCAACATCACCGACGTCGACGACAAGATCAACCAGGCCGCCAAGGACCAGGGCGTGCCGATCAGCGTGATCACCGACCGCTTCGCCGCCGCGTACCACGAGGACATGGCGCGCCTGGGCGTGGATCCGCCCGACGTGGTGCCCTACGCCACCGCCCACATCCCGCACATCATCTCGATGATCGAGCGGCTGATCGGCTCCGGCCACGCCTACGCGGCCGAGGGCCACGTGCTGTTCTCGGTGGCCAGCTTCCCCGACTACGGCAAGCTCTCGCGCCGCGACCCGGACGAGATGCTGGCCGGCGCCCGCGTCGAAGTGGCGCCGTACAAGCGCGACGCCGGCGATTTCGTGCTCTGGAAGCCGTCCACCCCGGACCTGCCCGGCTGGGACTCGCCCTGGGGCGTGGGCCGCCCGGGCTGGCACATCGAGTGCTCGGCCATGGCCGAGACCCACCTGGGCGACACCATCGACATCCACGGCGGCGGCGTCGACCTGCAGTTCCCGCACCACGAGAACGAGGTCGCGCAGAGCACCTGCGCCCACGGCGGCCAGGTGTTCGCCCGCTTCTGGCTGCACAACGGCATGCTCAACCTGGGCGGCGCCAAGATGTCCAAGTCGGTCGGCAACGTGTACCTGGTGCACGACCTGCTCGACCAGCACCCGCCCGAGGCCCTGCGCTACGCCCTGCTGTCGGCCCACTACCGGCAGCCGCTGGACTGGTCCGACGCGCTGATCGAGCAGTGCGTGCGCACGCTGGACCGCCTCTACGGCACGCTGCGCGACCTGGCCGACGTGCCGACGGTCGAACCGATGGTGCCGTTCGAGGTCGAGTCCGCCCTGTGCGACGACCTCAACACGCCGGCGGCGCTGGCCGAGCTCTCCCGCATCGCCGCCGAGGCCCGCAAGGCCACCAGCGCGATCTCGCGTGCCAGCCTCAAGGCCGAACTGCTCGGCGGCGGCCTGCTGCTGGGCCTGCTGCAGCAGCGCCCGGAGGCCTGGTTTAGCCGCGGCAGCGAGGATGGCGACGACGCCCGCATCCAGGCGCTGGTGGACGAGCGCAACGCCGCCAAGCGCGCCCGCGACTTCCTGCGCGCGGACGCCATCCGCAAGCAGCTGGCCGAGGAAGGCATCCTGCTCGAGGACACCGCCCAGGGCGTTCGCTGGAGGCGCGGCTGATGCGGCCGACCGAAGCCAGCGCGGCGCTGGCCCAGGCCGCCATCGCCGACGAGTTCGCCTTCTTCGGCGACTGGTCCGAGCGCTACCAGTACCTCATCGACCTCGGCCGCAAGCTGCCGCCGATGGACGAATCGCTGCGCATCGAGGAGAACCGCCTGCTCGGCTGCCAGTCGATGGTGTGGATCGTCGGCTCTGGCAATGCCGACCGGCTGGATTTCCAGGCGATCAGCGATTCGGCGATCGTTTCCGGTCTCATCTATCTCGCGCTGCGCGTGTATTCGGGACGTAGC
>NZ_DASUDO010000040.1:0-23762 GCF_036275555.1 Arenimonas sp.
CCTGGAAGGGCGAGACGCTGGAGGAGTACTGGGATTGCACGCTCGACGCCATCAGCTTCCCCGGCGGCAAGGGGCCGGAGCTGGTCGTCGACGACGGCGGCGACGTCACCCTGCTGATCCACAAGGGCTACGAGCTGGAACAGGGCGACACCAGCTGGGTGAACTCGGCCTCCGGCTCGCACGAAGAGCAGGTGATCAAGGACCTGCTCAAGCGTGTGGCCAAGGAGCGTCCGGGTTTCTGGACCACCGTGGTCAAGGACTGGAAGGGCGTCTCCGAGGAGACCACCACCGGCGTGCACCGCCTGTACCAGATGCTCGAGGCCGGCAAGCTGCTGGTCCCGGCCATCAACGTCAACGACTCGGTCACCAAGTCGAAGTTCGACAACCTCTACGGCTGCCGCGAGTCGCTGGCCGACGGCCTGAAGCGCGCGATGGACGTGATGCTGGCCGGCAAGGTCGCGGTGGTCTGCGGCTACGGCGACGTCGGCAAGGGCTCGGCCCACTCGCTGCGCGCCTACGGCTGCCGCGTGGTGGTCACCGAGATCGACCCGATCAACGCCCTGCAGGCGGCGATGGAAGGCTTCGAGGTCAACACCGTCGAGAACACCCTGGGCCGCGGCGACATCTACGTCACCACCACCGGCAACAAGGACGTGCTGACGCTCGAGCACATGTCGAAGATGAAGGACCAGGCCATCGTCTGCAACATCGGCCACTTCGACAACGAGATCCAGGTCGACAAGCTCAACGCCTCCGACGCGGTGCGCCTGAACATCAAGCCGCAGGTGGACAAGTACACCTTCAAGAACGGCAACAGCATCTTCCTGCTGGCCGAGGGCCGCCTGGTGAACCTGGGCTGCGCCACGGGCCACCCGTCGTTCGTGATGTCGAACTCGTTCGCCAACCAGACCCTGGCGCAGATCGACCTGTGGGCCAACAAGGACACCTACGAGGCCAAGGTCTACATCCTGCCCAAGAAGCTGGACGAGGAAGTGGCCCGCCTGCACCTCGAGAAGATCGGCGTGAAGCTGACCACCCTGACCGACGAGCAGGCCGCGTACCTGGGCGTCTCGAAGGACGGCCCGTACAAGCCGGACCACTACCGCTACTGATCCACCGCTCTCGCTTCACCCTGGCGGGCGCCCTCGGGCGCCCGTTTCTTTTTAGGACGTATTGGCCACGGATGAACACTGATGAACACGGATAGAGAACAACGCTAGCTTCGGTCATCGCGAAATCGATTTGCTGGCGAAGACCAAACGTCAGCTGTGCGCTTTTGACCTATCCGTGTTCATCAGTGTTCATCCGTGGCAAAAACAACTATCTCCAGTTCGCGTGGGCCGACCAGAAGGCCACGCTGCGGCGATAGGCGGCGCGGTCGAGGGGGACACCGGAGCCGCCCTCCTCCACGCCCAGGGCATTGCGCATCATGGTGATGGGGACCATCGGGATTTCGTCGGGTTCCATGGTGTACAAGCAGCCGACGATGCCCCAGTCGGCATCCACCGGCGTACCTTCCTTCGCCATCTGCTCGCGGCTGTAGAGGATGGGCACCAGGTAGTTCGCCACCGGCGGCTCCAGGCCCTCGAACCAGCGCACCAGCACCGGCAGCTCCTCGCGCGTGCGGGCCTCGTAGGCGCTGCGCAGCTGGTGGCGATTCTCGTCGGTGATCGGGATCACCGAGCATTTGGTCGAGGTCCAGTTGCGGTGCACGTGCAGCCGGCAGAAGGGCGCGTAGCCCGGCAGCACCCGCTCGGGCGCCTCGGCGTTGAGCCGCTCGACGAACTGGGCGGGCGTGATGTCCTGGATGGCGGTCCGGCGGCCGTCGGCCGGGAAGAGGCGGGTGCGGGCGAATTCAGTCAGGGCGATCTTCATCCCGGAATTCTCGCAGCAACGGGTGAATCAAATGAACCAGGTTCATTTGATTCGCCGTTGTTCCTTTCATCCGGATGGAGCGATATAGTTCGGGCATCCGACCGAGGTGCCCCGATGCCCCAGCTCAGCTTCGAGTTCTATCCGCCCAAGACCGAGGAACAGCGGCAGCAGCTCGACCGCACGGTGGGGCGGCTCAAGAAGTACGCGCCGCGGTTCGGCTCGGTGACCTTTGGCGCAGGCGGTTCCACCCTGTCCTACACCGGCGAGACGGTGCGGCGCCTGCGGGAGCACCACGGCCTCAACGGCGTGCCGCACCTGAGCTGCGTCGGCGGCACCCGCGACGAGATCCGCCAGCTGCTGGGCGAGTACAAGGCCCTGGGCTGCGACCGCATCGTCGCGCTGCGCGGCGACCTGCCCTCGGGCATGGCCCGGCCCGGCGACCTGCACTACGCCTCGGACCTGGTGCGCTTCATCCGCAACGAGTTCGGCGACCACTTCCACATCGAAGTGGGCTGCTACCCGGAAACCCACCCGCAGGCCGAGGATGCCCTGGCCGACCTGCGCCGCTTCAAGGAAAAGGTCGACGCAGGCGCGGATTCCGCGATCACCCAGTACTTCTTCAACGCCGACGCCTACTTCCGCTTCGTCGACGACGTGCGCAAGGCCGGCCTCGCCATCCCGGTGATCCCGGGCATCATGCCGATCTCGAACTTCACCCAGCTGCGGCGCTTCTCGGAGGCCTGTGGCGCCGAGATCCCGCGCTGGATCGGCAAGCGCATGCAGGCCTATGGCGACGACGCCGAGGCCATCCGCGAATTCGCGTCCGACGTGGTGGCGGCCATGTGCCGCCGACTGATCGAGGGCGGCGCACCCGAGCTGCACTTCTACACCCTGAACCTCGCCAAGCCGACCGAAGCCGTGATCACCCGCCTGGGCTGAGCTTCGCGCTAGGCTCCGGGCATGCGCTTGCTGCTGCC
Organism: Arenimonas sp.; assembly: GCF_036275555.1. Taxonomy (GTDB): domain Bacteria; phylum Pseudomonadota; class Gammaproteobacteria; order Xanthomonadales; family Xanthomonadaceae; genus Arenimonas. Next base: position 2,853 of record NZ_DASUDO010000040.1, read on the forward strand.
CGCCCTCTTGGTTCTCCTGGCCCTGCCCTCGCCTGCCGCGGCGCAGGGCGTGCAGCGCTGCACCGACGCCCGGGGCAACACCGTCTTCACCGACCGCCCTTGCGCCAGCGTGGACGCCGTGCCGAAGGGCGTGCCCGGCCCGGCGCCCGGCGCCTATGCGCCCGGCTTCGCGCCCCGCGGCTGCGCCCGCAGCGCCGATGCCCTGCTGCAGGGCGTGCGCACGGCGCTGGAATCCCGCGACGTGAATCGCCTGGCCAGCTACTACCACTGGGCCGGTACCGGCAATCGCGGCGCGCTGCAGGTGATGGACGAGCTCGAGGCGATCGCCAACCGCCCGCTGGTGGCCGTGGCCCTGGCCTATCCGGCGCCGGCCACACCGACTGACCCGCAGATGGCTTTCGGCCCGGAGCCACCTGCCCCGGCCGCGGCAACCGCGCCCAGCCCGGCGTCAGGCTCACGGTCCGCCGCGGACGCCGCGCCCCAGGCCCCGGCGGACGCGGCAAGCGAACCTGACCCCGCGCCTGGCCTCGCGCCCGGGACGGCACCGGGGCCTCGCCCTGTAGGGCTGGACGTGGAGCAGATGGCCGGCGACACCGATGCGGGCAGCCGCAGCACCCGCTTCCGCCTGCAGCGCCACGTGGGCTGCTGGTGGCTGGAGCTCTGACGCGGGGCCCGGGCCGAACGGATAAACTGCGCGCTTCCCCGCAGGAGTCCGCCATGGCGATGCAGTACCCCGAACACATCTGGCACAACGGCCGCATCAAGCCCTGGGCCGAGGCCACCGTGCACGTCATGGCGCACGGCCTGCACTACGGCTCGTCGGTGTTCGAGGGCATCCGCAGCTACGCCACGCCCAAGGGCCAGGCGATCTTCCGCCTCACCGATCATCTCAAGCGCCTGTACGCCTCGGCCAAGATCTACGACATGGCCATGCCCTACGACGTGCCCACGCTGGCCCAGGCCTGCCGCGACGTCATCACCGCCAACAAGCTCGAGCGCGCCTACCTGCGCCCGATCGCCTACCGCGGCCTCGGCGGTTTCGGCCTCTCGGCCGACACGCCCACCGACCTCGCCATTGCGGCCTGGCACATGGGTCCGTACCTGGGCCCCGACGTGCTCGAGGCCGGCATCGACGCCTGCGTGTCGAGCTGGCAGCGCTTCGCGCCGAACACGATCCCCGCGGGCGCGAAGGCCGGCGGCAACTACCTCAGCGGCCAGCTGGTGGCACGCGAGGCGCGCCGCCTCGGCTTCGGCGAAGGCATCGCGCTCGCCTCCACCGGCCTGCTCAGCGAAGGCGCCGGCGAAAACCTGTTCCTGGTGATGGACGGCGCGCTGCACACCACGCCGGTCAGCGCGGCGCTGCTCAACGGCATCACCCGCAACACCATCATCACCCTGGCGAAGGCCCGCGGCATCGAGGTGGTCGAGCGCGACATCCCGCGTGAGTACCTCTACCTGTGCGACGAGCTCTTCATGTGCGGCACCGCGGCCGAGATCACCCCGATCCGCTCGGTGGACGGCCGCCAGGTCGGTACCGGCAAGCCGGGTGACCTCACCCGCCGGATCCAGGACCTCTACTTTGGGCTGTTTGATGGCCGTACGACGGACGATCACGGATGGCTGGAGTTCGTCTGACGCGGGACGAGCGTGGGAGTTAGTAAGTAGGGGTTAGGGGTTAGGAGTTAGTGAGAGCAACGCTTTCGCCGCACCCTGCTTCCACTAACTCCTAACTCCTATCCACTAACTCCTACTCTTCCGCTAGCGCCTCCCGCCCCCGTCGCAGCACCCGCAAACCGCAACACCGCCACCGCCCCATGCTCGGGCCGCGGCGCAATGGACACCTGCCAGTCGTAGAGTTCGCACAGGCGGCGGACGATGGAGAGGCCGATGCCGCCGCCGACCGTGCCGCCGGCGCCGGAGCCGCGGTAGCCGCGTTCGAACAGGCGCGCGGCGTCTTCCTCGCTCAGGCCCGGGCCGGTGTCCTCGATGCGCACCTGGTCGGCCTCGACGATGATGCGCACCTCGCCTTCGTTGGTGTACTTGCAGGCGTTGCCGATCAGGTTGCCGAGGGCCACCGAGAGCACGGCCTCGGGCGCCTCCACCGCGGCCCAGGGGTCTCCCTCCACCACCACGTCCACCGGCTTGCCACCCAGCTGGGTGCGGCTGGCGTCGGCGAGCTGCTCGCACAGCTTGAGCAGCAGGGTGTGGCCGACGCCGCGTTCGTTGCGCGAGAGCAACAGCAGCGCCGTGGTCAGGTCGGTACTCTGCACGGCCGCGCGCTCGATCCGCTGCAGGCGCTGGCGGGTCTTGTCGGGCAGGTCCGGCTTGGCCAGCAGCAGCTCGGTCGCACCGCGGATCACCGCCAGCGGCGTTCGCAGCTCGTGGCTGACGTCGGAGTTGAACTCGCGGTCGCGCCGCACCAGCGACGTCATCTGCTCGGCGTAGTCATCCAGCACCGCCGCCAGTTGGCCGACCTCGTCGTCGGCGAAGTGCGGGGCCAGCTTCTCGGGCCGCTCGCTGCCGGCCAGGGCACGCATGCGCCGGGCCAGTTCGGTCAGCGGGCTGATCACGCGCTTGGACGACCAGAAGCCGATCACCAGCGACAGCAGCGAGAACAGGAACACCACGCCCACCAGCGAGTACGAAAGCTGCTGCTGGCTGGCGCGTTCCTGGGCGATGTCGTAGCTGAGGAAGAACCAGTAATCCGGGTCCTTCTTCACCGCCAGTTTGTAGGTGCGCGACCGGCCGTTCTCGTCGCGGTCGGTGATCTCGTGCACGCCCTCGGGCAGGTCGCGCCAGTTGAAGGGCACGTTGCCGAAGCGCCGCTCGCTGAAGACGATGCCCTTGATCTTCTCGAACGGCAGGCCGCCTGCCTCCTCCGGGTTGCGGCGGAAGCCCTCGGCGTAGTCGGTGACGTTCTCGAACAGCGCCTCGCCGATCAGCTGGTCCTCCAGCCGCTCGCGCAGCAGCACCGTGGCCGCGGCGAAGAGGCCCGTCAGGCCGAGGCCGAACAGGAAGAACGACAGGATGATCCGGCTGCGAAGCCTACGCCGGTAGCGCATGCGGTCAGCTCGCTTCGGGGTCGGCGATCCGGTAGCCGATGCCGTGGCGGGTCTGCACCAGCGCCTTGTCGAAGGGTTTGTCCACCGCGGCGCGCAGGCCGTGGATGTGGACGCGCAGGGAATCGCTGTCCGGCAGCTCCTCGCCCCACACGCGGGTCTCGAGCTCCTGGCGCGTCACCACCGAGGGCGACGCCTCCATCAGCGACTGCAGGATCTTCAGCGCGGTCGGGTTGAGCTGCAGCAGCTTGCCGCCGCGGCGAACCTCCAGCGTGTCGAGGTTGTACTCGAGGTCGGCCACCTGCAGCACGCGCGGCTGCGCGGCCTTGCCGCGGCGGGCCAGCACGGCCAGGCGCGCCTCCACTTCCTGCAGCGCGAAGGGCTTGACCAGGTAGTCGTCGGCGCCCGACTCGAAGCCCTCGAGCTTGTTGTCCAGCGAGTCGCGCGCGGTGAGCATCAGCACCGGCGTCTGCTTGCGGCCTTCCTGGCGCAGCTTGCGGCAGACCTCCAGGCCGTCCATGCCCGGCAGGTTGAGGTCGAGGACGATGGCGTCGAAGTCGTTGACCACGGCCAGGTGCAGGCCGGTCACGCCATCGGCGGCGTAGTCGACGGTGTGGCCGCGGTCCTCGAGGTAATCCCCCAGGTTCGCGGCGATGTCACGGTTGTCCTCGACCACCAGGATTCGCATTCGGTCACTTCATCCAGGGCAGGTGGCCCCGTGCTTGGCGCAGGATAAAAGAAAAAGGCCCGGGGACGCTTTTGATGGCGCCAGCCCGGGCCGAAAGGTTGCTACTGCCCCGATTGCCGTAATCCTTGGATGGTGCGTCTGACGAGGAGTTCCCAGCAGGCTTACCGGCCCAGCAAGGCTAGGCCGGGAGGCATTAAAGAGTCGTTAAATCCGGCTCAGGCTTTGGTTAATTTTCGCGCCTTGGCCGGGGTCTTCCGGGCGGCCCGCGGCCGGGGCCGGACCCCGGCGGCGACGAAATCGACGATCGCGCCCGCCACGTCCACCCCGGTGGCGCCCTCGATGCCCTCCAGACCGGGGCTGGAGTTCACTTCCAGCACCAATGGCCCCCGCTTTGAGCGCAGAAGGTCCACGCCTGCAACGCCGAGCCCCATCACCCGGGCCGCGCTCAGGGCGGTGGCGATCTCATCCTCGCTGAGCCGGACCGGGCTGGCCTTGCCGCCCCGGTGCAGGTTGGAGCGGAACTCGCCGTCGCTGGCCTGGCGGCGCATCGCCGCGACCACCTGGTCGCCGACCACGAAGCAGCGCAGGTCGGCCCCCTTGGCCTCGGCGATGAACTCCTGCACCAGGAAATTCGCGTACAGCCCGCGGAAGGCCTCGACCACGCTGCGCGAGGCCCCCGCGTTCTCGGCCAGGATCACGCCGGCGCCCTGGGTGCCCTCGTTGAGCTTGATCACGTGCGGCGGCTTGCCGAGCATCCCCAGCAGGTCGGTGGTGTCGTCGGGGTTGTCGCCGAACACCGTGAGCGGCAGGCCCAGGCCTTCGCCGGCCAGTATCTGGTGGCAGCGCAGCTTGTCGCGGGCGCGCAGGATGGCGTCGGAGCCGTTGGGGGTGTAGGTGCCCATCAGCTCGAACTGGCGCAGCACCGCGCTGCCGTAGCGCGTCACCGAGGCGCCGATGCGCGGCACCACCGCGTCGATGCCGGTCAACGGCTTGCCCTTGTAGCGCATCAGGAACTGGCCCGGCGCGATCTGCATGTAGCAGCGCAGCGGGTCGAGCACGCGCACGACGTGGCCGCGCTGGCGGCCGGCTTCGACCAGGCGCTGGGTCGAATAAAGCTTCGCGTTGCGGGAGAGGATGGCGAGTTTCACGGCGGGATCAGGCCTTCGGGCGGGTCGCCCTGCAGGAAGGAGCTGGCCGGGTCGACCAGGAAGCGGCCGGCCAGCGCGGTGCGGCCCAGCAGCATGGGGAAGAGCATGTTGCGCCGATGCGTCAGGTTCACTTCGGCCTCCCACTCCTGCCCCGCCATGCGCAGACGGGTGAGGATGAAGGGCCGCTCGGTGACGTGGCCGCCGGAGTCGGTGACGCGGCGGCGGTCGATCACGCGCGCCTGCGCCGGCTGGGGCGCCTGGCCGGGCACGCCGGTGTCGAGCAGGAAGCGCACGTGCTCGACGCCGTCGCGGTGCAGGGTTTCCTGGTCGAGTACGTGCAGGGCGGAGGAGCGCGCACCGGTGTCGACCTTGGCGCGGACCGCGACGATCCCGAGATCCGGCAAGGACAGCCACTCACGCCAACCCAGCGGGACGGGGTGCGGCATGGATCCTCCAGGGGGAGCGGCGCGGGACGATGGAGCGGGTGAAGGGAATCGAACCCTCGTCAGTTGCTTGGGAAGCAACAGCTCTACCATTGAGCTACACCCGCGTCTGGCGGCGATTATGGCGACCGCCGCGGGCGCCCGCAACGCGATAAAATCCGGGCCATGCAAATCCAGCTCAATGGCCAGGCCCGCGAGATCGCCGCGGGCACCACCCTCGCCGCCCTGCTCGAGGCCGCCGGTTACGCCGGCCGCAAGGTCGCGGTCGAGGTCAACCTCGACGTCGTGCCGCGCAGCCAGCACGCCAGCCACGTGCTGGCCGACGGCGACCGGGTCGAAATCATCCACGCCATCGGCGGCGGCTAGTCCCGGCCCTGTAGGAGGGCCTTCAGGCCCGAAGCTCTTCGCCGAAAAGCTTCGGGCCTGAAGGCCCTCCTACAAAGAGGGAACGGTGAATGCGGGATTAAGAAAGGGTTAACGCGGCGGCGCAATCGGGCCATAATCCGGGCATGAATGGCCCCGAATCCCCCTCGCCCGCCGATCCGCTGGTGATCGCCGGCAAGACCTACCGCTCCCGCCTGCTGACCGGCACCGGCAAGTTCGTCGACTTCGAACAGACCCGCCTGGCCACCGAGGCCGCGGGCGCCGAGATCGTCACCGTCGCCATCCGCCGCAGCAACCTCGGCCAGGACCCCCACGCGCCGAACCTGCTCGACGTGCTGCCGCCCGACCGCTACACGCTGCTGCCCAACACCGCCGGCTGCTACACCGCCGAGGAGGCCGTGCGCACCTGCCGGCTGGCGCGCGAACTGCTCGATGGCCACCGCCTGGTGAAGCTGGAAGTGCTGGGCGATGCGCGCACGCTCTATCCCGACGTGGTGCAGACGCTGAAGGCCGCCGAGACCCTGGTCGCCGAAGGCTTCGAGGTGATGGTCTACACCTCCGACGACCCGATCGTCGCCAAGCGCCTGGAGGAAATCGGCTGCGTGGCGGTGATGCCGCTGGCCGCGCCGATCGGCTCGGGCCTGGGCGTGCAGAACCGCTGGTCCATCCTCGAGATCGTCGAGAACGCCAAGGTGCCCGTGCTGGTGGATGCCGGCGTCGGCACCGCCTCCGACGCCGCGATCGCGATGGAGCTGGGCTGCGACGGCGTGCTGATGAACACCGCCATCGCCGGCGCCCGCGATCCGATCCTGATGGCCAGCGCCATGCGAAAGGCCGTGGAAGCCGGCCGCGAGGCCTTCCTCGCCGGCCGCATCCCGAAGAAGCGCAACGCCAACGCCTCCTCGCCGCTCGACGGCCACTTCCTCTGAGGCGGGCGGCGGGATGAGCGACAGCCCCGACCAAGCCGAAGCCGACCGCCGGCACCGCCCGATCCGCAGCTTCGTACTGCGCCAGGGCCGCCAGACCGAGGCGCAGAAGCGGGCCTTCGACCTGCACTGGCCGGCGCTGGGCCTGCACTACCGCGGCGAGCCGCGCGACTTCGATGCCGTGTTCGGCCGGCATGCGCCACGCGTGGTCGAGATTGGCTTTGGCAACGGCGAGCAGCTGCTGTTCGCCGCCGCCCGCGAGACCGACCGCGACTTCATCGGCATCGAAGTGCACGGCCCCGGCGTCGGCCGCCTGCTCAACGCCGCCGCGGCCGAGGGCCTGCGCAACCTGCGCGTGTACCAGCACGACGCGGTGGACGTGCTGCAGCACGAGGTCGCCCCGGCCTCGCTGGACGAGGTGCGCGTCTATTTCCCCGATCCCTGGCACAAGAAGCGGCACCACAAGCGGCGGCTGGTGCAGCCGGAGTTCGTGGCGGTGCTCTGCGACCGGCTCAAGCCCGGCGGCCTGCTGCACCTGGCCACCGACTGGGAGAACTACGCCGAGCACCTGTGGGACGTGCTCGACGCCGAGCCGCGCCTGCGCAACCGCGCCGGCCCGCGCGGCACCGCGCCGCGGCCCGACTGGCGGCGGCAAACCCACTTCGAGACCCGTGGCCTGAAGCTGGGCCACGGCGTCTGGGACCTGCTGTACGACCGGACCTAGGGGCGACCGCACGCGCATGGAGACCGGCCTCACCCTCACCCGCGACATGATGCTCGTGCTGGGGCTGGTTGGCTTCACGATCACCATGTTCATGATCGAGCGCATCCGCGCCGACGCGACCGCGCTGGTGGTGCTGGTCACGCTGGGCCTGACCGGGCTGGTGCCGGCCAACCAGCTGTTCAACGGCTTCTCGGGCAACGCGGTGATCAGCGTGATCGCCACCATGATCCTGGGCGCGGGCCTGGACCGCACCGGCGCGCTGAACCGGCTGGCGGTGTGGCTGCTGCGCGTGTCCAAGGGCATGGAGGAGCGGCTGATCTTCCTCACCTCGACCATGGCCGGCGTGATCTCGGGCTTCATGCAGAACCCGTCGGTGATGGCGCTGTTCCTGCCGGTGGTCTCGCGCGTGTCCGGCCGTTCCGGCATCAGCCTGTCGCGCCTGCTGCTGCCGGTCGCCGCCGCGATCGTGATGGGCGGCGGCCTCACCATGATCGGCAGCTCGCCGCTGATGCTGCTCAACGACCTGCTGGTGGCCGCCAACCGCAACCTGCCCTCAGGCGCGGCCACGCTCGAACCGCTGCCGATGTTCGGGCCGCTGCCGGTGGGTGCGGCGCTGCTGCTGGTGGGCCTGGCCTACTTCCGCTGGCGTGGGCCGCGGATGCTCGGCAAGGGCGAGGACAAGAGCGTGGCGCCCAGCCGCACGCAAAGTTACTTCGCCAGCGCCTACGGCATCGAGGGCGACGTGTTCGAACTCAGCGTCACCGCCGAGAGCCCGCTGGTGGGCATGTCGGTCGGCGAGGCCGAGGCGCAGCGCGACGCGCCGCTGCTGCTGGCCCTGCTCAGCGGCAATGAGTCGCGCCTGGCGCCGCCGGCCGACCAGATGATCTGGGTCGGCAGCGTGCTGGGCGTGATGGGCCCGCGCGAGGCGATCCAGGACTACGCGCAGAAGAACCTGCTGCGCATGTCGGCGCGCCTGCGCAACTTCGCCGACCTGTTCAATCCCAGCCGCTCGGGCATTTCCGAGGCGGTGATCCCGCCCACCTCGTCCTTCCTCGGCAAGACCCAGGCCCAGCTGCAGCTGCGCAAGCGCTTCGGCATCAGCCTGCTGGCGATCAACCGCGAGAACCAGGTCTGGCGCGAGGACATCCGGCGCATGCCGCTCAAGGCCGGCGACATGCTGGTCTTCCACAGCATCTGGACCGACCTGGCGCAGGCCAGCGAGAGCCGCGACTTCGTGGTCGTCACCGACTACCCCAAGGGCGAGCAGCGGCCGCAGAAGTTCTGGTGGGCGCTGGGCGTGTTCGTCGGCGCGATGACGCTGGCGCTGACCACGCTGGTGCCGGTGCCGATCGCGCTGATGACCGGCGCCGCCGCGATGATGCTGGCCGGCGTGCTGAACATGGACGAGGCCTATTCGGCGGTGAGCTGGAAGACCGTGTTCCTGATGGCCTGCCTGATCCCGCTGGGCTGGGCGATGGATTCCACCGGCGCCGCGAGCTGGGTGGCCCAGGTGGTGCTCGAGCGCATCGGGCCCGATGTTCCCGTCTGGGTGCTGGAGGCCGCGGTGGGCCTGCTGGCCACCGCCTTCACCCTGGTGATCGGCAACGTCGGCGCCACCGTGGTGATGGTGCCGATGGCGATCAACATCGCGCTGGCGGTGGGCGGCAACCCGGTCGCGTTCGCGCTGGTGGTCGCGCTGTCGGCCTCGAACAATTTCCTGAGCGTGTCGAACCCGGTGCTGGCGATGGTGACCGGGCCCGCCGGCTATCGTCCGCGCGACCTGTGGCGGGTCGGCGCGCCGCTGACGCTGGTTTACCTGGGCGTCGTGCTGCTGGTGATCAACCTGATGTTCTAGCCGGCGTCCACGGTCACCGCGACGGCGACCAGCGACGCCCCCTTGCACGGACCGGCCACGCACTGGCCATGCTCCATCTCGAAGCTGGCGCCGTGCGCGGCGCACACCAGGCGTCCCTGGTCCACGAGGAAGCGACCCGGCGCCCAGTCCAGGCGGCGGCCGGCATGCGGGCAGATGTTGAGCCAGGCCTTCACCACGTCGCCATGCCGGCGCAGCACCAGCGACTGCGGCTCGCCGTCGATCTCGACCTCGGTTTCCGACAGCCCCTCGGGCGGCAGCACGGGCAGCCGGATTAACGAACCGCTTACACTTTTCACATCCGCCCTCGCCATACTCCGTCTCCCAGCATTCTGCCACGCCCCCCATGTTCTTCCGCGCCCAACGATTCTTCAGCTACTGCCCCAGCAAGCCCCGCAGCCCGCTCCTGAAGCTGCTGGTGGGCGTGCTTGGCCTCGCGCTGCTGCTGGTGCTGGTCGCCGTCGGCCTGGTGGTGGGCCTGGGCATGCTGCTGTTCGCGGCGGCGCGCCGCCTGCTGCGCCCCAGCGCCGCCAAGGTGCGCGCCGACGCTGGCGTCATCGAAGGCGAGTTCGTCGAAGTCCGCAAGACCGGCACCCCGCTCGGCCTGCGCTGAAGCCGGCGGAACCCGGACCGTCTTCCCGGTCCGCACACGCCTCCCGAAGTTAAACTTGGCCGGTCCTTCCGGAGCCGCGCCATGACCGCCACCGTGATCCCCGTCCCCGCCCCGACCACCCTGCCCGTGCGCGGCAGCGACGCCGTGTTCCCGGTGCGCCGCATCTACTGCGTGGGCCGCAATTTCGCCGACCATGCCAAGGAAATGGGCGCCACGGTGGACCGCGGCAACCCGGTGTTCTTCATGAAGCCCGGCGATGCCGTCGTCGCCGGCGGCGGCCGCGTGCCCTACCCGCCCGGCACCCGCGACCTGCACCACGAGGTGGAACTGGTGGTGGCGCTGGGCCGCGACGCGGACGGTGAAGTGAGCGTCGAGCGCGCGCCGGCGCTGGTATTCGGCTACGGCGTCGGCCTGGACCTTACGCGCCGCGACCTGCAGGCGAATGCGAAGGCCAAGGGCCTGCCCTGGGACACCGCCAAGGGCTTCGACCATTCCGCGCCCGCCAGCGAGCTGGTGCCGGTGGCCGCGGCCGGCGATGTCTTCACGCGCACCCTGTCGCTCCGCGTCAACGGCGGGCTGCGGCAGCAGGCGCCGCTCGACACCATGGTCTTCACGGTCGCCGAGGTCCTGCACGAACTCTCGAAGCTCTACGCGCTCAAGGCCGGCGACCTGGTCTTCATGGGCACGCCGGCGGGCGTGGCCGCGCTGGTGCCGGGCGACCGCTTCCGCGCCGAGGTCGAGGGCTTGCTGGCGCTCGAGGGCGATATCGCCTGAGCGGCGCGTCCGGTGTAGATTCCGGGGGCGGCACCACCATCCACCGAACGGGGAGAACACGCATGGGCATGGTTTCGGAGTTCAAGGAATTCGCGATGCGCGGCAACGTGGTCGACCTCGCCGTGGGCGTGGTGATCGGCGCCGCCTTCGGCAAGATCGTCGCCTCGCTGGTCAACGACATCATCATGCCGGCCATCGGCTACGCGGTCGGCGGCGTCAACTTCAGCGACCTGGCCTTCGAGCTCAAGCCGGCCAGCGTGGACGCCGCCGGCGCCGAGGTGGCCGCGGTGCTCATCCGGTACGGCGCCTTCATCCAGACCATCGTCGATTTCCTGATCATCGCCTTCGCGATCTTCGTGGCGGTGAAGGTCATCAACTCGCTCAAGCGCAAGCAGGAGGCGGCCCCCGCGGCGCCGGCCGAGCCCAGCGCCGAGGTCAAGCTGCTCACCGAGATCCGCGACGCGCTCAAGCGCTGAGCCTCGCACCCACCCACCGACGCCGGCCCCCGTGGCCGGCGTCTTGCTGACGGAGACACCGAATGCGCCTTGCCAAGACCCTGCTCGCTTGCGCCCTGCTGGCCGGCCCCGCCTTCGCCGCCGACGCCACCGGCCTGGAGGCCGGCGACATCGCCGTGGCCGACTCGCTGCGCGCGAAGGCGCTGGCTGGCAGCACCGCCTGGTCGGTGGTGGAATCGCTCACCACCGAGGTCGGTCCGCGCCTGGCCGGCACCGAGGCCGACGCCCGCGCGGTGCGCTGGGCCGAGGCGAAGTTCAAGGCGATGGGCTTCGACAAGGTGTACCTCGAGCCGGTGACCTTCCCGGTCTGGCTGCGCCAGCGCGAGCGCGCCGAGGTGCTGGCGCCGTTCCCGCAGCCGCTGGTCGTGACCGCGCTCGGCGGCAGCGTCGGCACCGGCGACGCGCCGATCGATGCCGAAGTGGTGGAGTTCGCCACGCTGGACGCGCTCAAGGCCGCGCCCGAGGGCAGCCTGGCCGGCAAGATCGCCTTCATCTCCAACCGCATGGTCCGCTTCAAGGACGGCCGCGGCTACGGCCCGGCAGTGGGCGCGCGCAGCAACGGCGCGGTCGAGGCGGCGCGCAAGGGCGCCGTGGCGATCGTGATCCGCTCGATCGGTACCAGCTCCAACCGCTTCGCGCACACCGGCACCATGCGCTATGTGCCGGACGTGCCGCGCATCCCGGCCGCCGCGCTCTCCAATCCCGACGCCGACCTGCTGGTGCACATGCTCGGCCGCGGCAGGCCGGTGACGCTGCGCCTGGACATCTCGGCGGAGACGCGCGAGGCCTACACCTCGCACAACGTCATCGGCGAGATCACCGGCCGCGAGCTGCCGGGCGAGGTGGTGACGATCGGAGGCCACCTTGATTCGTGGGACCAGGGCACCGGCGCCATCGACGACGGCGCCGGCGTGGGCATCACGATGGCGGCGGGTGCGCTGATCGGCGAACTGCCGCAGGCGCCGCGGCGCACGATCCGCGTCATCGCCTACGCCAACGAGGAGCAGGGCCTGTACGGCGGCAAGGCCTACGCGGACGCCCGCGAGGCGGCCGGCGAGATCGACGCGCACCAGCTCAGCGCGGAGAGCGACTTCGGCGCGGGCCGCGTCTACGCGCTGCGCGCGGGCGTGGATCCGGCCGCGTGGCCGGTGATCGAGAAAATCGGCGAGGTGCTGGCGCCGCTGGGCGTGGCCACCGAAGCGGGCGTTGGCAGCCCGGGCCCGGACGTCGGCCCGATCGTGGCCAAGGGCGCCACCTGGGCGCAGCTGGCGCAGGACGGCACCGACTACTTCGACTACCACCACACCCCGAACGACACCCTCGACAAAATCGACCCCAAGGCACTCGACCAGCAGGTCGCCGCTTACGCGGTGCTGGCTTACCTGGCGGCGGAGACCGCCGTCGACTTCGGGCGCGTTCCGGCGAAAACCACGCCCTGATTTTTTTGTACGCGGATCAGGGCGGAAAAAACGGATAAAGGCGGATAAGGCGGTTGGAGTGGATCTTCGCCAGCCCTGGCGGGCAGCGAGGATCTCCTCAATCATGCTCTTGATCCGCCTTTATCCGTTTTTTCCGCCTTGATCCGCGTTCGGACACGCCAACCCACATCACCGCCACCCGCCGCGAGTACGCGCGGTCAGTCCAGCAGCGGGGTGGCGAGGACGCGGGAGGGGCGGCCGAGGAGTTTCTCGGTTTGCTCGCGGAGGTCTTCGCGGGAGACTTCGCGCAGGGGCAGCAGGGCCTGAACCACGTCGTCGAGGTCGCGCTTGCCACGGGTGGCCTGGCGGATTTCCGCGTCGAGCTCGCGCAGCAGCTGCACCGCGCGCGCCGTGCGGGGACCGTGAGAGCGGTTCGATGAGAGCGACTTGATGTCGCGGCCGTGGTTGGCCATCCAGTCCTGCGCCTTGTCGGCGCGGGCGTCGCTCAGCAGGCCGGCGCGGCGCAGCAGCTCGATCGAGTAGAACTCGGCCAGGCCCTCGGCGATCCAGTCGTCGTCCTCGGCGCCGCGGATGCGGGTGATCACGTGCGTGAGCTCGTGGGTGAGCGTGCTGGTGCCGTTCTCGCTGATCAGCGGGCGATCGGCGTGCAGGAACAGCGAACGCGGGCCCGACAGCCCGCCGCGCCACATCGGGTCGCCGGCGCTCACGATCAGCAGCTTGCGCGGCACCTCGCCGAACGCCTGCTTGAACTCGGGCACCAGCGAATTGAAGAAGGCCAGCATGTCGTTGCGGCGGATCACGTCGCCCTTCGGGCCGGCGACGCTGATCTCGGTGCCCTCGATCACCTCGCGGCGGGTGCCCACCGCGCCGGCGATGATCCAGCCCACGGGACGATCGAAGTTGCGGTCGGGATTGACGATGACGAAGGATCGGCCGTTGTTCGCCCGCAGGTAGGGCGTGTCCACGTTGCCCCAGCCCTTGGGCAGGATGAAGCGCAGGCGGGTGCTTGAGTCGGCGCCCTTGGTGGCGCTGACCGCCGCGCGCGGGATCAGGTCGTCGCCGCGCACGATCACCCAGTCCTCGGTCATGCGGGCGTCGTAGCCGCCGCCGCGCCGCTCGTTGTCGATGCGGTAGCGGAAGCGAAGTCGCGAGGCCTTCTCGCGGTCGGGCACCCAGGTCACGGTGTCGCCCTTGCGGGTGATCGCGCCGTCGCCGCGCACGTTGGTGTAACGCGCCTCGGGCATGTGCAGGCGCAGGCGCCGCGCCGAGCCCTCGCCCGGGGTGATGCGGATGGTGACGGCCGCCTCGCCCGCGGTGGGCAGGAACTGGACGGTGTAGTCGACGTCGTACTCGGTCCTCGCGGCCGCGACGGGCGCGGTGGCGACGGACAGGAGCAGGGCCAGCAGCAGGATCAGGCGGGTTTTCATGCGCGCAAGTATGCCAAGGCCTTGATGAACCAAGGATTCATCCGGCCCGGTGCTGGCGCCACCACTCGCCCAGGAAGACCGCGGTGGCCGCGGCGACGTTGAGGCTCTCGACCGCGCCGGTGCCCGGGATGCCCAGCCGCAGCGCCGCGGCCTGGGCCAGCGCCGGATCGAGGCCGGTCTGCTCGGCGCCCATCACCAGCAGCAGGCGGCCGGGCAAGGCCGTGCCGTAGAGCGGCTGGCCGCCGCGCACCACGGTCGCGACCGCCTGGAATCCGGCCGACGCCAGCTGGGCCAGGCTGTTGTCGCTGCGGCCCAGGCGCACCAGCGGCACCTGCTCGGCGCCGCCCTCGGCCACGCGCGCCGCGGCGCCCGACAGCGCGAGCGCGCCGTCCTTGGGCAGCAGCAGGCCGGCGGCACCGAAGTGCGCCGCCGAGCGCAGGATCGCGCCGAGGTTGTGCGGGTTGCCCACGCCGTCGAGCCAGATCGCCAACTGCGGACCGGGCGGCAGCGTGCGCAGCCACTCAGAAAGGTTCTGCTCGGCCGCGGGCACGGCGCCGAACACGACGCCCTCGTGGTGCTCGCTGCCCGAGAGCTTGCGCAGGTCGTCGTCGCCGACCACGGAGTAGCCCAGGCGGTGCTGGACGCAGTGCGCCAGCACGGCCTTCAGCGCCGGGATGCGGGACTCGAGCAGCCACACCTTGCGCAGGTCCCCGGGCCGCCGCGCGAACATCGCGAGGCAGGCATTGAACCCATGGATCCGCTGCTCCCGCGGCGGCTTCGGCGCGGCGACGCTGCCGCGCAACAGCTCCGCATCCGCCTCGTCCCGGGCCAACTCCTGCGCGGATAGCGGCCGCCGCGGACCACCTGCCTGCGCAGCCGGTCGCCGACCAGAACCTGCGTCCACCACCGGACGACGCGCGCCCGGCTCCGGTGAAGCAGGACCACGCGACTGCCGATCACGCGCCCGCTCGCGCTTATCCCGCGGCTTCCCCGCCGGCGGCCCACGATAAGGAGAATCGCCATTCGGCGGCTTACGGTCAGTCATAGGCTTCGCCCGTCAAAGCAAGGCGCGGAAATCAAGGAGCCCAAGTCTACCGGATGCCCAAAGAAGGAACCCCCCCTTGGTAAGGGGGGCGCGCCGAAGGCGCGGGGATCGGGAGCAAACGTGCCTCGGGGCCCACGATTCGCAGAATCGTGGGGATCAAAGTGCATACGCCCTTTGATCAGGCGTGGCCCCCCACCGCCGGCGTCTCGGCCTCCAGCTTCTCGAGCTTCCGCGCCACCGCCTCCGGCGAGCGCGTGAACGGCGCCAGCAGCGCGTAGAAGGCCGGCACCACGAACAGCGACAGCACCGTCGACAGCGCCACGCCGGTGATGATGACGATGCCGATGGTGGCGCGGCTGGCCGAGCCCGGGCCGCCGGCCACGACCAGCGGCACCGCGCCCATGATCGTCGCGATCGAGGTCATCAGGATCGGGCGCATGCGCACCGTGGCCGATTCGACCACCGCGTCGCGCACCGCCATGCCCTCGTCGCGCAGCTGGTTGGCGAACTCCACGATCAGGATGCCGTTCTTGGCCGCCAGGCCCACCAGCATCACGATGCCGATTTGGCTGAAGAGGTTGAGCGAACTGCCGAACAGCCACAGGCCCACCAGCGCGCCCAGCACCGCGAACGGCACCGTCAGCATGATCACCAGCGGGTGCAGGAAGCTCTCGAACTGCGCCGCCAGCACCAGGTACACGATCAGCATCGCCATCGCGAAGGTGAACAGCACCGCGCCGCCGGCCTTCTGGTACTCGCGCGACTCGCCCTTGTAGTCGATCTGGGCGCGCTCGGGCAGCTCCTCGTCGGCCACCTGGCGCACCCAGTCCAGCGCCTCGCCCAGCGTGTAGCCCGGGGCCAGGCCGGCATTGATGGTGATCGCGCGCAGGCGGTTGAAGCGGTTGAACTGGCCCGGCTCGGCCAGCTCGGCCAGCGTCACCAGGTTCGCCAGCGGGATCAGCTCGCCGGTGGTGGCCGAACGCACGTACAGGTTGTTGAGGTCCGACGGTGACCCGCGGTCCTCCTGCTGCGCCTGCAGGATGACGTCATATTCCTCGCCGTCCTCCACATACGTGGTGACGCGGCGCGACCCCATCATGGTCTCGAGCGTGCGGCCGATCTCCTGCACCGGGACGCCGAGGTCGGCGGCGCGGGCGCGGTCGATCTGCACGCGCAGCTGCGGGCGGGTTTCCTTGTAATCGGAGTCGGCGCCGAAGAGGCCCGGGTTCTCCTCCATGCGCGCCAGCACGCGGTCGCGCCACTCGGCCAGCTCGACGTAGTCGGGACCGCCAAGCACGATCTGCAGCGGCTGGCCGCCGCTGCGCACCAGGCCGGTGCGCACCTGCGGGCGGGCCACCACGCCGGGCAGCTCGGCCAGGTCGGCGCGCACCTTCTCGACCAGCTCGGCCGTGCTTTCCTCGCGCTCGTTCCAGGGCTTGAGCAGCACGATGGCCTGGCCGGTGTGCATGTCGCCGCCGGGGCCGAAGCCGCCCGGCACGCGGGTGTTGGCGCGATCGATGGCCTGGCCTTCGCCGATGTAGCGGAACAGTTTTTCCTCCACCTGCTGCATCTGCTGCACGGTGTAGTCGTAGCCCGCACCCTCGGGGCCGGACACGCTGACGAAGAAGGAGCCGCGGTCTTCCGGCGGCGCCAGCTCGGACGGGATGCGCAGGGTCAGCACGTAGCCGACCACGATGCAGCCCACCAGCACCAGGAAGAACATCACCGGGCGGCCGACCGTGCGCTCCAGGCCGCGGCGGTAGCCGTGGCCGAGCGAGGCCAGGTGGTCCTGCACCCAGGCATTTAGGCCGCGCGGCTGGTCGTGCGGCTTGATCAGCAGCGAGCACATCATCGGCGTGAGCGTCAGCGCCACGAAGGCCGAGATCAGCACGGCCGCCGCCATCGCCACCGACAGCTCGCGGAACAGGCGGCCGGTGTTGCCCTCCATGAAGCCGACCGGCAGGAACACCGCGGCCAGCACCGCCGTGGTCGCGATCACCGCGAACGCGACCTGCGCCGTGCCGCGGCGCGCCGCGACCAGCGGCGGTTCGCCGAGGTCGGCGCGGCGCTGCACGTTCTCCAGCACCACGATGGCGTCGTCCACCACCAGGCCGATGCACAGCACCAGCGCCAGCAGCGTCATCAGGTTGATGGTGAAACCGAAGGCCCACAGCGCGATGAACACGGTCATCAGGCACACCGGCACCGTCACCGCCGGGATCAGCGCGGCGCGCACGCTGCCCAGGAACAGGTAGATCACCACCAGCACCAGCAGCACCGCCTCGAACAGCGTCCAGTACACGCGGTCGATGGCGGCGTCGATGAAGGTGGTGCTGTCGAAGGCGACGAAGATGTCGGTGCCCTGCGGCAGCGTGGCCTGGATCGCCGGCAGCGCGTCCTGCACGCTGCGGGCCACGTCGAGGCTGTTGGCGGTCGAGGTCTTGACCACGCCGAGGCCGATGTTGGGCTGGCCGTTGCCGCGGAAGTAGGCGCGGCGCTCGGACGAGGCGCGCTCGACCTTGGCCACGTCGCCCAGCCGCACCAGGTAGCCGTCGTCGCCCTTGGCGAGCGTCAGCTCGGCGAAGTCGGCCGCTTTCTCGTAGCCGCGCATCACGCGCAGGGTGAAGTCGCGATCCTGCGACTCGATGCTGCCCGCCGGCAGCTCCACGTTCTCGCGGCGCAGCGCGTTCTCGACGTCGTTGACGGTCAGGCCGCGGGCCGCCAGCGCCTCGCGGTCGAGCCAGACGCGCATCGAGTAGCGCTGCTGGCCGCCGACGCGCACCTGGGCCACGCCGTCGATGCTCGACAGGCGGTCCACCACGTAGCGCTCGGCGTAATCGCTCAGGCCCAGCGTGTCCATGTTGGTCGAGTTCATGTTCAGCCAGAGGATGACCTCGGCGTCGGACTCGACCTTCTCGATCTCCGGCGGATCGGCTTCGTCGGGCATGCGGTCGCCGACGCGGCTGATGGCGTCGCGCACGTCGTTGGCGGCCGCTTCGATGTCGCGGGTCAGCGAGAACTCCAGCGTCACCTGCGCCTCGCCGTTGCGGCTGCGCGACTCCACCGTCTCGATGCCCTCGATGCCGGCCACGGCGTCCTCGAGGATCTGGGTGATGCGGGTTTCAACCACGGCTGCCGAGGCGCCCGGGTAGGCCACCGACACCGACACGATCGGCGGGTCGATGTTGGGCAGCTCGCGCAGCGTCAGGCGGGTGAAGGCGAACAGGCCCAGCACCACCAGCAGCAGGCTCATGACGGTCGCGAAGACCGGGCGCTTGATCGAGACGTCGGAGAGGTTCATCGCGTGCTCCGGGGGCGCCGTCAGGCGGCCTTCTCTGCGGGGGCGTCGGCGGCGGCGGCCGGCGCCGGGGCCTCGGTGACGCGGGCGCCGTCGCGCAGCTTCACCACGCCGTCCACGACGATGCGGTCGCCGGCGGAAAGGCCTTCCACGACCTCGACTTCACCGCGGCGGCGCTGGCCGAGGGTCACGAACACCTGCTCGACGCTGCCGTCGTCCTTTATGCGGAACACGTGCGCGCGCTGCGCCACCTGGATCACCGCGATCTCGGGCACCACCAGGGCCTGGCGCTCGGGGCGGAACAGGCGGACGGTGAGCAGCATGCCCGGGCGCAGCTCGCGGTCCGGGTTGGGCAGCTCGGCGCGCACGGTGACGGCGCGCGTGACCGGGTCCACGCGCGAATCCACCGTCGTCACCAGGCCGCTGTACTCGCGATCGGGCCAGGCGGCGCTGCCGGCGGTGATGGCCTGGCCGGGCGCGACCGCCGACAGGAAGGCCTCGGGCACGGCGAAATCGAGCTTGATCACCGAGACATCGTCGAGGCTGGCGATGGCGGTGCCAGGCGTCACCAGCGTACCCGGGCTGACCTGGCGGAAGCCGAGCACGCCTGCGAAGGGCGCGGTGATCACGCGGTCGGAGAGCCGGGCGCGGGTGGCGTCCAGCCGGGCGCGCGAGGACTCCATCGCGGCGCGCTGGGTGTCGAGCTGGCCGGCGGGGATGAGCTTCTGGGCGGCCAGCTGCTGCTGGCGCCGGAACTGCTGCTCGGCCTCCCGGTAGGCCGCGGCGGCTTCGGCCAGGCCGGCCACTTCGACGCGGCCGGAGAGGTCCACCAGCACGTCGCCGGCCTCGACCAGGTCGCCGTCCTCGAAGTTCACCTTGACCACGGTCTCGGTGACCTTGGCGGTGAGCATCACCGACTCGTTGGCGCGGGCGGTGCCCAGGGCTTCAAGGGTGTCGGACCACGGCTGCACGGCGACCGTGGTGGCGGTGACGGTGGCGGCCGGCGGACCGGACGGCGCGGCCTGCTCGGCGTCGCAGCCGGCCAGGGCCAGCGCGGCGGCGAGCAGGGCGAACGGGAGTCGCGGGAACGGCTTCATCGATCGGGGTTCCTTGGTCTGGCAGGCGCCGCACGATGGGCGGGGCGCCGGGTTCGGGGTGCAATCTGGACCCGGCCACGACACGGAAGTTCAGCGCGGCGGCCGGGAGGCACGAGCGTGCCGCGATTGTACGGCCGGGGCGTCACGGGGGCGCGAACGGGGGCATGCGTGGGGAAACGCAGCACGGCACGAAGCGTTGACGCGACCGGAACGACCGGACCCCAAAAACACTTGTGGGAGGGACTTCAGTCCCGAGGCTTCTTGGCAAGAAGCGTCGGGACTGAAGTCCCTCCCACAGGGAGTACCTGGCGGGCCCGGGGGCCCGCCGTCGGGGCTCAGGCGCCCTTGGTCCACTTGCCCAGCGCGGCCAGGCCGTTGGCCTTGGCGCGGGCGTAGACGGTCTGCTGCGCGGCAGCGACGTTACCGGTGAGGTCCTTCGACCACAGCTTGAGCGCCGCCGACTGCATGGCGCGGCCGTAGCTGAAGCTCAGCGGCCAGGGCTTGGCGCCCATGCGGTTCATGGCGTCGAGGTGCGCGGTGGCGTCGTCGTCGCTCTGGCCGCCCGACAGGAACACGATGCCCGGCAGGGTCGCCGGCACGGCCGACTTCAGGCAGCGCAGGGTCATCTCGGCGACTTCCTCGACGCTGGCCTGCTCCGGGCAGTCCTTGCCGGAAACGACCATCGAGGCCTTTAGGATGGTGCCCTCGAGCATGATGTTGTGCTCGTACAGCGCGCCGAACAGCGAGCGCAGGGTCACTTCGGTGATCTCGTAGCAGGTGTCGATGTCGTGGTCGCCGTCCATCAGCACTTCCGGCTCCACCATCGGCACGATGCCGGCTTCCTGGCACAGCGCGGCGTAGCGGGCCAGCGCGTGGCAGTTGGCCTCGATGCAGGTGCCCGACGGGGCGTCTTCGCCGATGGTGATCACGGCGCGCCACTTGGCGAACTTCGCGCCCAGCTTCGCGTATTCCTTCAGGCGCTCGCGCAGGCCGTCGAGGCCTTCGGTGACCAGCTCACCCGGGAAGCCGGCCAGCGGCTTGGCGCCCAGGTCGACCTTGATGCCCGGCAGGATGCCGTTGTCCATCATGACCTTGGTGAACGGGACGCCGGCCTTGGTGCTCTGGCGCAGGGTCTCGTCGTACAGGATGGCGCCCGAGATGTAGTCACCCAGCTTCGGGGTGGTCAGCAGCATCTCGCGGTAGGCGCGGCGGTTCTCTTCCGAGCACTCGATGCCGACGCCGTCGAAACGCTTCTTGATGGTGGCGGTGGACTCATCGATGGCGATGATGCCCTTGCCCGGGGCCACCATGGCCTGGGCGATTTCGGCGAGTTGGTCGATGCTCATGGACGGGTTCCCGGGGGTTGGCTGAAAGGGGCCGCATTATAGCCCAACCTGCCCCGCCCGGCCCCTGTGGGAGGGACTTCAGTCCCGATGCTTTCATGCGGGAAGCATCGG
>NZ_DASUDO010000041.1:0-2274 GCF_036275555.1 Arenimonas sp.
TGCCGATCAGGCGCCGGCCGACATCCTGCAGGCCGCAGCGGGCCTTGGCCTGTTCGCGCGCTGCGCGCACCTGCCGTCCCGGCACGCGGCGCAGGCGGGCGCAGAAATCGAGGTATTCGTCGACCGTCAGGTCACGGTTCAGGGGCGGGGTTTCGGGCAGGTATCCCAGCTGCGCCTTGGCGCGCACCGGCTGCTGCAGCATGTCGATGCCACCGACCAGCACGCGCCCGACGCTTGGCGCCAGGGTGCCGGTCAGGATGCGCATGGTGGTGGTCTTGCCGGCGCCGTTGGGGCCCAGAAAGCCCAACACCTCGCCCTTGACCACGCTGAAGCTGACATCGCGCAGCACCTGGCGATTGCCAAAGCTGCGGCTGACGCCGTCGATCTCGACGAGGACTTCGGCCGTCATGGCTGAACGGTCACTGCGCGGCGCGTCCGGCCGCGCCGGATCACTTGATCTTGGCTTCCTTGTACGCCACGTAGGCGCGCGCCTTCGGATCGAACTTGCGCAGCTCGATCTTGTCCGGCGTGTTGCGCTTGTTTTTCATGGTCGTGTAGAAGTGCCCGGTTCCGGCGGTGGACACCAGCTTGATCTTCTCGCGCATGGTTCTGGTCTCGGTTTAGGGCTTCAGGCCGCGGCTGCGCATCTCGGCCAGCACAGCCTCGATGCCTTTCTTGTCGATGGTGCGCATGGCCCGGCAGGACAGACGCAGCGTGACGTAACGCTTCTCGGCCGCCACCCAGAAACGGTGGCTCTGCAGATTGGGCAGAAAGCGCCGACGCGTACGGTTGTTGGCGTGGGAGACGTTGTTACCGGACATCGGCCCCCGGCCGGTGACCTCGCAAACCCTGGACATGGAACTCTCCAAAAGACCGTTCCGGCAAGACCGCCGGCTGGAAATGGCCGGCTTTTATACCAGAAGCCGCCCGGGCTTGGTAGTTTGGGCGCCCGTCGCCCGGTCCGCCTGGCGTCAGTCGCCGCGCGGTTCCTTGAAGCCGGAGGTGATCGGGTAACGGCGATCGCGGCCGAAGGCGCGCTGGCTGATCCGCACGCCGGGGGCCGCCTGGCGGCGCTTGTACTCGTTGCGGGTGACCATGCCGATCACTTCGCGGATGGTTTTCAGACTCGCGCCGGTGGCGCGCGCAATGTCCTCGGCCGAGCGGTCCTGCTCCACGTACAGTTCCAGGATCGCGTCCAGCACCTCGTACGGCGGCAGGCTGTCCTGATCGGTCTGGTCGGGACGCAGCTCGGCGCTCGGCGCGCGCGTGAGCACCCGTTCGGGGATGACCTGCGACAGGCCGTTGCGGTAGCGGGACAGCGTGTAGACCAGCAGTTTGGGCACGTCCTTGATCACCGCAAAGCCGCCGGCCATGTCGCCGTACAGCGTGGCGTAACCGACCGCCATCTCGGTCTTGTTGCCGGTGGTCAACACCAGCTTGCCGGTCTTGTTCGACAGCGCCATCAGCAGCACGCCGCGCACGCGCGCCTGGATGTTCTCCTCGGTGGTGTCGCGCGGTTTGCCGGCGAACTCTTCGGCCAGCGCCTTCTCGATGCTGGCGGCCATGTCCGCGATGGGAATGACGCTGTAGCGCACGCCCAGCGCCTCGGCCTCGGCGCGGGCGTCTTCCAGGCTCATGTCGGCCGTGTAAGGCGATGGCATCATCACGGCGTGGACGCGCTCGGCGCCCAGCGCGTCGGCCGCCACGGCAACGGTGAGCGCCGAGTCGACACCGCCGGACAAACCGACGATGGCGCCCGCAAAGCGGTTCTTGCCGATGTAGTCGCGCACGCCGGTGACCAGCGCCTGATAAACGCTGGCGACAGAATCGATCTGCGCCACCTCGCCCGGGATCGGCTCAAGACCGCTGCGGCCCTGGCGAAAACGCGCCAGGTACATGCCTTCCTCGAAGGCCGGTGCGCGCTGGCTGATGCGCCCCTGGGCGTCCATGACCAGCGAGCCGCCGTCGAAGACCAGCTCGTCCTGGCCGCCGACCATGTTCACGTACACCACCGGCACCGGACTGGCGGACACCCGCTCGCGGATGACGGCCTCGCGCTCGGCCTGCTTGTCGACGTGAAACGGTGAGGCGTTGATGTTGACGATCAGCTGCGCCCCGGCCCGCACCGACTGCGCCATCGGCGCCGGACCCCAGATGTCCTCGCACACGGTCAGGCCCACCTGCACACCGGCCAGTTCGAACACCGCCGGCCGGCTGCCGGACCGGAAGTAGCGCTTCTCGTCGAACACGCTGTAGTTGGGCAGCAGATGCTTG
>NZ_DASUDO010000042.1:0-46488 GCF_036275555.1 Arenimonas sp.
CTCCTTCTTCACCTCGCCCAGGATGCGCACGCCCAAGCCCGGGCCCGGGAAGGGGTGGCGGTAGACCATTTCGGCCGGCAGGCCCAGCGCCACGCCCAGTTCGCGCACCTCGTCCTTGAACAGTTCGCGCAGGGGTTCGAGCAGCTTCAGGCCGAGCTGCTCGGGCAGGCCACCGACGTTGTGGTGGCTCTTGATGGTGGTGGCCTTCTTGGTCTTGGCGCCACCGGACTCGATCACGTCGGGGTAGATGGTGCCCTGGGCCAGCCACTTCACGTTGCGCAGCTTGGCCGACTCTTCCTCGAAGATCTCGACGAACAGGCGGCCAATGATCTTGCGCTTGGCCTCGGGCTCGTCCACGCCCTTGAGCGCGGCGAAATAGCGGTCGGCCGCGTTCACGCGGATGACCTTGACGCCCATGTGCTCGGCGAACATCGCCATCACCTGGTCGCCTTCCTGCCAGCGCAGCAGGCCGGTGTCCACGAACACGCAGGTCAGGCGCTCGCCGATGGCCTTGTGCAGCAGCGCCGCGACCACCGAGGAGTCGACGCCGCCGGACAGGCCCAGCAGCACCTCGTCCTCGCCGACCTGCGCGCGTACGCGCTCGATCTGGTCGTCGATGATGTTCGCGGCGGTCCACAGCGTGGCGCAGCCGCAGATGTCCACCGCGAAGCGGCGCAGCATCTGCTCGCCGGACTTGGTGTGGGTGACCTCGGGGTGGAACTGCACGCCGTACCAGCGGCGCGCGTCGTCGCCCATGGCGATGATCGGCACCGCGGCGGTGCGGGCGGTGACCTGGAAGCCCGGCGGGATCGCGGTGACGCGATCGCCGTGGCTCATCCACACGTCCAGCCGCGGCGGGCTGCCGGCGTGGTCCTTGAGGTCGTCGAGCAGGCCGCACTCGGCCACGACCTCGACCTCGGCATAGCCGAACTCGCGGTGGTGGCCCGCCTCGACCCGGCCGCCGAGCTGCATCGCCATGGTCTGCATGCCATAGCAGATGCCGAGGATCGGCACGCCGGCGTCGAACACTTCCTTGGGCGCGCGGGGCGAGCCGTCCTCGACGGTCGACTCCGGGCCACCGGAAAGGATGATGCCCTTGGGCGCGTACTTCGCGATCTCGGCCGGGTCGTGGTCCCAGGCCCAGATCTCGCAGTAGACGCCGAACTCGCGGATCCGGCGGGCGATCAGCTGCGTGTACTGCGCGCCGAAGTCGAGGATCAGGATCTTGTCGCTGTGGATATCGGAATGCATAGGAGTTAGTGATTAGAAGTTAGGAGGTAGTGGAAGCGGGGGCGGCGCGCGATGGTGGATCGGGGCGAGTTGGGCCCTCACTAACTCCTGACTCCTATCCACTAACTCCTGCCCTTCAGCCCATCCGATAGTTCGGCGGTTCCTTCGTAATCTGCACATCATGCACATGCGCCTCGCGCGTGCCCGCGTTGGTGACGCGCACGAACTTCGGTCGCGTGCGCATCTCCTCGATGGTGGCGCAGCCGACGTAGCCCATGGAGGCGCGCACGCCGCCCGCCAGCTGGTGCACGATGTTGCGCAGCAGGCCGCGGTAGGGAACGCGGCCCTCGATGCCTTCCGGAACCAGCTTGTCGGCGTCGGAGGCGTCCTGGAAATAACGGTCCTTGCTGCCCTGCTCCATCGCGCCCAGCGAGCCCATGCCGCGGTAGCTCTTGTAGCTGCGGCCCTGGAACAGTTCGACCTCGCCCGGGGCTTCCTCGGTGCCGGCGAACAGGCCGCCGATCATGATGGTGCTGGCGCCGGCCACCAGGGCCTTGGCGATGTCGCCCGAGTAGCGGATGCCGCCGTCGGCGATCAGCGGGATGCGGCCCTTGAGCGCCTCGGCCACCATGCCCACCGCAGTGATCTGCGGCACGCCCACGCCCGCGACGATGCGCGTGGTGCAGATCGAGCCCGGGCCCACGCCGACCTTCACCGCGTCGGCGCCGGCGTCGAACAGCGCCAGCGCGGCGTCGCCGGTGACGATGTTGCCGCCGATGACCTGCAGGTTCGGGAAGGTTTTCTTGACCCACGCGACGCGGTCGATGACGCCCTGCGAGTGGCCGTGGGCGGTGTCGACCACCACCACGTCCACGCCGGCCGCCGCCAGCGCGGCGATGCGCGCCTCGGTGTCGCCGCCGACGCCGACCGCGGCGCCGACCAGCAGCTGCTCGTCGGCGTCCTTGGCGGCGTTGGGGTTGTCGCGCGCCTTCTGGATGTCCTTGACGGTGATCAGGCCGCGCAGCGCGAAGCTGTCGTCCACCACCAGCACTTTTTCGATGCGGAACTTGTGCATCAGCTGCAGGACTTCGTCGTCACTGGCGCCTTCGCGCACCGTCACGAGCTTGTCCTTCTTGGTCATGATGTGGCGGACCGGATCGTCCAGCTTCTTCTCGAAGCGCATGTCGCGGCTGGTCACCAGGCCCACGAGCTGGCCGCCGTCCACCACCGGCACGCCGGAGATGTTGCGGGCGCGGGTGAGGCGGATCACTTCGCCGATGGTGGTGTCGGGGCCGACGGTGAAAGGCTCGCGGATGACGCCGGCCTCGAAGTTCTTGACCTGGGCGACGTGCGCGGCCTGCTGCTGCACCGACATGTTCTTGTGGATGATGCCGATGCCGCCGAGCTGGGCCATCGCGATGGCCAGGCGCGCCTCGGTGACGGTGTCCATGGCGGCGGACACGATCGGCAGGTTCAGCGAGATGCCGCGGGTGAGCTGGGTGCCCAGGCTGACGTCCTTGGGCAGGACGGCCGAGTGCGCGGGAACGAGGGATACGTCGTCGAAGGTCAGCGCTTCGGCCTGGATGCGCAGCATGGAGCGGCTCCGGGGATTGGGAAGCGCGCAATTATAGCCGGGTCGCCCCTCCCCCGGACAGAACACTGTAGGAGGGCCTTCAGGCCCGAAGCTTTTCGGCGAAAGGCTTCGGGCCGGAAGTCCCTCCCACAGGGGGCGTGGTTACAGGAGGTCCAGGGAAAGCGCGGGCCACCAGGTGATCAGGGCCACGGCCGCCGCCAGCACCAGGAAGAACGGCACGCAGGCCCGCACCAGCACCAGCACCGGCTGGCCGAAGCGGTAGGCGGCGATGAACAGGTTCATGCCCACCGGCGGGGTGAAGTAGCCCAGCTGCAGGTTGGCCAGCATCACGATGCCCAGGTGCACCGGGTGGATGCCGAAGCCCGCGGCCACCGGCAACAGCAGCGGGGTCAGGATCACCACCGCCGAGAAGATGTCGAGCAGCATGCCCACCACCAGCAGGAACAGGTTGAGCAGCAGCAGGAACACCCAGGGGCTGTCGACGTGTTCGCTGAGCGCGGCGAACAGGGTGGCCGGGACCTCCTGGTCCACGAGCCAGTTCGAGAGCGCCAGCGCGGCGCCGAGGATCAGCAGGATGGCGCCGACCAGGCGCATCGATTCCGCCATGACCCCGGGCAGTTTCCGGAAACTTATTTCCTTTTTAACCAATACAGTTACGATCAATACATAAAGTGCCGTAACAGCTGCGGCCTCGCTCGCCGCCAGCGCGCCGGTGTAGATGCCGCCCAGCACGATCACCGGCAGCGGCAGCTCCCAGGCGGTCTCGCGCAGGGCCCGCGCCAGCTCGGCGGTGTCGAACCGGTGCCGGGGCTGTGCGATGCCCTTCCCCACCCACATCGCATGCAGGGACAGCAGGGCCACCATCAGCAGGCCCGGCAGCAGGCCGGCCAGGAACAGGTCGGGGATGGTCACCGGCGGGTCCGAGCCCATCTGCCCGGCCACGAACCCATAGAGGATCAGCGGCAGCGAGGGCGCGAACAGCAGGCCCAGGCTGCCGGCCGCCGTCACCAGGCCCAGGCTGTAGCGCTCGCCGTAGCCGGCCTGCCGCAGCGCCGGGTACAGAAGCGCGCCCAGCGCCACGATGGTCACGCCCGAGGCGCCGGTGAACGCGGTGAAGAAGGCGCTGGCGACGATGGCCACGATCGCCAGCCCGCCTGGCAGCCAGCCCAGCAGCGCGTTCGACAGCCGCACCAGCCGCTTCGGGGCCTGGCTTTCCCCCAGCAGGTAGCCGGCCAGCGTGAACAGCGGGATCGCGATCAGCCCGGGCATGTCCCCGAGCCGGTAGAACTCGACGGCCACCGCGATCAGGTCGTAGCCGGCCAGGTGGAAGCCCAGCAGCGCGATCGCCGCGATCACCGCGAACAGCGGCATGCCCAGCGCGGCCAGCCCCAGGATGACGGCCAGCCCGACGCCGAGGCTCACGGACTGCCCTCGCCCATCACCGCATGCACCGGCGGCGGCAGCGCGGCGGCCACGAGGAAGCGCAGGCCCATCAGCCCAAAGCCGGCCGGCAGCGCCAGCATCGGCACCCAGCTCGGGATGCCGGCCACGAAGGGCACCGGCGCCTCGCGCTCCAGCCCGACCAGGCCCACGCCCAGCCACGCCAGCCACAGCGCGATGACCGCGGCCGCCAGCTGCGCCACGGCCCAGAGCACCCGCTGCGCCCCGGCGGGCAGCGCGCGCGGAAGTGCATCAATGGCGATGTGCTTGCCGGTGCGGGTGGCGCCCAGCGCCCCCAGCAGCGCCAGCCACAGCACGCCGGCGCGGCTCACCGGCTCGGCCCAGTCCAGCCCGGAATCGAACAGCAGGCGCAGCGCGATTTGCGCCACCGAAAGCAGCAGCAGCGCGCCGAGCAGGCTCGCCAGCAGCGCGTCCTCGACCCGGTGCAGGCGGCCCAGCCAGCGCTCGAGCATCAGGGCGTCTTCTGGGCCAGCGCCTGGCGCACGGCGGCGAGCAGTTCGGGCGAGATCTTGCGCTGCGCCTCCATCTCGCCGATCAGCTGGCGGCCCAGTGCCTGCCAGCGGCGGGCCTCGGCCGGATCCATCGGCGACACCTTCAGGCCCTGCTTCCTCATGGCTTCCAGCGCCGCCGCATCGTCGCGGCGCGTGTTGGCGTCCATGCGCTTGCCGGCCTCGGCGAAGGCCTTGGCGAGCACCGCCTGGTCGGCCGGCGAAAGCCGCTTCCAGGCCTTGTCGTCCACCACCAGGAACCCGACCACGAAGGTCAGC
Organism: Arenimonas sp.; assembly: GCF_036275555.1. Taxonomy (GTDB): domain Bacteria; phylum Pseudomonadota; class Gammaproteobacteria; order Xanthomonadales; family Xanthomonadaceae; genus Arenimonas. The sequence goes on from NZ_DASUDO010000042.1 coordinate 5,053, forward strand.
GGCAGGTCGACCATGTGCTTCATCTTGCCGTGCCACTGCAGCACCACCGCGCCGCTGGGCGTGTTCACCACGGTGTCCACCAGGCCGGTCTGCAGGCTGGTGAACACGTCGCCGATCGGCAGCGGGATGGTGCTGACGCCGCCCATCTCGAAGATGCGCGCGGCGACGGCGTCGTTCTGCGGGACCCAGAGCTTGCGGCCGGCCATGTCGGCGGCGGTGCCCAGCGGCTTGTCGCCCATGAGGTAGGCGAAGCCGAGGCCGGAAACGCCGAGCATGCGGATGCCGCGCTCCTCGAAGCCCTTGGCGAGCAGGGGGTCGACGGCCGCGCGCACGCGGTCCACCTCCTCCCACGAGGACATCAGGAACGGCAGGCTGTAGATCGGCGCGTCGGGGTACACCAGCGACAGTTCGCTCGAGGTCAGGATGCCGCCCTGCAGCTGGCCCAGGCGCATCTTGCGCAGCACCACCGCGTCGTTGCCCATCACGCCGCCGGGATAGAACTTCACGTCCACGCGGCCGTCGGTGCCCGCCTTCACTTCGGCGGCGGCGGCGCGCAGTTCGCGCATCCAGGCCGAGCCGTCCGGCGCCAGCGTGGCGATCTTGATGGCCTGCGCCGCCGCGGGTGCGGACAGCACCAGCGCCAGGCCGAAGGCGAACAGGCAGCGGGCGAAGCGGGTCGACGTCACGGGCGCATCCTCAGAAATAGTCCTTGCCGCTTTCCACCAGCGCCGCGGCGCGCTGCTGGGCCAGCACATTCATCAACGTAAAGCCGGGTTCGGCGGGGTCGGCGGCCAGCACCTCGGCCAGCAGGCGGTCGTGCAGTGCCTGGTCGAACAGCAGGCGCGCGTAGTACTCGGCCATCAGCGTCTTGGCGTAGAGGTTGCGGCCACCGGACAGCGCCTGCGCCTGCTCGAAGTGGGCGCGGCCGCGCGCGGGCTGGCCGCCGATGGCCTCGGGGCGCAGCGAGTGCAGCACGCCGAGGTAGACGTGCGGCATGCCCCGCGCGTGGGCGGCGTCGGTGGCGACCACTTTCTCGAGCAGCGCCTGCACCTTGGGCAGGTCGGCGATGGCGCCCCAGTCCTCGCTGTTGGCCTGCAGGAAGCCCACCCAGGCCGCGGCCAGCGCGTAGTGGCCGGCGACGTCCTTCGCCGGCGCGGCCGCGAGCGCGGCGTTGAAGGTCTCGATGTCGGCGTCGAGCGCGTCGCAGAGGCGCGCATCCTGCGCGCAGGTGCCGCGGCGGGCGTAGTCCATCGCCTTGGCGGCCAGCCGGCGCGAACGCGCCTTGTCGTCGCCGGTGAAGTTGCCGGCGTAGGCGCCATTGAGTTCGGCCGCGGCGAACAGCAGGCCGGCGTTGCGGCGATCGCCGGGCTTCTGCCCTTCCACCAGGCCGTCGATCAGCAGCAGGTAGGCCGGCAGGCCGTCGCGCACGGTGGCGGGGTCGTTGCTGTTGGTGATGGCGCTGCCCAGCTGCGCGGCCAGCTGGTCGCTGGCGCGGCCGACCAGCGTCGCGCAGCCGGCCAGCGGCAGCATGGCCGCGATCAGCAGGAGGCGGGGCGCGAGGCGTCGGGTCATGGCCATGAGTGTTGATGCTCCGGCGTCATCATGACGCGACGGTGGCATCGGAGGCGTCCGCGGCCTCCAGCGTGTTCTGCATCAGGGTGGCCACGGTCATCGGCCCCACCCCGCCCGGCACCGGGGTGATCCAGGAGGCGCGCTCGAAGGCGGCGTCGAAGCCGACGTCGCCGACCAGGCGGCCATCGTCGAGGCGGTTGATGCCGACGTCGATCACGACCGCGCCCGGCTTGACCCATTCGCCCGGCACCAGGCCCGGGCGGCCGACCGCGACCACCAGGATGTCGGCCTCGCGCACGTGTCGTTCCAGCACCTCGCGCGGGGTGAACTTGTGGCAGCTGGTGGTGGTGCAGCCGGCGATCAGCAGCTCCAGCGCCATGGGCCGGCCAACGTGGTTGCTGACGCCGACGATGGTGGCGCTCTGCCCGCGCACGGGCCGGTCGGTGTAGGCCAGCAGCGTGGTGATGCCGCGCGGCGTGCACGGCCGCAGGCCGAACTGGCGCAGCGCCAGGTGGCCGACGTTCTCGGGATGGAAGCCGTCCACATCCTTGCGCGGGTCGATGCGGTGGATGAGCCAGGTGGCGTCGCGGTTCCCGGGCAGCGGCAGCTGCACCAGGATGCCGTGGATCGCCGGGTCGGCGTTGAGGCGGTCGATCAGCGCGGCCAGCTCGGCGTCGGTGGTTTCCGCCGGCAGGTCGTAGTCGATGGCGCGGATGCCCACCTTCTTGGCGGCGCGGCGCTTGTTGCGCACGTAGACGGCGGAGGCCGGGTCCTGGCCCACCAGCACCACGGCGAGGCCAGGCGCGGGCTTGCCGGCTGCGATGCGGGCCTGCACCCGGCGGGCGAGGTCGTCGAGCAGGGCGTCGGCGATGCCTTTGCCGTCGAGGATGCGGGCGGTCATGGCGCTCCGGGTACAGTGGGGGCGGCCCCGCGCGGGCGGGTCCGGGTCGCGAAATGCGATTATCCCCGAACCCTTCCCTGCCCGGCTACCGGAAAATGACCGACACCATCGCCTTCGAAGCCGCCGCCTTCCGCCGGCTGGTCGCCCACCTGCGGCAGCGCACCGACGTGCAGAACATCGACCTGATGATCCAGGCCGGCTTCTGCCGCAACTGCCTGTCCACCTGGTACGAGGAAGCCGCCGCGGCCGCCGGCACCCCGATCGGCAAGGATGCCGCCCGCGAGGCCATCTATGGCATGCCCTTCCCCGAGTGGAAGGCGAAGTACCAGCCGGAAGCCACGCCCGAGCAGCTCGCCGCCTTCGAAGCCGCCCGCCGCGCCCACCCCTGACGACACCCTGTGGGAGGGACTTCAGTCCCGATGCCTTTCGCCCAAAGGCATCGGGACTGAAGTCCCTCCCACAAAAAAAAGCCCCGGCCAATCGACCGGGGCGGTAAATCCCACTGACGGGAGAGAGATCTCGGTTCAGGCGCGCTTGCGCGAACGCGCGGTCGTGCGCTTGGCGCGGGCCTTGCGCTTGGCCGGGGCGCGCTTCACGCCCAGCTTCACCAGCACCGGGGCCAGCGCGGTTTCGACCTGGGCGCGGGCCTGGCGGACGAAGGATTCGGCCTGGTCGCGGGTCTGGCGGGCGATGGCTTCGGCCTGGCCAAGCTTGGCCTGGGCCTGCTTGCGGCCCAGCGAGACCGCGCCGATGCCGGCCAGGATGACGGCGCGCGGGCTGATCTCGGTCTTGCGGGCGGGGCTGCGGCGGCGGGTCGGGTTCGAGCGGGTCATGGGACACCTCGTGGCGATGGCCGGGATGGCCGTTCGCGCCCGAGTCTGTGCCGCCGCACCCGAGCAATCACACTAGCCGCGCTTGCGGCCCGCCGGGCCCCGCGACATGCTGGCCTCCCCTGCACGGAGACCCGCCATGGCTGCGAAGAAATCGACCTGGGCCAAGTTCCCGCACGAGGCCAAGGCCTTCGACCAGTCCGGCGACAAGCTGAAAAAGGCGTGGCCGTCGCTGCACGCCGGCGACTGCGAACCCTTTCCCGACGACAAGCGCGCCGCCGCGCTGATCAAGGCCGCCGGCAAGGCCGCGCCGAAGGGCCTGGACGCCGCGGCGCTGGCCGAGGCGCTGCAGGAGGCCTGGCGCGCCTTCCACCGCGGTGACTTCCAGCAGGCCTTCGAGGCGGGCTCGGCCCTCGGCCCGGTGGGCGCGTCCGTCGCCTGCAAAGCGCTGGCCATCCACGCCACGCACCTGGTCGATGACGAGGACGAGCAGCTCGCGCGCTACGAGCAGGCCGGCAAGCTGGCCGAAGCCGCCATCGCCGCGCTGCCCGACGAAGCCAACAGCCACTACCGCTACGCCCACGCCATGGGCCGCTACAGCCAGGGCATCTCGATCGCCAAGGCGCTGAAGATGGGCCTCGCCACGAAGGTCAGGAAAGCGCTCGAAGCGACGCTCGAACTCGCGCCCAAGCACGCGGAGGCGCACACCGCGCTGGGCCTCTACCACGCCGAGATCATCAGCAAGATCGGCGCGCTGGTGGGCGGCATGACCTACGGCGCCAAGGCCAGCGAGGCCGAGAAGCACCTGGCCACCGCGCTGAAACTGACGCCCGATTCCCCCATCGCCCACTTCGAGCACGGCAACCTCCTGCTGCTCCTGCACGGCGACAAGAAGGAAGACGCCGCCGCCACCGCCTACGAGAAGGCCGGCAAGCTCAAGCCCAAGGACGCGATGGAAAAGCTCGACGCTGAACTGGCGAAGGCGCAGTTGGAGTGATTCCAACCCACCCATCGGAACCGAGCATGCCGAAACGATCGATCTACCTCGCCGCATTATTGGTCCTGGCCACCTTGTCCGGTTGCGAAGCGCCTGCCGTCGGGCCGAACGGTGAATTGGGTGATGTGTACCGGGTTGAGCAGGGCAATCCTGCAATGGAGCGAGCCTACGTGCGCGCCCGCGAAGGCCGGGACCGCTTCCTCGAGACTTGGCGCAGCCCGCCGCCGGACTCCTCGGGATTCGCGGTCAAGGTAGGGGTGTCTGAAGGCGAGGACACGGAGTACTTCTGGATCACGCCCTTTCGCGAAGAGGCAGGGAGGTTCATCGGCACAGTCAGCAACGAGCCAACCATGGTCCGGCTGGTAAGCCTGGGGAGCGAGATCTCGTTCTCGAAGGCCGAGATCGTGGACTGGATGTACTTTCAGGGCGAGGCCGTGGTAGGCAACCATACGGCTTGCGCGATGCTTGAAAACTCGCCTGTCGCGGAGCGCACGGAGCTCAAGCGTCAGTATGGCCTTCAGTGCGATGGCCTCTGGTAGGCAGCAAGCGTGCTGCGCCGCCCCAACATAGCCAAAAAAATGGCCACCCGAAGGTGGCCATTCCCTGGAACTGGTGGGCGGTACAGGGCTTGAACCTGTGACCCTCGCCGTGTGAAAGCGATGCTCTACCGCTGAGCTAACCGCCCGGAAGACAGCGCGAATCTTACGTGGCCGCCCCCCGGGTGGTCAAGAACGCGGCTCACTGCTGCTTGCTGGCCTGCATTTCCGCGGCCTTGGCCGGGGGCGAGAAGGTCTCGGCCCGGGCCTGGTCCCAGAACACCTGGAACACCGGGTGCTCCGGCACCGCCTCCAGCAGCTGCCCCTGCGGCACGAAGTGGTGCAGCTTGGCCAGCGAACGCACCTCGGTGGACGAGACCCGGCGGATGATGTGCTCCGGCCCGATTTCCAGCGGATGGCGCAGGCCGGCCGCGGCCAGCAGCTCCTTCAGCGCCACCAGCGTGTTGCGGTGGAAGTTGGCCACGCGCACCGCCTTGCCGTCGGGGTCCAGCGCCGCCTGCCGGTTCGGGTCCTGGGTGGCGATGCCGGTCGGGCAGCGGTCGGTGTGGCAGCTCTGGCTCTGGATGCAGCCCAGCGCGAACATGAAGCCGCGCGCGGCGTTAACCCAGTCCGCGCCCAACGCCAGCGTGCGGGCGATGTCGAAGGCGGTGACGATCTTGCCGGCCGCGCCGATCCGGATCTTCGACCGCAGGTCCAAGCCCACCAGCGTGTTGTGCACCAGCAGCAGCGCCTCGCGCATCGGCGCCCCGACGTGGTCAGTGAACTCCAGCGGGGCGGCACCGGTGCCACCTTCGCCGCCGTCCACCACGATGAAATCCGGCAGGATCCCGGTCTGCTTCATCGCCTTGGCGATCGCGAACCACTCCCAGGGGTGGCCGATGGCCAGCTTGAAGCCGGTCGGCTTGCCGCCCGAGAGCGTGCGCAGCCGGTCGATGAACTGCAGCAGCTCGATCGGCGTCGAGAAGGCGGAATGCGCCGCCGGCGAGTGGCACTCCACGCCCTGCGGCACGCCGCGCGCCTCGGCGATCTCGGCGCTGACCTTCGCCGCCGGCAGGATGCCGCCCTGCCCCGGCTTGGCGCCCTGGCTGAGCTTGAGCTCGATCATCTTCACCTGCGGGTCGCAGGCATTGATGCGGAACTTCTCCTCGTCGAAGCCGCCTTCGGCGTTGCGGCAGCCGAAGTAGCCCGAGCCGATTTCCCACACCAGGTCGCCGCCGTGCTCGCGGTGGTAGCGCGAGATCGAGCCTTCGCCGGTGTCGTGGTAGAAGCCGCCGAGCTTCGCGCCCTGGTTCAGCGCGCGGATGGCGTTGGCCGACAGCGAGCCAAAGCTCATCGCCGAGATGTTGAACACGCTGGCCGAATACGGCTGCGCGCGTCCCTCGCCGAGGGTGATGCGGAAATCGTGCGAGTCGATCTTCGCCGGCTGCAGCGAATGGTTCATCCACTCGTATTTGTCGCCGTAGACGTCGCGCTGGGTGCCGAACGGACGCTTGTCCAGCACGTTCTTCGCGCGCTGGTAGACGATGGCGCGCTGCTGCCGCGAAAACGGCAGCTCGACGGTGTCGGACTCGATGAAGTACTGCCGGATCTCCGGCCCGATCGACTCGAGCGCGTAGCGGAAATGCGCCGTGACCGGGAAATTGCGGCGAAGCGCCTGCTTGCGCTGCACGAGGTCCCAGGTGCCCAGTAGCGACAGTCCGCCGAACACGGCCAGGCCCCAGCCGGCGACGGGCGTCAGCGTGACCGCATAGCCGAACGCCAGCGTCAGCAGCAGGCAGGTGGCGAAGGGCCAGTAACGGGCAGGCAGCATGCTCGGCTCCCGGCTCAGGCGGCGGGGCGCGCCTTGAGCACGCGGTAGATGTCCCAGAACCCGGCGACGGCGATGCCCGCGATCACCAGGTAGACCAACTGCACGATCATGCTCGCGGCCCAGGCCATGTCGCCGTCGCCCATGTCCACGGCGTCGTATATCCACGGCACCGCCCAGCGGGCGAGGATGCCAACGACGAAGCTGGCGGCCACGATCGCGAACCCCAGGATGCGCGTGCGCTGCCAGCACGCCGCCAGCAGCAGCACCGCCGCCAGGTCCACCGCGAAATAAAGGAACCCCACCAGCCACATCGACATCGCGTCGCTACTCCCCTGCGTGCGTGGTGCCCGGGGTGGGGGTCGAACCCACATGGCCTTGCGGCCGGGGGATTTTAAGTCCCATGCGTCTACCAGTTTCGCCACCCGGGCTTGCCACGATGGTGCCGCAACCCGCCGTGCGTCGCCAGCGCTGTGGTTCGCGGTAGTGGGGGTTCAAATGATCGAACGCGGATCAGAGCGGATTCCCGCGGATGAAGGCGGATGCAGCAAAGCTTGGAGTTGGGCTGGTGGAGATAGGAATGGCTTGGCTTGGCTCGATCGGGTGGCCTCGGCCCCCTCCAAGCTTGATCCGCTCTTATCCGCGTGAATCCGCTCTGATCCGCGTTCGAATGGTGAACCCCCATCCGAAGCCAGCCCCACGCCAACGCCAAGGCCCAGGCCAAAAAAAACCCCGCCGGAGCGGGGCTTCAACACTGGAGGCCGAGGTCGGAATTGAACCGGCGTACGCGGATTTGCAGTCCGCTGCATAACCACTCTGCCACCCGGCCGGATAGCGTTGCCGGAAGCTTAGCGCGTCCAGCGGCGGTTGCCACCGCCTTAAAAAACAAAACCCCGGCGGGCGGGGTTTTGTCTGGAACTGGAGCGGGAAACGAGACTCGAACTCGCGACCCCGACCTTGGCAAGGTCGTGCTCTACCAACTGAGCTATTCCCGCAAGAGACGCGCATTTTGGGGGAAGCCCCCGAGGGTGTCAACACCCTTTTTCAAATCAGCCCTTCTTCCGCATCGTCGGCCAGGCCGCGTGCAGGTAGTCGAAGCCGGACCACAGGGTCAGGGCCGCCGCGATCGCCAGCAGCCATTCGCCGATCCGGAACACCGGCAGGCCCAGCAAGTCTTCCTGGAACAGCAGGCAGCTGATGGCGGTCATCTGGACGATGGTCTTGAGCTTGCCCAGCCCCGCCACCTTGACCAGGCCGTGCGCACCCATCTGCGCCATCCACTCGCGCAGGGCCGAAATGGTGATCTCGCGGCCGATGATCACGGCGCTGAGCAGGGCCATCCACGGGGTGTCGTGGCGCTCCACCACCAGCAGCAGCGCGAAGGCCACCGTCAGCTTGTCGGCCACCGGGTCGAGGAAGGCGCCGAAGGCCGAATACATGCCGTAGCGACGCGCGATCCAGCCGTCGAGCCAGTCGGTGAGCGCGCCGAAGATGAAGATGCCGGCGACCGCGAGGTTGGTCCAGCCGTAGGGCAGGTAGAAAACGACCACCATCACCGGGATCAGCAGGATCCGCATCAGCGTCAGCATGGTGGGGATGGTGAGGGTCACGGCGTCCTGCTCAGGCTTCGTTCCGGGGCGATTGTGCCTCAAGACCGTGGAGCGCGGCGTAGATGCGCTGGGCCAGCGCGTCGTTGACGCCCTCGACGCGGGCGATTTCCTCGGCACCCGCGGCCTTGAGCCCGGCCAGGCCACCGAAGTGCTTGAGCAGGCTCGCGCGGCGGCGCGGCCCGATGCCGGGGATGTCCTCGAGCCGGCTGGTCTCGCGCGTTTTCTGGCGCTTGCCGCGGTGGCCGGTGATGGCGAAACGGTGTGCCTCGTCGCGCACCTGCTGCACCAGCTGCAGGCCCGGCGACGCCGCCCCCGGGCGCAGCTCGCGGCCATCGGGCAGCACCAGGGCCTCGTGCCCGGCGCGGCGGGCCTCACCCTTGGCCACGCCGACCATCGCCACGCCCTGCACGCCCAGTTCGTCCAACACCGCGCGGGCCTGGGCAAGCTGCCCGGCGCCGCCGTCGATCAGCAGCAGGTCGGGCAGCACGCCCTCCTCCACCCCGCGCCGGAACCGGCGCTCCAGTGCCTGGTGCATCGCCGCGTAGTCATCGCCCGGTTCGATGCCGGTGATGTTGTAGCGCCGGTACTGGCCGCGCACCGGGCCCTCGCCGTCGAACACCACGCACGAGGCCACGGTCGCTTCGCCCATCGTGTGGCTGATGTCGAAGCACTCGATGCGCGCGGGCGGTTCGCCCAGGCCCAGCATCTCCTGCAGCGACAGCAGCCGCGCGCGCTGGCTGGCGCTGCTGGCGGCCTCGGTGGCCAGGGCCAGCGCCGCGTTCTGGCGGGCGATCTCGAGGTAGCGCGCACGCTCGCCGCGCACCGAAGACTTGAGCTCGACCTTGCGCCCGGCCTGCGCGCTGAACACCTCCTGCAGCAGCGCCTCGTCGGCGATCGCGTGGCTGAGCACGATCTCGCGCGGCGGGCGCTGCTCGAGGTAGTACTGCGCCACGAACGCGCCCAGCACCTCCTCCGGGCTCTCGGCGCCGTTGGGCCGCGGGAAGAAGCTGCGCGTGCCCTGGTTCAGCCCGTTGCGGAAGGCCATCAAGAGCACGCAGGCCGCGCCCTGGTCCATCGCCAGCGCCAGCACGTCCATCTCGACCTGCTCGCCCTCGACGTACTGGCGGGCCTGGATCTTGCGGATGCCGGCGATCTGGTCGCGCAGCACGGCGGCCTGCTCGAACTCTAGCCGCTGGCTGGCCTCGTCCATGGCCTTGCCGAGTTCGTCCACCAGCTCGGTGCTGCGGCCTTCGAGGAACAGCACCGCGCGCCGCACCGTGGCGTCGTACTCGCGGGTCGGCACCAGGCCGACGCAGGGCGCGCTGCAGCGGCCGATCTGGTGCTGCAGGCAGGGCCGGCTGCGGTTGCGGAATACGCTGTCCTCGCAGCTGCGCAGCTTGAACAGCTTGAACATCAGGTCCAGCGTCTCGCGCACCGCGCCGGAGCTCGGGTACGGCCCGAAGTAGCGCCCCGCCATCGCCCGCGGCCCGCGGTGGTAGCCCAGCTTCGGCCAGGTCTCGTCGGTGAGCAGGATGTGCGGATAACTCTTGTCGTCGCGCAGCAGCACGTTGTAGCGCGGGCGCAGCGACTTGATCAGCTGGTTCTCGAGGATCAGCGCCTCGCTCTCGGTGCGCGTCACCGTCACTTCGATGCGGGCGATCTGCGCGACCATCAGCGCGATCCGCCGCGACGGCAGTTCCTTCAGGAAATAGCTGCCGACGCGCTTCTTCAGCGAAAGCGCCTTGCCGATGTAGAGCACCTGCCCGTCGGCGCCGTACATGCGGTAGACCCCGGGCGCCGGGGTCAGGTCGCGGACGAAGGCCTTGCCGTCGAACGGGGCCGGCGCGTCGCCGGCGGGCGGGGAGGCCTGGGCCGTCATTCGCCGATCGGCAGGCGGCCGAGCGTGCCGCTGGCCAGGTCGAAGCGCAGCACCTCGTGCGCGCCCGTGTTCGCGATCCACAGCGAGCCGGCGCCGGCGGCCAGCGCGGCCGGCTGGTCCAGCGGCTGCGGCAGGTCGTGCGTGCTCATTTCGCCGCCGCCGAGGCGCAGCTTGCGCAGGCTGCCGTTGTAGCTGTCGGCAACCCACAGCACCGGCGAGCCGGGGTCGAGCGCCAGCGCCATCGGCAGCTGCATGCGGGCGTCGCGGCGCTGGCCGTCGTGCTCGCCGAATTCATACAGGCCCTGCCCCACCAGCGTCTGCACCTGGCCCTGCGCGACCTGGATGGCGCGGATGGCGGAGGTGGCCGAATCGGCGACGTACAGCGTCTGCTGCACGAGGGCCAGCCCGGTCGGATGCGCGAACATCGCGCTGCGCGCCGGGCCGTCGACGATGCCCAGCTCGCCGGTGCCGGCCAGCAGGCGCAGCCGGGCCTGGGCGAGGTCGTACTCCCAGATCTGGTTGCTGCCGGCCATCGCCAGGTAGAGGCGGTCCAGGGTGCCGGTGACGTCGCAGGGTTGGTTCAAAGGCAGGGTCGCGTCGCCGACCTGCTGGCCTTCGCGCACGGCCCCGGGGCGGCCGTTGCCCAGCACGGTCTCGACCGCGCCGTCGAGCAACCGGATGCGGCGCAGGGCGTGGTTGCCGGTGTCGGCGACATACAGCGATTCGCGCACCAGGCACATGCCGCGCGGATAGCGGAAGGCGGCGATGTCGGCCGGGCCGTCGAGGTAGTCGCCGTGGCCGGTGCCGAATTCGCGCAGCACGCGGCCCGAGTGGGTGCACTCGAGGATGCGGTGGTGGCCGGTGTCGGCGACGTAGAGATGGCTCTCGCCCACCGCCAGGCCCGCCGGGAAGGCCAGCGGCAGTCGCGATTCGCCGCCCGTGCGGCGCGGCGGCTGGACCGGGCGCACGGCGCCGCCCACTTCGTCGATCAGGCCGGCGATGGCGGCATCCAGGGCCGGGCCCTGGTGGTCGCCGGCCAGCACCTGGCGCAGGCGGCCGCGGGTGTCCACCAGCGCCACCGACGGCCAGGCCTGGATGCCGTAGTGCTGCCAGGTGCTCCAGCTGCGGTCGTTGGCGACCGGGAAGGTCAGGCCGAGGCGGTTGGCGGTCTTGAGCACCAGGCGCCCGTCGAGCTCGGAGTCGAACTTGGGCTGGTGGATGCCCAGCACCGACAACGCCACCGGGTAGCGCGCCTGCAGGCGCATCAGCTCATCGAGCAGGTTGTGGCAGTAGGTCGAGGCCGCGTTCCAGAACACCAGCGCCAGCACGTGTCCCTGCTGCGCGGCCACCGACTGGCGGTCGGCGTTGAGCCACTGCAGGCTCGGCGACAGTTCGGGAGCGGCTTGCTGGGCCTGCGACATGGGGGCGTCCTTCCGGGGGTCGCGGCATTATGCCTGCGGCGGGAGTTTGCGCAGCAGGCCGTGGGCGGCCGCGCGCGCGAGGTGGCAGGTGGCGTCGAAACCGGCGGCGTTGCCGTAGTAGGGATCGGGCACGTCCTCGTCGTCGGCGACCCCGCACCAGGCCAGGGCGAGGTGGATTTCCGCGCGGGCGCCGGGTGGCGCGTGCTGGCGCAGCCAGCGCAGGTTGTCGCGGTCGGCGGCCAGGATCAGGTCGAAGGCGTGGAAGTCCGCTTCCGTGACCGCGCGCGCCCGCTGCTCGCGGATGTCGATGCCGTGGCGCGCGGCGGCGGCGATGGCGCGCGGATCCGGTGGCTCACCGGCATGCCAGCCGCCCGTGCCCGCGGAATCGAGGCGGACGCGGTGGCCGTGCCCGGCGTCCGTGAGGACGTGGCGCGCCCAGCCCTCCAGCAGCGGCGAGCGGCAGATGTTCCCCATGCAAACGAACAATATATTCAATGGGATAGCGTCTATATCTAATCTAGTTTGTCGCCAAGCGCGCGGCGCTCCGCGCGCGCCAGGTCGGCTTCCGTGTCCACCCCCGGCGGGAACGGCACCGGGGTGAGGCCCACGGCGATGCGGTGGCCGGCCTCGAGCACGCGCAGCTGCTCCAGCGCCTCCCACTGCTCCAGCCGGCCGGGCGGCAGCGCGGCGAAACGGCGCAGGAAACCGGCGCGGTAGGCGTAGATCCCGATGTGGCGCAGCGCCGCCGACGCATCGGCGCCCAGCCGGTCGCGGGCGAACTGGTCGCGCTGCCACGGGATCGGGGCGCGGCTGAAGTAGAGCGCGAGCCCATTGGCATCCCGCACCAGCTTCACGGCATTGGGGTCGAACAGCGTCTTGCTGTCTTCGACCGGGGTGGCCAGCGTCGCCATCTCGGCGGCGGACGCGGCCAGGGTCTCGGCCACGGCACGGATGCCCTCGGGCGGCGCGAACGGCTCGTCGCCCTGCAGGTTCACCACGATCTGGTCGTCGCCCCAGCCGAGCTGGTCGGCGCATTCGGCCAGGCGGTCGGTGCCGGAGGCGTGGTCGGCGCGGGTCATGCACACCCGCAGCGGTTCGCCGGCCAGGGCCTGCGCGATGCGGGTGTCATCGGTGGCGACGACCACCTCGCGCGCACCGGCGGCCAGCGCGCGGCGCGCCACGTGCACCACCATCGGCACGCCGGCGATCAGGCGCAGCGGCTTGCCCGGCAGGCGGCTGGCGCCGTAGCGGGCCGGGATGGCGACGATGAATTCAGGCGGGGTCATGGGGCGGGCTCCAATCGGCCAGGCGCTGCTGCAGGGCCGTGAACAGGGCATCGGGAAGCGCTGCGCGGACCGGCACCGCCCAGGCGTCAGGCAGGTCGAACGCGGCGCACTTCACCGCGTCTTTCTCGGTCATCAGCCGCGGGCCGGGCGGTGCCAGGTCCAGCTCGGACGCGGTGAAGGCGTGGTGGTCCGGGAACGGATGCTCGATCGGCGCTAGCCCGGCGGCACGCAGCGCCTCGAAGAAGCGCGCGGGGTGGCCGATGCCGGCGATCGCGTGCACGGTTTGGCCGGCAAAGTCGGCCAGCGGGCGCGATGCGCCGCCGCCCAAGGGCACGGCCTCGGCCAGCACCAGCCGCATCGGCCATTCGCCCGCGGTGGCCTCGCCGCCGTTGACGACGCGATGGTCGACGCGGCGGCCGGCAGGCTCGCGCAGCGGCCCGGCCGGGAGGAGCCGACCGTTGCCGTGGCGCCGTTCGCCGTCCACCACTTCGATTTCGATATCCCGGCCCAGGCGCAGGTGCTGCAGGCCGTCGTCGGCGATCACGAGGTTGCAACCTTCGGCCACCAGGCGCCTTGCGCCCGCGACGCGATCGGCATCCACCCACACGGGTAGCCCGGTCTGCCGCGCAATCAGCAGCGGTTCGTCGCCGCATTCGGACGCCGCCATGCCGGGCGCCACCCGCACCGGCGTGCCCGAGTCGCGGCCATAGCCCCGGCTGACGACGCCGGGACGCCAGCCGCGCTCGGCCAGGCCGCGCGCCAGTGCAATGGTCAGCGGCGTCTTGCCGCTGCCGCCGGCCACCAGGTTGCCCACCACGATCACCGGCACCGGCAGCCGGTGCGTGGGCTTCCAGCCCCGCCGGTAAAGCCAGCGGCGCAGCGCCACCAGGCCGCCGTAAACCGCCGCCAGCGCGCGCAGGCCGGGGCCCGGCGCCACGCCGCCATACCAGCGCCGCAGCAGCCAGTGCGCCAGCGCGGCCTTCACCCGGCCTCCGTCTCGCGGAACTGCATGCGGTGCAGGTGGGCGTACAGGCCGCCGCGCGCCAGCAGTTCGGCGTGGGTGCCCTGCTCCACCAGCCGGCCCGCGTCGAGCACCAGCACCTGGTCGGCATGCTCGACCGTGGACAGGCGGTGCGCGATCACCAGCGTGGTGTGTTCGGGGATCAGGCGGTTGAGCGCGTCCTGCACCAGCCGCTCGGACTCGGTGTCGAGCGCGGCGGTGGCTTCGTCCAGGATCAGGATCGGCGCGTCCTTGAGGATGGCGCGGGCGATGGCGAGGCGCTGGCGCTGGCCGCCCGAGAGCAGGCCGCCGTTCTCGCCGATGCGCGCGTCCATGCCGCCCGGCAGGCGATCGATGAATTCGGCGGCGTTGGCGGCTTCGGCCGCGGCGCGCACGCGGGCCGGATCCCCGCCCGCGGACTGGCCGTAGGCGATGTTGGCGGCGATGCTGTCGTCGAACAGCATGACGCGCTGCCCGACGATGGCGATCTGCCGGCGCAGGTCGGCCAGGCGGTAGTCCGCCACCGGCACGCCGTCGACCAGCACGGCGCCGCCGCTGGGCTCGTAGAAGCGCGGCAGCAGCCGGATCAGGGTGGACTTTCCGCTGCCCGAGCGTCCGACGATCGCGGTGACCGTGCCCGGCTTCGCGGTGAACGAGATGCCGGCCAGCGCCGGCGCCTCCTGGCCCGGGTAGCGGACGGAGACGTCGCGGAACTCGATCTCGCCGCGGGCGTGCACCAGCGGCATCGTGCCGCGGTCGGGCTCGTCCGGCTCGTCGAGGATGGCGAACAGCCGGTCGGCCGCGGCCACGCCGCGCTGGACCAGGCTCTGCACGTTGGTGATGCGCTTGAGAGAAGGCAGCATCGCCATCATCGCGGTGAGCATGGCGACGAAGCTGCCGGCGTCCATCCGCCCCTTCGCCGCCTCGCTGCCGGCCACCAGCAGGATCACGGCCAGCGCCGTGGCGGCCAGCACCTGCACCACCGAGGACGCCGCGGCGCGGGTGGACTCGACCTTGATGCTCAGGCCCAGGTTGCGGTTGATCAGCGCGGTGTAGCGCGCCAGCTCGGACGCCTGGGCGCCGTACACCTTCACTTCCTGCTGGGCCGACAGCGCCTGCTCGGCCGATTGCGCCATGTTGGCCACGCCGTCCTGGATGCCGCGGTTGATCTGCCGGTAGCGGCGGCCGACCACGCCGGAGATGCCCGCGATCAGCGGCGCCACCACCAGCATCACCAGGGTCACGCGCGGGCTGTACCAGAACATCACGCCCAGCAGGCCGACGATGGTGAGGCTGTCGGTGAGGATGACCTTGATGGCGTCGGAGCTGGCTTGGGTCACCTGCTCGGTGTCGTAGTTCAGGCGCGAGACCATCGAGGGCACCGGCTCGGCGTCGAAGCGCGAGCTGGGCAGGCGCAGGTATTTCTCCAGCACCTCGCCGCGCAGGTCGCGCACCACGCTGCGGCCGGCGCGGGCCATGCCGTAGTCGGTGCAGAAGGTGGCCAGTCCGCGCAGCACGAACAGCCCGATGATGATCAGCGGCAGCGACCAGCGCACTTCGGGGTCGCGGTCGACGAAGGTGCCGTTGATCATCGGCTCCATCAGCCAGGTGAAGGCCGAGGCCGCGCCGGCCTCGAACACCATGCCGACGCCGGCGGCGCCGAGGAAGAACGAATACTTCTTCGCCCGTCCCAGCAGGCGGCGGTAGACGGCCCAGGCCGAGGTTTCCGGCTGGCTCAAGGCGTCGCCTCGGGCGTGGTGGCGATCGAGATCTTGCGGAAACCCGCCTGGCCCAACGCATCCATCGCCGTCACCACCGACTGGTGCGGCGTGCGGGCGTCGGCGCGCAGCACCACCGGCCGCTCGCGGTCCTCGCCGGCGACGCGGGTGATGGCTTCGCGCAGCGAGCCGACGTCGCGCTTGAGCACTTCGTCATTGCCGATGAAGAAGCGGCCCTCGGCATCCACCAGGATCGTCAGGGGTTCGCCCGGGTCGACCTCGGAGTTGGCCTGCGACTGCGGCAGCACCAGCTTCAGCGCCGAGCGCTGGTCGAAAGTGGTGGTGACCACCAGGAAGATGATCAGGCAGAAGACGACGTCGATCAGGGAGACCAGGTTGATCTCCGGCTCGTCCGGCACCCGGCCGGTACTCAGCCTCATGCTTCGCTCCGCTTGGCGCGCGGGGCCTTGGCCGGCGGCGGCGCGGCGCCCTCGTCGAGCGCGTCCAGCAGCGCGGTGGCCTGCTTCTCCATGTCCACCACGTAGCCGGTCACCCGGCCGCGCAGGTAGCGGTGGAACATCACGGCCGGGATCGCCACGCAAAGGCCCGCCGCGGTGCTGATCAGGGCCTGGCCGATGCCGCCGGCGAGGCGGTTGGCGTCACCGACGCCGGCGGTGAGGATGTCTAGGAACATCTCGATCATGCCGAACACCGTGCCCAGCAGGCCCAGCAGCGGGGTGACCGCGGCGATGGTGCCGAGCGTGTTCAGGAAACGCTCCATCCGGTGCGCGACGTGGCGGCCGACGTCCTCGATGCGCTCCTTGATCAGCTCGCGCGGGCGGTGGCGGACGTCCAGGCCGGCGGCCAGCAGCTCGCCCAGCGGGGAGTTCCGGCGCAGCACGTCGATGTGCTTGGGATCCAGCACGCGGCCCCGGGCCCATTCGCGGACTTCCTCGCCCAGGCCGGGCGGCAGCACTTCCTTGCGACGCAGGCTCCAGAATCGCTCCAGGATGATGGCCAGGGCCAACACCGCCAGGAGGATGATCGGCAGCATCACCCAGCCGCCCGCTTTGATCAGTTCCAGCACGCCTCACCTTTCGGGTTCTTGCCTGCCGATAGCATAGCCTGCCCCGCCGGGGCCGGCATGGCGCCAGTAGCGCGGCTGGTCCTGGCGCCGCCGTTCACGCAGCTGCACCCCGTCCGCATCGAGCCGCAGCGCGATGGCGCCACTGCCGGCGCTGTCGTGCAGCGCCACCGAATAGCGATCGTAGCGGTCCAGCACCCGCGGCGTTGGCAGGCCGAAGCGGTTGCCCTCGCCCACCGCCACGAGGCCGACGGACGGGCGGACCGCCGCCAGGAAATCCAGGCTCGAGGAGGTGTCGCTGCCGTGGTGCGGCACCAGCAGCAGGTCGGCGCGGATCTGCGCGGGCGGCAGCTTGGCCAGCCTCGCCTCGACGTGCCGGCCGATGTCGCCGGCCAGCAGGGCGTGGCGGGCACCGGCGCGGACGCTCAGCACGCAGGAGCTGTCGTTCCGGAGATAAGGGAAGTGCGGCGTCGGATGCAGCACCTCGAAGTCCACGCCGTCCCAGCGCCAACGTTGCCCGGCCACGCAGGCCCGCATGCCGGCGGCGGCCCAGCCCTCGGGCGCCATCACCACGGGCGGTGCCAAGGCGCGCCGGACCGCGCCGGCCCCGCCCGCGTGGTCGTTGTCGCCGTGGCTAAGCACCAGCCGGTCGAGCCGCGACACGCCCAGCGCGCGCAGCGCCGGAACCACCACGGCCTCGCCCAGGTCGAGGCCGTGCGGCGGCGCCGGGCCGGCGTCGTACAGCAGTGCGTGGTGGCGCGTGCGCACGAGCAGCGCCAGGCCCTGGCCAACGTCGAGCAGGTGCAGGTCCACTTCGCCCCGCGCGGGCCGGTCGAGCGCGGGCCACAGCAGCGGCAGCAGCAGCAATGCGGCCAGCGGCTTGCCGGGAATCGTGCGCGGCAGCATCAGCCAGAACACGCCGAGCAGGGCCAGCCCCGTGGCGAACAGCGTGGGCTCGGGCAACCAGGCCAGCGCCGGCGGCCAGGCGGCGACCCATTCCAGCGCCCACCACAGCCATTGCATCAGGTCGGCGGCCAGCTGCCAGCACAGGTCGGCGGCGGCGGGCAGGAAGGGCTCGAACGCCAGCCCGAGCAAGGCCAGCGGCACCACCACGAGGCTGATCCACGGGATGCCGACCAGGTTCACCAGCGGGCCCGGCAGCGAGGCCTGGCTGAAGAACCACACGCTCAGCGGCAGCAGCCCCAACATCGCCACCGCCTGCGAGGCCAGGAACGGCCGCAGCCAGCCTTCACCGGGGCGGTACGGCAGGCACCAGGCCAGCCAGGCGACGCCGACGAAGCTGAGCCAGAAACCCGGCGCCAGCACGCTGGCCGGATCCCACAGCAGCACGCAGATCGTGGCCAGGGCCAGCGACTGCGCCAGCGTCTGCGGGCGGCGCGCCAGGCGGGCCAGCACCACTGCCGCGATCATCAGCAGGGTGCGCACGGTGGGCAGCGCGAAACCGGCCAGCGCGGTGTACGCGGCGGCCAGCAGCAGCGCGGCCGCGGCACTGCCCTGCGGGCGCGGCCAGCGGCGCCCCAGTGCGGGGAACAGCGCATACGGCAAGCGGCCCAGCACGGCGCCGAAGCCCGCCACGAGGCCGACGTGGAAACCCGAGATCGCGATCAGGTGGGTCAGGCCGGTGGCGCGCAGCACCTCCCAGTCGTGGTCGTCGAGGCCGCGCGTATCGCCCAACGCCAGCGCCGCGACGAAACGCGCCGCGGGTCCGGGCACCGCCGTGGCGATGCGCGCCGACAGTGCAGCGCGCAGCCGGTCCAGTCGCGCGCCCGCGCCGGCGGCGGGACCGAGGGGCCGCGCGTCTTCGGGCGCCGTGACGTAGCCGGTGGCCACGATGCGCTGCTCGATGGCGCGGCGCTCGAAGTCGAAGCCGCCGGGATTGAGCAGGCCGCGGGGTGCCCGCAGCCGGAGCGGCAGTTGCCAGCGGCTGCCCGGCTCGACCCGGGGCAGCGGATCGTCGCCCGCACGTGCGTACCAGCCCAGCCGCAGTTTGCTGCCGGCTGCGAGCCCCGCGGGGCCACGCTCGACGATGAACTCGAAGCGCACCGCGTCGGCGGCGACCACGGGCAGTCCGAGCACCTGGCCGACGACGAGCACCGCTTCGCCCGAACGCGCCGCCAGCCACTGCGACGCCAGCGTCGCGCGACCCTGCAGGAAGGCCAGCGCGACGCCGGCCAACAGCGCGCCCGCCACGCGCGGCCACCCCGGGCGCCACCAGGCCAACAGGGCCAGGACCAGCAAGGCCACCGACGCCTCGAAGCCCGGGAGCCGCGGGAACACCTGCACGACCAGCACGCCGGCCAGCAGGCCAGCCGCGACCGCCGGGCCGAAGCGCGACGGCGTGGTGCCGGGCTGCGACGGCGGTGTGCCGGGCTGCCCCGGCGGCAAGCGCGCTCCGCCGCGCACCGCGGCTCAGCCGCGGGCGCGCGCCGCCAACAGGGAATCAGGCGATGGCATCGTCCCCGAGCGGCTGCAGTCGTCCCCGGGTCAGTTCCAGGGTCCGATCCAGTCGTCGCGCCAGGCGGCGATCGTGGGTGACCATGACCAGGGCGGTGCCGAGGTCGCGGTTCAATTCCAGCATCAGGTCGAAGACCGAGGCGGCGGTCTTCTCGTCGAGGTTGCCGGTGGGCTCGTCGCCGAGCACGCAGGCCGGACGCGTGACCAGCGCGCGCGCGACCGCGGCGCGCTGGCGTTCGCCGCCGGAGAGCTCGCCCGGCTTGTGGCCGAGGCGATGGCCCAGGCCGACGCGCCCGAGCAGCCGCTGGGCGGGCTCGCGCGCGGCCTCGACCGAATCGCCGCGGATCAGCAGCGGCATCATCACGTTCTCGAGCGCGGTGAATTCCGGAAGCAGGTGGTGGAACTGGTACACGAAGCCCAGCGTCCGGTTGCGCAGCTCGCCGCGCTGGCGCTCGCCCAGCGTGAACATCGATTCGCCGGCGACGTGGACCTCGCCCGAGGTGGCGTGGTCCAGGCCGCCGAGCAAGTGCAGCAGGGTGCTCTTGCCGGCGCCCGAGGCGCCGACGATGGCGACGGTCTCGCCGCGGCGCACCTCGAGGTCGAGGCCGTCGAAGACCGGCGTCTTCAGGTCGCCCTCTTCGTAGGTCTTGCCCAGCTTCGAGCAGCGGATGACGACGTCCATGCCGGGATCCTTATTCATAGCGAAGCGCCGTGGCCGGGTCGGTGCGCGAGGCGCGCCAGGCCGGGTAGATCGTGGCCAGCAGGCAGAGCACGAAGGCCACCGCCACCACCATCGCCACGTCCGAAGCCTGCACCAGGGTCGGCACGCCGCTGATGTAGTACACGTCGGATGGCATCAGCTCGGCGCCCAGCAGGCCCTCGAAGAAGCGCACCACGTGCGAGAGGTTGCTGGCCAGCAGCACTCCGCCGATGGTGCCCACCGCGATGCCAACGACGCCGATCACCAGCCCCTGCACGATGAAGACCCGCATCACCGCCGCGGGCGACATGCCCAGCGTGCGCAGGATGGCGATGTCGGACTGCTTGTCCTGCACCAGCATCACCAGCGACGACACCAGGTTGAAGGCCGCGATGGCGATGACCAGGGTGAGCAGGATGAACATCACCGTCTTCTCCATCTTCAGCGCCCGGAAGAAGTTGGCGTTGTCGCGCATCCAGTCGCGCACGCGGTAATAGCCGTCCATCTTGTCGGACAGGTCGCGCGCCACCGGCCAGGCTTCCCACAGGTCGGCCAGCTTCAGGCGCACGCCGGTGACGCCCTCGCCCATCCGGCCCAGCCGCTGCGCGTCCTGCAGGTGCACCAGGGCCATGCCGAGGTCGTATTCCTGCGCACCGGCCTCGAAGATGCCGACCACGTTGAAGCGCTTGGCCCGCGGCAGCGCGCCCAGCGGCGTCACGGTGGATTCGGAGATGAAGACGTTGACCGCATCGCCCGGGCCGACGCCGAGCAGGATGGCCAGCTCGCGACCCAGGATGATGTTGAACTCGCCCGGCTGGAGCTGGTCGAGCGAGCCCTGCTTCATCATGCCGGCGATCTCGGAGACCTTGGGCTCATGCGAGGGCAGCACGCCGCGGACGATGGCGCCGCGTCGCTGGCGGCCCTGCAGCAGGGCCTCGGTTTCGATGTAGGGCGCGGCGCCCACCACGCGCGGGTCGGCATCGGCCAGCGCCACGGCGCGCGGCCAGTCCTGCAGCGGCCCGTCCACGCCCGCCACCGTGGCGTGCGCCACCATGCCAAGGATGCGGTCGCGCAGTTCCTGCTGGAAGCCGCTCATCACCGAGATGGTCGTGATCAGCGCGATCACGCCGATGATGATGCCCAGGATGGACGCCATCGAGATGAAGGAGATGAACCCGTTGCGCCGCTTGGCGCGCAGGTAGCGAAGGCCGATCGAGAATGGCAGGGGCTGGAACATGGGGTCCTAGGCGGGCCAGGCGGCCAGCGGGTGTCCGGTGAGGGGGCCGGCCGAGGCCGCCAGCGCGAGCTGGCGACGCAGGCCAGGCGACAGGGTATCCGGCCACCAGCAAAAACGCTGCAACCTTCCATGAACGTCACGCGCGACCAGCACCGCGATGGGTCCGCGCAGGTGCAATCGTGGCGCGACCAGCCCCTGGTCGCCGGCGCGGAGCGGGCCGTGGCCGCCCGCCCAGGCCAGCGCGCAGGGCGCCCTGCCCGCTTCCCGCCGGGCCAGATGCAGTGCATGGGCCAGCGCCAGCGTGGCGGCGGGGAACTTCAGGAGGGGCGGCAGGCGACTGGCGAGGACCGACGCCGAAGCCAGCAGCCCCAGCATCACCAGCGCGAGGCCGAGGACGCGCGAGGGCCGCCAGTCAAGGCGGAAGATCGAGGATGCGGGCGACGAGGCCATCGAGCGAAGCGTCCTCCGGCCGTTCCCGGCCCATGAACCATCGCCAGAGCTTATCGTCCTCGGTGTCGAGCAGCTGCAGGAAAACCGCCCGTTCTTCGTCGGAAGCCGACGGCCAGCGGGCGTCGAGATAGCGCAGCATCAGCTGGTCGAGCTCGCGCATGCCGCGCCGGCAGCGCCAGCGAAGCCGCCGCAGCTCGGCGGCCTCGCGTTCCGGGTCGCGCGCCTCCACGGGCCTCAGGCGCCGCGACGCTGCAGCATCAGCTTCTTGATCTCGCCGATCGCCTTGGCCGGGTTCAGGCCCTTCGGGCAGGTGCGGGCGCAATTCATGATCGTGTGGCAGCGGTAGAGCTTGAACGGATCCTCGAGGTCATCGAGGCGCGCACCGGTGTCCTCGTCGCGCGAGTCGATGATCCAGCGGTAGGCCTGCAGCAGCACGGCCGGGCCGAGGTAGCGCTCGCCGTTCCACCAGTAGCTCGGGCAGCTGGTCGAGCAGCAGGCGCACAGGATGCACTCGTACAGGCCGTCGAGCTTGGCGCGGTCTTCCTTCGACTGCAGGCGCTCCTTGGCCGGCGCCGGGCTCTGCGTGCGCAGCCAGGGCTTGATCGAGGCGTACTGGGCGTAGAAGTGGCTCAGGTCCGGCACCAGGTCCTTGATCACCGGCATGTGCGGCAGCGGGTAGATCGGCACTTCCGACTTGCCGCACTCGTCGATGCCCTTGGTGCAGGCCAGGGTATTGGTGCCGTCGATGTTCATCGCGCACGAGCCGCAGATGCCCTCGCGGCAGCTGCGCCGGAACGTCAGCGTCGGGTCGATCTCGTTCTTGATCTTGATCAGCGCGTCCAGGACCATCGGGCCGCAGCTGTCCAGGTCCACTTCGTACGTGTCGGTACGCGGGTTGGCGCTGTCGTCCGGGTTCCAGCGGTAGATCTTGAAGGTCCGCACGTTCTTCGCGCCGGTGGCGGCGAAGTGCTTGCCCTTGGTGACCTTCGAATTCTTCGGGAGAGTGAACTCAGCCATTTGCTTGGTTCCTGCGCGATGTCGTTTTTCGTAGGAGGGCCTTCAGGCCCGAAGCCCTTCGGCGAGAAGCTTCGGGCCTGAAGGCCCTCCTACAGATCAGTAGGTGCGGGCCTTGAGGGGCACCACGTCGACGTCCTTGCTCAGCGTGTACATGTGCACCGGGCGGTAGTCGATGGTGGTCCTGCCCGCGTCGTCGACCCAGCACAGCGTGTGCTTGTGCCAGTTGACGTCGTCGCGGTCCTTGAAGTCCTCGCGGGCGTGGGCGCCGCGCGATTCCTTGCGGTTCTCGGCCGACACCAGGGTGGCGACGGCCTGGCCGAGCAGGTTCTGCAGCTCCAGGGTCTCGACCAGGTCGGAGTTCCACACCAGCGACCGGTCGGACACGCGCACGTCGGCGAACGAGGCCACCACTTCGCGGATCTTGTCGACGCCGTGCTTGAGCGTCTCGCCGGTGCGGAACACCGCCGCGTCGTTCTGCATCGTCTGCTGCATCGCGTCGCGGATCTGCGCGGTCGGCGTGCCGCCGTTGGCGTGGCGCAGCTTGTCGAGGTTGGCCAGCGACTTGTCGCAGGCCGAGGCCGGCAGCGTCTTGTGCGGCGCGCCCGGCTTGATGGTCTCGGCGCAGCGGTTGGCCACCGCGCGGCCGAACACCACCAGGTCGAGCAGCGAGTTCGAGCCCAGGCGGTTGGCGCCGTGCACCGACACGCAGGCCGCTTCGCCGATCGCGTACAGGCCCGGCACCACGGAGTCCGGGTTGCCGTTCTTCAGCGTGACCACTTCACCGTGGTAGTTGGTCTGCAGGCCGCCCATGTTGTAGTGCACGGTCGGCAGCACCGGGATCGGCTGCTTGGTGACGTCGACGCCGGCGAAGATCTTGGCGGTCTCGGCGATGCCCGGCAGCTTCTCGTGGATGTCGGCCGGGTTGAGGTGGGTCAGGTCGAGGTGGATGTGGTCCTTCTTCGGGCCCACGCCGCGGCCTTCGCGGATCTCGATGGTCATCGATCGCGACACCACGTCGCGCGAGGCCAGGTCCTTGGCGTTGGGCGCGTAGCGCTCCATGAAACGCTCGCCGGCCGAGTTGCGCAGGATGCCGCCTTCGCCGCGCACGCCCTCGGTGATCAGGCAGCCGGCGCCGTAGACGCCGGTGGGATGGAACTGCACGAACTCCATGTCCTGCAGCGGCAGGCCCGCGCGCAGCGCCATGCCGCCGCCGTCGCCGGTGCAGGTGTGGGCCGAGGTGGCGCTGAAGTAGGCGCGGCCGTAGCCGCCGGTGGCCAGCACGGTGCCCTGGGCGCGGAACAGGTGCAGCTCGCCCGAGGCCATGTCGAGCGCGAGCACGCCGCGGCAGGCGCCCTCCTCGTCCATGATCAGGTCGAGCGCGAAGTACTCGATGAAGAACTCGGCCTGGTGCGCCAGCGACTGCTGGTACAGCGTGTGCAGGATGGCGTGGCCGGTGCGGTCGGCCGCCGCGCAGGTGCGCTGGGCGGTGCCCTGGCCGTAGTGCGTGGTCATGCCGCCGAAAGGGCGCTGGTAGATGCGGCCGTCCTCGGTGCGCGAGAACGGCACGCCCTGGTGCTCAAGCTCGATGATGGCCGGGATGGCCTCTCGGCACATGTATTCGATGGCGTCCTGGTCGCCCAGCCAGTCCGAGCCCTTGATGGTGTCGTAGAAGTGGAAGCGCCAGTCGTCCTCGCCCATGTTGCCCAGCGCGGCCGAGATGCCGCCCTGCGCCGCCACGGTGTGCGAGCGGGTCGGGAACACCTTGGAAATGCAGGCGGTGCGCAGGCCCTTCTGGGCCAGGCCGAAGGTGGCGCGCAGGCCGGCGCCGCCGGCGCCGACGACCACCATGTCGTAGGTGTGCTCGTGGATCTTGTAGGCAGAAGTCATGGCGGGCTCAGGCAGTGAAGACGATGCGGCCGATGGCCAGCAGGGAGGCGATGGCCGCCAGCGCGAAGACGAACTTGATGGCGACCTGCAGCGCAACCTCGAGCCAGCCGTGGACGTAGTCCTCGACCACGACCTGCAGGCCGAGGCGCGCATGCCAGAACAGCGAAAGCACGAAGGCGGCCAGCAGGGTCGCGGTGACCGGATGGGCGATGGCGCCGCGCACGGCCAGGTGGCTGGCGCCGAGCAGGCTCACGGCGAACATCACGAACCAGGGGGTCAGCAGGGCCAGCGCGATCGCGGTCAGGCGCTGGTGCCACCAGTGCGAGGTGCCGTCCTTCGCGGAACCCAGGCCCTTGGCGCGGGCAAGCGGATTGCGCAGGCTCATGCCACGCCTCCCAGGCCGAACCACCAGAGCACGGCGGTGATTACCACCGACAGCGCCAGCACGGCATAGCCGCTCGCATAGGCCTTGGGGATCGAGAAGCCGTGGCCGGCGTCCCAGAACAGGTGCCGGATGCCGTTGAGGAAGTGGTAGACCAGGCTGGCCGAGAAGGCAAACAGCGCGACCTTGCCCGGAAGCGAGCCCAGCAGCGAGTTGAAGCCGCCGTAGATCATGGCGTTCTCGGAGGCGGCCACCAGCCAGGCCGCCAGCACCAGCGAGCCCAGCGCCAGGATCACGCCGGTGGCGCGGTGGGCGATGGACATCATGCTGGTCAGCTGCGGCCGGTAGTACGGGCCGATCATGAAGGGGGACAGCGGTCGTTTTGGCGTGGCCATGGGCTGCGCTCGTCTGGGTTATGAAAGGGAGTGTGCTTGCCGCGCTGTGTTCGCGGCGTCAGAAATCGATGCAGCGGCCGTTCTTTTCCCAGTCGCCGAAGCGGGTGGGCTCGGGTCCGTCGCGCCCGCCGACCTCGGTGGGCATCGGCGCCGCCGCGGTCCCCGCGGGTTCGGACGGGGTGGCGTCCGGTGCGGCGGGACCCGCGGTTTCGCCTATGATTCGAGGCTCGTCTGGCATCCGGCAATGTTAAGTCCCACCCCCATGGCGTTCAAGACAAATCTGCCCGCGGTGTCCTGCCCTGCCCTCCCTGGCTTCGGCGTGATCGCCGTTTCCGGCCCGGACGCCGGCAAGTTCCTGCAGGCGCAGCTGATGAGCGACGTCGCCGCGCTCGCGCCGGGCCAGTGGCACTGGAGCGGCTGGCTGACCCCGAAAGGCCGCGTGATCGCGGTGATGGCGGTGCTCAGGCTGGATGAAGACCGGTTCCTGCTGCTGGTGCCCGACCATCCGGTCGACGCACTGAAAGCGGCGCTGCAGCGCTTCCTCTTCCGCAGCAAGCTGGTGCTAGATGACGCGCCGGGCTGGGTCGTAGCCGCGGGCCCGCACCATGCCACTCCGGCCCCGGATCGTTTCGACGGGGGGCCCACGCCGCCGCTGGCGCTGGACCTCGGGGATCCGGCGCAGCCGCGCACGCTGTGGCTGCTCCCGCAGGGCGATCCGGCGCTGGCCCCCGCCGACGTGGCGCTGGAACAGCGCTGGCGAGCCACCGATCTCGCCTACGGCCTGCCCCGCCTGCCTGAAGACCAGCGCGAAGCGTGGACCCCGCAGATGCTGTCGCTGGGACGACTGGCCGCTTTCAGCCTCAGGAAAGGCTGCTACCCGGGGCAGGAAATCGTCGCCCGCACCCACTACCTCGGCCAGGCAAAGCGTGAACTGGTTCGCATCCTCGGCGAGGGCCTGGCGTCCGGGCAGGCCGTGAAGGCCGCCGAGGCGGCCGTCGGCACCGTCGTGTGCACCACCGCGGACGGCCGTGAAGGCCTGGCGGTGCTCACCGCCGGTGAGCACCCGCCGCTGACCGTCGAAGGCCGCCCGTGCCAGCTCACGGGGCTGAACGAAGGCCTTGCGCGGCAGCCCTGAAACCCGCGCCAGCATTGGCCAAAGCCCGGGATGTCTGCTATACCGCGGGCACAGGGAGGAACACCACATGATGCTTAAAAAGGGCCTTGCCGCCTTCGTTTTTTCACTGGCCGCGATGCCGGCGCTCGCCGCCGACTACATCCTCGCGGTCGAACCCAACTACCCGCCGGCCCAGGCCGAGCAGGTCTACAAGCCGCTGCTTGATTACCTCTCCAAGAGCACCGGCCACACCTTCCGCCTCAAGGCCGCCACCAATTACCACGTTTACTGGCGCGACCTGCGCTCGGGCTCGAAGACCGACTTCGCGTTCGAGGAAGCCCACTTCACCGACTACCGCGTCAACCGCCTCGGTTTCACGCCGCTGGTGCGGGTGGCTGAAAGCACGCGCTATTCGCTGATGGCCGACGCCTCGGTCGCCGAGGGTGGCTCGCGCGGCCTGATCGGCTACCGCGTGGTCAGCATGCCGGCGCCGAGCATGGGCTACCTGCTGCTGGGCGACCTGTACAAGAACCCGATCGCCCAGCCCGAGATCATGTCGGTGGCGGCGAACTGGCGCGACGGCGTCGAGATGGTGTTCTCGCAGGAAACCGAAGCCGCGATGGTGCCCAACTACATCGCCCAGCTGTATCCGAACCTGGTGTCGGTGTCCGATTCGCGCGAGTTCACCGGCCGAGCCCTCAGCGCCGGCGGCACCGTGCCGTCCGACGTGCGCCAGGCGGTGGCCGACGCGATGCTGAAGCTGCACGAGGACGACACCCTGTACGAGGTGCTGGTCGAGCTCGGCGCCAGCCAGTTCGTCGCCACCAACGCCGCCGAATACGCGGGCAGCGAGAACCTGCTGCGCGGCGTGTTCGGTTACAAGCCGATGCCGCGGGCCGCCGAACCGGCGGTCGAGGAAGACGTGGAGCCCGAGATCACCGGCGGCATCCAGGTCGAAGCCGACGACTGAGCGCGGGCTGCGGAACCTGTAGGAGGGGCTTCAGCCCCGAAGCTTTTCGCCGGAAAGCTTCGGGGCTGAAGCCCCTCCTACATTTTTTTGGCGCGTCCGGTGGCCGGCGCTCAGGCGGTTTCGTAGTGGATGATGTCGCCGGTGTTCACGGCGACCGCCTGCCCCAGGCTGATCGTGCCGGACTTGCGCAGGTGCAGCTCGTCGCGGTGGACCTTGAGCTCGTCGTCGTCGCCGATGCGCACGTAGGTGCCGTTGGTGGAGCGGTCGGCAAGCATGAAATGGCCGCGCTTGTACTCGATCATCGCGTGCGTGCGGCTGACCCAGTCGGCCTCGACCTGCAGGTGGTTGGCGGGCTCGCGGCCCATGCTGAAGGGCTCGGAATCGGGCCGCAGCTCGACCACCTGGCCGCGATGCCGCAGCCGCAGCACCTCGCCGGCCTGCGCCGCGTCGCCGCCGCGCACCGCCGACTGCACCATGGTCATGCCGGAGGTGTCTTCCTGCCAGACCAGGTCCACGATCGAGATCGGCAGCAGCTTGCCGCTGACCCGCGCCTTGCCCAGGCCGCGCGCTTCCGGGACCTTGCCCGACAGGCTGTCGTACGTCGCCGCGGTGGTGACGATCTGCTCGCGTTTGGCCAGCGAGGCCATCCGCGCCGCGGTGTTCACGGCGTCGCCATAGACGTCGCCGTCCTCTTCCTCCAGCGCGTCGCCGTGGTGCAGGCCGATGCGCACCGCGAGGTTGTCGCGCACGAAGTCGATGTCGCGGCCCATCCGGCGCTGCATGTCGCAGGCCGCCAGCACGCCGTTGAGCGCCGCCGGGAAGGTGCACATGATCTCGTCGCCGATGGTCTTGATGACCCGGCCGCCGTGCTGCCGGCAGACCTGGGTCAGCGCCTCGAGCACCGCGGCGATCAGGCGCCGCGCCTCCTGGTCGCCCTTGTTCTCGAACAGCCGCGTGCTGCCGCTGACGTCGGCGAACAGGATGGTCTGGGGCCGGGACGGGCTCATGCGGCGAGTCTAGGCGAAGCCAACGGGGGCGTCATTCATGCCCCGGTTTAACGGGCTCAGGCCAGTTCGGCGGCCATCGCCACGATGTCGGCTTCGCTCGGAATGACCAGGAAGGCGGCGCCCGCCAGCGGCGTGTAGGTGTCGGCACCCACCACCCGGCGCAGTGGCTTGGCGCCGTGGCCGGACTCGACCACCGCGGTGATCACGCCCTCGCCCACGCCGGCCGACTTGCGGCCCTCGTCGACGACCAGGATGCGGGCGCACTCGCCGGCGTGGCGCGCGATCGCCTCCGCGTTGAGCGGCTGCAGCCAGCGCAGGTCCACCACCCTCACCTTCCAGCCGTGGTTCTTTTCGATGTCCCGCGCGGCGCGCAGGCTCATCGGCAGGCCATTGCCGAAGCTGAAGATCACCAGGTCGCGGGCCTCGGGGAAATACACGCGCTCCTCGCCCAGCACCATCGCCTCGCCGTTCGGCGGATAGCTGGTGAGCCACTGGCCGTCGCCGGCCTCGTAGAGGTCCTTGGTCATGTACAGCGCGATCGGCTCGAGGTAGGCGCAGACGCGGCCGTCCACCTTGGCCAGCGCCATCATCGTGCGCAGCATGGCCACGGCGTCGTCGCCGCGACTGGGGCAGCCGACCACCAGGCCCGGGATGTCGCGCAGGGCCGTGATCGAGTTGTCGTTGTGGAAGTGGCCGCCGAAGCCGCGCTGGTAGCCCAGCGAGGCGATGCGCATCACCATCGGGTTGCGGTACTGGCCGTTGGAGAAGAACTGCAGCGAGCAGGCCTCGCCGCGGATCTGGTCGCAGGCGTTGTGGAAATAGGCCAGGTACTGGATCTCGGGCATCGGCAGCATGCCGACGTTGGCATAGCCCTGGGCCAGGCCCAGGATCATGGTTTCGTCCAGCAGCGTGTTGAACACGCGGGCGTTCTTGAACGCCTTGTGCAGGCCCTTGGTGACCGTGTACACGCCGCCCTTCTGCGCCACGTCCTCGCCGAACAGCAGGGCCTCGGGGTACTTGCAGAACAGGTCGTGCAGCGCGTTGTTGATCTGGATCGCCAGGTGGCGCGGCGGCTGGTTCTCGGGCAGCTTGGCCTCGCTGCCGAACACGGCCAGGCGCTTGTCGGCGAAGTCGTCGCGGGTGGCCTCGGCCATCACCCTGTCCGGCGTGAACGGTGCCAGCGGCCGCATCACTTCGGCCAGGTCGTCGAGCTTGGGCCGGCGGTCGGCCTCCTCGGCGGCGGCGAAGCAGCGCTTGCGGGTGTCCTCGTACTTGGTCAGCACCTCGTCCTTCGACATCAGGCCCGACTGCAGCGCGATTTCCGCCGAGCGCAGCAGCGGGTCGGTGGCTTCCACCGCCATCAGCTCCTCGAAGCTGCGCCACTCGATCTCGAAGTCGGTGCCAGCGTGGCCCATGATGCGGGTGGTGCGCAGGTGCAGGAAGGTCGGGCGGCGCGTGCGGCGGCAGTGCTCCACCGCGGCCTGCACCTGGCCATAGCCTTCGGCGATGTCGAGGCCGTCGGCGTAGAAGTAGTCCAGGCCTTCGCGGTTCCGGAAGGCGTTGGCGATCCAGCCGCCCGGCGTCTTCACCGAGATGCCGATGCCGTTGTCCTCGCACACGTACAGCACCGGCGCCGGCAGCTTCTGGTAGGCGGTCCACTGCGCGGTGTTGAACGCGGTCTGGGCGCTGGCGTGGTTGCTGGAAGCGTCGCCGAAGGAGCAGATCGTGATCGAGTCTTCGGGGATCGGCAGCGCGTGGCCCATGCGGCGCGCCTGCTCGATGGCGATCGCCGTGCCCAGCGCCTTGGGCAGGTGCGAGGCGATCGTGGACGTCTGCGGCAGCACCCACAGCGGCTTGCTGCCCCAGACCTTGTGCCGGCCACCGGAAATCGGGTCCTCGCTGCTGGCCGCGAAGCTCAGCGCCGAATCCATGATCGGGTCCATGCCCGGCAGCTTGCGGAAGCGCTCGGCCATGAAGCCGCCGGAACGGTAGTGCAGGAAGGCGGGATCGGTGTGGCGCGTCAGCCGCGCGACCATGGCATTGCCCTCGTGGCCCGAGGAACCGATGGTGTAGAACACCTTCTGCTGCACGCGCAGCACGCGCGCCATCAGGTCGAGGTGGCGCGAGACCAGCTGCGAGTCGAACAGCGCCAGGAAATCCTCCGCCGTGCAGGCGCTGCCCTCCAGCACCGGCTCGTGCGGCGCCGGGCGCGGCTCCGGCCGCCCGCTCCAGCCCGACACGAACTCGATGAAGTTGTCATCGCAGACTTTCGCGCGATTGACGTCCTTGTGGCGGGCGGGGATCAGCGGGGTGGCTGCGGACATGAAGGGCTCGGAAGTTCGCGGGTCAGAACGCGTTGATGCCGGTGACTTCGCGGCCGATCACCAGCTGGTGCACGGTCTCGGTGCCTTCGTAGGTAATGACCGACTCGAGGTTTAGGGCGTGGCGGATCGGCGGGTGCTCGGTGGTGATGCCGGCGCCGCCGAGGATGTCGCGCGCCTCGCGCGAGATGTCGAGCGCCATGCGGCAGTTGTTCCACTTGGCCAGCGACACCTGCGAATGCTGCAGGTTGCCCGAATCCTTCAGGCGGCCGAGCTGCAGGCTGAGCAGCTGCGCCAGCGTGATGCGGCGGGCCATGTCGGCGAGCTTGAGCTGCACCGCCTGGGTGGCCGCGATCGGGCGATTGAACAGGATGCGGGTCTTGGAGTACTCCAGCGCCGAGGTGTAGCTGGCGATGGCGGCGCCGATCGGGCCCCAGGTGATGCCGTAGCGGGCCTGGCTCAGGCAGCCCAGCGGGCCCTTGAGGCCCTTCACGTTCGGCAGGCGCTGGCTGTCGGGCACGCGCACGCCGTCGAAGAACAGCGCCGAGGTGACCGAGGCGCGCAGGCTCATCTTCTTGTGCACGACCTGGGTGTCGAAGCCCTTGGTGCCCTTCGGGACGATGAAGCCCTGGATGCCCTCGTCGGTCATCGCCCAGACGATCGCGATGTCGGCGATGGAGCCGTTGGTGATCCACATCTTGGCGCCGTTGATGATCCAGTCGCCGCCGTCGCGCTTGGCGGTGGTCTTCATGTTGCCCGGGTCGGAGCCGCCGTGCGGCTCGGTCAGGCCGAAGCAGCCGATGATCTCGCCGCGGGCCATGCCCGGCAGGTACTGCTGGCGCTGCTCTTCCGAGCCGTAGGCGTAGATCGGGTACATGCACAGCGAGCTCTGCACCGAGACGAAGCTGCGGATGCCGCTGTCGCCGCGCTCGAGTTCCTGGCAGATCAGGCCGTAGCTGACGGCGTTGAGGCCGGCGCAGCCGTACTTCTCGGGCAGGGAGGAGCCGAACAGGCCCATGGCCGCGATCTCGGGTACCAGCTCGGACGGGAAGCGGCCCTGGTCGAAGCAGTCGCCGATGATCGGCAGCACGCGCTCGTCGGTGAAGCGGGCGACGCTGTCCTGGATCATGCGCTCCTCTTCGGAGAGCAGGCTGCGGATGTCGAACAGGTCGGTCGGATTCAGGGCCATGGGGCGGTCTGCGGTCGGCGGGGAAAGTCCGGCATTTTAGCCCGCCCGGCGGCCATAAGGCAGCCCGTCAACGCGGAAGGGCCGGCATGGCCGGCCCTTCCGGGGTTCATCGGGGTGAAGGAATCAACCCTGCGGCGGCGTATCGGCCGAGCGGACCGCGATCACGCCGTCCTTGATCGGCAGGCGCTTGCCCGGGTCCTCGTCCATCACGAGGCTGCCGGTCTGGCCCTCGTACTCCCAGGTGACGTCGTAGCCGACGACCTTGTCGCGCTCGCCGAGCAGGATCTGGGCGCCCGGCTTCTCGTCGACGCGGGTCGTGGCCACCTCGCCGTCGCGGCGATACTGCACGTCGTAGCCGATCACTTCCTCGCGCGGCTCGGTGACGGTGCGGCACTGCTGCTCAACCTCGGTGTACCTCTGGCCGCCGGTGTGGCGGCGGTCGATCTCGCGGCCGGCGAAGGCGCCGCCCACGGCACCGGCGACGGTGGCCAGCTTCTTGCCGTCGCCGCCGCCCACCTGGTTGCCCAGCAGGCCGCCGACCACGGCGCCCACCACCATGCCGTCCTTGTCGCCGAAGCGCTCCTCGCGGCGCTTCTCGACCGCCACGTCCTCGCAGACCTGGCGCGAGCCGGTGCGCATCTCGGTGACGGCGGTGCTGGACACCACGTCGCCGTAGATCGGCTCCTTCTCGATGATGGGGGTGGACGACACGACGTCCGCATAAGGCGTCGCGAAGGTCTGGTAGGCGGCGATGGCGCCACCGGCGGCCAGCATGCCGGCCACGGCAGCCAATACGGTCTTGTTCATGGTCATGTCCTCTCTCGGCGGCGGCAGGGTCCGTCGCTCGGGCCCAAGGTTGGTCGCCCCAGCCTGAACGGCGGCACAAGCCAAGATTACCCACCGCGCCGTGTTAATTTCGCGGCAAGGATCGTCAAAGGAGGCCAGCATGCCGCACCCCATGACCGGACCCGTGGTCGGCTTCGCCAGCCGGTTGCGCTTCCCTACCCTGTTCAAGGTGACGCTGGCGCTGATGGTGCTGAGCTGGCTGCTGCCCGATCCCGTGCCTTTCATGGACGAGGTCATCACCGCGCTCGCGACCCTGGTGCTGGCGAACTGGAAACGCAGCGAGCCGCCGCCGACCCCGCGCGAACCGATCGAAGGCGAATCGCGCCGGGAATGAGCGCGCTTTACGACAGCCACTGCCACCTCGACGCCCCGGAGTTCGATCCGGACCGGCCGGCGGTGGTGGCGCGGGCCCGCGCGGCCGGCGTGCAGTGGCAGCTGGTGCCCGCCGTGTCCCGCGCGGCCTGGCCCGCCCTGCGCGATGCCTGCGCCCTGGACCCGGGGCTGCTGCCCGCCTACGGCCTGCATCCGATGTACCTGGACCAGCACCGCGACGAACACCTCGATGAACTGGCCGACTGGCTCGCGACCGAGCGCCCGGCCGCCGTCGGCGAGTGCGGGCTGGATTACTTCGTCGAAGGGCTGGATCCGGAGCGCCAGCGCCATTTCTTCCAGGCCCAGCTGGACCTGGCCCGCGAATTCGACCTGCCGGTGGTGCTGCACGCGCGCCGCGCCGTGGACGAGGTGATCACCCGCCTGCACCGGACCGGCGGCCTGCGCGGCGTGGTGCACAGCTGGTCGGGCAGCGAGGAGCAGGCGCGGCAGCTGTTCGACCTTGGCTTCCATCTCGGCATCGGCGGCCCGGTCACCTTCGAACGCGCCCAGCGGCTGCGGCGCACGGTGGCCAGCATGCCGATCGAGTTCCTGCTGCTGGAGACCGATGCACCCGACCAGCCCGGCGCCGGCCACCGCGGCGAGCGCAACGAGCCGGCCTACCTGCCGGAGGTGCTGGCGGTGGTGGCGCAGCTGCGCGGTGGATCGCCGGAGGCCATCGCCGCGGCGACCACCGCCAACGCGCGCAAGCTGTTCGTCAGGCGGCCGGCCGCGGCTTGAGCAGCAGCTCGATCGCCTTGCCCGCCATCGCGAAGCCGAAGCTGCCGGTGACGTGGGTGGCCGCGCCGAGCCCGGCGCCGCAGTCGAGCTTGAGCGATTCGTCGGCGCCCAACTTCGGCCGCACGCCGCAGACGCTGCCGTCGAACTGCGGGTACTTCACGTTCTCCAGCGAGTACACCGCCGGCACGCCGAAGTAGCGATCGGGGTTGCGCGGGAACTTGAAGCCGGCGCGCAGCTGCTTGCGCACCAGCGCGAGCAGCGCGTCCTGCTCGGTGCGCGAAAGGTCGCGCACGCGCACCAGGGTCGGATCGGTGCGCCCGCCCGCGGAGCCGCACACCACGATCGGGAGCTTGCGGCGCCGGCACCAGGCGATCATCTCGAGCTTGCTGCGGAAGCTGTCGCAGGCGTCGAGCACCACGTCATGGCCGCGGTCGAGCAGCGCCTCGAGGTTGGCGGGCAACAGGAATTCCTGCACCACCTCGACCCGGATATCCGGGTTGATGGCCCGGCAGCGCTCGGCCAGCACCTCGCCCTTGCCGCGGCCGAACTGGCCGTCGAGCGCGTGCAGCTGGCGGTTGGTGTTGCTGACGCAGACCTCGTCGGCGTCGATCAGCACCAGCCGGCCGACGCCGCTGCGCGCCAGTGCCTCCACTGCCCAGGAGCCGACCCCGCCCAGCCCGACGACGCAGGCCTGGGCCGCAGCCAGCCGCTCGGCGGCGCCGCGTCCGTACAGCCGGTCGATGCCGGCGAATCGCTGGGAGGTTTGTGTCATGCCGGCATTTTAGGGCACGGCCGCACCGATGAACCGCGCTTCAGCCCCGGCGGTCCGGGTCGGGGGCCGTTCAGGCGGCCGGGGCTAGCGTCGGCCCCGAGTGTCCCACCCGAGGAAATCGCCATGAAGAGCCACCTGTTGATCGTCGCCACCCTCGCCACCGCCGGCCTGGCGGCCTGCTCCACGGCCCCGCGCAACAGCGGCTATGGCTACAACGACCGCGGCTACGGTTACTCCCAGCCGCAGCGCTGCTACGACTGCGGCCGCGTCGAGCGCATCGAGCAGGTCTACGGCGTGCGCGAGAACAGCCGCACCGGCGCCGTGCTCGGCGGCCTGGTCGGCGCCGTCGCCGCCCGGGAGATCCCCAAGC
Source organism: Arenimonas sp. (assembly GCF_036275555.1). Lineage (GTDB taxonomy): Bacteria > Pseudomonadota > Gammaproteobacteria > Xanthomonadales > Xanthomonadaceae > Arenimonas. Next base: position 39,957 of record NZ_DASUDO010000042.1, read on the forward strand.
ACGGCAGCGACGGCAAGCGGAACACCGCCACCGTGGCCGGCGCAGTCGCCGGCGCCGTCGCCGGCAATGCCATCGAGAACAAGGTGAACGAGGAAACCTTCGACGTGCACGTGCGCATGGACGACGGCCGCCGCGTCGTCATCAACACCAACCGCCTGCCGGCCGACATCCGTGAAGGCGCCTACGTCCGCGTCGACGGCAACCGCATCTCCGCCCTGCGCTGACCGGCTTGCCCGGGTAAGTCGCCGTGATATCTTCGCGGCGGCTTACTTCCGGAGCAGCCCATGCGTTCCCTGATCGTCGGCGTCATCGGCCTGCTGGTCGGCGCCCTGTGCACCCTGATCCTGCTCAATGCCCTGCGCCAGGGCACCGCCTACCCCAACGGCGTGATGGCCGTGATGTCCGCCCAGATGAAGGGCCTGGACCAGTCGCTCAAGCAGAACCGCTGCACCAGCGCCGACCTCACGCCGCGCCTGCAGACGCTGCGCTTCCTGGGCAATGACCTCGAACCCGCCTTCCTGCCGACGGCCGATGACGATCGTTTCATCGGCCACGCCAGCGAGCTGCGCGCGGCGCTCGATGCCGCGCTGGCGGCGCCGCCGGCGGACTGTGCCGCCGCCCGCGTCGTGATCGACCGCGTGGGTTCGGGCTGCCAGGCCTGCCACCGCGACTTCAAGGGCTGAGGCCAATCCAGTCGGCGATGGCGGCCGCCGGGGCCTCGGGCTGCCGCATCCAGCGGAAGTGGTCGGGCCTCTCGCCCAGCCGCGCCGCGTCGAACACTTCATCACGGTGCTCGCCCTCGCCAAGCTTGGCGACCAGGGCGCGCAGCGAGGCGTCCGGCACCAGCCAGTCGTCGCTGAAGCGCAGGCCCAGCGTCGGCAGCGCCAGCCGCGCCAGCATCGCGTCCATCGCTTCGCCGTCGCCGTAATCCGCGTAGCGGCCGCTGCGCACGGTGGCGGCCCAGTCCCGCATCAGGCGCCCGGCCTCCTGGCCGGCGAACCGGAGGCGATGGCCCGGGTAATAGCCCGCCAGGGCGGTGACCAGCGGAATGCTGCGCGCGAACAGCGATATGCCCAGGCGCTGCCGGCCGCGGAAGGTGCGGGTGTCCGGCACGCCCGTGGCGGCCAGCACCAGTCCGCGGCAAGCCGACGGCTGTCGCGCCGCCGCCATCGCCGCCAGTTGCCCGCCCAGGCTGTGGCCGCCGAAACGCCACTCGCCCGGCTCCAGTGCCGCGATGCTGGCGGGCAGGTCGTGCTGCAGCAGTTCGCGATAGCCCCAGTCGCTGCCCCGCCCGGCGCGCAGCGAGCTGCTGCCGTTGCCGCGCCATTCGTGCACGGCGCAGCGGATGCCGCGCCGCGCCAACGCCTGGCCGAACGCGTCGTACTTGTTGGCCGGCACGCCCAGCGCGGGCAACCACAGCAGCCCGGGCGCGCCGGCCCGGGCGTGGTGCACGCGCAGGTGCGCAACGTGGCCGTCGCTGGCCGCGATCCGGCGTTCTTCGATCTGCATTCCATCCACCTTTGTTGTCGCCGCGCGAAGCATATCGGCTGAGCCCCGCGGCTGGCAGGGCCGAACCCGCCACCGCCCGGCGGCAATCACTTCCCCTGCACGTGGAAACAACGCGCCATTGACGCGCCGCGCACGCCGTCGCGACGGCCCGCGTTGCATCGTGGCCCCGTGCCCCAGGCACCCCACCCCATTCCATGGAGCCCACGATGAATATTTTCCGCAAGAGCCTGCTCGTCGCGATGATGACCGCCGTCGTTGCCACCCCCGCTTTCGCGGGCCACCACAGCGAAGGCAAGGCCAAGCCGGCCGGCACCATCGTTGACGTCGCCGCGTCGAACGCGGACTTCGAGACCCTGGTCGCCGCCGTCAAGGCCGCGGGCCTGGTCGAGACCCTGAGCGGCGAAGGTCCGTTCACCGTGTTCGCGCCGACCGATGACGCCTTCGCCAAGCTGCCGGCGGGCACGCTCGAGAACCTGCTCAAGCCCGAGAACAAGGACCAGCTGGTCGCGATCCTCACCTACCACGTGGTCGCCGGCAAGGTGACCGCGGCCGACGTGGTCAAGCTCGACACCGCCACCACCGTCAACGGCGCCGCCGCCGACGTCACCGTGGCCGGCAGCACCGTCAAGATCGACGAGGCCACCGTCACCGCGACCGACATCGGCGCCAGCAACGGCGTCATCCACGTCATCGACACCGTCATCCTGCCGGAGTAATCCCTCCCTCCAACGGCAGCCCAACGACCCGCCCCCGTGGCGGGTCGTTTCTTTTGGGGCATGCGGGAAACAAGTTGAAACGCTATGAACGCGGATCAGAGCGGATCAACGCGGATAAGTGCGGATAGAGCGGAAGAAAATTTTGTGAGTCTTCTCGCCGGACAAAAGCTACTCGCGTGACCAACCCCTTAATTGTTTCTGCCCTATCCGCGTTTATCCGCGCCCATCCGCTCTGATCCGCGTTCAAAACGCATTTGCCACAGGAAACCCCGCCACGCGGTATGCTCCGCGCATGGATACCCAGACTGCGTACTACCTCGTTGCCGGCGCGCTGATCCTGATCGGGCTGCTGGGCACGGTGCTGCCGGTATTGCCGGGATTGCCGGTGATGTTCGCCGGCATGCTGCTCGCGGCCTGGACGGACGACTTCCAGCGCATCGGCGTGCTTACGCTGGTGGTGCTGGGCGTGCTGGTGGTGCTGTCGATCGCCGTGGACCTGCTGTCCAGCGTGGTCGGCGCCAAACGCGTGGGCGCCTCGAACAAGGCGCTGTGGGGCGCAGGCCTGGGCGGCGTGGTCGGCATCTTCTTCGGCTTGCCGGGCCTGGTCGCCGGGCCCTTCCTGGGCGCGGCGATGGGCGAGATGTCAAACGGCAAGGAATGGCGCGATGCCTCCCGGGTCGGCTTCGGCACCTGGGTCGGGCTGGCGCTGGGCGCCGCCCTGAAGGTGGCGCTCGCGTTCACGATGCTCGGCGTCTTCGGCCTGGCGCTCTGGCTCGACTGACCGGTTAGCCCTGCAGCTCCCGCAGCGTCACCGACGGCGGCGTGTTGACCACGCCGCGGGTGGCGAACAGGCCGGCGGCCAGCGCCGCCAGCGTGCCGATGATCGCGCCCGTGGCCGCCAGCCTCGGGTTCGCCGTCCACGGCAGGTCGAAGGCCAGGTCGGCGATGACGCCGGCCAGCACCGTCGCCGCGATCGCCGCCACCAGCCCCGACAGCAGGCCGATCGCGCTGAATTCCGAGACCTGGGCCCAGCGCAGCTGGCGCCGGCTGCCGCCGAGCACCCGCATCACCCCGCCCTCGAGCAGGCGCTCGTCCTGGCTGGCGCTCACCGCCGCCAGCAGCACCAGCACGCCGGCCGCCAGCGAGAAATAGAACACCGCCTCGACCACCGTCGAGACCTGTTCCACCGTGCCGCGCACCTGGTCCAGCACCGCGTCCACGTCCACCACCGACAGGTTCGGATACGCCGCGACCAGCTCGGCGGTGAAGCGGGTGCGCTCGGCCGGCACTTTCACCGCCGTGATGTGGCTGCCCGAGAAACCATCGAGCGAGCCCGGCGAGGCCACCACGAAGAAGTTCGGGCGGAAGCTCTCCCAGTCCACCTTGCGCAGGCTGGTCACGCGGCCGCTGAAGCGCGAGCCGGCGATGTCGAAGCTGACCTCGTCGCCGAGCTTCCAGCCCAGCGTCTGCGCGAACTCCTCCTCCACCGAAAGCTCGGGCGAGGCCGGTACGCCGGTCCAGAACTGGCCGGCGGTCACTTCGTTGTCGGCGCGCAGCGAATCGACCTGCGAGAGGTTGAACTCGCGCTCGGCCATGCGCCGGGCGCGGCCCTGCTCCTCGGGGAAGCTGTCGCCGGTCACCGCCTTGCCATTCACCTCCAGCAGGCGGGCGCGGATCATCGGGTACAGCACCGGATCGACCACGCCCTGCGCGGCCAGGAACTCGCGCACCGGCGCGACCTGGTCGGGCTGCACGTTGACGATGAAGCGGTTGGGCGCATCGGCCGGCAGCGCGTTGCGCCAGCGGTCGAGCAGGTCGGTGCGCACGAAGGTCAGCAGCAGCAGCGCCATCAGGCCCAGTCCCAGCGCCGACACCTGCGCGATGCTTGCGCCGGCGCGCCGGCTGACGTTGGCCAGGCCGTAGCGCCAGGGCCCGCGCAGGCGCGAGCGCACGCGCTTGAGCACGGCGATCAGCGTCCAGGCCAGGCCCGCCAGCACCGCCAGCGTGCCGAGGATGCCAAGCAGCATCGCGGTACCCACTTCGGCCGAGCCGGCCTTCCACCAGAGCAGCAGCGCCAGCCCGCCCAGGCCGGCCAGCGCCACCAGCACGGCGCTGGGCTCGGTCGGGTCGAGGTCGCGGCGCAGCACGCGCAGGGCCGGCACGCGGCGCAGGGCCAGCACCGGCGGCACGCCGAAGGCCAGCAGCACGGTCAGGCCGACGCCGAAGCCTTCCAGCACCGGCCGCCAGCCGGCGCCCGGAATCGAGAGTTTGAGCGCCGCCATCAGCCAGTCGGCCACCACCCACTGCAGGCCGAACGCCAGCGCCACGCCTAGCGCGCAACCCATCATCCCGAGCAGCAGCAGCTCGCCGGCGTGGATCGCCACCAGCGTGCCCTGGCTGGCGCCGAGGCAGCGCATGACGGCCGAACCCTGCAGGTGGCGCGCGCTGTGGCGGCGCGCCGCCATGGCCACCGCCACCGCGGCGAGCACCACCGACACCAGCGCCGCCAGTCCCAGGAAGCGATCGGCGCGATCCAGCGCGCGGCGTATCTCCGGCCGCGCGTCGCCGGCGGTTTCCAGCCGCTGGCCGCGGCCCAGGTTGTCGCGCGCGAAGTTGGTGAACTTCTCGACCGCGCCGGAGTCACCCGCCACGACCAGGCGGTAGCCGATGCGGCTGCCCTCCTGCACCAGGCCGGTGGCGGGCACATCGGACAGATTGAGGAACACGCGCGGCGCGGTATTGAAATAGTCCAGCGCGGCGTCGGGTTCCTGCACGACCAGGGCCGCCAGCGTCAGTTCGCTGTTGCCCACGCCGATGGTGTCGCCCACCTTCGCCCCGAGCTGGTCGGCGCCGGCGCGGCTCAGCCACAGCGTACCGGGCGCGGGAATGCCTTCGGCGTCGCGCTCACCGCCCGTCGCGGGATCCAGCAGGCGGAACGTCCCGCGCAGCGGGAAGCCCTCGCCCAGCGCCTTCATTTCGCCCAGGCGCAGGGCGTCGCCGGCGCGCACCATGCTGGGAAAGCTGAGCGTCTCGGTCAGCGTGAGGCCGGGCGCGGCGGCGGCGTCCCGCAGGTCGCCCTCGATCGGCGAATCGCTGCGCACGACGGCGTCGCCACCCAGGAGCCGGTTCGCCTCGAGCGCCAGCGCACGTTCGGCGCGGTCGGTGATGAAGCTCACCGAGGTCACGGCCATCACCGCCAGCACCAGCGCGGCCAGCAGGATGCGGACGTCGCCCGAGGCCAGGTCGCGGCGGAGCTGGCGCCAGGCCAGTGCGATCCGGTTCATGCCGTCACCAGCCGGCCGCCGTCCAGGCGCAGGATGCGGCCGCAGCGCGCGGCCAGGCGCTCGTCGTGGGTGACCAGGACCAGGGTGGTGCCGGAATCGCGGTTGAGCTTGAACAGCAGTTCGACGATGGCCTGGCCGGTGGTGGTGTCGAGGTTGCCCGTGGGTTCGTCGGCGAACAGCACCGCCGGGCGCGTGACGAACGCGCGGGCCAGCGCCACGCGCTGCTGCTCGCCGCCGGAGAGCTGGCGCGGGTAGTGGCCGAGGCGCTCGGCGAGGCCCACGCGCTCCAGCACGGCGCGCGCGCGGGCGCGGGCGCCGGCGCCGCCCGCGAGCTCGAGCGGCAGCATCACGTTCTCCAGCGCGGTGAGCGCCGGCATGAGCTGGAAGGACTGGAACACGAAGCCCACCATCTGCCCGCGCAGCTTCGCGCGCCCGTCCTCGGAGAGCGAGAAGAGGTCCTGGCCGCCGATCCGCACGCTGCCCGAGCTGGGCGAATCCAGCCCCGCGAGCAGCCCCAGCAGCGTGGACTTGCCCGAGCCGGAAGGCCCGAGGATCGCCACCGCCTCGCCCGCGCGCACCTCGAAGGTGGCGGCCTTGAGGATCGTGAGCTCGTGGTCCGGCGTGGCGACTTGTTTGGTGAGCGCCTCTGCCCGCACAATGGGGCTTGCCGGGCTCGAATCCGCCTGCTCCTGCCTTGAATCCCTCAGTGCGTTCATCTCGTCTTCTTCGCTTCCTTCGCTGCGTTTTGCCTGCCGTGCTGCTGGTGCTCGCGGCGCCGGCCTTCGCCGCGCGCACGCTGCTCGTCTTCGGCGACAGCCTCTCGGCCGCCTACGGCCTTTCCACCAACCAGGGATGGGTGCACCTGCTCGGCGAGCGCGCCCGCAGCCACGGCTGGCGCGTCGTGAACGCAAGCATCTCGGGCGAGACCACGGCGGGGGGCCTGCGGCGCCTGCCCGAGGACCTGAAGCGCCACCGCCCCGACGTCGTGCTGATCGCGCTCGGGGCCAACGACGCCCTGCGCGG
>NZ_DASUDO010000043.1:0-32944 GCF_036275555.1 Arenimonas sp.
TCTTGATTCTGCATTGGGATGTCGCGAAGAACCCATTCTTCCTTCAGTTAGCTGGCGTCACAATCTGGTTCATCGGCAGCAATGCCTAACTAATCATTCAAGCCGACGCCTTCGGCGCGGCTTAACTCAAGGCGTTAGGCCGCATGAACGACTTCCCTTCCCGCATCAGCCTTGTTCTCGCCCTAAACCGGGGTCTTTGGGGTGAAGTTCATCCACAGCTCCGCCAAGCCTCGATCGAGGCTGATGCCGCATCTCAAACCATCCGAGTTCGCTTCGAGTACGACGGTGAGCCGCCAGACGAGGTCCGAGAAAGCTGCTCGTGCGCTGCTGGGGAGTGCATTGGCGACTTCGATTCATCGTGGAAGCTTGATGAGCAGCATCTTTCTAGACCAACGACAGAAGTGCTTCTTCCACTTGAGTTCGTTGTTTATCGCCGATTTGAGTCGCATCATGCGGCCTAACATTTCGCTCAAGCGGACCAATCAATCGCTACGCGATTGATGTGGCCGCTTAGCTCCAGCGTTAGGCCTTCGAGAGTGTCGTGATGCTGGGAAAGACACCGCAAGGATCGACTACGTTCTCATTTGTCGTGGCGACGGCAATCCTCATCGCGGGCTGCTCTCGCGACCCCGTTGCAGCGCCAGCCGCTAACGCAGTTTTCAACGAAGTTGACGTTGCTGCGCAAGAGTTGACAAGAACTGAGGACGAGGCTCTGGCGGGAGATCTGCGTGCCGCAGCTCAACTCCAAGCGACCTATTTCAAGACGGATGAAGAGCAATATCTCCACTGGCTCGAGATTGGTGCAGAGAACGGAGACCCTGTCTCTCAATACAACTTCGCGTTCGAGCTATGGGCGCACGGGGAGGCATCAGAACAGAATCAAATCCGTTCTAAATTCTGGCTCGGGAGGGCGGCATCGGCAGGCGACCGAGAGGCTGCGGCCGTCCTTGGACGCCTCAATGACGGCAAGGAGTGGTAGTTGCATCGATATCTGGACAGGCACTGGGCGGCTGCCAGGGCCTAACTCATCATTCAAGCCGACGCCTTCGGCGCGGCTTAACTCAAGGCGTTAGCCATGAAAGCAATTCTCGCCATCCTTCTGTGCCTTGCGCCTTGGTCTGCACTCGCAGATCAACTCACGTTTTCAGTTCAGCGAGGGGACTGCGGTGCTCCGCCCGAGGACTGGAAAGGCATGGGAGATGTGCGCCACGAGTGGCTGTCGCCATCTACTTTACGAGTGGTGACATGGGTTACTGAGTCCGCGAGCGAACAGGTCATAGATGGCTCTGCGCTCCTACACTCGGCCGGCGATGCCCAACTGCATTTGTCCTATGCAGAAAAGTTCACGCCCATCGCGGCAGGCACGCCGGTTTTGGCATGCGTCGACTTTGTGCGGCTCCAGTTCGATGTCTCCGGGGTCGAGAAACGCGACTACGCGATTACGCTTGAGAAGCGATCGCTTGTCGCGACTGCCACTCTGGTGGCTAACTAATCATTCAAGCCGACGCCTTCGGCGCGGCTTAACTCAGGCGTTAGGCCCTTCACGCCCGCCACTCCGTTTCTTAGGCTTCGGCCCGCGTTTCTCGCGGCACATGCGTTCACCGCAGCGCGCGCTGGCCCCGGCAAACCATCCCGCCGGTGCAGGCTGTCGCAGCCGGCTCGCTCCAGTGCATTCAGCTAGGTTCAGGGCGGCCGATCGGTGGCGTCCGGTATCTCTTGCCGCCGAGGCCACGACTTCTTCGCACTTGCCGGCAGAGGGCCCGTGGCTTAGCGTTGGCCTAACTAATCATTCAAGCCGACGCCTGCGGCGCGGCTTAACTCAGGCGTTAGGCCTCGCCTCGAACCATCTCGGTGCGACATGCTCTGGACTTGGATTCCGTACAGAAAGACAACGTCGGCCGGACGCGAGTATGTCGCCGGGTCTCGAGACCTATCGTCTTTACTGGATGCCATCCAGATTGGTATAGATTCCATCGAGAAGGTTTCGCGCTCGCCCGATGAAAGCCTCGTGGCACTTCAGAGGTGGCGACAAATGGCTCTTGATGCCCAAGAAGGTCAGATTTCCGAGGCTCAACTTGCTGAGTGGATCGTGTACCAAGACGTGGGCTTCCCGCCGCCTCTCGGCGACTAGGCCTAACCGGTCATTCAAGCCGACGCCTTCGGCGCGGCTTAACTTAGGCGTTAGCCGCTAAACTTATGGCCAAGCCTTTCCAACCGGGTGACATATTTGGGGTTCCGCTACCCGATGGATCTATGGCCACTGGCCAAGTCCTCAGCTTGGAGCCCGACGCGCTAGATTCAGTCGGGTGCCTGTTCCTAGCCGCAGTCGTCTCAGCGGAGGGAAAACTGGTCGGCGCGCCAAAGCCCATAGCGGCCTTGCTGGTCACTCCGGACCTACTGAAGAAGGGCACATGGCCGGTCAAAAGCAAGGCGCCGGTTCTCTTCCTGCCGGAGGAAGCCCCGTACGAGCAGTTTCGCTCGATGGCCTGGGTCGGGGCCAAGATTGTCGGCTCAGCAATCGTGCAAGAGTTTCTGGCTGCCTACCACGGGCACTGCCCGTGGGATGCATGGCATGATCAAAATTACCTAGACTCTCTGCTGCTCCCGGGAATTCCGAGGCCTGAAACAGCGGTGCTTCGTGCTTCCGGCGGCTGACTAGTCATTCAAGCCGACGCCTTCGGCGCGGCTTAACTCAAGGCGTTAGGACCCCAAATGCTGCCTCGTTCATGCACGCCCGTAGCCGTTGCAACATTGCTCGCGGTTGGGTGCGCTGGGGCCGCAAGCGACCCGACACTTGGCACTGCGGAGCAGTTAGCCCGGTTTTTGGAGATTTTCCCGTTATCCGTGCACCCCGTCGACTCCGCCGGCAAAGCTGGAGCGTTCTCCATCGTCCGCAGCGAGCACGTAGAGGCAATTGCATCAGATCGAGCTCACGCGGAAGGCGAGCTTGCCGTGCTTGTCCATCTCAACGAAGAAGGCGGCCAACGCATGCTGAGGCATACGACCAACCATGTTGGGGCGCAGGTATCGGTCCAGTGCGACGGAGAAGAGACGTCCCGGCCAGTCATACTTGAGCCGTTCTCGTCGCCCTTCCGCGTCCTTCTTGCGCACAGTCCCGACCCTAACTAATTGTTCAAGCCGACCGCCGGGGTCGGATCCGTTTCAAGCCACCGTCCCCGGCCGGCGGCGGCTTAACTCAGGCGTTAGGCCGCGGAAAAAGCAGATGCGCGACATTGACGAGATCATTCGCACATTGACCAGCACGCACCCTGAGCTTTTGCACGAGCAGCTCAGAGTTCTCCACCGAGGCGCAGACGATTACGGGCTTTGGTTCTTCCGTCACCCCGACTGCCCTTACGAGGTTCAGCTCGAATCGCCGCGAGGTCAGTGTCCATTCCTGTTCGAGACGGACGAGAGACACGCCCCAGCCACGGCAGGTACAGTTGCCGAGGCAATTTCAATGGTTGCTCGGGGTCTAGGCCTGGCTCCGCCGCAGCCTAACTAATCATTCAAGCCGACGCCTTCGGCGCGGCTTAACTCAAGGCGTTAGACCTTGCTCAGGCTTCTGTCTTTCATCATTGTTTTCGGTCTCGTCGCCTGTTCGCAGCCGACGACTCGGTCAGCTTCGGCTGTCTTGTCGGTCCAGGAACTCGTTGACTGTGAGGCCATGGGCGGTCGCGCGGAGCAGGCGCTTTACACCACCCAGACATGCGTATGGCCAACTTCGGATGGCGGGAAAGTGTGTCGCGATCGCTCGGAATGCCAAGGCTGGTGTGAAGCCCCATGGGGCTCCAAGCCGGACGCCGTAGTACAAGGGGCGTGCTCCATTGAGGGCTCCTGGCAAACCATTGGCTGCTTCAATCACGTTCGCGACGGCAAGGCGACCGGCGAGTGGTGCTTCCACTAGGCAGGGTCTAACTAATCATTCAAGCCGACGCCTTCGGCGCGGCTTAACTCAAGGCGTTAGGCCATGAGCACCGTTGTCGCATTCATCATCGGCTTGCTGATCGTGGTGTTCGTCGCCGTCCTGATGCTTTTTGCGACCTGGCTGTTCGTAAATAAGCTGCGTCGGGGCAAGTCACCTACTAAGAGCTTCTTTAAGTGGCTTCTCGACTTGTATGACATTACGCTTGGCCTTGGCTAGTTCAATTGCGGGCCCACGTGGTCACTCGCGGATAGGGCCTAACTAATCATTCAAGCCGACGCCTTCGGCGCGGCTTAACTTAGGCGTTAGGCGTCAGCCAATGACTTCTTCGGAGCCCATGGATTGGAAGATGCTGCATCACGCATACGGTCCGGCAGAGGACATTCCCGCACGACTTGAGGAAATTCGAAGCTTTCCCGCAGAGACCGACTGGCAATCCGAACCCTGGTTCTCGTTGTGGAGCGCGCTTTACCATCAAGGCGACGTCTACTCCGCGTCGTTGGCGGCCGTTCCGTTCATTGTCTCGGCAATGTCCGTGGATCCGCGCAAGGCGACGCTTAGCTTCTATCTGCTCCCGACATCGATCGCGATTGCCGATAACGCCAGCCCGGTAGACGCGCCCCAAGAGATTCGCCGAAGATTCCAGCAGTCGTTACTCGCTCTTGGCGCGATAGCCAAAGCACAACTTGCTTCAATGTCCGATCCAGATGTTGCCATGGCGGCACAGGCGGCCGCGTTGGTTTCCGACGGCTTGTATCAGAAAGCGGGCGATCTGCTGGAAGCAGACGCCTAACCCATCATTCAAGCCGACGCCTTCGGCGCGGCTTAACTTAGGCGTTAGGCCCTTCACGCACGCCCCTCCGTTTCTTCGGCTGCGGCCAGCGTTGCTCGCGGCACATGCGTTCACAGCAGCGCGCGCCGGCCCCGGCCAACCTCCTTGCGGATCCAGGGTTATGGGGCCGGATCGTCTCAACGCAGGGCCCTCTGCCCAGGGCGGCCAATCGCGGGCGTCCGGTATCGCTCGCCCCGGGGCCACGAGTTCTTCGCACTTGCCGGCAACGTGCCCGTGGCTTAGCGTTGGCCTAACAACGCGCTCAAGCGGACGGCGGTCCGTATATCTGGCGCAAATGATTGCCGCGGCCGCCGCCGCTTAGCTCAGGCGTTAGGTGGTACCAGTCAAGGGCAACGTAATCTATGGAGCATCCGCTGATTGCCGTTGTAGCGCCGCTTGCCGAGATGAATCCGCTCAAGTACGCGCTCAGTTCGGACTATCGAGCAACAGTGCGATTCCGGCTAGGACGTCGGGCCGGGCGCATATTTGCGTACCAGGTGTGTATGGCTATTCTTGCTCTGTGCGCGCTGCTTCTCGCAGTCTTGCTCTTTGGCGGCGGCATCAACATTTTGGCCGCCTAACCAATCATTCAAGCCGACGTCGCTCCGCGACGCGGCTTAACTCAGGCGTTAGGCCCGTAACGCTGGGCCGTCCGTTTCTCGCCCAGCCACTCGCGTCTCTCGCCGCACCTGCATCTAAATCAGCGCGCGCTGGCCCCGCTTCACCACCACGCGCGTCTCGCACTTGGCAGCCGGATCGACCCGGGCGGCAGTCGGACATCCGAGCGGCCAATCGCCAGCGTCCGCTCCAGCTGGCCCCGGGGCCACGACTTCTTCGCACTTGCCGGCACAGAGCCCGTGGCTTAGCGTTGGCCTAACAACGCGCTCAAGCGGACGGCGGTCCGTATATCTGGCGCAAGTGACTGACGCGGCCACCGCCGCTTAGCTCAGGCGTTAGGCCTCATGAAGCAAAAGCAACTTACGGCAGCCCTGGAGAATGTGCTGGCTGTCGCAATCCCGCTTTGCGATGAGGAGTGCAAGCTGGGACCGCACTGGTTGTCTGAGCTGTCGCTGACCTCACTTGATCGATTGCGCGGCTTGGTTAGTGCGTCAAGATCAGGGGAACTGGCTGTTGGATCGGCCTTCTCGCTATATGATGATCTCGGCAGGTCGTGGGTAGACTTAGAGTCCGAAGTCTACGAATTGGTGCAAGACATCGATCAGCAGTTCTTCGTGGCTCCACGCGGGCCTAACTAATCATTCAAGCCGACGCCTTCGGCGCGGCTTAACTAAGGCGTTAGGCCTCAACATATGGGAAAGTTTCGCCAGCTCGAAGAGTTCGAGGAGCGCTTCGAATCCATGGATGTCACGGAGCTCTCCCGATGGAAGACCTATTGGACGCAGCATGCCCAGGCACTCACGCCGCGCGTCCGAAAGGAGGCCATGAGGCGTGTTCACCGAATCGACAAGGCAATTCAGCACCGTCTGGCTGAGCAATCCGATCAGTCGTAGCATTGCGGGGACTGCTTTGGGCCAGAACCGGCCTAACTAATCATTCAAGCCGACGCCTTCGGCGCGGCTTAACTAAGGCGTTAGACCCCATAGGCTGCAGCCACATCACGACCGGAGAAATAACCGATGAACTGGATGACCTATAGCCTCTTCGCGGTGGTGGCATTATTTGTTATCGGTATCGTTGCGGGGCGCACGACCAGGACGATCCCCCAAAAAGTTGCGTTCTTTTCCGGCATTCTTGGTCGGCTTGCTACGCCCGCGCTCTTCGCTGCATCCGTTCTGAGCTTGTGCATAGCGGGGGCATGTAGAGATGGCCTTGGCCCCGCGGATTATGTGGGCTTCGCATGGTTGGCACTGGCAGTAGTGGTATTCGTGTCATTAATTGCAATTGGGGTTCGCGGGCGAGCTGTCTGACCAATCATTCAATCCGACGGCTCCGGCGCGGCGTAACTTAGGCGTTAGGCCTCGTTGCGATGCCCAACCGGATACCGAAAATCGCGCTCATACCATTCCTGTTTGCCGCTGCATATTTGGCGGCCCTTGTGATGCTTGGCCAAGAGCGCGCGATGGACTGGGGACTGAGTGTGTAGCTGCAGCTTTAGGCGGCATCGCAACCTGGTTCCTTGGAATGTATCGGGCACATCTCGCGGGCAGCTGGCGTTGGTTCGTGGCCTGCCTGTTTCTATGGCCAGTTTCGTTCGTGTACGCCTTGTTCTTCAACACGGGCCGTGAGGCCTGACTAATCATTCAAGCCGACGCCTTCGGCGCGGATTAAGTTTGGCATTAGGCTGGTCAATGACCGTCATCGTAATCTATGGTTTCACTGGCAAGTACTCAGGCAACGGCGAGTACAAGTGGAATCACCCAGAGGCAGGAGCCACCCATAAGTGCATGCTGTTCCTACGCCAGGACTCGGACTCAAACGAGCACCTCGCAGCTGTCGCTGAATGTGCCAAGTATGGATTCACCGAAATTGAGAACATGCGTTATGGCACCCTGCGCGTTGAAGTTCTAAACACGGACCTGTATCGAGGGTTTGCTGGCTTCTATGAGGGTGCGCTGCAAGAGGGAAGCACCCTCGTGTTCTACCCCAACGTGGACGCGGGCGGCCCTGCGGCCTAACCCATCATTCAAGCCGATGGCTTCGGCCTGGCTTAACCTCGGTGATCCCGCTCCAGCCGGCACTTGGGCTAGGCCGCCTGGCTCGCGCAGCCCTTGGGGCTGATCGCGCTTGGCCTGTTCGTGGCGGACACAACCCGCTTCCCGGCCCACCTCAAGGGTCGTACGCTGTATTGCCTGATTGCTCCCGTCAGGCGAGCGGGGCCTTATGCTCCGCCTGGCCCAAGGAATGCACAGAGCGGACCGAAGATGGATAACCAGGAAACAACTCCGGGCCCGGCCACGCGTTTCTCGCTGCGCCCTGCCCTGCCCGGCGAGCTCCCGGCCGCCGAGTCCATGAGCCGGGACAGCATGGCGAGCTATCGCGCCACCCGCGGCGTGGCCTGGGACACCGAGCGGTTCCGCCAGAGTTGGCGCGATTTCGAGAACCTGGCGATCGTCGAGGGCTCGCAGTGCCGCGGCTTCATCCGGCTGATGCCCGAGGGCGAGGCACTGGCGATCCGCGACCTCCAGGTCGATCCGGCGTTTCGTGGGCGGGGCATTGGGTCCTGGTCCATCATGCAGGCGATGGAGATGGCGGCATCGCGCGGGTATCGTAGCGTCCGGCTGCGGGTCTACCCGGAGAATCCTGCCATGGCGCTGTATTCGAGGCTCGGGTTCGAGGTGGATCACGAGGAGGATTCGGTCGTGCATATGCATTGGCGGCGGGCGTTATCGCCAGACGCCGGTTCGTGCGCGTCGCCTTCCGACGGACCCCCCGAATCCGGCGCAACCGGCCAGGAGAATCCATGCCCCGCATCCGTCAAGTAGTCGCACGCGGAGATTGAGGTGAAAATCCGGATCGGCCTTACCCTCTGGATCTTTGCCGTCAGCCTCGCTGCGCTCGCGGCAGGTGCAGCCAACCTGGACATCGCGCTCGGGCTTTACTCACCCCTGGACCCGACGTACCTGGGCCCGCGCGTGCCGGCGTTCACGCGGTCGGTTATCGAAGCCGCACCGCGGTACCCGCTGTATATGGTCGTAGCCGCGGTGGTGTCAGTGCTGGTGGCGCTTTACTTCTGGCGTAGCCGCCGGCCCACGGAAACCAAGACCTTCGCGGTGACCCTGTTGGCCGCCGTCAATATCGCGATCGCCAGCTTCCTGCCGATGACCTTTTATGTCGCGTACTTCGTCCTTCCCAAGGCGGCCAATTCGGTCTGACGTCCAGCCCGGTTGACCAACCCCCGAAACACTAAGAGACCGGCGCGCCATGGAATCCCCGATGCCCCTTTCCTCGCTCACCCAGATCGCGGCCATCCGTGGCTCCCGATTCCCGTGAAGCCCGTTTCCGCCGCGCATCCCTGACCAATGCCGCAACCCCTGATCGCCACCCTGGCCTACGCCACCCTCGCGCTCACCGCGCTGTATCTGTTGGCGCTGGGCACGTGTTCGCTGCTGCGGCCCGGCATGGCGCGCCGTTTCCTGCTGGGGCATGCGAGTTCGGAGCGACTGCACTACCTGGAGCTGGCCCTGCGCCTGCTGGTGGGCGCCGCGCTGCTGGTTCGCGCGCCCGCGATGCTTTGGCCGCAGGCCTTCACGTTCGCAGGATGGATCCTCGTGGGGACCACGTTGTTGCTGGCGCTGGTTCCGTGGCGCAGGCACCAGGTGTTTGCGCAGCGCACGGTGCCGCAGGCGCTGCGCTTCCTGCCGCTGTTGGGCGTGGCGTCGCTGGGGTTGGGCGCGGGGCTGCTGTACGCGATCGGCCCGGGCTGAGTCGGCCCGCCTGCGAATTTTTCCCAGTTGCCGCGCGGGCCGTGAAATTCCCGCATCGCAGCTTGCGGCCGCGCCGCGAATCATCGTAAGTTTCCGGCGTCGTTCGCCCGCAGGATCCCCACGTGATGAAGATGATTCCCCGCCCGTCGCGCCAGCGACTGGCCACGGCCCTCGCCACTGCCGTCCTGCTGTACTCCACGAGCGCAAGCGCGCAGGAGTCCAAGACCGCGACCCCGGACACTTCGGGCGCGGTCCTGACCACCCGGGGCGTCGTCACGCCTACGAACGACAAGCCCGGCAAGGGCCGCAACCCGGCCTTTGTCTGCCTGCACACCACGCTGACCGACCAGGGCCACACGCGCAAAACGACGGTCATCCGCGAGACGGGCAACCCCACCGCCGATCGCCAGGCGATGCGCGTGATGCAGCGAATGAAGATCCTGGACCAGGAGGGCGTGCCGCACGTCGAACGCGAGATCCGCGTGCTGGTGAAGGTTTACGAGTCGGGCCAGTTCGCCTATCAGTTCTTCGAGCTGGACGAGACGCTGCCTGAGATCTGCTCGGCGCCGCCGTGGCAGTGGGAGCGCAAGCGCAACCCGTGAACACGACCCTGCCCAAGGTCTTCCGCGTGCTCAGCGTGCTCGAGGGCCTGTCCCTGATCACGCTGCTGTTCATCGCCATGCCGGCCAAGTACCAGTTCGGGCACGACTTCGTGTGGCCGGTAGGCATGGCGCACGGCGTGCTGTGGCTGGCGTACGTGGTGATGTCGCTGGCGGTCAGCCACGTGCGGCGCTGGTCGGTGGGCGTCTGGCTGCTGGCGCTGCTGTGTTCGGTGGTGCCGTTCGGTTTCCTGTGGGTGGATGCCCGCCTGCGGCGCGAGCTGGCGCAGGCCGCGGGGTAACGCGGCGCCCTTCACCGGTAGTACGCTTGGCGCTCCTGTCCTTCGGAGCCGATGCGCCATGAAACCCCTGGTCGTTCCCCCCGCCGCCCAGCGCGACGAGAAATCCGTGCAGCTGCTCAGCGCCTGGGCCGCCGAGCGCGGCCTGCACTGCTCGCTCAACGTCGGCAAATGGCACGAGAGCGGCCGCGACGAAGCCGCCGGCTGGGGCATCCTGCTCGCCGACGTGGCGCGCCACATCGCCAACGCCATGCAGCAGCAGTACGGCGTGGCGCCGGCCGACACCCTTGCCGGCATCCGCCGCGCCTTCGACCGCGAGTTCGCGGCGCCCACGTCCGAGGTGGAAGGCAACTTCCATCCCGGCCATTCCTGATCCGCGACATGCCGCGCGAGCGTCTCGTCCGCAGCTGGTTCGGGAACGCCGAGGCGTGGACCCGGGCGGTGCGCGGCGGGCTGATCGAAAGCCGGCGGCTGGCGACCGACGAGGCCGTGGTCGCGGCGCTGATGGAGGGCGCGCCGGCGCGCGTGCTTGACGTGGGCTGCGGCGAGGGCTGGCTGTGCCGCACGCTCGGCGCGCGCGGCATCGAGGCAGTGGGCATCGACGTCTCGCGGCCGCTGGTGGACGCGGCGCGCGCGGCCGGCGGCGGGCGCTTCGAAGCGATGGCTTACGAAGACCTGGCCGAAGCGGCCCCGGCGCTGGGCCGCTTCGAGGCGGTGGCCTGCAACTTCGCGCTGCTGGACGAAGACCTGGCGCCCCTGCTGCAGGCCGTGCGCGGCCTGCTGGCACCCGGCGGCCGGCTGGTGGTGCAGACGGTGCATCCCTGGGGCGCCTGCGGTGACGAGCCTTATCGCGACGGCTGGCGGCTCGAAACCTTCGAGGGCTTCGGTGCGCAGGTTTTTCCGGAGGCGATGCCTTGGTATTTCCGCACGCTCGCGTCGTGGCATGCCGCGCTCGCGGCGGCGGGCTTCAGCGTGGCGGCGCTGCGCGAACCCTGCCACCCGGACACGGGGCGGCCGCTGTCGCTGCTGATGGTGTGCGTGCCCGCCGCCTGATCAGTGCCGGGCGGCGTCGGGGCGCGCGGCGCTCCAGCGCATCGGCAGCTTGAGGCGCGCCAGCGCCTTGGCGACGGCCTCGTCGCCCTCGATCACTTCGCCAAGCGCGAAGCCATCGCCCACTTCCTGGTCGCCGCGCAGGTGGCCGGGCAGGTCCTGTTCGCGCAGGTCGCGGCTGGTTTCGCCGCGGATCACTTCGTCGGGGCGGATGCCGCGGGCCTGGATCGAGCGTCCGCGCGGCGTGTAGTAGCGCGCGGTGGTGATCTTGATCGAATCGCCGTTCTCCAGCGGCACCACGGTCTGCACCGAGCCCTTGCCGAAGGTGCGGCTGCCCATCAGCAGCGCGCGGCGGTGGTCGCGCAGGGCGCCGGCCAGCACTTCGGCGGCGCTGGCGGTGCCGGCGTCCACCAGCACGACCACGGGCGCGCCCTTGAGCAGGTCACCGGGCTTGGCGTGGAAGCTGGCGTTGGAATACACGAGGCGGCCCTTGGTGCGCACGATCAGGCCCTCGTCGAGGAAGGCGTCGGCCGCTTCGACCGCGGCGTTGAGCAGGCCGCCCGGGTTGCTGCGCAGGTCGAGCACGAGGCCCGCCAGCTGGCCGCCTTCGGACTTGGCGTTGAGCGCGCGCAGTTGGCGCAGCACCTGCGGGCCGGTGTCGGACTGGAAGTTGGCGATGCGCAGGTAGCCGTAGCCGGGCTCGAGCACGCGGCTGCTGACGCTGGTGATGCGGATGGTTTCGCGGGTGATCACGAGGTCGCGCGGCGCGGGCTCGCCCATGCGCTGGTAGGTCACGGTGACCTGGCTGCCCTCGGGGCCGCGCAGCTCGCGGCTGGCGGCGTCGGCGCCCTCGGAGGCCAGGGCCTGGCCATCGATGGCGATGATGACGTCGCCCGCGCGCAGGCCGGCGCGCTGGGCCGGGGTGCCGTCGATCGGCGCGACCACCAGCAGGCTGCGGTCGGGGCGCTGCTCGATCTCGACACCGACGCCGGAGTAGGCGCCTTCGGTCTGCTCGGTGAGCTCGTCGGCGTCTTCCTTCTCGAGGTAGGCGCTGTGCGGGTCGAGGTCGGCGAGCAGGCCGCGCAGGGCGGCCTTCATCAGGGTCTGGTCGTCGATGGGTTCGACGTAGGCTTCCTTGATGGCGCGATAGACGGCGACGTAGCGCTGGATCTCGTCGAGCGGCATCGCCTCGGGCGCCGCGGCGGGCGCGGCCTCCTGGGCGGAAGCAGCGACGGGGAGCAGGAGGGCCAGCAGGAGGGCGTGGGAGCGCATGGGCCTGATTATGCGCCAGTTCCCTGTGGGAGGGACTTCAGTCCCGATGCTTTTTGGCGAACAGCTTCGGGACTGAAGTCCCTCCTACAGTGAGTGCGGGGTCAGGGGCGGAGCCAGGGTTTGGGGTCCTGGGGCTGGCCGTTGCGGCGGAGCTCGAAGTAGAGGCCGGGGCGGCCCTGGCCGCCGGAGCTGCCGACGGTGGCCAGCGGCTCGCCGCCGCGGACCCAGTCGCCGACGTCCTTGAGCAGGGCGTCGTTGAAGGCGTACAGGCTCATCCAGCCGTCGCCGTGGTCGAGGATGACCAGCAGGCCGTAGCCCTTGAGCCAGTCCGAATACGCCACGCGGCCCGGGGCGGCGGCGCGGACTTCGGCGCCGGCGGTGCCGGCGATCAGCAGGCCGTCACTGGGGCGGCCGTCGGGCAGGCGGCCGCCGAAGGCCGCGAGCACGCTGCCGGCCAACGGGCGGCCGAGCTGGCCGCGGCGGGTGGCGAAGGGGCGGTTGTCGTCCACCTGGCGCGGGATATCGGCGACGGCGTCCTGCAGCTGTTCAAGCAGCCTGAGCACCGACTTCTCGTCGCGGCCCAGGGTGGCCAGGCGCGCGGCCCGGTCCTTGAAGCGGGCCTCGAGCGCGGCCAGCACGCCGGCGCGTTCGCCGCGCTGGGCTTCGAGGGCGGCCAGTTCGGTCTGCTGCTGCGCGCGCGCGGCTTCGAGGATCTGGCGCTGGTCGGTGATCTGCTGGGCGACGGCGGCCAGTTCGCGCAGCTCGGCCATCAGGCCGGTGATGCGCTGCTGGCGGTCGGCCTGGAAATAGCGGTGGTAGGCCAGCACGCGGGCCAGGTCGCTCATGCGGTCCTGCGCGAGCAGCAGCTTGAGCTGTTCGTGGCGGCCGAGCGCGTAGGCCGAACGCACCAGCGCGGCGAGCGCCTCGCGCTGGTCGGCGAGGCCCACCTCGAGTTCGGCCTGGCGCGCCTCGAGCTGCTGCAGCTCGAGTTCCTGGGTGGCGATGCCGGCCTCGGTGCGGCGCAGGGCGCGCACGGCCTCGGACACGGTGGCGTCGGCGGCGCGCAGTTCACGGGTGGCTTCGCCGCGTTCGGCGTCGACTTCGCGCTGCTCGGTGGTGATCTGGCGGATCTGCTTGCGCAAGGTTTCCAGGCGCTGCTGCGCCTCGGCCTCCTGGCGCGCGCGCTCGGGCGCGCCCTGTCCGAACGCCGCGGGCGCCGCGGACAGCAGCGCGGCGGCGAGCAGTGCGGCGAGGCGGATCAAGCCAGCGTCACCAGCGAGCGACCGGTCATTTCCGGCGGCGGCGTGATCCCGAGCAGGTGCAGCACGGTGGGCGCGAGGTCGCGGAGGGCGCCGCCGGCGCGCAGGCTGGCGGGGCGGCCGACGTAGACCATCGGCACCGGGCCGACGGTGTGCGAGGTGTGCGGTTCGCCGGTTTCCGGGTCGCGCATCATCTCGACGTTGCCGTGGTCGGCGGTGACGATCATTTCGCCGCCGACTTCGCGCAGCGCGCCGCGGATCGCGCCCAGCGCATCGTCCACCGCCTCGGCGGCCTTGATCGCGGCGGACAGGATGCCGCTGTGGCCGACCATGTCGGGGTTGGCGACGTTGCAGATGATGACGTCGTGCCGCTTCGCGCGGATGTCGTCGGTGAGGCGCGCCGTGAGCTGGGGAAGGTTCATTTCCGGCTGCAGGTCGTAGGTGGCGACCTTGGGCGACGGGATCAGCACGCGGTCCTCGCCGTCCACCTGGGCCTCGCGGCCGCCGCTCATGAAGAAAGTCACGTGCGCGTATTTTTCGGTCTCGGCGATGCGCAGCTGGGTCAGCCCGTGCGCGGCCAGCACTTCGCCCAGCGTGTTGCGCAGGTCCTCGGGGCCGTAGGCCACCGGCGCCGGCAGCGAGGCGTCGTACTCGGTGAGGCAGACAAAGCGCGACAGCGCGATCGGGCGCGGCTTCGCGAAGCCGTTGAACTGCGGCGACACGAACACGCTGGTGAGCTGGCGGGCGCGGTCGGCGCGGAAGTTCATGAACACCACGGCGTCGCCGTCGCGCATGGCGCGGCCGCCGCGGATGACCGTCGGCAGCACGAATTCGTCGTTCTCGCCGCGGCCGTAGGCGGCGTGCAGCGCGGTGATCGCGTCGGAGGCGGTGTCGTCGGCCTCGGCTTCGGCGATGGCGCGGTAGGCGCGCTCGACGCGGTCCCAGCGCTGGTCGCGGTCCATCGCGTAGTAGCGGCCGCTGACGGTGGCGACGTGGGCGTCGCCGTTGCCAGCCGCGCAGACGGCCAGCAGGCGCGCGAGGCTGGGTTCGGCCGAACGCGGCGGGGTGTCGCGGCCGTCGAGGAAGGCGTGCACGGCGATGTCGGCCACGCCTTCGCGGCGGGCCAGTTCGATCATCGCGAACAGGTGGTCCTCGTGGCTGTGCACGCCGCCGGGCGAAAGCAGGCCCATCAGGTGCAGGGCGCCGCCGTTGGCCTTGGCGGCGCGGCAGGCGGCGACCAGTTCGGCGTTGGCGTAGAAGCTGCCGTCTTCGATGGCGGCGTCCACGCGGGTCAGGTCCTGGTAGACGATGCGGCCGGCGCCGATGTTCATGTGGCCGACTTCGGAATTGCCCATCTGGCCGTCGGGCAGGCCGACGTGCTTGCCTTCGGTGTGGACCAGGGTGTGCGGGCACTCGGCCAGCAGGCGGCGCCAGTTCGGCAGGCGGGCCTGGGCCAGGGCGTTGTCGGCCGGGTCGTCGCGGTGGCCCCAGCCGTCGAGGATCAGCAGCAGCAGGGGCTTGGGACGGTTCTGGGCGGCGGGCACGGGCGACTCCGGGACATTAGGCACGGGCAAATTGTAGCCCCGCGGCGCAGGCTGGGCCCGCCTGGCCTTGAACCGGCTTTAAACCCCCGCCGCAGCCCGTGCATCCCAGCAGGGAATCCCCAAGGAGCCACCCCATGCGCGTTCGCACCCTCGCTTCGCTGATCTCCCTCTCCCTGGCCCTGGCCGCCGGCCCGGCGCTGGCCCAGCAGGACGTGGACAAGGTGTTCGGCGGCATCACCGCCCAGGCCGACCAGGAATACGGTTCGCTCAGCTCGGTCAACGGCGGCATCACCGTGCGCGAGGGCGCCAAGGTGGAGAGCGCCGAGACCGTCAACGGCGGCATCACCATCCACGACCGGGCGCGGGTGGGCAGCGCCGAGACGGTGAACGGCGGCATCACCCTGGGCGAAGGCGCCCGGGCGGGGTCGCTGGAGGCCGTGAATGGCGGCATCCGGCTGGCGAAGGGCGCGCGGGTGGATCGCGACATCGAGGCCGTCAACGGCGGCATCCGGGTCGCCGAGCAGGCCGAGGTCGTGGGCGACATCGAGAACGTCAACGGCGCGATCACCCTGCGCGGCGCCCAGGTGGGCGGCGACGTGACCACCACCAACGGCGACATCGTGCTCGCCGGCGGCACCCACGTCGACGGCGGCATCCTGGTCGAGAAGCCGACCGGCAACTGGTGGAAGTCGGAAGACCGGCAGGTTCCGCGGATCGTGATCGGCGCCAACTCGGTGGTCGCCGGCTCTTTGGTGTTCGAGCACGAGGTCGAGCTCTTCGTGCACCCGACGGCCAAGATCGGCCCCGTCACCGGCGCCACCGCCCAGCCCTTCACGGATACCCTCCCCCCGCGCTCCAAATGAACCTGGTTCATTTGCTGGCGTAGAATCGGGGTTCCCCTTGTGGAGAACCCCTGACGATGAAACGTACCCTGATCTTCGCGGCCGCGGCGCTGGCGCTGGCGGCCTGCAGCAAGGCGCCCGAGCCGGAGACGACGCCGGTCGCCGTCGCGCCGCCCGTCGAGCACGGCTTTGGTCCCGAGATTTCGGCCGAGGACTTCGCGCAGCACGTGAAGGTGCTCTCGTCCGATGAGTTCGGTGGCCGCGCCCCGGGCACCCCGGGCGAGCAGATGACCGCCAACTACCTGGTCGCGCAGTTCCAGCGCCTGGGCCTGCAGCCGGGCAACGGCGACAGCTGGTTCCAGGACGTGCCGATGGTCGAGACCACGGCCGACGAGGCCACCTCCAGCGCCATGATCGGCGTGAACGGCGAGGCCCGCCCGCTGGCCTTCGGCACCCAGATGGCGCTGGGCACCCGCACCGCGCAGCCGGAAGTGAAGGTCGACGCCAGCGAGATGGTGTTCGTCGGCTACGGCGTGAACGCGCCGGAAGCCGGCTGGAACGACTACGAAGGCCTGGACGTCAAGGGCAAGACCGTCGTGGTGCTGGTCAACGACCCGGGCTACCACGCCGGCAGCGAGGAACTCTTCGGCGGCAAGAAGATGACCTACTACGGCCGCTGGACCTACAAGTACGAGGAAGCCGCCCGCCAGGGCGCCGCCGCCGCACTGATCATCCATGACGACAGCGGCGCCGGCTACGGCTGGGACGTGGTGAAGAACAGCTGGTCGGGCGCGCAGTACGACCTGCCCGCCAGCGCCGACCCGGAGCCGCGCCTGCCGATGCAGGGCTGGATCACGGGTGAAGTGGCCACGCAGCTGTTCGCCGACGCCGGCCTGGACTTCGAAGCGATGCGCGCGGCCGCGAACGTGCCGGGCTTCAAGGCGGTCGCGCTGGGCGACGCCACCTTCTCGGCGACGCTGAACTCGACGATCAAGGAAAGCTCGTCGCGCAACATCCTGGCCAAGCTGCCGGGCAGCGAGCGGCCGGACGAGGCCATCGTCTACACCGCGCACTGGGACCACCTGGGCGACCACAGCGCCACCCACGGCGGCGACAAGGCCGCGGCGGCGACCGAGGGCGAGGACCACGTCTACAACGGCGCCATCGACAACGCCACCGGCGTGGCCGGCGTGCTCGAGATCGCCGAGGCCTTCACCGTGCAGGACCCGAAGCCGGCGCGCTCGGTGGTGTTCCTGCTGGTGACCCTGGAGGAATCGGGCCTGCTGGGCTCGAAGTACTACGCGGCCAACCCGGTGATCCCGCTCAAGGACACGGTGGCGGTGGTGAACCTGGACGCGATGAGCGTGGTGGGCCCGACCAAGGACTTCGTGGTGATCGGCCTGGGCAACTCGGAGCTCGACAAGGTGCTCGAGCCGATCGCGACCGCGCAGGGCCGCACCCTGGTGGAAGAGGACGGCGTCGAGAAGGGCTTCTTCTTCCGCTCCGACCACTTCAGCTTCGCCAAGTTCGGCGTGCCGGCGCTGTACGCCAAGGGCGGCATCGACCACGTCGAGAAGGGCGTGGAGTACGGCCGCGAGATCCAGGCGCAGTACCAGGGCGTGGCTTACCACAAGCCGGCCGACGAGTTCGATCCGAACTGGGACCTGCGCGGCGTGGTGCAGGACCTGATGGCGCTGTACGGCGTCGGCAAGGAACTGGCCGGCAACGAGGCCTGGCCGAACTACGTCGAGGGCAATGCTTTCAAGGCCGCGCGCGATGCGTCGCGTGCCGAAGCCGCGGACTGATCCCTTGCTGCGTTCGGACAAGAAAAGGCCGCCCTCCGGGGCGGCCTTTTCTTTTGTTCCTTGTGGGAGGGACTTCAGTCCCAATGCCTTCCGGCCAAAGGCATCGGGACTGAAGTCGCTCCCACAGGGCGCTTGAATTCGCCAGCGTCCACCGCCAGTCCTTGGGCAGGCCCTTCCGGATGGACCCCATGCATCGACTGTTGCTGGCGGCACTGCTCTCGCTGACGATGATGACCTCCGCCCCTGCCGCTCCGCCCGAGGGCGAGCCGCCGGGGGCCGCCGCCAAGACGCTGGTCGCCGCCGCCGGCGATGCTCGGCTGATCCTGCTGGGCGAGATGCACGGCACCCGCGAGATACCACGCCTCGTCGCGCACGTGGTCGAGCAATACGCCGCGGAAGGGCCGGTGCTCTTGGGCCTGGAGATCCCCGGCTCGGGCCAGCCGCACCTGCGCCGCTACCTCGAGTCCGCCGGCACCCACGCCGACCGCGCCCAACTTCTCGCCACCCCTTTCTGGAACGTGCAGGGCGACCAGCACGACGGCCGCCGCAGCCACGACATGCTCGATCTCATCGAACAGGTGCGCCAGTTGCGCGCTCAAGGCCGTGACGTCAGCCTGCTCGCCTACGACGCCGAGCCGGGCCGACGCATCGACGGGAACCAGCGCGACAGGATCATGGCCGCACGCGTGCGGGCGTCCTTCAACGCCCTGACCCGCGGCCGGCTGCTGGTGCTGACGGGCAATGTTCACGCCAAGCTGGCCCGTCCCGACGATGCTCCCCTGCAGATGCAGGTGCCGATGGGTCACTGGCTGGCGGACCTGGCGCCGTGGTCGGTGGACATCCAGGGCTTCCGCGGCGCGCACTGGGCCTGCATGTTCGGCGGCTGCGGCAAGCGGCTGCAGAATCCGTGGCATCGGCAATCCGGCCCGCTCACGGACGACGAGCACCACTACCGCCTGATGCTCGATCGCTTCACCGTGGCGCGCCTCGTGGGCGCGCCGTGACTCAGTAGCTGCCCATGAAATCGCGCTTGCCGATCTCGATGCCGGCGTGGCGCAGCAGCGCGTAGCTGGTGGTGACGTGGAAGAAGAACTGCGGCAGGCCGTATGCCAGGGTGTAGGCCTGGCCGGTCAGGCGCTTTTCCTTGGGCGTGCCCGGGCGCAGCACGATCTCGCGGGCTTCGGCGCCGTCGAACGCGGCGGCATCCAGGCCGGCAATGAAGGCTTGCGTTCGGGCGATGCGCGCCTGCAGGTCGTCGAAGCTGGCCTCGTTGTCCTCCCATGCGGGCACCTCGGCCTGCGCCAGCCGCGCCGACACCGACTTGGCGAAGTCGCAGGCGATCTGCACCTGGCGCACCAGCGGGAACATGTCCGGGAACAGGCGCAGCTTCAGGTAGGCCTCCGGGTCGATCTTGCGCTCGGTGGCATGGGCCGCGGCCTTGGCCAGCACGTGGGACAGGCCGCCGAGCATCTGCTGGAACACGGGCACGGAGGCGGCGTAAAGGGAAACGGTCATGGGCGACTCGAGAGCAGGAAGGAGCCGCCATCGTACGCGCGCCCGACGCAGCGGTCATGCCGCTGGCCGGAAAAGGGGTCAGAGTAATTATTTGCTTCAAACAAATAATTACTCTGACCCCTTTTACTGGAGGGTTTCGTCGATGCGGGTGGCTAGGTAGCCGTAGAAGGGGTTGCTGTTGAGGCGCAGGAGCTGGTCGGTGCCGACCGAGAGGGCGCCGCGCTCGCCGTGCAGGGCGAGCGTACCGAGGCGGATGCCGTAGTCCTCGTCCATCCGGGGCGACAGGCCGTAGAGCGGGTCGTCCACCGGGAACGGCAGCGCCACGTGCGACAGCGAGTACACGTTCGACGGATACAGGTACACGAGCGGCCGCAGCACGGCCTCGTGCTGGCCGGGCTCGCGCCGGCGCTCGGCGACGTTGGCGGAATCGGCGTCCACGTTGCCCACCACCGTCAGCCGGTACGCGAAGGCCTCGGCCGGCTGCAGGTCGTCCAGCACCGCGCCCGCCGAACTGCGCAGCATCGGCGCCAGCACGCCCTGGCGGTTGATGTCGAACAGCACCAGCTCGCTGCCGTTGGCCGGCAGCTGGTCGAACAGGTTGCGCACCACGGCCTCCGTGCTCACCGTGCCGTCGAGCACCGACTGGAAGGCCAGGATCGGCGGCAGCCGGTCGCTGCGGCCCGTGGCCCGCAGCTGCAGCAGCTGCGTCTGCACCGCGCCGACCAGCAGCCAGGACTGGCGCACGCCGTTCACCGGGAACGAGTTGTATTTGAACGGGTTGAACTCGGGCTGCACGTCCAGCCAGCGCGACTTCTCGAAGTACGGGATCCATGACAGCAGCGGCATCAGCCGCGAGAACGCCGCCAGCCGGCCGATGCCGATCATCGGCGACACCATCACCAGGCGGTCGGGCACGGGCAGCGTGGCGTCGCCGCCCTCTTCCGCCCGGTCCATCGCGTACTTCAGCCCAAGCGCCGCGCCGTTGGAGTAACCCACCAGGTGGAAAGGCTTGTCGTCGCCGGCGCGGGCGCGCACCTCGCGCGCGGCCAGCTCCACCGTGGCCAGCCAGTCCATCCACTGCGCGCTGCGCAGGCCCGAAGGCGCGGTGCCGTGGCCCGGCATGCGCGGGATCACCACCACGAAGCCGCGTGCCCGGTAGATCTCGGCGAGGTGGCGCAGGCTGTAGGGCGAATCGCTCATGCCGTGCAGCATCAGCACGCCGCCGCGCACCTCGCCTTCGGGCGGCAGCACCTGGCTGCGGTTCCAGTCGGTGGCGCCGCCGCGGGCGCCCAGCGGGCTCTGCGCTTCGTAGCGGTAGCGGCCGGGCCGCGGGTCGGCGGCGAGGTGGGCGCGCAGTTCGTCGAACACCGCCTGTTCGGCGCGCAGGTAGGCGTCCCAGTCCATGCCGCGCAGCGCGCTGGCGCCGGGCTCGCGGTCGAAGGTCCAGCGATGCCAGGGCGAGAGTTCGGGCAAGGCGCGCGAGCTGAAGGCGCTGCCAACGACCACCAGCGCCGTGACCGCCAACCACGCCAGCAGCACGAACCGCAGCACCCGCCAGCCCGGATGGATCCCCTTGGCGAAGCCGCGGCGCAAGCGCGTCAGCCCGGCCCGTCTACGAGGGCACCGCTGGCCGCCACGGCCAGCACCCGGGACGGGCCTCCGGACGCTTGCCGGAAAACGGAAACCGAGGCGGCGTGGAGCGACAGAATCATGGGTGGCCCGAAGGCTTGCGCAAGGCGTGATCGTACCCGGCTTGGCCGGCCGGGTCAGGACCGGGTCCGGAAAAGCCTGCTCCGCGGCGCTTACCCAGATCGCTGTAGGCGCCGGCCAGGGATTGGCGGATGGCTTGCCTGGCCTCGGGGTCGAACCACTGGCGCTTGGCTTCGGCGTCGGGCTGGAAGGCTTGCCCGGGGATCTTGGAGTGGACCGCCATGCGCGCCTGCATCCGCGCCGCGCCGGCGTCGTCGATGGCGATGCGGAAATGCCGGCAGATGGCCTCCAGCGCCGGGGCATCGAGCTGGGCGTAGTCGAGCGCGAGCGACTCCGGCGCATCCGGCAACTGCACCATGGCTTGCATCAGCGCGCGCAGGACGCGGATGCGCTGGTCCAGCACGGTACCGTCGGCAGGCCCGGGCGAGAACACCGGCGACAGCGGCGCCAGCGAGGGATCGCCGGCCATGTGGCGGCCGGCGCCGCGGGCGTGCGAGGCCAGGATCTCCTCCGGCGCGCGGAACAGCAGCAGCCGGGGAACGCCCGGGAACGCGTCGCGGATCAGGGGCCAGGCGAACAGGTCCCAGGCATTCCACTTCACCACCACCCGGTCGCGGCCCGGGAACGGCGCCGCCTGCAGCGCCACCAGCCACTGCAGCAGCCGGCGCCGGGGCGCGTCGCCCAGCGAGGTGTCGAGCAAGGCCTCGGTCATCGGCGGCGGCTCCGACAGCACCGTGGTGTCGTCGAGCGTCGAGAGGCAACCCGACACCAGCGTCGAGCCACAGCGCGAAAGGTGGAACACCAGGCCGGCGGGCACCGGCAGCGGGTCCGGCGCCGTCGCCAGCAGCGGCGCGATCGCCGTGCGCGGCTGGATGAAGTGCCCCGCCAGCTGCTGCCGGCAGCGCGCGATGTACTCGTCCTGGAAGGGTTCGGTGGCCGGCCCGTCGGGCAGGCACCAGGCCAGGCTGCGGCTCGCGGCGTGGTAACGATAGGGAAACCAGTGCCCCGCGAGCGCACCGGCGTCGCCGTCGAGCACCTCGCGATTGCAGCGGTTGAGTTCGGCCACCAGCGCGTCGTCGCCCACGCCATCCAGGCCCCAGGCATCGCGCAAGCGCTGGAACAGCATCGCGGGCGAGCGCGCCTCGCACAGGTGGGCCATCGCGTCGCGCGACGCCACCAGCGCCCGGTAGCGGGGCAGCAGGTCCACGCCTCAGCCCGGCGCCGGATGCCGCGGATCGCCCGCCTGGACCTTCGCCACCAGCCAGTCGTTGGCGACGCAGTCGATCACCAGGTGGATGCGGTCCTGGTCGCCGCGGTTATGCACCGCGTGCACCTGGTCGGCGTTGAAATACCAAAGCTCGCCAGCCTGCATCGGCATGCGTTCGCCGTCGACGACGAAGGCGACCGACGCGTTCGTGCGCACCGGCACGTGCATCCTCGCTACGCCGTGCTCCAGGCCCAGGCCCGGATCGCGATGCGGCTTGATTTCTGCGCCGGCGTGCAGGCGCATCAGCCGCACCGATTCCACCGGACAGGCGAGCGCGGCCAGCAGGCCGCGAATGGCCGGGCAGTGGTCGAGCACCGGCAGGTCCTGCCAGTGTTCACCACCGACGATCGCAAAGCCCTGGAGGATCGGATGCGCGTCGGCGTGCTCGCGCTGGCAGCGCAGCGGCAGGACGTCCCAGCGGCCGGTGTAGTCGCGCTGGTTGACGTGGTCGACCCAGCCGCGGTCCAGCAGTGCACCGACCTCGGCCTGCAGTTCGGCCAGCGCCACCGGCACGTCCAGCCGGGCGAAGGAAACCACCGGGGACCTGTCCATGCGTGGCTCAGGGGGACGCGAGGAACGCGTTCAAGGCCTCGGCCACCTGCCGCGGCTGCGCCATCATCGGCATGTGGCCGCAGCCGGCCAGCAGCACCGACTGGCTGCGCGCCAGGCCGCGGGCGAACACGTCGGCGGCGCTGACGTCGATCACGCGGTCGTCGCGGCACCACAGCAGCAGCGTGTGCGCCTGGATCAGGTGCATCTCCTCCTCCAGCGCGAACGCGTCCGGGCCGCGCCCGATGCCGTCGAGCACGCGCTGCTCGAAACCGGCGTCGGCGCGGCGGCGGCGCACCAGCGCCTCGCTCGCCGGCCACGGCACGAACGGCGGGTCGGCGAAGACGATGCCGAGGTAGCGCTTGAGCTCGGCGCGCGTGGTCACCTGGAACGGGTTCTCGCCCGCGAGCACCGCGTTGGCGAACGCGTTCTCCTCGTAGCGCACGCCGGCCGAGGACATCAGGCTGATGCGATCGACCAGGCCCGGGTTGCGCGCACTCATCAGGCCGACGATCTGCCCGCCCATCGAATGCCCGACCACCAGCGCCGGCCGCTCGGGCAACGCGCGGATGAACTGCGCCAGCCGCTCGGCCTGTGCCACCGGGCCGTAGTCGCCGCCGGGGTGGCGCTCGCTGGCGCCCCAGCCCGGCAGGTCGGGCGCGATGATGCGGTGCGTCTTCGCCATCTCGCGCATCAGCGGCAGCCAGTTCTCCTTGCTGCCGGTGAAGCCATGCACGAGCACGAGCAGCGGCTTGCCGGCGTCGCGGCCCGATTCCAGCGCCATCCAGCGGTGGTCGGCGACGTCGTACTCCGCCACGCCCGCCTTGGCCAGCCAGCGTTGCCGCGCGAATTCCGCCTCCAGCACGCGCTCGGGCGCGGTGGCGGCGAAACCCACCGCGCCCAGCGCGAGGCCGAGCGAGGTGGCGATGACGATCTTGCGGGTGCCGGAGCGCGGCTTGGGCACGTCAGTCCGGGGTCTTCTGCGCGGCGCGGGCGCGCGCCAGCAGGGCCTCGACCGAGGCGCTGGTGATCGGGTGGTAGCCCGGGCGCGCCATCGCGAAGATCTGGGTGGCGAAGGCCAGGCCTTCCTCCGACTTCGACAGCGCATCGTAGGTCGGCATCACCAGCTTGCGGCGGCCGATCTTGCGCAGGAACAGCGACATCGCCGGGCGCGCCTCGAAGTAGCCGCTGCGCACGCTGAGCGGATACCAGCGCTGGGCCAGCTCGCCGTTGCTGGTGCCGGTGAAGCGGAAGGCCTGGTCGAGCTCGACCAGCCGCTCGGCGTCCAGGGTTTCCGGCAGGCCTTCCAGGAAATACACCCACTCCTGCGTGGTCCACGCCGCCGTCTCGAGGTCGCGCGCGGCCGCGCGCTGCTCAAGCCACGCCGTCCGCGCGGCATCCACCGCATCGAAGCGCGGGGAGGCGGTCTGGGGCGCGAACGCCGGCACGCCCGGGCGGGTCAGCCACTCCATGACCTCGGCCTCGGACACCACGCCCGGGCGCTTGGCCATCAGGTTGGACTTCAGGAAGGCCAGGAACTGGTCGCTGTCGGCGCTCTGGAAGGCGTGCGCGTCGAACCACGCGCGCAGGAAGGCATCGAAATCCGCGCGGCCGTAGCGCTGCTCGAGGAACTGCAGGAACCACGCGCCCTTGTCGTAGGCCACCGCGCCCAGCGCATCCTCGGGATCGCTGCCGCCGCGCATCGGCAGCACCAGCACCTGGCGCTCGGGCGGCAGCTCCTTGAGCTGGTCGAGCAGGCCGTTGCGGCTGATCACGAACTCCATGTCGGCGCGCGGCTTGCCGTACAGCGCCTCGACGATGCGGTTCTCGACGTAGCTGGTGAAGCCCTCGTTGAGCCACATGTCCTTCCAGCTGGCGTTGGTGACCAGGTTGCCGGACCACGAATGCGCCAGCTCGTGCGCGATCAGCGACACCAGCGACTTGTCGCCGACGATCACGGTGGGCGTGATGAAGCTCAGGCGCGGGTTCTCCATGCCGCCGAACGGGAACGAGGGCGGCAGGATCAGCAGGTCGTAGCGCTCCCAACGGTAGGGGCCGTAGAGCGATTCGGTGACCTTGATCATCTCCTCGGTGTCTTCGAACTCCTTGACCGCCTTGTCCACGGTCTGCGGCTCGGCCCAGACGCCGGCGCGCGCGGAGATCGGCTTGAACACGAGGTCGCCGGCGGCGATCGCCATCAGGTAGGACGGGATGGCCTGCGGCATCGAGAAGCTGTAGTCGCCGTCGCGGGCGGCGGCCGGGTCGTTGTCGGCGCTCATCAGCGCCATCACGGTGGCCGGCGTGCGGATGCGCGCGGTGTAGGTGAAGCGCACCGACGGCGTGTCCTGCAGCGGCACCCAGCTGCGGGCGTGGATGGCCTGCGACTGGCTGAACATGAAGGGCGTCTTGCCGCCGGCGGTCATCGCCGGGCTCAGCCACTGCAGGCCCGAGGCGTCGGGCGAGGTGGCGTAGCGGATGCGCACCTGCTCGAACTGGCGCGGCAGGGTGATGGTGAGCTTGCTGCCGAAGCGCTCGTCGCGTTCGGCCAGCACGAACGGCACCTCGCGGAACTTGCGCTTGCCGTTGCGGGCTTCGACGGCGGCGATGGCGAGGTCGCGGGTGTCGAGCACCAGGTCGCGCTGGGCCGGGTCCACCCAGTCGAGGCCGAGGGTGGCGCTGCCGCTGAGCTGGCGCTTCTCGAAATCCACGGTGAGGTCGAGGGCGAGGTCGCGGATGCGAACCTTGTCGGGCTGGGCGTAGGAATGCTCGTCGCTGCGGCGGTCCTGGCCGAAGGCCGGGGCGGACGCGATCAGGAGGGCGAGCAGGAAGCCGAGGCGGGGCATGGTCAATTCCACTGACAGGACCTCCGGATTCTAACGCAGGCGGGCCGGGCTGCCGGTGTGGTTCCCGGGGCCGGCCACTCCCCCGCGGGGGCGGGGTCCGGCGTGACTTGCCTCAAGTTCCGGGCCCGGCAATCCGGGGATACTGTGGGTAATCCTTACCGGTAGGACCCCATGGAACCCGCCAGCCACGCGCCCCGCACCCCGCACCTGATCGCCGACGCCGCGACCCTGGCCGCCTACGTCAAGGACGTGGCCGCCGGCGGGCACTCCTGGCAGGCCCCGGAAGGCCAGCTGTCGCTGGAGGCCTGGCTGGCGCTGGGCGACGACTGCAACGAGGGCGCCTACCGGCTGGCGGCCCGGCTCGGCCTGCCGCTGGTCCGCCTCAAGGACCTGCCCTCGGGCGCGGACGCGACCGCCCTGCTGCGCCCGGAGGTGGTGCGCCGGCTGCGGGCCGTACCGCTGAAGCTGTTCGAGGGCGTGGTGACGGTGGCGATGGAGGACCCGGGCAGCCCCGACTCGCTGGCGACGCTCGACTTCCTTTGCCGCCAGCGCGTGCTGCCGCTGGTGGCCAGCGCCCGCGACATCCGCGAGGCGATCGCCGAGCACTACGACAAGGTCGAGGACCGCGACGTCGCCCACCAGCTGGGCCTGGACCCGGGCGCCACCGGCCACGAGACCACCATCCAGGAAGCCGAGCGGCTGTCGCGCGAGAAGCCGGTGGTGCGCATCGTGCAGGGCCTGATCAGCGAAGCCGTGGCCCGCCGCGCCTCCGACATCCACCTGCGGCCGGGCGAACACGGCACCGAGGTGCTGTACCGCATCGACGACGAGATGGTGCCGGTGCGACGCCTGCTGCGCAGCCTGCACCCGGCGGTCACCAGCCGCGTGAAGGTGCTGGGTGCGATGAACCTGGCCGAGCACCGCAAGCCGCAGGACGGCCGCACCACCTTCACCCTCGACGACGGCCGCGACGTGGACCTGCGCATCTCGGTGCTGCCGGCGGTGTACGGCGAATCGGTGGTGATCCGCCTGCTCGACACCAACGAGAGCCTGTGGGACCTCGAGCAGCTGGGCCTGAGCGCGGCCGACCGCCAGCGCATCGACGACGTGATGGGGCGCAGCCACGGCATGTTCCTCACCACCGGGCCGACCGGCTGCGGCAAGTCCACGACGCTGTACGCGATGCTGCTGGAGCTGCGCAAGCAGCGCATCAACATCCTCACCATCGAGGACCCGGTCGAGTTCTACATCGACGATATCCAGCAGATGCAGGTGAACCGTGCGGCGGGCTTCACCTTCGCCAGCGCGATGCGCAATTTCCTGCGCCACGATCCCGACGTGATCATGGTCGGCGAGATCCGCGACGAGGAAACGGCAGGCATTGCGGTCGAGAGCGCGCTCACCGGCCACCTGCTGCTGTCCACGCTGCACACCAACACGGCGGCGACCACCGTGACGCGCCTGCTCGACCTCGGCGTCGAGGCCTACCTGCTGCGCGCCTCGCTGCTGGCGGTGATGTCGCAGCGGCTGGTGCGGCTGACCTGCAAGCACTGCCGCGAGGTGGAGAAGGTGGACCCGCACATCCGCGGCATCCTGGGCGTGGGCGAAGACGAGGTCTTCCACGTCGGGCGCGGCTGCTCGCACTGCGACGGGCTGGGCGTGTTCAAGCGGCGCGCGGTGTACGAGTTCATGGTGGTGACCCCGCGCATCCAGTCACTGATCGTCCCCGGCGCCGAGGCCGACACCATCCACCGCACGGCGATCGAGGAAGGCATGGTGCCGATTACGCAGGCAGCGGTGGCGCTGGCGCGGGAGGGGTTGATTTCGCTGGGGGAGGCTTGGCGGGTGCGGGCGGATTGAAGCCCTGGAGCGGGAAAAGCAGGAGGCAGGAGGCAGGAGGCAGGAGGTAGGAGGTAGGAGGTAGGAGGTAGGAGGTAGTGAGAGCGGAGGGCTGCCTTCTTTTACTACCTTCTAACTCCTAACCACTAACTTCTTCTCCCATCCCGAACGAGCTACGCCGTGTTCAGACCTTGTAGCCGGAGTGAATGGCGACAATGCCCGCACTAAGGTTCCGGTAATCGGTGCGCCCGAAGCCGGCCGCCGCCATCATGGCCTTGAGTTCGTCCTGCGGCGGGTGCTTGCGGATCGACTCAGCCAGGTACTGGTAGCTGTCGGCGTCGTTGGCGAACAGCTTGCCCAGGCGCGGCAGCACCTTGAACGAATGGAAGTCGTAGACCGGGCGAAACCACTCGGGCTTGACCTGGGAGAACTCGAGCACCAGCGCGCGGCCGCCGACCTTGAGCACGCGGTGCATTTCCCTCAGCGCATTCGCCTTCTCGGTGACGTTGCGCAGGCCGAAGGCGATGGTGACCAGGTCGAAGCTGGCGTCCGGGAACGGCAGCGCCTCGGCGTTGAGCTGCACGTACTCGAGGCCGCGCACCAGGCCGCGGTCGGTGAGGCGGTCGCGGCCGACGCCGAGCATGGCGGCGTTGATGTCGCCCAGCACGACGCTGCCGGTGTCACCCACGCGCTCGTGCAGCAGGGCGGCGATGTCGCCGGTGCCGCCGGCCAGGTCGAGTACGCGGTCGCCGCGCTTCACGCCCGAGGTGCCGACGAAGTAGCGCTTCCACAGGCGATGGATGCCCAGCGACATCAGGTCGTTCATCAGGTCGTACTGCTGTGCGACCGAACTGAACACCTGGCCGACCAGCTTCTTCTTCTCGGCCACCGGCACGTCGCGGAAGCCGAAGTGGGTGGTGCCGCTCTCGGGGGTCTTGTCCATGGCCGGGATTATCGCACCGCCGGCGCCATGACATCATTCACGCATGGAAACCCTTCGCTATTGGCACAACCCGCGCTGCAGCAAGTCCCGCGAGGGGCTGGCGCTGCTCGAATCCCGGGGCGTTTCGCCCGGGCGGGTGCTCTACCTGGCCGAGCCGCCCTCGCCCGCCGCCGTGCTCGCCCTGCTGGGCAAGCTGGGCGGGGATCCGCGCCGGCTGGTGCGGTTCAAGGAGGAGGCGGCCGCGGCGCTGGGCCTGTCGCCGGCCGATGAGCGCCCGGCGGCCGAATGGGCCGCCCTGCTGGCCGCGAACCCCGGACTGATCGAGCGCCCGGTGCTGGAGTCGGCCGATCGCGCCGTCATCGGCCGGCCCAGCGAGGCGCTGCTGGCCCTCCTGTAGCCGCGCCCCCCTGTAGGAGGGACTTCAGTCCCGAAGCTTTTCGCCGAAAAGCTTCGGGACTGAAGTCCCTCCTACAGGGGGCGAGGCGCTTGTCCTCGGGCGGGGGCGACCCCAGAACAGGGGTTCACGACCAGGAGCCCGCATGGACCCGAATGTTTTCCACGCCACCACCATCCTTTCCGTCCGGCGCGGCGACCGCGTCGTGGTGGCCGGCGATGGCCAGGTCACCCTCGGCCACACGGTGATGAAATCGAATGCGCGCAAGGTGCGGCGCCTGGCCGAGGGCAAGGTGCTGGCGGGCTTCGCCGGCGCGGCGGCCGATGCGTTCACGCTGTTCGAAGTGTTCGAGGCCAAGCTGGGGCAGCACAACGGCCACCTGCTGCGCGCCGCGGTCGAGATGGCCAAGGAATGGCGCACCGACCGGCGCCTGGGCAAGCTCGAGGCGCTGCTGGCGGTGGCCGACCGGGAAAGCTCGCTGATCATCAGCGGCAACGGCGAC
The DNA here is from genome assembly GCF_036275555.1 of Arenimonas sp. GTDB lineage: Bacteria > Pseudomonadota > Gammaproteobacteria > Xanthomonadales > Xanthomonadaceae > Arenimonas. The sequence continues at coordinate 29,375 of NZ_DASUDO010000043.1, forward strand.
GTGATCGAGCCCGAGGACGGGCTGGTGGCGATCGGCTCCGGCGGCCCCTATGCCCTGGCGGCGGCGCGCGCCCTGCTGCAGCACAGCCAGCTCGACGCCCGCGCGATCGCCGAAGCCGCGCTCAACGTGGCCGGCGACATCTGCATCTACACCAACCGCAACCTCGTGATCGAGGAACTCTGATGTCCGAACTGACCCCCCGCGAGATCGTCGGCGAACTCGACCGCTACATCATCGGCCAGAACGAGGCCAAGCGCGCCGTCGCCATCGCCCTGCGCAACCGCTGGCGCCGCATGCAGCTCGACCCGGCGATGCGCGACGAAGTGATGCCCAAGAACATCCTGATGATCGGCCCCACCGGCGTCGGCAAGACCGAGATCGCGCGCCGGCTGGCGGCGCTGGCCAATGCGCCGTTCGTGAAGGTGGAGGCGACGCGCTTCACCGAGGTCGGCTACGTCGGCAAGGACGTCGAGCAGATCATCCGCGACCTGGCCGACGGCGCGGTGAAGATGTTCCGCGAGCAGGCCAAGGCCCGCGTGCGCACGCAGGCCGAGGAGCGCGCCGAGGACCGCATCCTCGACGCGCTGCTGCCGCGGCGAAAAGGCCCCGGCTTCGCGATCGAAGTGAACGCCGAGGGCGAGAACGAGACGCGCAACAAGCTGCGCCGCCAGCTGCGCGCCGGTGAGCTGGACGATCGCGAGATAGAACTCGAACTCAGCCAGGCCGCCGCCGGCATGGACATCATGACGCCGCCGGGCATGGAGGAGATGGGCCAGCAGCTGCGGGCGATGTTCCAGAACCTGGGCGGCGGCAAGGCGCAGAAGCGCAGCCTGGCGGTGAAGGTGGCGCGGCCGCTGCTGGTCGAGGAAGAGGCCGGCAAGCTGGTCAACGAAGACGACGTCCGCGTCAAGGCGATCGAGGCCTGCGAGCAGAACGGCATCGTCTTCATCGACGAGATCGACAAGGTGGCCAAGCGCAAGGACGCGATCGGCGGCGGCGACGTCAGCCGCGAGGGCGTGCAGCGCGACCTGCTCCCGCTGGTCGAGGGCAGCACGGTGAGTACCAAGTACGGCGTGGTGCGCACCGACCACATCCTGTTCATCGCCTCGGGCGCCTTCCACCTGGCCAAGCCGTCCGACCTGATCCCGGAGCTGCAGGGCCGCTTCCCGATCCGGGTCGAGCTGGGCGCGCTGAGCCGCAACGACTTCAAGCGCATCCTCACCGAGCCGAAGAACGCGCTGGTGCGCCAGTACATGGCGCTGCTGGCCACCGAGGGCGTGAACATCGGCTTCGACGAGGGCGCGATCGACCGCCTGGCCGAGATCGCCTTCCTGGTCAACGAGCGCCAGGAAAACATCGGCGCCCGCCGCCTGCACACCGTGCTGGAAAAACTTCTGGAGAAACTGAGCTTCGAGGCCCCCGACAAGGGCGGCCTTTCCCTGATGATCGACCGCGCCATGGTCGACGCCCAGCTCGGCGACGCCGTCCAGGACCCCGACCTCAGCCGCTACATTCTGTAAACAAAGATGTACCAGGTTCATTTAGCCCCCAGGATCCGCCCCTTCTGGCGCCATCCCGGGGGCTAAATGAACCTGGTACGTTTTTTTTGATGTCAGGTTTCCGCCGGTGGCCCGGACTAGGGTTTTGAGACCGGATGAAGACCGACATGCCCGCCGCCGCCCTTGCCCCCAGCGCGCCCCGCGCCGAGTCCGCCATGCCCCTGGCCACGCCTGACATCGAAGCCGTGCTGCGCGAACACGGGCCGATGCTGGCCCGCATCGCCGGCAGCTATGAATCCGAGGCGGCGCGGCGCGACGACCTGCTGCAGGAAATCAGCCTCGCGGTCTGGAAGGCGCTGGCCAGCTGGCGCGGCGACGCCTCGCTGCGCACCTTCCTGGCCCGCGTCGCGCACAACCGCGCCATCGACCACCTGGCCCGCGAGAAGCGCGCCCGCGGCGACGAGCTGCACGAGGACCACCCCGATCCGGACGCCAACCCGCTCCAGCACGCGCAGATGCACCAGCGCCGCAAGGACCTGCTGGCCGCCGTGCGCGCGCTGCCGCTGGGCCAGCGCCAGGTGGTGGTGCTGGCGCTGGAGGGTTTTTCACAGCGCGAGATCGGCGACACCCTCAAGCTCGAGGAAAACACGGTGGCGCAGCGCCTGAGCCGCGCCCGCCGGCAATTGAACGAATGGCTGGGAGACGCGGCATGAACGGGCCGATGAAGGACTGGGACGCGATGGGCTCGGATTGGCGCGGCCAGGACGTGCCGAAGATCGACGTCGACGCGCTGCGCGCCGAGGCCGGCCGGCAGGGCCGGCGGCTGCGCATCATGCTGGTGCTGGAGACACTGCTGGCGGCCGTGATGGTGGTATTCCTGGCGTGGGTGGCGCTGCGCGCCAACGCCAAACCGGTCGAATCCTGGGTGGCCGGCGGCCTGGCGCTTTTCATGATCCCGTACCAGGCGTACATCGTCTGGCTGCGCCGGCGCGAGTGGAGCGAGGCAGGGCTGGATGTCCACGCCTTGATCGACATCGAGCGGCGCCGCTGCACCACCACCCTGCACTACTGGCGGTTCGGCATGTACAGCGCGATGGGGCTCCTGCTAACCCTGCACGCCGCCATGTGGATCGCCATGTATTGGGGCGACGGCACGGAGCTGGCGCACGACCTTCTGAACATGCAGGTTGGCGCCGCAGTCACGATGCCGTTCGTGGGCCTCTACGGCGTCCGCCGTTCCCGCCTGGCCCGCGAGCGCTGCCAGCGGCTCGCCACGCTGGCCGAGCAGTTGCGTTGATCCCGGCGCCGGTTTCTCCGGCGACCGACGGTAAACTGGCCGCATGAGCACGCCCCGCCCCACCGACCTGATCCTGCACCGCACCTCGCACGCCCTCGAAGTCGCCTTCGACGACGGCAGCCGCTTCCGCCTGCCCTGCGAGTACCTGCGGGTGGAATCGCCCAGCGCCGAGGTGCAGGGCCACGGCCCGGGCCAGAAGGTCCTGGTGGCCGGCAAGCGCAACGTCAACGTGCGCGCCATCGAGCCGATGGGCAACTACGGCGTGCTGCTGCGTTTCGACGACGGCCACGACACCGGCATCTTCAGCTGGAGCCTGCTGCACGAACTGGGCCGCGAATACGACGCCCGCTGGGCGAACTACGTCGCCGCGCTCGAAGCCGCCGGCCTTTCCCGCTAGAAAACAAATGAACCTGGTTCATTTGTTTTACTTGCGGCGGGCGCGGGGGTGGGCGGCGTCGTAGACCTTGGCCAGGTGCTGGAAGTCGAGGTGGGTGTAGATCTGGGTGGTGGCGATGTCGGCGTGGCCCAGCAGCTTCTGCACCACCCGCAGGTCCGCCCCGCCCTCCAGCAGGTGGGTGGCGAAGGCGTGCCGCAGCACGTGCGGACTGACCCGCGCCGGGTCGATGCCGGCGTCCGCCGCCGCCTCGTCCAGCATCTGGGCGAACCGCCGCGGCGTCAGCCGCCCGCCCTTCCCGCGTGACGGGAACAGCCAGGGGTTGGCCTTGTCGCCCTTCGGCAGGAAGGCGGGTCGCGCGTCCAGATAGGCCTTCACCG
>NZ_DASUDO010000044.1:0-35292 GCF_036275555.1 Arenimonas sp.
CGCTGGCGGTGCTGATCTCGGACATCGACTTCTTCAAGAAGGTCAACGACACCCACGGCCACCATGTCGGCGACCTGGTGATCAAGGACTTCGCCAGGCGGGCGCAGCAGATGCTGCGCGTGCCCGACATCCTGGCGCGCTTCGGCGGCGAGGAATTCACCATCCTGCTTCCGGATACCGGCGTCAGCGAAGCGCGCAACGTCGCCGAGCGCATCCGGCGCGAGATCGAGACGCGCCGCGATGCGGCGCTGCCCGCCTATACGGTGAGCATCGGCGTGGCGGTCACGCAAGGCAAGGCGGGTGATGCCGCCGACATCGAAGCCCTGATCGCCGAAGCCGACGCCGGACTGTACCGGGCGAAGCAGGGCGGTCGCAACCGCGTCGAAGGCTAGCCGCGAACGCTTGCCACGATCGCGGCTAAACTGCCGGCCGTCCTCCCACCTGGAATGAAACAGCCATGGCCGGTGCCAGCCTCCTAGCCCTGCTCGACGACATCGCCACCATCCTCGACGACGTGTCGGTGATGACCAAGGTCGCCACCAAGAAGACCGCCGGCGTGCTGGGCGACGACCTGGCCCTGAACGCGCAGCAGGTCTCCGGCGTGAAGCCCGACCGCGAGCTGCCGGTGGTCTGGGCCGTGGCCAAGGGCTCGACGGTCAACAAGGTGATCCTGGTCCCGGCCGCGCTGGCGATCAGCGCCTTCGAGGGCTGGCTGGCCGGGCGCGGCATCACCGTGCCCATCGTGACCGCGCTGATGATGGTGGGCGGCGCCTTCCTCTGCTACGAGGGCGTCGAGAAGCTGATGCACAAGTTCCTGCATCCGGCCGAGAAGGAAAAGGAAACCGTCGAGCTGCTCGCGGCCGTCGCCGACGAATCGGTGGACCTGGTCGCGCGCGAGAAGGACAAGATCAAGGGCGCGGTCCGCACCGACTTCATCCTTTCCGCCGAGATCATCGTGATCACGCTGGGCACCGTGGCCGCGAAGGATTTCGTCACCCAGGTCGGCGTGCTCTGCGCGATCGCGGCGATCATGACGGTCGGCGTCTACGGCCTGGTCGCGGGCATCGTCAAGCTCGACGACGGCGGCCTCTACCTGAGCCAGCTGCCCGGCGATTCCGCGGCGCGGCGCGCCAAGCGGGCGCTGGGCCGCGGCATCCTCACCGCCGCGCCGTGGCTGATGAAGTTCCTCGCCATCGCCGGCACCGCCGCGATGTTCCTGGTGGGCGGCCAGATCCTGGTGCATTCGATCCCGGTGGTGCACCACTTCGTGCAGGACATCACCCCGGCCGGCGGCTGGGGCCTGCCGGTGTCGATGCTGGCCGAAGCCGGCTTCGGCATCCTGGCGGGCATTGCCGTGGTGCTGGGCGTCACCGCCTGGGGCAAGCTGCGCGGCAAGGGCAAGGCCGCCGCGCACTGAGCGCCGCGCACCGCCGTCATTGGGCGTAGACTGGCGGCGCTCCTTCGCACGTCACGCCCCGGGCATCTCGCCCCCGCCGTAGCGCCTCCCACGCGTCTCCGTCCCCGTTCGCCGGGACGACGCCCCCACGGGAGCGCCCATGCCGGGCTACGCCACCCGCCTGCTCACCCTGCGATTCGGCGGGCAGGATTACCGCATCCGTGCGCTGAGCGACCTGCAGCAGTTCGCCGACCCGAAGGGACGCGCCGAACGCGCCGGCATTTCCTCGGCGATGTGGAGCCTGTTCGGCCAGGTCTGGCCCGCCGGGCGCGTGCTGGCGCATGCGATGAGCCGGTTCGATGTCGCCGGCAAGCGCGTGCTGGAGCTGGGCTGCGGGCTCGGGCTCGCCAGCCTGGTGCTGCAGCGGCGAAAGGCCGACATCACCGCCAGCGACCACCACCCGTTGGCGGAGGAATTCCTGGCCTACAACGCGGAACTCAACGGCCTGCCGCCGCTGACCTTCCTGGACCTGGCCTGGCACCTGCCGCAGCCGAAGCTGGGTGAGTTCGACCTGGTGATCGCCAGCGACGTGCTCTACGAGCGCGGCCACGCCGAACAGCTGGCGGTGCTGCTGGCCGCGCACATGCGCCCGGCCGCGGAGGTGTTGATCACCGACCCGGGCCGCGGCAACAGCGGCGCCTTCACCACGGCGCTGATGAAGCAGGGCTACGCAGTCACCGAAGTGCGCAGCGCGTTCAACGACGACGACGTGGCGCCCTTCCGCGGGCGCCTGCTCAGCTACCGGCGCTGACGCCGCTCAGCGCACCACGTGCCATTGGGTCTGGCGGCCGGCGAGGTAGGTCACTTTCTCGCCGTCGAAGAAGGCGCTCTGCTCGAGCTTGACCTGCACCCACTGGCGGCCCCACTCGGGCACGCGCGCCTTGATGTTGCCCTCGATCGCGTAGGCGGTGTCCGGATACAGCGGCCACTGGCCGCCGTCGGCGCCGCCGCTCTGGTCGTCCCACATGCCGATGGTCGGGCCCGCGGCATGTCCAAAAAAGCCAATCGGGTGCGTGTAGGTGCTCGACACCAGCTTCGCGCGCCCCGCGTCGCGACGGGTGTCGGCCAGGATCTCGCTGCCGGTGCGGCCGGAGCGGAAATTGGCGGTCAGCAGGTCCTGCCAGCGGTTGCCGTCGGCGAGCGCGGCCTTCAGGCCGGCGGGGACGTCGGTTTCGCCCGGGCGCAGCACGTAGCCCATTTCCTGCGTATCGGTGCACAGCTTGAGGTAGCACAGGCCGACGTCGGTATGCAGCACGTCGCCGGGCTGGATGATGCCCTCGCCGCCGCAGAACGGCGCCGCTTCCTCGCAGGCCACGCCCGCGCGCTGGAAATTGACGTCGGGCATGAACCACACCGGCAGGCCGAGTTCCTCGTAGCGGCGGCGGATGTACCAGGCCACGTCGTCGGTGTGGGTGGCGCCGGGCGTGATCACCTTCGACGAGAACGCATCGGAGACGACGCTGCGGGCGATGGCGACGATGTGCGGGTACAGCGCCTGCTCGGAGGCGATGCGGGTTTCGGTCCAGCGCACGACCAGGTTCTCCGCGGAGACCAGGCGCGATTCGAAGCCCGCGGGCAGGACCGCCAGCAGGCGCTCGTGCAGGCCCTTGCTCAGGCCGTCGGCGATCGGCCACTGGCGCGAGACGTTGATGCCGATGCGCTTCGGGTCGCGCTCGGCGATCAGCTGGCCCAGCGCCTGCCACTGCGCGTCGAGGTCGCCGCCGGACCAGACCGAGGTGTAGGGCTCGCCCAGCGGATAGCGGTTCACCACCAGGCGGTCCACGCTGCCGTCGGGCTTGCGGTGGAAGGCCAGCAGCGTGGTGCGGCGCGCCGCGAAGGTGGGCTGCGGCACCAGCGTGAAGTAGATCGGGTCCTCGGCGTATTCGCGCGAGAGCACCAGCCACAGGTCGATGTCGGTTTCGGCCATCAGGCGCGGCAGCAGGGTCTCCAGCCGCTCGGTGACGATACGGTTCTCGACCGCTACGCGCTCGCGTGGCGACAGCACCGCGGGCTCGCCCTGCACCACCCGACCCTGTTCGAACGCGAGTGCAGGCGGCGTGGCCACCAGGGCGAGGCAAAGCGAAGCGGCGAGGCGAAGATGCATGGCGGGATCCGGCGGGTGGGATCGCCGAATCATAGCCAAGCGCGCGTGATTGTCAGCCCAGGCGCTGGAGGAACTGGATCAGCTGGGCGCGCTGGCCCGGCCCGAGCAGGCGCAGCACCGGCAGCAGGCGGCCGATCACCTGCGGCATCTTCTCGGCCACGGCGCGGGCATTGCCGGCGGCGAGTTCGTCAAGCAGCGGGTCCAGCCGCAGCGGTTCGGGGGCGGCCGGTGCGGCGGGCGTAGCGGGTGCGGGTGCGGCGGCGGGGGCAGTAGGCGCCGCGGGTGCGACAGGCGCAACGGGTGCTGTAGATGCCAAGGGTGCGACGGGCGCAGCGGGCGCTGCAGGTGCCGGGGGTGCCGTCGGCGCTGCAGGCATTGCGGCCGCGGGCGCCACTACTTCCGGAGCAGCCGGGATCGCCGGGGATATGACGGCCTCGGGAAGCACGGGCACGGCATCCGGCGCCGCCGCGGCGGCAAGCTCCGGCACCGCCGGCACCGACGCTGGCCCGGGCGACGCGAACGACGTTGCGGACGGCGCCGCGGCAGGCGCCGCCAGTGGCACGATGCTGGTCTCGACGTGCACCACCGGCGCCGCGCCGGCAGCCGCGGGCGCCGGCGCGACCGATGCGGCGTCCAGCATCGCCTGGCACTGGTCCAGCATCGCCTGCGCGCCCAACTCGGCACCCAGGTCCGGGCACAGCACCGCCGCGCCCAGCTCGACCGCGATCGGGTCGCCGTTCTCGTCCACCGGCGGCTGGCCCAGCAGCTCCAGCCGCAGGCGGCCGATCATGCCCTCGATGCCGGCCGGGTCGCCGCCGGGCAGCGACAGCGCGAATCCGCCCAGGCCGATCCGCGCCGCGGTGTCCTCCTTGCGGATGCGCCCGCGCAGCATGCGCGCGACCTGCAGCACCAGCGCCTCCGCCACTTCGCGGCCGTGGTAGAGGAAGAAACGCCGGAAATCGACCATCTCCAGCCGCACCAGGCACAGCGGCTGCTGGTGCCGGCGGGCGTAGGCGATGTCCTGCTGCAGGCGGTCGAGGAAACCGGCCTTGTTGCTCAGGCCGGTCAGGCCGTCGAGCGTGGACTGCGCCTGCAGCTGGCGGGTGATGCGCTGGTTGTTGGCGTGGGCGCGGGCGCGCGCCACCAGGTCGGTGGTCGAGAAGGGCTTGGTGATGAAGTCGGTGGCGCCCATGTCCAGCGCCTTCATCCGCGCCGCCTCGTCGTTCTCGGCGCCGGTGACGATGATCAGCGGCAGCGACTGCACGCCGGCGTCGGCCGAGGCGCGCACGCGCCGGAGTAGCTCATAGCCGTCGGACACCGGCATGTTGAGGTCGGAGAACACGACCTGGATGGACTGGTCCTCGCCGACCATCTGCCAGGCCTGCGCGCCATCGTCGGCGGTGACGACGTCGAACTCGTCGCCCAGCATCTTCACCGCGGCCTTGCGCATCAACTTGGAATCGTCGACCACCAGGATGCGCGCCTTGGCGCCCGAGTCCCCGCTCATCCCCGCCCCCAAGACCGGCCCCTGAACCCCTCCCAATCTAGACCAAGCCGCCCGGCCTGCCCACCACCGGGGTCACAGAACGGGAAAACCGGGTCCGGACGGGGCTCAGTCCTGCTCGGCAGCGGCCTCGCGACCCTGCTGGCGGATGATCGCCTCCTGGCGGGCATCCTCGATGCTCATCAGCACCGCGCCCAGGTCGGCGCGGCGTTCGTCGAAGGTGAAGCGGCCGGTAAGCATGGTGTCGGGCTGGAGTTCGCCGCGCTCGTACAGCGCCCACATCTCCTCGCCGTAGTGCGTGTCCAGCAGCGCCGGCTCGAACCGGCCCAGCGTGTCGCGCAGGTTGTGCACGTCGCGCAGCAGCATCGCCCGCGCGGCGTTGTTGCCGGCCGCGCTCACCACCTGCGGGAAGTCGATGATCACCGGACCCTCCGGCGACACCAGCACGTTGTACTCGGACAAATCGCCGTGGATCAGGCCCAGGCACAGCATGCGCACCACGTCGCGCACCAGCGCCTCGTGGTAGCGCGCGGCCTCGGCCGCGTCGAACTCGACCTCGCCCAGCCGCGGCGCGCTGTGCCCCTCAGCATCCGTCACCAGCGCCATCAGCAGCACGCCGTGGTGGTAGCCGTGCGGGCGCGGCGCGCGGACGCCGGCCTCGACCAGCTGGTAGAGCGCGTCCACCTCGGTGTTCTTCCACTGCGTCTCGAGCTCGCGCTTGCCGAACTTGCTGGCCTTGCCCATCGCCCGCTGCTGGCGGCTGCCGCGGACCTTGCGGCCCTCCTGGTACTGCACCCGGGCCTGGAAGCTGCGCTGGCCCAGGTCCTTGTAGACCTTGGCGCACAGCACCTCGTCGCCCGAGCGGACCACGTACACCGAGGCTTCCTTGCCGCTCTTGAGCGGGCGCAGCACTTCGTCGATCACGCCGTCGTCGATCAGCGGCTGCAGGCCCTTCGGGGTTTTCATTCAGGTCGGGCGCAGCCGGGTTCGGGCCGGCATTATGGCCCAGCCCCGGCCGGGGTGCCCGGCAGGGTGTAGACTGCGCCCGCCAGTTGATCCGCCTGCGCGTCCCGCCGTCCCGATCCCCGGGCTCCGCTTCGCCCCTTTCCTCGCGCCACCGCCCCGCCCCGCGGGCCGGACCGCCCTCCCCGAAGCCGCCCATGCCCATCGTGTTCCGCGACGACGACCAGCGCGTCGATCCCGCCGTTTCCTGCGACCGCTGCGCCGCCGTCTGCTGCCGCCTCACGGTGGTGCTCATGCCCGACGAAGTGCAGCCGCCACATCTGGTGGACGTCGACCACCGCGGCCTGGACGTCATGCGCCGCGACGCCGACGGCTGGTGCGCCGCGCTCGACCGCGCGCACATGCGCTGCGGCATCTACGACACCCGCCCCAGCATCTGCCGCAAGTTCGCGATGGGCGGCGCCTACTGCCGCGACGAGCGCAAGGTGCACGCCCGGAACCCCGCGCCGCTGCCGGTGAAACCCGCCGCCTGAAGGTGAAAACTGCGTGCAAACGGCGGTTTTCACGGTGTCCATGAAGCCGCGCGTGGAATCATGCGGCCGTTCCATGACGAGGTGCCCCCCATGCCTTCCCTGCTCCGACTGACCTATGCCAGCCGCGCGCGCTTCGACGACGTCAACGGCAGCGCCGGCATCCACCCGGAAGTCGCGCGCATCCTGATCCAGTCCCGCCGCAACAACCCGCGCCGCGGCCTGGTGGGCGCGCTGTACTTCGGCGACGGCTGTTTCTTCCAGTGCCTCGAAGGCCCGGCGGCCGAAGTCGAGGCGCTGTACCAGCAGCTGCACGCCGACCCGCGCCACCACGACCTCAAGGTGCTGGCCCGCGAGGAAATCGCGCGCCGCAGCTTCGCCAGCTGGGCCATGAAGCTCGTGCCCAACGCCAGTGAAGTGCGCCGCCTGATGGCCCGGCACGGCCGCGCCACCTTCGATCCCTACAGCTTCGACGCCGAGCTGCTGGCGTCCATGAACCGCCTGCTGGTCGAAGGCCCGGACGCGAAGCTCGCCGCCGAAGTAGTGACGCCGCCCCCCGGCGCCCCGGAGCCTGCGGTGGGCCTGCGCTACGCGATGGCCGTGCTGGGCGTGGTGCTGCTGGGCGTGGTGGCCACGGTGGCCGTCGCCCGCTGAGGCCCGCGGCGCGGGCGCAGGCAGGCCGAATCTTTCCCATTCCCCCCGCCGGCGGGTGGGCTATGCTGGCCCGGTATCCAGGGGGGATACCACAACTTGTCGACCACCACGCCTCCGGTTCCCGGCGGGGCGGATGACCGTCGCGGCGGCCATCTGCGCAGCCTGCCGCGCCGCACCTACCGCTTCCGCATCCTGGGCATGGGCCTGGCGGCCTTGCCGCTGGTCGTGGTGCTCGATGCCCGCGACGCGTCGTGGCCCTATTGGGCGTGGGCCGGCTTCGCCTGCCTGGTCTGGCCCCACCTGGCCTTCGTGGTCGCCATCCGCAGCCGCGATCCCAAGCTCGCCGAGTTGCGCAACTTCCTGTTCGATTCCCTGCTGGCCGGCTCCTACGCGGCGGTGCTGCATTTCAACGTGCTGCCCTCGGTGCTGTTGATGTCGATGGCCACCGCCGACAAGGTCAATGCCGGCATCCGCGGCCTTTGGCTGCGCTCGCTGCCGGCCATGGGGGCGGGGCTGGTGGGCGCCGGGCTGTTCACCGGGTTCGCGTTCTCGCCGGAAACCACGATGCCGGTGGTGCTGGCCTGCCTGCCGATCCTGGTGATCCATTCGCTGGCGGTCAGCCTGTCGAGCTACCAGCTGGTGCGGAAGGTGCAATGCCAGAACCTCCAGCTCGAGGCCCTGAACCGCACCGACGCGCTCACCGCCCTCGACAGCCGCGCCTACTGGCAGGCCCAGGCGGAGCACCAGCTGCACCGCCGCCACGCCAAGGGCCACGACGCGACGCTGCTGCTGGTGGACGTGGACCGCTTCAAGGACATCAACGACCGCCATGGCCATGCGCTGGGCGACGACGTGCTGCGCGAGGTGGGGCAGCACGTGCGCCGCGCCGCCCTGCCCGGCGGCCACGCCGGGCGGCTGGGCGGCGACGAATTCGCGGTGGCCTTGCCGGTGGGTGCCGCGGAGGCCGCCACGGTCGCCGAGCAGTTGCGCCAGGACGTGGCCGGCCTGCAATTTCCGAAAGCGCCTGGCCTGCAGGTGTCGATCAGCATCGGCCTGGCGACCGCGGCGGACCACGACACCGAGCTGGCGGAGTGGATGGAGACCGCCGACCGCGCGCTTTACGAGGCCAAGCGCGAAGGCCGCAACCGCGTGGCCGTACTTACCAGCGCCGCGAAAAAGGGCGCCTGATCGGGCGACTCAGCCCTCGGGCGACCGCGCCCACCGCGTGCCGACCCAGAACAGCAGGCCGAGCAGGATCAACCCGGCGATCCACCACGACACGCTGGCGCGCCGGCCCATTTCGATCGGGCGCTGCTGGCGCTCCACCGGCACCCGGCCTTCCACCTCGCCCGCCATGATCTGCGCCAGCCCGCCATTGGCGCGCAGGCGCGCCAGCCCGGCATCGATCTTCTCCCGCAGCGCCGGCCGGCCGCGGCTGACACCGAAGGCGTAGTCGCGCTCGAGCAGCGGCGGACTCAGCGCCACGATGTCGTCCAGCCCGTGCACCGCGATCGCCCGCTCGCCGATATCGCTGGGCACCAGCGCGTAGTCGGCCTCGCCCCGGACCACGGCGAGCACCGCGCTGTCCTCGATGTTGATCGGCCGGATGTCGATGCCGGCGTCCTGGTTGGCCAGCCACTCGTAGGCCATGCCGGCGAACTGCACCGCGACGCGCCGGCCCGCCAACTCCTGGACCCCCTCGACGCGCCCGGCCCGGCGCGGCCCGAACACCTGGTGATGTCGCCGTGCGAACGGCTGGCTGAAGTCGAAGCGGGCCCGGCGGTCCTCGGTGATGAACATCGGCACCACGTCCAGCGACCCGCGCTCGAGCTGGCCCAGCACGCGTCCCCACTCCATCAGGCTGAACTGCACCTCGAAGCCCTGGTCCGCGGCGATCGCCCGGATCAGCTCGACGTCCCGGCCCGCCGCGAGGCCCTGGTCGTTGAGGTAGTGGAAGGGCGGGTAGTTCGGGTCGCCACCGACCAGGGCCGGCTCCGCGCGCGCCAGCGCCGGCATCGCCAGCGCGAGAAGGACCAGGAGACCGTGTGGGCCGCGGCGCAGGCGAGGAATCAACATGGCCCGAGCATACCCAAACGCCTTCGCCGGGTTCGTGCAGGGCCCGTCAAGAGGCGACGCTGTCCCCGGCTCGCCCCCTTACCCGTGTGAAGGATGTGCAAATCCCCCGCGCGGTGCATCATCAGCCCGCCCCCCGCCCTTCGGAGCCCCCCATGCGCCTCCTGCCGCTGCTGATTGCCTCGACCCTTCTGCTCACCGCTTGCGGCCAACAGGACGCCGCCCCTGCCGCCGATGCCGCGCCGGGCGCCGCCGACACCGCGGCCGCCACCGCGACGCCGGAGTCGGCCAACGCGCCCGCCGCGGGCCCCCTGCCCGGCGAGCCGGGCGCCGCCGACGCTGCTGCCACGGGCACCAGCACGCCGGTGCAATCCAATGCCACCCCGCTCCCCGGCGAGCCCGGCGGCCCGGACCTGGCCGCCGCGGCGCCCCCCACCGAGTTCGATCCCGCCAGCGTGCCGGAGTCCAGCGCCAGCCTGCCGCCCTTCCCGTTCTTCAAGGAGCCCGAGGGCCTGGTGAGCACGCTCGGCGACCGCGACCGCAACAAGAACTTCGACCGCGAGCACATGATCGCCGGCGACAAGGTCGTGGCCATCGAAGGCAAGGTCTTCCGCGACCGCTTCCAGCTCACCAACCCCGAACAGCGCGAGTACTCGGACATCGAGTTCCACCGCAACTACGCCAACGCCATCGCCGAACTCGGCGGCCAGAAAATCAACCAGGTTCAATACACGAACCAGGTGAACGCGGCGTTCGGCGGCCGCGAGGCGGTGGACAAGCACTACCACGGCACCTGCGCCAGCGACGGCTGCGAGAACCACACTTACCTGATCCGCCAGGGCGGCAAGGAGTGGTGGATCCAGGTCAGCACCGGCGCGATCCCGCTGCACGGCGAGGTGGTCGTGCTCGAGCGCCAGGGCATGACCAGCAAGCTCGCCTTCATCGACGCCGCCGCGATGAAGAAGGCGCTCGACGCCGACGGCCGCATCGCGCTCTACATCAACTTCGACGTGGACAAGGCCACGCTGCGGCCGGACGCCGCGGCCGTCGTAACGGAAATCCACAGCCTGCTGTCGAACGACCCGGCGCTGCGCCTGTCCATCGACGGCCACACCGACAGCACCGGCACCGCCGAGCGCAACCGCGAGCTGTCGCGGCAGCGCGCCGAGGCCGTGCAGGCGGCGCTGGTGGCCAAGGGCATCGCCGCCGACCGCCTGCAGGCGCAGGGCTTCGGCCCCGACCAGCCGCTGGCCGACAACGCCACCGAGGATGGCCGCGCCAAGAACCGCCGCGTGGAGCTGGTGCGCCTGCCCTGAAAAACTCAGGGTCCGGATGGGTTGACGCCAACGTACAAGGCGGCAACCCTTCGGCATCGCCATTGGATGCCGCCGCATGTTCACCAACCTCCGGGTCCTGCTGCTTTCCCTGCTAGTTGCCGTGCCTGCGGCAGCCACGCCGCCTGGCCCTGGCTGGTTGCGCGATGGCCGCCAGGCCTTCGAGACCCTGGTGGCTGGCCACGCGGCCGAGTTCGAGGCCATGGACCAGGCCTTCATCGACGCACAGGCCAGCCGTCCGGAGGACGTGGCGCTGGCGGTGGCCCACTGCGATTTCTTCTGGCACGTCTGGGACCTGGAGGGTTCGGAATGGGCCGACGTCGCGCCCGGCCGCCACGAGGCCTGCCTGGCTTCGCTCGAGGAGCGCATGCCGGACGCCCCGGAGGTCCTGGTGCTGCTGGCCGAACAGGATTCCAGCGAGGAGCGCGAGCGCGCCGCGCTGGCGCGCTGGGACAACACCTCTGACTGGCCGCCGGCGCTGCGCATCCGCCTGGGCAAGGTGCTGGCCGAGTCCGAGCACATCGGCAGCCGCGCTGCGGACGTTGCCATCGAGACCGTCCGCCTGGGCGACGCCTCGTCCCTGCCCCTCGCGGTGCGGCGCCTCGCGGCGCTGGAGGGCCCGCAGGCCGCCGCTGAACTCGCGGCGGCCGCGCCATTGGCGACGTCGACCTGGCAGCTGGATCAGCGGCTCAAGTCGCTGGCCGCGCTGGACCACCCCACCGCGGCGCGGGACGACTTGGTGCGCCACCTGGACGCCCGTGTGTCGCCCTCATGGACGGTGGCCGCCGATGTACTGGTGGCCGCCGACGACCTGGACACCCTCGAGGACATGCTCAAGACGAGCAAGGACGACGCCGACGACACGCGACCGGCCCGCCTGTCGCTGGCGCTCGCGCGGGGCGACGCCGGTGCGGCCGTGTCCCATTTCGAACTCGACATGGACAAGGTGGACGCGACCGGACGCGACTATTTCCGCATCCTGGCGGTGAACCCGCTGATGGCCTTTGCGCCGACGCTGCTGCCGTTTGCGCTCGTGATGCTTTTGATCGGCGCGCTGCTGCTGCTCCTGCCGCTGCCGCTGCTGCTGCCCGTGCACTATCGCGGCCTGGCCAGGCGGCTGGCGAACCGGGCGCCGCAGCCCCTGCTGCCGGGCCTGGGCCTGCGCCATGCCTGGTATGGCACGGCGGTAGGCCTGCTGTTGGCGCCAACGGCCATCCTCATCGTGGCCGTGCCGGAGGCGATGGCGGCGTTGTTCGAGGGCGACGACGCCATGATGTCCACGCTGACCGTCATGCTTTGGTCGACCGTGGCCGGCCTGCTGGCGCTGCTGCCCACGCTTTACTGGCTGCGCTGGCCGCAGTGGACGGTGCCGCGTGGCCAGTGGCCGGGCATGGGCGCGCGCGTCCTGCTGGCCTACGGCATGGGCTACCTGGTCGCGCTGGCCTGCGTGGTCGTGCAGGGCTGGATGACGTCCTCGGGCATGGACGTGGGTACCTCGACCTTCCACACCTCGATCCTCAGCGAAGGCATGGCGCGTTACGGGCTGCTGGTCACTGTGATCGTGATGGCGGTGCTGGTGCCCGTGTTCGAGGAGTGGGTGTTCCGCGGCCTGCTGCTCGGCGGCCTGGCCAAGCACATCCACTTCGGCTGGGCCAACCTGGCCCAGGCCATGCTGTTCATGGCCATCCACGACGATGTCGCGCGCTTCCCCTTCTACCTGGCCCTGGGCCTGCTGGCGGGCTGGCTGGTGAAGCGCTACCGCAGCCTGCTGCCGGCGGTGCTGCTGCATGTCCTCAACAACAGCATCGCCTGCTGGTTGATGCTTTCCTGACGCCGGCCCGGCGGCTCAGCCGCCGCAACCGCCGCAGCAGGTGGATGGCAGCTGCATGATCTGCGCCGGCACCAGGCGCGGGTCGGTGCTGGCCAGCAGTTCGCCCAATTCGAAGGCGCTGAGGTTGGCCGAGACCCGGAGCAGGCCGGTGCCGGCGTCGAAGTCGGTCATCGCGGCCGGATCGGCCTGGCCCAGCGCGGCGCGCAGGGCAGCCAGGTCGGGCGAACGGGTGGCGAGGTGGATGTCGTACTGCATGCTGTCTCCTGGGGTTGGCGCCCGGTTGGCGCCCGGCCCGCACAGGCTCGCAAGCAGGCGCCGGCCGCGCCCTGACCGGGGTCAAGCGGTCGGCGATCCGGCGTCGGGGCCCGATTTATGGGACACTGCGCGCCCATTCCACCGACCAAGGCCCCCACCATGGCTAAGAAAGCCCGCGCCCGCCGCCGCGCCGCCCGACTCAAGAGCATCCGCTGAGTCGCGCATCGCGCCACGCAACACCCGATCAAGGGCCGTCCAACGGCCCTTTTTCTTTGGTCGGCGCGTTTACCCGCTGGACACCGCCGGGATGCCGACCATGACCGCTGCCGCCGACCGAATCGACGCCCTCGACATCCTCCGGGGTTTGGCCATCCTCGGCATCGTGTTCATGAACCTGCCCGGGGCTGCGACCTACTTCGTCGCCTTCTTCGACCACCCGCCCTCGGCCGGCTGGACGCCCGCCGACCAGGCCACCTGGCGGTTCATGGAGATCGCGCTCGAGGGCACCCAGCGCGGCCTGCTGCAGATGCTGTTCGGCGCCGGCATGCTGATCCTGGCGGCCAGGGCGATGCACGACGACGCGCCGGTCGCCATCGCCGACCGCTACCTGCGCCGCAACCTGTGGTTGATGGTGTTCGGGCTGGCGAACATCTTCGTGCTGCTGTTCCCGGGCGACATCCTCTTCATCTACGCGCTGGCGGCGCTGTTCCTGTTTCCGTTCCGCACGCTCCCGCCCGGCGTGCTGCTCGCGCTGGGCCTGGCCTTCACGGTCGTGGACACGGGCCGCGGGCTTGCCGAGTACAGCGCACGGAGCGAACTGCAGGCCCAGGTGCAGGCCGCGAGCGCGCGGCAGGCCAGCGGTGCGACGCTCGCGCAGGCCGACACCGACGCACTCAAGGCCTGGGCCGAGCTCGAGGCGGCGATGGCGCCGGACGAAGGTTTCATGGCCTACGACCGCGAGATGCGGCTGGCGCCGTTGGGCGACTACGCGCGCTACGCCCAGGGCATCTGGCTCGAGCGGCGCGCCTACTCGGGCGAGGTCTTCTTCGACGCCGTGCCCGAGGCGTTCTGCGTGATGCTCATCGGCACCGCGCTGTTCAAGTGGGGCGTGATCCAGGGCGGCCGCACGCGGCGCTTCTACCTGCTGCTGATGCTGGCCGGCTATGCCCTCGGCGGTCCGCTGCGTGCGATCGAGGCCAGCCAGCACCTGCGCTTTTCGCCGGAACCGCGGATCGTGCAGTTCACGGAAGAAATCGCCCGCCTGGCCATGACACTCGGCCACCTGGGCCTGGTGCACCTGCTGCTGGGCACCCGCGCCGGCGCCTGGCTGCTGGCGCCCTTGAAGGCCGCGGGGCGCACGGCCTTTTCGCTGTACGTGATGCAGACGCTGGTGACGGGCTGGCTGCTGTTCCCGGGCATCGGCCTGGGCCTGTTCGGGCAGTTCGGCTGGGCCGGGATGTTCGGCATCAGCCTGGCCATCATCGCGGTGCAGCTGGTGCTGGCGAACCTGTGGCTGCGGCGCTTCCGCATGGGCCCGGTCGAGTGGCTGTGGCGCTCGCTGGTCGAGTGGCGGCGGCTGCCGTTCCTCGCCTAGCCCTGCCGTGTGGGAGGGACTTCAGTCCCGATGCTTTCATTTGGACAGCATCGGAACTGAAGTCCCTCCCACAGGGGAAAATCAGGCCTGGGCGCGCCAGGCCTTCAGCAGTTCGGCTTCTTTTTCGCGCGGGATGCCGGCGCGGACTTCGGCCTGGCGCTCGGGCGTCTGGCTCCGGTACCAGGCCAGCAGGTCGGTCACCGTTTCCGCCAGCGGCCGGAAGCTGAGCCCCGCAGCGATCGCGCGCGCGTTGCTCACCGCGCCATAGCCCGAATACGGCGAACCCTCGCGCGGCACCCAGATCGGCAGCGCCACCTCGTTCTTTTCGATGAACTCGCGCGAGACGTGGGTGAACGTCGCCGGGCCGCCGGTGACGGCGTGGCAGCCGTGCACCATCGCGTCCATCGACATTGCGTAGTCGGGGCCGCAGGCGTTGAACACGCCCGTCGTGCCGCTTTCGGCGAGGCGGATCATCCACTCGCCGAGGTCGCGCCCGTCGATTACCTGCACCGGGTCCTGGCCATCGCCCGGCACCAGGATCTCGCCGCCTTGGGCGATGCGCTTGGGCCAGTAGGTGAAGCGGTCGGTCTCGTCGCGCGGGCCGACGATGTAGCCCGGCCGAACGATCGTCACCTTGTCGCCGAACTGCTTGCGCGCCTCGGCCTCACTGAGCGCCTTGAGCGAGCCGTACAGGCCCTCGATGTTCGCCATGAGCGTTTCGCGGGTCTCGGCCATCGCGTCGGCGCCGGCATACTTGGCCAGCGGCGAGTCCTCATTGATGCCGCCCTGGGAACCGTCGGCATACACCGAGATGGTCGAGATGAAGAGGTAATGCCCGACCTTGCCCTTGAGCAGCTGGCCGGCGTCGCGAACCCAATACGGCAGCGTGGTCGGGTTGTCGATGCAGACATCCCACTCGCGGCCCTCGAGGGCCTTGAGGTCACCGGTGGTGCGGTCGCCCACCAATTGCTCGACCCGGTCGCCCCACTCGGCGATCGGCCGGCGGCCGCGATTGAACGTGGTGACCTGGTGCCCGCGCGCCAGCGCATAGGCCACCTGGAACGGACCGGTGAAGCCGGTGCCGCCCAGGATCAGGATGCGCAGCGGCTTGGCGGCTTTGGGAATGGCGTTGCCGACGCTGGCGGGTGCGGCGGCGCTGCCGAGCGAAGGCAGGGCGGCGGCAGCGGTGGCCAGCGCGGCATAGCGGAACAGGTCGCGACGTGAAGTCATGTTTATTTCCCCGGAAGTTGGAAGCCATGGACTCCGCGGCGGCGCTCCGGCCGGGGCGGATGCGCCACTCTGCCCTGCCCGCCCCCGTGCCCGCGCATGACGAAAGTCGGGGGGCCGGGCGGCGCGCCTAGGGCGGTGCGCCGCGCTGCACGTTCCAGGCGGCGATGTCCCCCGTGGCCGGATCCAGCGACACCAGGTGCACCTCGCGCAGCACCCGCTCGCCCTGGGTCGTGGCCAGCTCGCCCACCACCACCAGCCGTTCGGGCAGCGTCCAGACGCGGGTCGGCAGGTGTGCGTTCGACGGTGAATCGCTGAGCGGCAGCTCGCGGGTCCAGGCCCGCGCGAGGGCGCCGTCGAGGCGCGTCATCGCCAGCCGGCCCTCGCGGTCGATGCGCGTGTTGTGCCAGACCAGCAGCCCCGGGGCGCCCGGCGGCGCGAGCGGAAGCTCACTGCCGGGCTGGCGCACGAAGCGCCCGCGCAGGAAGGTCGGGCCGCCCTCCAGCGGCGTCATCGCCGACAGCCGGTCGAAGCGCTCGTCGAAGGGCTGCACCGATTCCACCGTGCCCCACCACAGCGTGCGCCGCGCCAGCGCGCCTTCGTCGATGATGGTGTACGGAAACGCGAGGTGCCGCCCGAACGGATCCGTCGCGGCGTCCTCCGCCTCCGGGCCGGTGAACAGGCCCAGCCAGCGCCCGCCGAATTCCACCAGGCGCAGCGGCCAGTCCCCCGTGGGCCGCAGCGGCACCTTGGCCGCCTCGTGGCCCACGGCCACCGCCGGCTTCGGCGGCGGCGCGTAAGGCGACAGTGCGCCGGCGGGACCGCGCACCGCGTACTGCGCCGCGTCGGCCGCCATGAACACCAGCCCGGCGTCGAAGCCATAACGCTGCGGATCCTCGGGCAGCATGCCGGCCAGCTGGGGATGGCGCTTGACGATGCCCTCGGCGTCATCGAGCAGGCGACCGTCCGAGGTCGCCACCGCGCGCGGATCGCGACCGATCACCAGCCATACGCGATCACCGTCCTGGCCGAGCAGCCGCCCGCGCACCGTGGATCCCACCACCGGGCCGACCAGACCATCCTGCGCCTTGAAGCTGTGCACGCGCCTGGTCCACAGCGGCCGCGCCGTCATCGGATCGAAGGCGTGCAGGTCGAAGTGCACCAGCACCAGCTTGCGCGACGAGGGCCCGCGGCGCGTGGGGTTACGCGATTCGCGCGTCTCCTCCTGCCGGGTCAGTACCCACAGCCGCGGCTGGCCGCCATCGTCCACCAGCGCGGCGTAGCCCTGCACTTCGCGCGGCTCGAGGCGCGTGCCCGAGCCGCAGGCGGCCAGGCCCAACGCGGCGAGCAGCATCAGCAGGCGGAGGATGGCAGGCATGTCGGATCCCGGGATGCTGGCGTTCCCCGGGGTTAACGGCAACGGGACGCGGCCCGGGCCAACCGGACCGCGTGCGGCAGGCTCAGCGCTTGGGCTGCAGCCGGTCCTTGCGCCCGGCGATGGCCTCCGCCGCCGCCAGGATCACATTGCCCGGGACGCGGATCGTGTAGTCCGGATGGGTATAGCCGAACTGCAGCACGCCCTCTCCATCCACGATGAACACCGAGGGCACCGGCAGCGCGTTCTCCTTCGAGCCCGAGGCCGCCTCGAGGTTGATGCCGAAGGCGAGGTACTTCGCCACCGTCACCGCGTCCACCCGGAAGCCGATGCCGAAGGCCTTCATCGCGTGGCCCTGGCTGTCGGACAGCAGGGTGTAGGTCAGGTCACCGGCGTCGAGCGTCTTCGCCAACGCTTCGGGGCGGTCCGGGCTGATGGCGATCATCTGGTAGCCCAGCGCCTTGGCGCGGTCCTCGATCAGGCGCAGGTCGCTTAGCTGCAGGTTGCAGTAGGGGCACCAGCCGCCGCGGTAGAAGACCAGGATCGCGGGCTTGCCGCCGACCTGGCGGGCCAGCGTGGTGGCCTCGCCCTCGAGGGTGAGCAGGGCGACATCGGGCAGCTTCGAACCCATCAGGATCGGGCGGACCTGGTCGGCACTGGCGGCCAGTTCGGCGGCCGGCGCGGCGCTGGCGAGGGTGAGCATGAGGCCGGCAAGGGCGCAGCGGATCATGGCGTTTCTCCTGGGAACGGGCGTTGTGAACTCCTCAAGAGGCCAGCACCGGGCTAAAGGGTTCGCGGCCCGGCGCACTATTTCGCCAGGCAGCGCCGGTAGCGGTCGTAGACGCGGGTGGCGAACCAGGCGGTATCGAGGTCGCGGGTGATCTTCGGGCTCTCGAGCTGGATGCCCGGGATGATCTCGCGCGGCAGCGGCTTGCCGGCCCGGCGCTCGCCCAGTTCGAAGACCTGCTGGAACAGCGCCGTGTCGTTGAACCCCAGCTGGTTGCCCTGCTCCAGCTGGCGCCGGATCGCGCGTTCATCCATGCCCAGCTCGCCCGCGAGGCGGCGCGCCGCGCGCTCGGTCTCGCCGGGCTTCGCCATCGACGCCCCGGGCGTGAGCAGGTCGCCGTCCAGCGCCAGCGACTGTCCGGTGGCGTAGCCCAGGGCCTGCTGGAAGGCGGCGTTGCGGCTCGCGTACCAGCCGGCGTTGAAGTCGGCGAAGCGGTGCACCTTGCGCAGGTAAGGCGTCGGGTAACCCAGCAGGTGGGCGATGCCGAAGTACAGCCCGCCGCGGCGGGTGAACACTTCGCGGCGGATGCTGGTTTCAATGGCGTAGGGATAGGTCCCGGCCCGCGCCTCGGCGAACGGGATCGACACCTGCATCGGCCCGCCGGTCTGCACCGGGTTGCGGCCATCGAGCAGCTGCCGGCCCAGCGGCACGCGGCCGGTGAGGTCTTCGTAGAGTTCGCTGAGTTCCCGCTCGGTGCGCACCTGGTCGAGGCGCTGGCCGTAGCTGCGGCCGTCGGTGGAGTCGAGCCGGAGCGCGGCGTTGAGCGCGAACTTGGGGATGCGCAGCGCGGCGGCGCGGCGCTCGAGCTCGCCGCGGGCGATGGCAGGCAGGTTCGCCACCGGGGGGTCGGCCTGGTAGCCGGATTCCTGTTCGATGACCGCGAGCACCGCGCACAGGTTTTCCGGCGTCGGCGCGATCTCCTGCGTGCGCAGCGCGACCTCGATGTCGGTGGCCCAACCGGCACGGTCGGGCACGCTGGCCGGGATGCGGCGCTCGAGATCGCGGCGAACGGCTTCGGGCGACGGACCCGGCGGCGTGGTGGCGCAGCCGGCGACCAGCAGGACCAGCGCGCACGCCGTGAGCCAAGCGTGGCGCCGTGCCGCCGGACGACCGCCGCGCCGCGGCGCTGGCGCCGCGCGCCAAGCCAGCGTGCGCACGGGACTCAGCGCGCCGCCGCCAGCGCGAAGTCCAGCGCGGCCCGCACCGCCGCCACCTGGGCGTCGTTGCACTGGGCCGGCGTGGCGCGCGGGCTGTCGGGATAGACCTCGGTGGTGCTGCGGTAGCGCGCGGTGGTGACGCTGGCGCACAGCCCGAGCTCGCGGCAGGGATAGTTGATGACGCCATGCGCCACCACCGGCGAGCCGATGATCTCGCCCTTGGCGTCGGCCGGCGCGATATGGGTCACCTTCGCCACGGCGGCGATGATGGCCTGCTGGAATTCCGGCTGCGGGTCCTCGGTGTCGCCGACGGTGTAGAAGCCGTCGGGGATCTCGCCGGGCTCGAAGGCCTGGCCGTCGCGCGCGGCCTTGGCCGGGCGGAACTCGGATTCGTCGCTGTCGGTGGTTTCGTGCAGGTCCATGTGCACCAGGAACCGGTCGCGCAGCGGCGCCACCAGCTGCTTGAGCGCCGCGGATTCGGCAGCCTGGCCGTCGGGCCCGAAAGAGCGGTTCGGGTCGATGGCCTCGGCGTTCCAGCGCTGGATGCGCTCGTAGGCCCAGGGGCTGACGCAGGGCACGATCAACAGGTTGATGCGGCCGGCGTAATCCTTCGCGTGGGACTGCGCGAACTGCAGCGCGCCGTGGACGCCGCTGGTCTCGTAGCCGTGGATGCCGCCGGTGACGAGCGCGCTGGGCAGGTCTTCGCGCCAGCCTTGGCTGCGCAGCGCGTACAGCGGGAAGCGGCCGTCGTCGCCCGCGTCGAGCACGCCGTATTCCTGCACGTCGAACGCATCGCGCAGCCGGTCGATGGCCAGCAGCACGTCGTCGGCATAGCTGCGCTGGCGGGCCTGGCGGGCGCGCCAGGCGGCGCGCTCGGCGGCGCCCCAGGGCTGGCCGGGGGTGCCGATGGGATAGCTTTCGGGGGGATGCACGGTGGGCGGTCCTTGTTCGAAGACGGTGCCCGCGACTTTATCACCGCGCCTTTCGCGCCACGCCAAGGCGGCCGGGGCCCGGCGCGTTCCCGGAGGCTTACTCCAGGGCAATCCAGTCGACCGTCAGCGCGAACGGCCCCTCGCGCTTGTCGCCGATCAGAAGGCCGACCTCGCGCACCTGCGAAGGCTCGAACGGCGGGCCCAGCAGCGCAAACCCGTGCGCGCTGGCGCGCAGGCCCGACAGCGGCACCCGCACTTCGGTCCAGCGCCCGGCCTGGGTGGCGAACTCGCCGCCGTAGGACACCGTGATGCCGCGGAAGCGCGCGTCGGTGGCCAGCCGCAGCTGGTAGCGCCGGCCGTCGCCGCGCACCCGCAGCACCACGTTCTTCGCGCCGGTGAAATCGAACTCGCGGCCCACGGTGCGCACCGACGAAAAGCCGCCGTTGTTCTCGAGCGACAGCACGCCGGTGAAACGCAGCTGCCCAGCCGCCACTTCCGGCCCGCCGCTGGAGCGCCCGCCCATGACGCCGTCGTTCACCGCCACCCAGCGCGGCTCCTCGGGGGCGCCATCGAAGCGCATCAGGGTTTTCATCGGAGGCTCCGGGGCGGCGACGGTCACGCGCGAGGCCAGTAGAAGCAGGGCAACGATGGCAGCGCGTCCACGGTGCATTTCAGGCCCTCGCGTGATGGGCAGCCATTGCATCCGTTGCCTCGTGGCAGTCGCGTGACGGCCGCCCCGCCCGGCCGGTGCCGCCGTCAGGCCACCCGCCGGACCTTCGCCAGTGAGGGGCCCAAGGCCCGACGCGCCTCTTCCAGGTCGTACTCGGCCTGCAGGTTCAGCCAGAAACGCTCGCTGGTGCCCAAGGCCGCACCCAACCGCAGCGCGGTGTCGGCGGTGACGCCACGCTTGCCAAGGACGATTTCGTTGATCCGCCGGGGCGGCACGGCGGCGGCCCGCGCGAGGGCGTTCTGGCTAAGACCCATCGGTTCGAGGAAGTCGGCCAGCAGCACTTCGCCAGGGTGGATGTTCGGCAGTTTCTTTCGGGTCATCGGTGGTAATCCACTATCTCGACATCATGGGCATCGTCATCGATCCAGCGAAAGCAGATACGCCACCGTTCATTGATGCGAATGCTGAACTGGCCGCGCCTGTCCCCGGATAGCGCCTCGAGGCGATTGCCGGGAGGTACGCGCAGCTCTTCCAATGACACGGCGGCATTCAGCATCCGCAACTTGCGCCTCGCGATGCGCTGGATCGACCCGGGCAGCCGGCGACCGGGTTCGCCCCGCCACACCAGTTCAGCCTGCCTGTCGGCGAAGCTGCGGATCATGGGCCGACCATAACGCTATTCGTCATATGTCGCCACTCGTTATAGGGTGGACTCCCGACAGGATGAATTGCCTCCCGTCCCGTTCGCCATGCGACGCAGGATCATTTCCTCCTCCGCAATCGCCCCGGGCGAACGTACGATCCGAGGCGCACTGGCAAGGACCCGACGGCGGCGCTAGGCTCAGGTGCCCGCCCCCCGGAGACGCGCCATGAACTACGTCCAAGGCTTCGTGATCGCCGTGCCTAACGCCAACAAGCAGAAGTTCATCGACCACGCGCGCCAGTTCGACCCGCTGTTCATCGAGTTCGGCGCCCTGCGCATCCTCGAGTGCTGGGGCGAGGACGTGCCGCGGGGCAAGCAGACCGATTTCTTCGGCGCGGTGAAGTGCCAGGACGACGAGACCGTGGTGTTCTCGTGGATCGAATGGCCCGACCGCGCCACCTGCGACGCGGCGATGGAAAAGATGATGGCCGACCCGCGCATGGACCCGGCCGCCAACCCGATGCCCTTCGATGGTGCGCGGATGATCTACGGCGGGTTCTCGCCCATCGTGGTCATCGAATAAACACGCGGCGCCGGCCCGTCAGAACTGCCCGGGTGCGGGGCTGCGAAAGCCCTCCAGCGCCTCGATGACCCGTTCCGGCGCCTCGACCTGCGGGTAATGGCCGACGCCGGCCAGTTCGACCACGCGCGAACCGGGCAGCAGCTCGCGCCAGCGGGCCACGATGCCCGCGCCCGAGATGGGATCCTCGATGCCGTTCACCAGCGCGACCGGCACGCCGGCCTGCTGCAGCGCGCCGACCCAGCGCGCGCGGTGCTCGCGGCGCTCGGCGATGTAGCGCAGCAGCTTCGGCATCACGGCCTTGCCGCCGGCGCGCGTGAGCGCCTGCCAGGCTTCATCGAGCTCACCCTCGGGCCAGGGCTGGGCGCAGATGCGCTGCAGGCTGGCCTTGAAGCGACCTTCGCGGACGAACCGCACCAGCAGGGGCCCGAACGGACCCGCCAGCAGGCGCTGGATCCGCAGCGGACGCGTCGCCTCCGGGAACAGGCCGCCATTGAGGAAGACCACCGAGGTGATGCGGAACCCGAGCGCACCCTCGCGCTGCCGCGCCAGCAGCTCCTGCGCGACGGTGTTGCCGTAGTCGTGGGCGATCACCGCGACCTCGCGCACGCCGGTGGACTCGGCCAGCGCCACCCACTGGTCGGCCGAGGCCGCGATCGAATAATTGAACCCGCGCGGCTTGGCGGATGCGCCGAAGCCCAGCATGTCCAGCGCAAACAGTTCGTGCGTGCGCGCCAGCGCCGGCCACAGCCCGCGCCAGTCACGTCCCGAGGTCGGGAAGCCATGGATCAGGAACAGCGCCGGCCCCTGCCCGCCCCGCCGAACGTTCAGGCGGTGCCCGCGGAACGGCAGCACGAAGGTGGCGGCTTGCTCGAAAGCGGTCACGCGATTCCCCTGCGCCAGTCCCTGCATCCACGCCGCGGCCGCCTGGTGCGCCAGCGGGCGCGCCACGGTCACTCGAACCATCGTCAATCCTCAGCCCGGCGTGGCCAGCTTCAGGCCGATGATGCCGGCCAGGATCAGCCCCAGGCTGA
This sequence comes from Arenimonas sp., assembly GCF_036275555.1. Lineage (GTDB taxonomy): Bacteria > Pseudomonadota > Gammaproteobacteria > Xanthomonadales > Xanthomonadaceae > Arenimonas. Next base: position 22,704 of record NZ_DASUDO010000044.1, read on the forward strand.
CCAGCCGGCCGGCATTCGCCGGCTCGTTGAACAGCACGATGCCCAGGATGGCCGTGCCCACTGCGCCCACGCCCACCCAAACAGCGTAGGCGGTGCCCAGCGGCAGGTCCTTCATCGCGAGGCCCAGCAGCCAGAGGCTGATGAGCATCGCCGCGCCGGTGCCGAGCGAGGGCCAGGTCTTGGTGAAGCCCTCGGTGTACTTCAGGCCCACGGCCCAGGCCACCTCGAACAGCCCGGCGAGGATCAGGATCAGCCAGCTCATCGCAGTGCTCCGTGGAAAGTGGACCGGGCCCCGCCTCAGGCCTTCGGGGCGGGTTTTTCGGCGGGCTTGTTGACGAACTTCTCCAGCATCTTCTTGCCCTCGGGCGACTGCGCCAGGCCCTCGAGCATGCTGGCGATGGCGGTGCCGCCGTCGGCCGAGAACAGGTCCATCACGCCCGACAGGCCCTTGCCGGGCGTGCCGGCGTTCGAAATCACCTTCACGTCGGCGGTCTTGAGCGCCTCCGCCTGGGCCATGCCAACGGCCTGCGCCGCCTCGATGTTGCGGATGCCCAGCAGGTAGTTCTGGTAGCCCTGGTCGCTGCCGATCTTCTCGGCCAGCTTGATCTGCGCGTCCACCGGCGCCATCAGGATGGCGGTCTCGGCCTGGCCCTTCGCGTTACCTTCCAGCGCGATGCCCTCGGCGTTGCGGCGGGCGGCCTCGAGCTGGCCTTCCGCGGTGAGCACGGTCTGCTGCTTCTGGCCCTCGGCCACCACGATCGAGACCTGCTTGTTGCCTTCGGCGGACACCACGGCCACCTGCTTGGCCGCGTCGGCCTCGACGATGGCCACGTCCTTGGCCTGGGCGGCGGCGATCACCGCGGCCTCGCGCGAAATCTCGGCGCCGCGCACGGTCTTCACCTGCACCACGTCCATTTCCTTGGCCGCGGTTTCGCGCTGCTGCACCTTCACCTGCTGCGCGGCCTGCTCGTTGGCCACGCCCACGTTCTTGTCCTTCTCGGCGGTGCGCAGGCCCACCTGCTCGGCGGCCAGCTGGCGCGACATCTCGATCTCGCGCTTGGCGGCGATCTCGGCCATCTCGGCCTGGCGGCTGTTATCGGCCACCACCAGGCGCGACTCGCGCTCGATGCCGGAGGTGCGCTTGGCCATGATGTTGTGGATGACGTCGCTGTCCTTGGCGTCGCGGATATCCATCAGCTCGATGTTCTTGATGGCCTCCACGCCCCAGCCTCCCAGCTGCGGCTGCACTTCCTTGGTGAAGGCTTCGCCGAAGCGGCTGCGGTCGAGCATGATCTGGTCGATCTCGTGCGCCGCCAGCACGGTGCGCACCGAGCCCTGCACGATCGCGGTCAGCTGCTCCTTCAGTTCGTCGAAGGACGCGACGCGCTGGGCGGCGGTGTTGGAATCGCTGATGCGGAAGAAGGCCATCACGTGCACCAGGAAAGGCACGCGCTCCTTGTCGTAGGCGGCGTAGTCCGGCAGGTCGATCGAGAAGTTCGATACCGGCAGCGTGACGCGGGTCAGGCCGACCAGCGGCAGGCGCGAGGGCCACTCGTAGTAGGTGTTGCTGGCGAAGCCCTTGCCGTAGGACACGGTGTCCTTGCGGGTCTGGACGATGTGCACTTCGTTCACCGGCACCACGCGGCGCAGGGCGATGACCCAGAAGAAAACCATCACGGCAACGAGGCCGGCGGCGCCGAGCAGGGCGATGAGGATGATCGAGGTTCCGGCGAGCATGGGAGGTTCCGCGGCGGGGGCAAGGACGGCCAGTATACGGGCGGCGCGGGGCCCGCCAAGGCACGATTTCGCTGTCCCTTGTCCGATGCCGCTTACGTTATCGCGTGGGTAGCCCACGACCCGAGGACCGCCCGATGCGCCGCCTGCCCGCCCTGCTCTGCCTGCTGTTCGCCGCCACCCAGGCCTGGGGCGACGCCACCGAGCCCACGGCCGACATCGAGGGCGCCCGCGACCCGGCCTGGCTCCAGCGCTACGAGGGCAGCTTCATCGTCAGCCACGAGCAGCGCGGCTTCGATGCGGTGTCTTTCCCGGCCTCGGTGCTCAAGCGCGTGCCCGGCCAGACCGATGCCTACAACAACAACGTCTTCCGCGCCGAACAGCAGCGCGAGGTCGAAGGCGAGTACGTCCGCCTGCTCTACGTCGCCCCGGCCGACCGCTCGCCGCTGGAGGTGATGCGCAACTACCTGGACCTGGTGGAGGAAGGCGGCGGCCAGGTGCTCTGGCGCTGCCGCGACACCGACTGCGGCGGCGACCTCAACGGCAACGACCACGGCGGCGGCAACCAGGGCCTGATCGAGCAGCTCTACCCGCAGGCCCGGCGCAAGGACGCCAACTTCAGCAACGGCTGGTGCACCAGCGGCTCCACCCCGCGCGAGCAGCACTACTCGCTGGCCACCCTGCCCGACGGCAGCGGCGGCGAGCGCACCCTGGGCATCGTCACTTTCCAGATCGGCGACCGCACCTACTGCGACGCCCTGCACGACCGCACGGCCGTGCTGGTGGTCGCCGTGTCGCCGAAGGCCCGCGAGCGCAAGATGGTCACGGTGAGCTCGGACGACATGGCCAAGGCCCTGGACGCCGACGGCCGCATCGCGCTGTACGGCATCCAGTTCGACACCAACAAGTCCTCGCTCAAGCCGGAATCCGTGGAGACCATCGCCCAGATAGCCAAGCTGCTGCAGGCCCAGCCCGTGCTCAAGCTCGACGTGGTCGGCCACACCGACAACGTGGGTGAGGCCGCGGCCAACCTGCGGCTGTCGCAGCGGCGGGCGGATGCGGTGGTGGCGTCGCTGGTGGAAGACCACGGCATCGACGAGGCGCGCCTCACCTCCCGCGGCGAAGGCCTGGGCAAGCCCATCGCCGACAACGCCACCGAGGACGGCCGGGCGAAGAACCGGCGGGTGGAGCTCGTGAAGCGCTGAGGCCCGTCTGTGACGAAAGTCCCCGGGCCGAACGTCCCGGGCCGAGGCCGCGGTGTTCGGTGACACTGGCGCCCCTTGCCACGAACCGGTCCACGTCATGCCCCTTGTTGCTTCACTGGTGATTTCCCTGGCCGCCGCTGCGGCCGATGCGACCACCCACCAGCCCGGCGACCCGGGCCCCGGTGCGCCGGTGTCCACCGGCGCCGGCTGGCTGTCCACGGACGCCAACGACTACAACCTGTCGCTGACGGCCGACGGCCGCCGCCTCGTCTTCGGCCGCTCGCCCACCGGCGATTTCGAAAACGCGCAGGTGTGGATGGCGACGCGCGAGTCCGGCGCGTGGTCGGCGCCCGAACCCGTGTTCGCCGCGCGCCCCGGCGGCCGCGACTCCGACCCCTGGCTGACGCCGGACGGGGCCTGGCTGTACTTCGTCTCCGACCGCCCGGCGCCCGGTCGCGCGGACGACCGCAAGGACATGGACCTCTGGCGCGCACCACTCACCGAGGGCCGCGTCGGTGAACCCGAGCATCTCGCCGCCGCCTCCAGCCCGGGCGAAGAGCTGGGCCCCGAAGTCCACGGCGGCGCGCTCTACTTCAACAGCACGCGCCCGGGCCGCCCCGCGCCGCTGGCGATCTACCGCGCCCCGGTGCTCGCCGACGGCATCGGCCCGGCCGTGGCGATGCCGGCGCCCTTCAACGAAGGCCAGGTGCAGGGCGACCTGACGTTCTCGCCGGATGGCGGCATCGCCTTGTTCTGGAGCGTGCGCGGCGGATCCCGCGAGCCCGACCTGTTTGCGGTGATGCGCGCTGGCGACGGTTGGTCGGAAGCCATTCGGCTGCCGCCACCCTTCAATGCCGCCGGCATGGACTTCACTCCGGCGTTTACCGCGGATGGGCGCACGCTTCACTGGGCCAGCCAACGGGAAAACGCCGAAGGACGCGCGGATGTGGTCGCACTTTCGACCGACGAACTGACCAAGGCGCTCGGGGCGACCCTCCGCCCCTGAGCGTTACCTCAGGCCTCATCCAATGCGTGGTGGATCAGCACCACGCACTGAGAGGCAAACAGCATCTTCCGGCCCAGCGAAATCCGCTTCGTGCCCAGGCGGTCGAGCGTGTGGAAGGTGTTCTTGGGCATCGGGATGTGGTCGGTGAGCAGGAAGCAGGGGTTGTCCCCGAAGGCCTGCTCGCGGATTGCGGTGCCTTTAGGGTCCATGACGAACAGTTGATGGTCGGTGGCCAGCTCCTGCACCAGCTTCTCGAAGCTGATCGTGCGCACGGTGACGCCCGACTCCACCGGCCGCGACTCCTCCTTGCCCATGCCGCGCGAGGCATCCAGCGCCGCGGCCACCTTGCCCAGCAGCGCCCGCTCGTCGAAGCCGCCGATGGCGTGCATGGCCGCCGCCTCGAAGCGGACGGTGCGCGAGTAGTCCGCCGTGCTTTCCAGCACCAGGTACACCACCACGTCGGCCCGGTGCGACTGGGCCACGAAGATGGCGTTCATCAGCGTGTGCGCCAGGATCTCGGTGTGGGCTTCCTGGCCCACGCCGGCCAGCAGCTTCTGTGAATCGGTGGGGGCGGCGCGGGCGCGGAGGACGAAGGTTCGCATCGGAGGACACGCGAGAAGATCAGACCGGGACGGTACACGAGCCACGCACCGCCAGGAACCCTGCCTGGAATCCAGGACTTGACCGCCCGGGCAGCGAAGTTACGTTATCCGGTCAGTGCCCAGTGGCACTATCGGATGCCACGGGCCGATATATATTCGATGGGCAGGCCCGGAGCCGTTCCGGCCACACAACGCGGAGAACGAACATGGGTCTTGTGCAGGCAGTGGCGGGTGCGGTCGGCGGCATGCTGGCCGACCAGTGGAAGGACTTCTACACGGTGCCGGCCGGGCTGCCGGCGACGGCCGCGCTGTTCGCCGCCGTGCCGCAGGGCACCAATGCCGGGCGCGGGGCGAACACCAAGGGCTCGAGCAACATCATCACCAACGGCTCGAAGATCGTCGTGCCCGAGGGCTACGGCTTGCTGCTGATGCAGGACGGCGCGGTCACCGCCTTCGTCGCCGAGCCGGGTGGCTACGAGTGGCGCTCGGACGACGTCAACTCCAAGTCCATCTTCGCCGGCGACGGCATCGTCAGCCCGCTGATCAAGCAGAGCTGGGAGCGCTTCAAGTTCGGCGGCCAGCCGGGCGGCCAGCAGCTCGCCTTCTTCGTCTCGCTGAAGGAGCTGCCGGACAACCGCTTCGGCACCCAGTCGGAGATCTACTGGGACGACGGCTTCCTCAACACCCAGGTGGGCGCGGTGACGCGTGGTTCGTACACGCTCAAGATCATCGATCCGATCTTGTTCGTGAAGAACTTCGTGCCGGCCAAGTACCTGCAGCCCGGCCAGGTGTTCGACTTCACCGACATCGACAACGCCGCGGCCAGCCAGCTGTTCAACGAGGTGGTGGGCTCGCTGGCGCCGGCCTTCAGCCTGTATTCGAACGACCCGGCCAAGGGCAACCGCATCACCAAGCTGCAGCAGGATTCGGTGGGCTTTGCCAAGAGCCTGTCGGACGCGGTGGAGAACGCCTACCAGTGGAAGACGGACCGCGGCCTGCTGATCGTCAAGACCGCCATCGTCTCGATCGAGTACGACGCCAACACCAAGGAACTGCTCAAGACCGTGCAGCGCGCCGACGCGCTGTCGGGCAGCCGCGGCAACTCCAACCTGCAGGCCAGCGTGGCCGCGGGCATGCAGGCCGCCGGCGAGAACAGCGGCGCCGCCGGCCTGGTGGGCCTGGGCATGGCGGGCGGCATGATGGGCGGCATCGGCAGCCTGCAGCAGCCGGCCACCCCGGCTGCGCCTGCGGCCGCCGCGGCCGATGACGCCATCGCCAAGCTGAAGAAGGCCAAGGAGATGCTCGACCTGGGTCTGATCACCCAGGCCGATTACGACGCCGCCAAAGCCAAGGCCCTGGGCCTCTAAGCCGCGCCATGGCCAACTCCACGCCCCCGCCCCTGCCGCCCGGCATCGGGCCGGGTTCCCCGCAGGACGTGCCGCCGGAACCGGGCACATTCCCGGTGGACCCGGCCACGCTGCCCAAGGCCATCCGCGACGAAGTGCTGGCGCCCGACCCGGTCGCCATCGACACCGCGTCCGAGGAACTCAAGGACGGCCAGAACCACTGCCCCAAGTGCGGCGCCACCGATATCCGACACCGGGCCGGCACCGACATGCTGATCTGCCTGTACTGCCGCAACGAGTGGCATGGCGAAGGCGTGGAGGAGGCGTTCGGGCTGGGCGAGGGCCTGGACGAGCTGTCCGGCACCATCATTGCTTCCGGCGCGAAAGACATCGCCGCGGACGCCTCGCACCTGATGAGCTTCAAGTGCACCGGCTGCGGCGCGGAAGTCACCGTCAACACCGAAAGCAACATGACCGCCCGCTGCCACTGGTGTCGCCACGTCTTCGGCGTAAACGAACAGGTGGCGAACGGTGCGGTGCCCGATGCGGTACTTCCCTTCCGCATCAAGAAGGAAGACGCGGTGGAGCGCATCCGCCAGTTCGTGGGCAAACGAAAGCTGTTCGCGCTGAAGGAGTTCAAGGCGCAGTTCACGCCCGAGAACGTGGTGGGCGTCTACCTGCCGTACATGATCGTCGACGGCAAGGCCAGCGCGGCGGTGTCCGGCGAGGGCGAGATCAAGACCGCCGAGTACACCCGCGGCACCGGCAACAACAAGAAGACCTACTACGACGCCGACGTGTACGCCGTGCGCCGCGCCGTGGACTTCACCGTGGACGACCTGCCGCTGGAATCGTCCAGCGAGCGCAGCAAGCTCGACACCAAGGTCAACACCAACAACATCATCAACACCATCCTGCCCTTCGACACCAAGAACGCGGTGAAGTGGAACGCCAGCTACCTGTCGGGCTACACCTCGGAAAAGCGCGACAGCGACGTCGAGGCCCTGCGCCCCCGCCTGGAAGACCAGCTGCTGTCCATCGCCCGCCACCAGGTAGAGCGCTCGGTGAGCCGCTACGACCGCGGCGTGCGCTGGGAAGAGGAAAGCCTGGACGTGCACGGCACCCGCTGGGTGGCGATGTACCTGCCGGTGTGGCTGTACAGCTACCAGCAGCCGGGCAGCGGCATGCTGCACTACATCGCGGTGAACGGCCGCACGGGCGAAACCATGGGCAGCGTGCCCGTGCAGCACTGGAAGCTGCTGCTGGCGGCGCTGACGGCGGGCACCTTCATCGAGACGCTGGTGATCGCCCTACTGATAGGAAGCAACTGATGAGCGACGACAACGGCGCATGGCTGCTTGCGCTTGGCCCGGCCGGGGCCGCGGCGCTGTATTGGGCGATTTATCGGTATTACCGCAATACCGACAAGTCGCATGCGTTCGAGCGCGACACCGCCGTGGAAGCGAAGCCGGTGACCGGCGACGACCGCAAGACCGGCGACGTGAAGGGCGTGCGGAATTCACGCATCTCCGGGGACAACGTGAAGGCCTATCGCCAGCGCGTAAAGCGGGTTGGCTAGCGACACACCGCACACCGGGGCCCGCGCCGGCCTCAATACACCGCGTATACCTTGCCCGTCTCCCCGCCTTCCACCGAGCGCGCATAGCCCAGCGCCACGCGCGCGCCCGATACCGGCTGGAAGCCGCGGAAGAACGGCCCCAGGGCGTCCATGGATTCCACCAGCACGCCCGGGCTGACGGCGTTGATGCGCAGGCCGCGCGGCAGTTCCACCGCGGCGGCGCGCACGAAGCCTTCGATGCCGCCGTTGGCCAGGCTGGCGGCGGCGCCGTAGGCCACCGGGTCGTGGAAGAGCACGCCGCTGGTGAGCGTGAACGAGCCGCCGTCGCGCAGGTGGCGCTGGCCGAGGAGCGCCAGGTTCACCTGCCCCATCAGCTTGTTGGCCAGGCTGAAGGCCCACTGCTCGGGCGTGAGCTCCAGCAGCGGCGCCCAGCCCACCTGCCCGGCGGCGGAGACGATCGCGTCCACCGTGCCCAGCTTCGCCAGCGCGGCTTCGATGCTGGGCCGGTCGGCCAGGTCCAGGCGCAGGTCGCCGCCCTGGCGGCCGGCCGTGACCAGGTCGTGCCGCGCGCCCATCTCCGCCGCCACCGCGCGGCCCACGGTGCCCAGGGCACCCACCAAGAGAATCTTCATGTTTGGCTCCTCGTCGGCCGGATTGGCCTCGCCAAACAATCTAATGAATTCCTTAACTGGCTTAATCGGGTCTCATCTGGCTATTCTGTTTCCCTATGGAAACAAACGGCAGCCGCTTCCACGAAGCCCTGACCCTGCTCACCGTGGCGGAAACGGGCAGCTTTACCCGCGCCGCCGAGCAGCTGGGCGTGTCCAAGGCGCAGGCCAGCAAGCTGGTGACCGCGCTGGAAACCGCGCTGGGCGTGAAGCTGCTTCACCGCACCACGCGGCGGGTGGCGCTGACCGACGCCGGCCGGCTTTACCTCGATTTCGCCCGCCAGGCCCGGCAGGCGCTGGGCGACGGCGAACGCGCCGTGTCCGCCGTGCGCACCGAAGTGGACGGCCTGATCCGGCTCACGGCGCCCACCTCGCTGGGCGACGGTTTCCTGGTGGACCTGCTGGCCGACTTCCGCGCGCAGTACCCCGCCGTGCGCTTCGACGTGGACCTCAGCATCGGCACCCGCGACCTGGTGGGCGAAGGCTTCGACTTCGCCATCCGCATGGCCCGCACGCTCGACCCGAACCTGGTGGCGCGCCCGCTGGGCGTGATGCGCGAGGCCATCGTGGCCAGCCCCGCCTACCTGGCCGCGCACGCGCCCGGCGGCCTGCAGGAACCCAGGCAGCTGAGCGCGCTGGAAGCCCTGCGCAACCGAAACTTCCGCGACGAAGGCCGCTGGCTGCTCCAGCGCGGCGAGGAAACCGTGGCGGTGCCCGTGCAGGGCAACCTGGCCATCAACCACTTCATCGGCCTGCGCCGCGCGGCCGTGCTCGGCCTCGGCGTGGCCCGCCTGCCCCGCTACCTGCTGCGCGAAGAACTAGCGCGCGGCGGCCTGGTGGAACTACTGCCCGGCTGGCAGCTGCCCGCCACGCCAGTGTCGCTGGTCTACCCCAGCCGCGAACACCTGCCGCTGCGGGCGCAGGTCTTCCGAGATTTCGTGATGGCGTGGATCGGGCGCGGGGGCGTGCTCGAGTGAGGCGGCACCAGCTCTCTGCGTCAGCAGCATGGGGACTCCACTTTGGACGACCTGCTGCTGGAGTCCTTGTGCGAGCGCAGAACGCTCAACATCGAGGCCGATACAAACAACACCATCAACACCATCCTGCCCTTCGATACCAAGAGCGAGGCGACGTGGAACGCACATTGCCGGACAGGCGAATCCATGGGCAGCGGGCCTGTGCTGCACTTGAATCTGCTGCGGGCGGCTCTTAGCACCGGCACGTTCATCGAGGCCATATCTGTAGCCCGGCTACTGGGAACGAACTGATGAGCGACGACAACGGGGCATGGCTGCTTGCCCTCGGCGCGTTCGGTGCGGCGTCGCTGTATTGGACTATTTATCGGTATTGCCGGAATACCGATAAGTCTCATGCGTTCGAGCGGAAGAACGCCGTGGATGCGAAGCCGGTGCCGGGTTCGAACGGAAAGGTCAGCGCAGTTACGGGGAGGCGGGAGTCACGAACCAGCGGAGGTAAGGTCAGGCGTGTCGTCAACGTGCGAAGCACACCTAACTATTACGGGCGGCTCGGGCGCCGAGACTGATGATAGGACGCCTGAGCCTAGAGTATGCATCCACGGCATCCCACGCGCATCGAATGCTCGCCCTCTGACAGAAGCCTATGGATAAGAGATCAGATTTCTCACCTCACGAAGAAAGTCTTGAGTATCAAGGAAATAGTTAGGGTATGCCTTTTTTAGCGCTGTGATCGATGACACCGAAACGAGGACAACTTGCTTTGTGGTCGCTTCGGGCAAAGAACCCTCAGCAGCAAGGTATGCGTTGTTTGCCGCGGCAAAGAATCTTTTTTTGTATCCCACTACCGAAACCTCTCGTTGAAGCGGGTCAAGTGTCACAAGAAAATAAACCGCATCCGTGCGGCGCTCAATGTGCGGGATAATTACCGAGTACCGCTCAAATGTCTCGACTATGTGGTGCTGCCTGTTCAGCGCCCGAACCTCTCTCCGTATCTCTTCAACTCCCCGGGGAGTCCCAGGAACAATTGGGCAGCCTTCCTGAATTGCGAAATATGAGCTCATCAACGCGAAGAAGCGCAACCATTCAGCACTGCCCTGATTAGACTTCAACTGTGCATTGGTGAAAGTGGCAGCAGCCTCAACAGCAGTTGCCCATTTGTGCTGGAGCAAGGTTCGTAACTGAACTTCTATTTTCAGCCCTTTCCACGGCTCTGACCTGCCGTTACCCGCAAATCGATACTTGAGGTGAATACCTCGATATCCGGTGGTCTTCGGATGGCTTATATAGTCCTTTTCGCCACCGAACTGATGCGTAATCGGCCGCGATAAATAGACATCTCGAACCTCAAGAAGCGCGTCTAAAGTCGGCATGACGGCTCGGCAACCACCGACGTCTTGCATCTGAGATAGCTTCATTTCGGGACGATCTAACAACTTCGCCCGAATAGACGGCAAACGCTTAATGCGCTGGGCAGTGAGTGCTTTCGCGCTAACACGCTTAACGCGACCCTTCAGGGTCATGTACATGGAGTTCAACGGAAACTGATGTGCCACGCGCCAGTTGTCGACAACTGTCTTTTCAAATTGCAGATCAGCGGCATCATCAGCCGCAATCAGTGACCTTGCGGCCCGATTCACCTCAGACACTGAGAACTGCGGGGTCAGGTAGTTCATTCAACTCCAGGCAGAACGTCTTTTGGTTAGCTGATGAAGCTGCATGACAACTAGTCGCGAGATAGATTCGTCAGCGCGACGCGCAGCGTTTTACATGTTCCGCCGATACTCGCCGCCCACCTCATAAAGCGCGTGACTGATCTGCCCAAGGCTATGGGTCTTCACCGCCTCCATCAGCGCCGCAAAAATATTCTGGCGCTCACGGGCGGTGTTCTGGAGGTAGGTTAGGCCATGGCGAGGCCCGTTCGGGACTGAAGCGCCTCCCACAGGGGCGAGAGAATTTCTCGCCTGCTGGAAGGTCCGCACGTTGGCGATCTGGGCAGCCTTTTCGGGCTCGGTGCTTCGGATCAGCTCGATGGTGGTGGCCACCTCGCCGGCGTGGTCCTTGGGCAGGAAGGTGTTCACGCCCACCAGGGGCAGGCTGCCGTCGTGCTTCTTGTGCTCGTAGTACAGGCTTTCTTCCTGGATCTTGCCGCGCTGGTACATGGTGTCCATCGCGCCCAGCACGCCGCCGCGCTCGCTCAGGGCTTCGAACTCCTTGTACACGGCCTCTTCCACCAAGTCGGTCAGCTGCTCCACGGCGAAGCTGCCCTGCCAGGGATTCTCGTTGAAGTTGAGGCCCAGCTCCTTGTTGATGATCATCTGGATCGCGACCGCGCGGCGCACGCTTTCCTCGGTCGGCGTGGTGATCGCCTCGTCGTAGGCGTTGGTGTGCAGGCTGTTGCAGTTGTCGAACAGCGCGTACAGGGCCTGCAGCGTGGTGCGGATGTCGTTGAACTGGATCTCCTGCGCGTGCAGGGACCGGCCGCTGGTCTGGATGTGGTACTTCATCATCTGGCTGCGCGCGGACGCGCCGTAGCGCTCGCGCATGGCGCGGGCCCAGATGCGGCGGGCGACGCGGCCGATGACGGTGTACTCCGGGTCCATGCCGTTGCTGAAGAAGAACGACAGGTTGGGCGCGAAGTCGTCGATGTTCATCCCGCGCGCGAGGTAGTACTCGACGATGGTGAAGCCGTTGCTCAGGGTGAAGGCGAGCTGGCTGATCGGGTTCGCGCCGGCTTCGGCGATGTGATAACCGCTGATCGACACCGAGTAGAAGTTGCGGACCTTGCGGTCCACGAAGTACTGCTGGATGTCGCCCATCATGCGCAGGGCGAACTCGGTGCTGAAGATGCAGGTGTTCTGGGCCTGGTCCTCCTTGAGGATGTCGGCCTGCACGGTGCCGCGCACGGTCTGAAGGGTCTGCGCCTTGATGCGCTCGTAGACCTCGGGCTCGACGACCTCGTCGCCGGTAACGCCCAGCAGGCCGAGGCCGAGGCCGTCGTTGCCTTCCGGCAGCGGGCCGGCGTACGTCGGGCGCTCGCGGCCTTCGTACATGCGGTCGATCTTGGTGCGCGCGGCGATCCAGCGGGACTCGTCCTCGCGCAGGTACTTCTCCACCTGCTGGTCGATCGCGGTGTTCATGAACATCGCGAGGATCATCGGCGCGGGGCCGTTGATGGTCATGGAGACCGACGTGGTGGGCGCGCACAGGTCGAAGCCGGAGTACAGCTTCTTCATGTCGTCGAGCGTGGGGATGTTGACGCCCGAGTTGCCGATCTTGCCGTAGATGTCCGGGCGTGGCGCCGGGTCCTCGCCGTACAGCGTGACGCTGTCGAACGCGGTGGACAGGCGCGCGCCCCTGCCGCCGCGGGCCAGGTAGTGGAAGCGGCGGTTGGTCCGCTCCGGCGCACCCTCGCCGGCGAACATGCGCGTCGGGTCCTCGCCCTCGCGCTTGAATGCGAACACGCCGGCCGTGT
>NZ_DASUDO010000045.1:0-83570 GCF_036275555.1 Arenimonas sp.
CCGCTACGGCTCGGACAAGCCTGACCTGCGCATCGCGCTGGAACTGGTGGATGTGGCTTCGCTGGTCAAGGGCTGCGAGTTCAAGGTGTTCGCCGAGTGGGCCAACCACGCCGAAGGCCGCGTCGCCGTGCTGCGCTGCCCCGGCGCCGCCGGCTGGTCGCGCAAGCAGATCGACGACATGGGCGCGCACGCCGCCAAGTACGGCGCCAAGGGCCTGGCCTACGCCAAGATCGACGAGGCGGGCGCGGTCAATTCTCCGATCGCCAAGTTCTTCGCCGAAGACGCCTTCGCCGCGCTGCTGGCCGCCACCGGCGCGCAGAAGGGCGACATCGTCTTCTTCGGCGCCGGCGCCTACAACAAGGCCAGCGACTTCATGGGTGCGGTGCGCCTGAAGGCTGGCAAGGACTTCCACCTCGTCTCGAACGACTGGAAGCCGCTGTGGGTCACCGACTTCCCGATGTTCGAATGGGACGCGGACGAGGCGCGCTACGTCGCGCTGCACCACCCGTTCACCGCGCCCGCGATCGACGACATCGCCGAGCTCAAGGCTAACGCGAAGATCGCGGTGTCGCGCGGCTACGACATGGTGCTCAACGGCAACGAGATCGGCGGCGGCTCCATCCGCATCCACCGCAGCGACATGCAGAGCGCGGTGTTCGACCTGCTGGGCATCGGCGCGGAAGAGGCCGAGGCCAAGTTCGGCTTCCTGCTCGACGCGCTGCGCTTCGGCGCACCGCCGCACGGCGGCATCGCCTTCGGCATCGACCGCATCGCCGCGCTGATGGCTGGCACCGAGTCCATCCGCGACGTCATCGCCTTCCCGAAAACCACCACCGCGCAGTGCCTGATGACCGGCGCGCCGTCGCCGGTGCCGGACGCGCAGCTGGCCGAGGTGCACGTCGCCGTCCGCCCCAGGCCCGACAAGGCCTGAGCAATGGCGCTGGCGATCCGTCGCGCCACGCCGGCGGACGCCGCGACGCTGTCGGCGCTCGCCGAGCGCACCTTCGTCGAGGCCTTCGGGCATCTCTATCCGCCCGAGGACCTCGCCGCCTTCCTGCGGGAGTCCTACGCCGTGGATCGCCAGCGGGAGATCCTGGAAGCGCCCGGCTACGCCGTCTGGCTGCTCGAGGACGACGGCGTGGCGGTGGGCCACGCAGCCGCAGGTCCCTGCGGGCTGCCCAATCCCGCGGTGAAGCCCGGCGACGGCGAGCTCAAGCGCCTGTACGTGCTGGCTGCCTACCAGTCCGGAGGCTGGGGCGGGCGGCTGTTCCAAACGGCGATGGACTGGCTGCAGGCCGAGGGCCCGCGCACGGTCTGGATCGGCGTGTGGTCGGAGAACCTCGGGGCGCAGCGTTTCTACGCCCGGCACGGCTTCTCGAAGGTCGGCGAGCACACCTTCCCCGTGGGGCGCGTGGTGGACCTTGAGTTCACCCTGTGCCGCGAAAAGACCGCCGCGCCGGCATAGACTGCCGCCTGCCCGCCGAACGAGCGACGCCCTTGCGCCCACCCTCCGGTCCCCGCGTGATCCTGCTGCACGGCGTCTGGATGCGCGGCTTCACGCTGTGGCCGCTGGCGCAGCGGCTGCGCCAACACGGGTTCCGCGCCGACGTCTTCGACTACGCCAGCCTGTTCCGCGGCCCGGCGCCGTCCGTGGACAAGCTGGCGACGACCCTGCTGGCCGCCGGCGGCGAGCCGGTGCATCTCGTCGGCCACAGCCTCGGTGGCCTGGTCGCGCTGGAAACCGCCGCCAGCTACGCCGGCCTGCCGCCCGGCCGCATCGTCTGCCTGGGCTCGCCGCTGGCCGGCAGCGGCGCCGCCCGCGGCATGGCCCGCAGCCACCTTGGCGCACTGCTGGGTCGCAGCGCCCGCCTGCTCAAGAGCGGCCTGTACGAGCTGCCGCGCGGGCGCGAGGTCGGCGTGGTCGCCGGCTGCAAGGCCGCGGGGCTGGGCAAGGTCTTCGGGCGCTTCGACGGCCCCAACGACGGCACCGTGGCGGTCTGGGAAACCCAGCTGCCGGGCCTGGCCGACCACCGTGTCCTGCCCGCCAGCCACACCGGCATGATCTTCTCGCCGGAAGTGGCGGCGCTGGCCGCCGGCTTCCTCCGGGACGGCCGTTTCCCCGTCTGAGCGCAGGGCGCCGGCCCTATAATCACCGCATCGCAAATCACCGTTCGTCAGGCAGGGGTTGGGTTCCATGGGCAGATTGATGGCCATCGAAGGGCGCAAGAACGCCCAGGACGCCAAGCGCGGCAAGGTCTTCACCAAGATCATCCGCGAGATTTCCACCGCCGCGCGCCTCGGCGGCGGCGACCCGAAGGGCAACCCGCGCCTGCGCGTCGCCGTCGACAAGGGCCTGGGCGTGAACATGTCGCGCGACGTGATCGAGCGCGCCATCAAGAAGGCCACCGGCGAGCTCGAGGGCGTCAGCTACGAGGAAATCCGCTACGAGGGCTACGCGCCCGGCGGCGTCGCCGTCATCGTCGACTGCCTCACCGACAACAAGGTGCGCACCGTCGCCGACGTGCGGCACGCGTTCAACAAGTGCGGTGGCAACCTCGGCACCGACGGCTCGGTCGCCTTCATGTTCAAGAAGGTGGGCGTGCTCAGCTTCGGCCCCGGCAGCAGCGAGGACGCACTCACGGAGGCCGCGATCGAGGCCGGCGCCGACGACGTGCAGGCCTTCCCCGAGGACGGCCTGGTCGAGGTGCTGTGCGCGCCGGAGTCGTTCGAGGCGGTGAAGTTGGCGATGGCCGCGGCCGGCTTCACGCCGCTCGAGGCCGAGGTGACGATGCGCGCCGACAACGACATCGCGGTCACCGGCGACACCGCGCTGCAGGTCAAGAAGATGCTCGACATGCTCGAGGACCTCGACGACGTGCAGAACGTTTATTCCAACGCCGACTTGGGCGACGTCGCCTACACGTGATCCGCATCCTCGGCATCGACCCGGGCTCGCAGCGCACCGGCGTTGGCATCATCGACGTCGACGCCGCGGGCAAGTGTGCCTACGTGCACTGCCAAGCCCTGAACCTGCTGGTGGACACCGAGGATTTCCCGGCGCGGCTGGGCAAACTCGTGTTCGAACTCGAGGAAGTGCTGGAGACCTGGCAGCCCACGGTCGTCGCCATCGAGTCGGTGTTCATGGACAAGTCGGCCACTTCGGCACTGAAGCTCGGCCATGCCCGCGGCGCCGCCATCGCCACCGTGGTGCGCCGCGGCCTGTCGGTGAGCGAGTACGCGCCGCGCCTGATCAAGCAGTCCCTGGTGGGCAGCGGCGCCGCCGACAAGACCCAGGTGCAGCACATGGTCCGCCTGCTGCTGAACCTCGGCGACAGGAAGCTTCAGGCCGACGCCGCCGATGCGCTGGCGGTCGCGCTCACCCACGCCCACACCAGCGCCACCGCCGGCCGCACCGGCCTGGCCAGTGCCTTGCTCCGGAGACGCAGATGATCGGCCGCCTGAAGGGTTTGCTCGTGTACAAGGCGCCGCCGGCGCTGATGGTGGACGTGGGCGGCGTGGGCTACGAGCTCTCGGCGCCGATGAGCACGTTCTACGACCTGCCCGAGGTGGGCCGCGAGGTCACGCTGTTCACCCACTACGCGGTGAAGGAGGACGGCGTGGCGCTGTTCGGCTTCCTCACCGAGGCCGAGCGCCGGCTGTTCCGCGAAGTGCAGAAGGTGACCGGCGTGGGCGCCAAGATCGCGCTGGCGGTGCTGTCCGGCGCCAGCGTGGATGATTTCGCGCGGCTGGTGCAGGCCGGCGACATCACCGCGCTGTGCCGCATCCCCGGCATCGGCAAGAAGACCGCCGAGCGCATGGTGGTCGAGCTGCGCGACCGCGCCGCCGATTTCGCCGGTGGCGGCGTCGCCGTCATCACCGGCAAGGGCGGCGCGGTGCCGGCCGACCCGGTCACCGAGGCCAGCGTCGCGCTCACCCAGCTCGGCTACAAGCCGGCCGAGGTGCAGCGCATGCTCAAGCAGGCCGAACCCGGCGACAGCGCCGAAGGCATCATCCGGAAAGCGCTCAAGTCCGTGCTGCGCGGCTGACCCCCACCCAACGCCACACCTCGACCATGACTACACCTGCTCACGACGGCGCCGCGGCGCCGCGCACCTGGCCGTTGGTGATCGGCGCCGTCGGCGTCGTCTTCGGCGACATCGGCACCAGTCCGCTGTACACCCTGAAGGAGGCCTTCGGGCCGCACTATGGCATCGACGCGGTGCCCGCCAACGTGCTGGGCGTGCTGTCGCTGATCCTGTGGTCGCTGGTGCTGGTGGTTACGCTCAAGTACGTCGCGATCCTGATGCGCGCCGACAACCGCGGCGAAGGCGGCATCCTGGCGCTGACGGCGCTCGTCCAGCGCAGCCTGCCGGTTGCCGCGCCGCTCGCCTACACGGTGGGCATCCTCGGCGTGTTCGGCACCGCGCTGTTCTTCGGCGATGGCATCATCACGCCGGCGATTTCCGTGCTCTCGGCGGTCGAGGGCCTCGAGGTGGCGGCGCCGGAGCTCAAGCGGTTCGTGCTGCCGATCACGCTGGTGGTGCTGGTCGCGCTGTTCTCGATGCAGAAGCACGGCACCGAGCGGGTGGGCCGGATCTTCGGTCCGATCACCTGCCTGTGGTTCTTCGTGCTGGCGGTGCTGGGCATCGTCGAGATCGCGCAGCACCCGGCCGTGCTGGCCGCGCTCAACCCCGTGTGGGCGGTGCGGTTCTTCGCCGAGCACGGCGTGGTGGCCTGGCTTGCGCTTGGCGCGATCGTGCTGGCCGTCACCGGCGGCGAGGCCCTGTACGCGGACATGGGCCACTTCGGGCGATTCCCGATACGCGCGGCCTGGCTGGGCCTGGTGATGCCCTCGCTGGTGCTGAATTACTTCGGCCAGGGCGCCTTCATCCTTTCCCACCCGGGGCGGGTGCAGAACCCCTTCTACGAGCTGGTGCCCGGCTGGGCGCTGTTCCCGATGATCCTGCTGGCGACGCTGGCCACGGTGATCGCGTCGCAGGCCCTGATCTCGGGCACGTTCTCGGTGGTGCGGCAGGCGATCCAGCTGGGCTACCTGCCGCGCATGCAGATCGTGCACACCTCGGCCCACAGCGAGGGGCAGATCTACCTGCCCTGGGTGAACCGGGCGATGCTGCTGGCCGTGATCGCCGTGGTCCTGTACTTCGGCAGCTCGAGCAAGCTGGCCATCGCCTACGGCGTTTCCGTCACCGGGACGATGTTCATCAGCACGCTGCTGCTGCTGATCCTGGCCAAGGTGCGTTGGCGGCTGCCGGGTTGGCAGGTGTGGCCGCTGGCGCTGATGTTCCTGGCGATCGAGGCGGCGTTCTTCTCGGCGAACGCGATCAAGTTCGTCGAGGGCGCCTGGTTCCCGCTGGCGCTGGGCGTGCTGGCCTTCGCGCTGATGCGCAGCTGGCGCCGCGGCCGCGAGCTGGTGCAGGCGCAGGTGAAGAAGGACAGCCTGCGCATCGAGACCTTCGTCAACAGCCTGGTCGCGCATCCGCCGCTGCGGGTGCCCGGGACGGCGGTGTTCCTGACCCCGTCGAACCAGTTCATGCCGCCGGCGATGCTCCACAACCTCAAGCACAACAAGGTGCTGCACGAGCGGAACGTACTGCTCAGCGTGGAGATCCTTGGCGTGCCCCGGGCCGACGAGGCCGAGCGGGTGGTGTACCTGGACCTGGGTCACGGGTTCGCGCGCCTGACCCTGCGCTTCGGCTACCTCGAGGACCCGAACGTGCCGCGCGCGCTCAAGCAGTGGCGCATCCCAGGTCCGGCCTTCGAGATGATGGAAACCACCTACTTCGCAAGCCGCGAAACCCTGGTCGCCGAGCCGGGGGAGGGCATGGCGCTCTGGCGCGACAAGCTGTTCCTCTTCATGTCCCGGAACGCGACGCCGGCGACGGAGTTCTTCCATATTCCCGGGAACCGGCTGGTGGAGCTGGGGACGCAGGTGGCCATCTGAAAGCAGGAGTTAGTGATTAGGAGTTAGGAGTTAGTAAGAGCCAGGAGCGATTCCACTAACTCCTAACTCCTAATCACTAACTCCTGGTTCCCGGCCGCAGGGGCCGCGCGCCGCCGGAACTGCCATAATCCCCCCCCATGGAAGACACCCGCGTCATCGCCCCCACCGCCACCCGCGAGGACGACCTGGCCGAGGCGAGCATCCGGCCCAAGCGCCTGGACGACTACCTGGGCCAGCAGCCGGTGCGCGAGCAGCTCAAGATCGCGATCGAGGCCGCCAAGGGGCGCGGCGAGGCGATGGACCACGTGCTGATCTTCGGACCGCCGGGCCTGGGCAAGACCACGCTCAGCCACGTCATCGCCAACGAGCTGGGCGTGAACCTGCGCACCACGTCGGGCCCGGTGATCGAGCGCGCCGGCGACCTGGCCGCGCTGCTGACCAACCTGCAGCCGCACGACGTGCTGTTCGTGGACGAGATCCACCGCCTCTCGCCCGTGGTCGAGGAGGTGCTGTATCCGGCGATGGAGGACTACCAGATCGACATCATGATCGGCGAAGGCCCCGCCGCCCGTTCGATCAAGCTCGACCTGCCGCCCTTCACCCTGATCGGCGCCACCACCCGCGCCGGCCTGCTGACCGCGCCGCTGCGCGACCGCTTCGGCATCGTCCAGCGGCTGGAGTTCTACAGCGCCGAGGAGCTGACCCGCATCGTCCGGCGGTCGGCCAGCATCCTGGGCATCGAGTGCGCCCCGGACGGCGCCGGCGAGATCGCCCGCCGCGCCCGCGGCACGCCCCGCATCGCCAACCGCCTGCTGCGCCGCGTGCGCGACTTCGCCCAGGTGCGCGCCGGCGGCACCATCACCCGTCCGGTGGCCGACGAGGCCCTGGCCATGCTGAAGGTGGACGCCGAGGGCTTCGACACCCTCGACCGCCGCATGCTGGGCATGATCATCGAGAACTTCGACGGCGGCCCGGTCGGCGTCGAGTCCCTGGCCGCGGCCCTGAGCGAGGAGCGCGGCACCCTCGAGGACGTGATCGAGCCCTACCTGATCCAGCAGGGCTACCTGGTCCGCACCGCCCGCGGCCGCATGGTGACCCACCGGGCCTACACCCACCTGGGCCTCAAACCCCCGCGCAAGGCCGTCCCGCCCGACCTGTTCGAGCCATGAGCGCGGCGCCGTTCAGCTTCCCGATAAGGGTTTATTGGGAGGATACCGACGCCGGCGGGGTGGTTTACCACGCCAGCTACGTGCGGTTCCTCGAACGCGCCCGGACCGAATGGCTCCGGGCGATGGGCATCGGGCAGCAGGGCCTGCGCGAAAGCGACGACCTGGTGCTGGTGGTCCGCGCGATGCAGCTCGATTTCCACCAACCCGCCCGGCTCGACGACGAACTGCTTGCCAGCGTCGTCGTCACCGAGCGGCGCCACGCCAGCCTGTTGATCGGGCAGGTGATTACCCGGGGCGACCAGGTCCTGGTCCGCGCGACTGTCCGCGTGGCCTGTCTGGTGGCTTCCAGTTTCCGCCCGCGCGCCCTGCCCGAATGGCTGGCCGCGGATTCCACGTAACCCGGAGCACGACAAGATGCCTCACCCGAACGCCCTGATCCTCGCCGCCGCCCCGGTGACCGAGCTCCCGACCGAGGCGTTGCCCGCCGCGACGGACGCGGCCGCGGCCGCCGGCGGCTCCGGCATCAACTACCTCGAGCTGATGCTGCACGCCAGCTGGCCGGTGCAGCTGATCGTGCTGCTGCTGGTGCTGGGCTCGGTGCTGAGCTGGGTGATCATCTTCCGCAAGAACCGCGTGTTCGCCCGCGCCGCCGACGACGCGGACGAGTTCGAGACCCGCTTCTGGTCCGGCGTCGACCTGACCCAGCTCTACCGCTCGGCCACCGACCGCAACCGCGTGGTCTCGGGCCTGGAGGCCATCTTCGAGGCCGGCTTCCGCGAGTACGCCCGCCTGCGCCAGAAGAAGGGCCTCGATTCGCGCACCCAGCTCGAAGGCGCCCAGCGCGCCATGCGCGCCACCTACGCCCGCGAGGTCGACCGCCTCGAGCACAACCTCGAGCTGCTCGCCAACATCGGTTCCACCGCGCCCTACGTCGGCCTGGTCGGCACCGTGTTCGGCATCATGGTGACCATGCACGGCCTGTCCACGCAGCAGAGCGCGTCCATCGCCGCCGTGGCCCCGGGCATCTCCGAGGCCCTGTTCGCCACCGCCATCGGCCTGTTCGTGGCGATCCCGGCGGTCTGGGCCTACAACCGTTTCGCCACCAAGGTCGAGCGCATCTCGGTGCGCTATGAAAGCTTCTCCGAGGAATTCTCCTCGATCCTGCAGCGCCAGTCCCACGTCGAGGAATAAGCGGGCAACCCCGTTTCCCCCGACCATACGTTGAGAGCTGTCGCCATGTCCGCCACCATCACCCGCCACCGCAAGCGCCGCAAGCTCAAGGCCGACATCAACGTCGTGCCCTACATCGACGTGATGCTGGTGCTGCTGATCATCTTCATGGTCACCGCGCCGCTGCTCAGCCTCGGCGTGGACGTCGAGCTGCCGCAGGCCCGCGCCAAGCCGATCGAGCAGCAGAAGGAGCCGGTGATCGTCTCGGTCACGGCCGAGGGTGCCTACGCGCTCAAGCTCGAGGGTGGCGCCAACGAGCCGATCGACGCCACCGAGCTGCAGGCCAAGGTCGCGGCCTTCGTGCGCGCCAACCCGGAGGTGCCGGTGTTCGTCGCCGGCGCCCGCGACGCCGATTACTCCACCGTCTTCGACACCATGGTGCTGCTGCAGCAGGCCGGCGTGCCGCGCGTGGGCCTGATGGGGCAGCCGCCGGAAAATGCACGCTGATACCGCCCGCCCCGGGGACGTGCAGGACGACATCGCGGCGCCGGTCGCGATGGCCATTGCCCTGCACGTCGGCCTGCTGGTGCTGCTGCTGGTTGCCGGCTGGTGGCAGCCCGCGCCGCAGGTGATTTCGGTCGCCGGCCCGGTGGTCGAGGCCTCGCTGGTCGTTTCTCCGTCCGACGTGGTCGCCGCCGAGCGCAGCGCCGCCGAGGCGCCCAAGCCCGAGCCCACGCCGCCGCCCCCGGTGGAGGCCGCGCCGCCGCCGCAGCCGCTGCCCGCGCCGCAGCCCCAGGACGCGCCCGACGAGGCCCAGGCGGTGCCGCAGGAGCGCGTGCCCGAACCCTCGCCGGTCGAACAGGACGCGGTCGCCAGGCTGGCGCTGGAGCAGGAGCAGGCCAAGGAGCGCGAGGAGCAGGAAGCCAAGCGCCGCCAGGAACAGATCGACCTGACCGAGCGCGAGCGCAAGCAGGAGGAGGCCGAGCGCCGCCAGCGCCTGCGCGAGCAGCAGCTGGCCCAGCTGGCCGAGATCCGCCGCGAGCGCGAGGAGGCCGAGCGCCGCACCAAGATGGAAGAGCAGCGCCTGCGCCAGCTCGCCGACCGGGAGGCCGCCCCCGCGCCCAGCCCGGCCCCGGCCCAGCCCGCCGGCGGCAACAACGGCGTCGACACCGACCTGGCCGCGCGCTATGCCCTGGCCATGCTGCAGACCGCCGAAATGAACTGGAACCGCTCGCTGGCCCCGGAAAGCACGCCCTGCAAGGTGCGCTTCACCCAGATCCCGGGCGGCGAAGTGATCGACATCAGCTTCCTGTCCTGCCCCTTCGACGGCCAGGCGCGGGAGTCTGTGGAGCGCGCCCTGCGCCGCTCGCCGATGCCCTACGCCGGCTTCGAACCCGTGTTCCAACGCCAGATCGACCTGACTTTCTGCTACCCCCAAGAGGCCTGCCCACGATGAGACGCTTACTGACCTTCCTGGCGTTCGCGCTGCTGCTGCCCTTCGGTTCCGCCCAGGCCCAGGGCCTGGACATCGGCATGGTGCAGGGCCGCGACGGCGCCCTGCCGATCACCATCGTGCCGATGCCCTACCTCGGCACCAGCGTGGCGCCCGACACCGACATCGCCGCGGTGATCCGCGCCGACCTCAACCGCTCCGGCCAGTTCAACGCGCTGTCCGAGCAGGACGTGATCGAGAAGCCGATCCGCGGCAGCGAGATCAAGTTCCCGACCTGGCGCGTGCTCAAGCAGGACTTCATCGTGGTCGGCCGGGTGCTGGACAACGCCGACGGCGGCTACCGGGTCGAGTACGAGCTGTACGACGTGGCCAAGCAGGAGCGCATGCTCGGCCTGGCCGTCGGCGGCCGCGCCCGCGGCATGCGCGACGTGGCGCACCAGATCGCCGACCAGGTGTACGAGAAGATCCTGGGCGTCCGCGGCGCCTTCTGGACCCGCATCGCCTACGTCACCGCCAACGGCCTGGGCGGCAACACCCAGTACGCCCTGATGGTCGCCGACTCGGACGGCTTCAACCCGCAGACGGTCGTGAAGTCGCGCGAGCCGCTGCTGTCCCCGGCCTGGAGCCCGGACGGCCGCAAGCTGGCCTACGTCAGCTTCGAGCGGGGCAATTCGACCATCTACGTGCAGGAAATCACCACCGGCGCCCGTGAGGTCCTGGCCAGTTTCAAGGGCATCAACGGCGCCCCGTCCTTCTCCCCGGACGGCCGCCGCCTGGCCCTGACCCTGTCCCGGACCGGCAACCCCGAGATCTACGTGATGGACCTGGCCACCAAGCAGGTGACCCAGGTGACCCGCCACTACGGCATCGACACCGAGGCGGTCTGGTCGGCCGACGGCCAGTCCCTCGTCTTCACCTCGGACCGGGCCGGCAAGCCCCAGCTCTACCAGGTGCCCGCCTCGGGCGGTGACGCGACCCGGGTCAGCTTCCAGGGTGATTCCAACGCAAAGGCCAGTATTTCCTTTGACGGCAAGAAGATAGCTATGGCGCAGGGCAGCGGAAACGTTTATCGTATTGCCGTTCTTGACCGCAGTTTTGGCGGGGCAGGGCGTTGGCAGACGCTGTCGCCGGGCAACCTCGACGAGTCGCCCAGCTTCGCCCCGAATGCCAGCATGCTGCTTTATGCAACCAAGGAAGGTAGGCGCGGAGTGCTGTTCGCAGTGTCTGCGGATGGCAGCGTGCGACAGCGTTTGGTGTTGGCCGATGGTGACGTCCGGGAGCCCGCCTGGTCACCGTTCAGGCAGAGATAAGCAAGGACGGGCCGAAAATAACCACAGCTACAACCCCTGCATCCGAATAATAAGAGGCTTCCCCAATGAACATGACCACCCGCGTGCTGCTCGCCGCTTCGATCACCGTCGCCCTGGCCGCCTGCACCAAGAAGACCAAGCCGGTTGAAGAAGCCGTCACCGAGACCCCGGCCGTGACCCAGCCGGCCTCCGACGGCCGCTACACCCCGGCTGACCTCGACACCGACTCCTGCCTGCGCCAGCGCACCGTGTACTTCGACTTCGACCAGGACACCCTGCGTCCGGAGTTCCAGGCCATCATGGCCTGCCACGCCAAGTACCTGAACGACCGTCCGGAGTCGCGCATCACCCTCGAGGGCAATGCCGACGAGCGCGGTACCCGTGAGTACAACCTGGGCCTCGGCGAGCGCCGCGGCAACGCCGTCTCCGGCGCCCTGCAGGGTGCGGGTGGTTCGGCCGGCCAGCTCACCGTCGTGTCCTACGGCGAAGAGCGTCCGACCTGCGGCGAGTCCAGCGAGACCTGCTGGCAGCAGAACCGTCGCGTCGAAATCGTCTACACCGCCAAGTAAGCGATGGGACGCCAGCGCATCCTTTGCGTTGTGACCGTGGTGGCGGCCCTCGTGGCCGCCACCCCGGCCGCTGCCCAGCGACTGAGCCTGGGCGAGCGCGTCACGCTGCTCGAGAACAAGGCCAACACCGAGAACCAGGCGGCGGTGCAGGGCAACATCGAAGCCCAGAACCGCATCGTCCAGCTGCAGTCCGAAGTGCAGTCGCTGCGCAACCAGATCGAGACGCTGCAGAACGAGATCGAGCAGCTCAAGCAGACCAACCGCCAGCAGTACCTCGACCTCGACGGCCGCCTCGCCCGCCTCGAAGGCGGTGTCGCCCCGGCCAACCCCGCGTCACCCCAGAATCCTGCCGCCGCGCCCGCCGCGCCCGCCGCACCGGCCGCACCGGCCGCCAATACCGCGAACGCGCCGGCCTCCGCCGGCCAGGCCCCGGCCGCTGATGCCGCCGCCCCGGCCGCCGCCGACCCCGCCGCCGAGGAAGCCGCCTACCAGGCCGCCCTCGATGCCCTGGTCGAGCGCTTCGAGGCCGATGAATCCGCGCGCCTGTTCCAGGGCTTCCTGCGCGACTATCCCAGCAGCGCCCTGGTGCCCAACGCCTACTACTGGCTGGGCGAGAGCTACTACGTCACCCAGAACTACGAGCTCGCGCTGGAAGCGTTCCAGACGCTGCTGTCGCAGCACGCCGGTTCGCGCAAGGAAGGCGACGCCCTGCTGAAGCTGGGCTACTGCCAGATCGCCCTGGGCCAGCGCGCCGCGGGCGAAGAGTCGCTGCGCCAGGTGTCCGCGCGCTTCGCCGGCACCGACGCCGCGGGCAAGGCCGAAAGCCGCCTGCGCACGCTCGCCCTCGAATCCCGCTGATCCCGGCCCCGCGCCGGCCCCCGCCATGGACACCCCGGCCGCCGAGCGCCTGCGCCTGACCGAAATCTTCCTGTCCGTGCAGGGCGAGGCCCGCGCCGTGGGCTGGCCGACCGTGTTCGTGCGCCTCACCGGCTGCCCGCTGCGCTGCCAGTACTGCGACACCGCCTATGCGTTCCACGGCGGCGAGTGGTGGGAGATCGAAACCATCCTGGCCGAGGTCGCCCGCCACGGCGTCCGCCATGTCTGCGTCACCGGCGGCGAGCCGCTGGCGCAGAAGCGCTGCCTGAAGCTGCTCGAGGCCCTGTGCGACGCCGGCTACGAGGTTTCGCTAGAGACCTCGGGCGCGCTCGACATCGCCGGCGTGGACCCGCGCGTAAGCCGCGTGGTCGACCTCAAGACGCCCGGCTCCAAGGAAATGCACCGCAACCTGCTGTCGAACCTGCCGCTGCTCACCGCGCACGACCAGGTCAAGTTCGTCATCTGCGACCGCGCCGACTACGACTGGGCCCGCGCGATGGTCTCCGAGCACGCCATCGCCGAACGCTGCGACGTGCTGTTCTCGCCCAGCCAGTCCGAACTCGCCCCGCGCGACCTCGCCGACTGGATCATCGCCGACCGCCTCCCCGTCCGTTTCCAGCTCCAGCTCCACAAGGTCCTCTGGGGCGACATGCCGGGCAAATAGTTTTTCAGACGCGGATTGACGCGGATGAACGCGGATAGAGCAAGATCGAACGAAAGGTGTGGGGTTCTCCGCGGGTTTGATCGGTCTTCTTCCTCCCTTGGTTTTGCGTTATCCGCGTCCATCCGCGTTAATCCGCGTCCAAAACCGCTTTTGGTAACCCCATGACAGAACAGCAGCGCAAGGCAGTGGTATTGGTTTCCGGCGGGATGGACTCGGCGGTCGTGCTGGCGATGGCGCGTGAGCAAGGCTTCCGGTGCCATGCGCTCAGCGTGTCCTACGGGCAGCGGCATACCTCCGAGCTGGCCGCTGCCGCCGCGCTCGCGGCGCTGCACGGCGCCGAGCACAAGGTGGTGACGGTGGACCTGCGCAGCATCGGCGGCTCGGCGCTCACGGCCGACATCGCCGTGCCGGAAACCGCGGCCGCCGGCATCCCCGTCACCTACGTGCCGGCGCGCAACACCATCATGCTGTCGATCGCGCTGGGCTGGGCCGAGGTGCTGGGCGCCGACGACCTGTTCTGCGGCGTGAACGCGGTGGATTACTCGGGATACCCCGATTGCCGGCCCGAGTTCATCGCCGCCTTCGAGCGCCTGGCCAACCTGGCCACCAAGGCCGGCGTCGAGGGCAACGCGCTGCGCGTGCACGCGCCGCTGATGCGGATGTCGAAGGCCGATATCGCGCGCGAGGGCGCCCGCCTGGGCGTGGATTTCTCGGCGACGGTGTCGTGCTACCAGGCCGACGCCGACGGCCGCGCCTGCGGCCGCTGCGACGCCTGCCGCCTGCGCGCCGAGGGCTTCGCCGCCGCCGGCCTGCCGGACCCCACGCGCTACGCCTCGCGCGAATGATGGGTTAGAATCTCCGCCCCGAGCGCCGGCAAGCCGCGCCCGGGCTTCGATGGGCCGTTAGCTCAGTTGGTAGAGCAGAAGACTTTTAATCTTTTGGTCGATGGTTCGAATCCATCACGGCCCATGTTCCTCAAATGCAGTCGCATTTGAGGAACCCCACGATCCTCACGCGCTGCGCGCGCTCGTATCGCGGGCCCCGATGCTCGCTCCCAATCCCCCGCGCCTGTCGGCGCGCCCCCCTTACCAAGGGGGGGCTTGGCGATGCAGGCATTTCTGGCGCTGCCCATGAAATAGGGGTCAGAGTAATTATTCGTTTGAAACGGATAATTACTCTGACCCCTTTTTTCCGTTTGCGGAGGCGTTGGTGGGGTGGTGGCGTGTTTGCTTCAGAAGGCGCGTGAGAAGGTGAGGGTGCCGAAGGCGGGGAGTTCATGCTGGCCTTCGAATTCGCGGGTACGGCGGACGTGGGTGGCGGTGAATTTCCAGGGGCCGCGGGTGATGGCGACGCCGAGGACGAGGTCGGCGACGGCGTCCTTCGGCTCGACCGAGTGGCTGTCCTTCGAGGTGTTGCCGTCGAAGAGGATGTCGTTGCCGACCCAGCGGCCGTCGAGGGCGATGAAGCCGTGCCAGCGGATGGCGTCGATGCTCTCGTCGCGGGTGCCGGGCGCGCTGTTGTCGCCACCGAGGCGCAGCGGGTTCGAGCCGAAGTCGTCGGGCAGGTGCTTGCCGAAGCGCAGCTCGGCGCCGGCGTTGGCGTAGGAGGCGAGGTTGCCGACGGCGCCGCCGGCATGGCCGATGGCGTCCCAGCGCCAGCCGCCCTCGGTGGTGGCGAACTCGCGGCGCCAGGCGCGCTCGTGCGCCAGCTGAACCACCACCTCGTCGCGCAGCTGGTTGTCCCAGCCCTTGAAGCGCGGGCGGCCGAACCACTGGTGCAGCGAGTCCTGGCCCATCTCCGCCTGCGCCGAGGGGCCGACCATGCCCAGGCGCAGCTGTGTGCTGCCAAGCCGGTTGCCCGTGCGCGCGTTCAGCGCGACGGACAGCGTGGCAACGCCGGCGTAGGGGCGGTCGTCCAGGATCACGTCGCTGCGGGTGCCGTCGGTGGGCGTGTAGGTGCCGTGCTGGAAGCCGAGCACGACGTTGTTCTGCTCGCCCTCGGGCACCAGCCAGCCGAGGGTGCGGGCGGCGACACGCACCGGCGCGGCCAGGCAGTCAGCGTCGAAGCGTTCGACGTTGGGCGAGACGTAGGCGACCACGAGGCCGTTGGTGTAGCCCTGGTCCTGGCCTTCGCGGCCGTAGAGGTCGTTGTCCGAGCGCAGCAGCCAGGTGGCGCGGTCCTCGCCGTTGTCGGCGGGGGCGGGGCAGGCGGCCTGGGCCAAGGCGGGGGCGAGCAGGAGGGCAGTGGCGGCGAGCGCCGGGAGGCGGAGGGTCATGGAGCCTGGCTTTTTTTGGGGACGCGCCATGTTACCGGGCCGGGGGCGCCGGTGATGGACGGCGGGTGAATGCGCAGCCTTGCGTCTTCACGCGCGTCGCGTACCTTGCGCGCGCAGGGCGCGAGCCGATGCCCGGCGAGCCTCAGGCGGTCTCGGCGTCCCGCAGCGCTGCCAGCACCTGCTCGCCGTAGCGCTCGAGCTTGGCCGCACCGACGCCGCTGACCTGGCCCAGGGCGTCGAGCGTGCCGGGACGGCGCTCGGCGATGGCGCGCAGGGTGGCGTCGTGGAAGATCACGTAGGCCGGCACCGACTGCTCGCGCGCCAGCTCGGCGCGCAGCTGGCGCAGGGCCTCGAACACCGGCTGGTCGGCGGCGTCCAGCGACACCGGCGCCGGCGCGCCGCCGCCGCGCCCCGTGCGGGCACCCTTCTCGCGCCGGCGCACCGACTCTTCGCGCAGGTGCACCGATTGCCCGCCCTTGAGCACGGGGCGGCTGGCGTCGGTCAGGCGCAGGCTGCCGTGGCCTTCGACGTCCACTTCCAGCAGGCCCATCGCCACCAGCTGGCGGAACACGCCCTTCCACTGCCGTGCGTCGAGCTCGGTGCCGATGCCGTAGGTGCTGAGCTGGTCGTGGCCGAGCTGGCGGATGCGCTCGTTGTCCGCGCCGGTGAGCACGTCGACCAGGTGGGTGACGCCGAAGCGCTGGCCGGTGCGGTAGACGCAGGACATCGCCTTTTGCGCGGCGACGGTGGCGTCCCAGGTGCGCGGCGGCTCGAGGCAGTTGTCGCAGTTGCCGCAGGCGCGCGGGTAGTCCTCGCCGAAGGCGGCCAGCAGCGTCTGGCGGCGGCAGCGGGTGGATTCGCAGTAGCCCAGCAGCACGTCGAGCTTGCGGCGCTCGAGCCAGCGGCGCTCCTCGCCGGCCTCGGAGTTCTCGATCATCTGCCGCAGCATCACCATGTCGCCCAGGCCGTAGCAGAGCCAGGCCTCGGCGGGCTCGCCGTCGCGGCCGGCGCGGCCGGTTTCCTGGTAGTAGCCCTCGAGCGACTTGGGCAGGTCGAGGTGGGCGACGAAGCGCACGTCGGGTTTGTCGATGCCCATGCCGAAGGCGATGGTGGCGCACATCACCACGCCGTCCTCGCGCAGGAAGCGGCGCTGGTTGGCGGCGCGCACGCCGGCGTCGAGGCCGGCGTGGTAGGGCAGGGCGGTGAGGCCCTGCGCGGCCAGGAACTCCGCGGTTTCCTCGACCTTGCGCCGGGACAGGCAATACACGATGCCGGCGTCGCCGCGGTGCGCGGCCAGGAAATCGAGCAGCTGGCGCCGGGCGTTGTCCTTGAGCTGCACCCGGTAGCGGATGTTGGGCCGGTCGAAGGAGGTGATGAACTGGCGCGCCTCGTCCAGGCCCAGCCGCTCGGCGATCTCGCGCCGGGTGGGTGCGTCGGCGGTGGCGGTGAGGGCGATGCGCGGCACCTGCGGCCAGCGCTCGTGCAGCAGGTTGAGCTCGCGGTACTCGGGGCGGAAATCGTGGCCCCACTGCGAGACGCAGTGCGCTTCGTCGATCGCGAACAGCGCGATGTGCGTGCGTTCCAGCAGGCGCAGGAAGCGGTCGGTGAGCAGGCGCTCGGGCGCGACGTAGAGCAGGTCGAGGTCGCCGGCCAGCAGGCGCGCCTCGACCGCCGCGGCCGCCTCGCCCGTCAGCGAGGAGTTGAGGTAGGCGGCGCGCACGCCGAGCTGCTCCAGCGCTTCCACCTGGTCCTGCATCAGCGCGATCAGTGGCGAGACGACGATGCCGGTGCCCTCGCGCAGCAAGGCCGGCACCTGGTAGCACAGGGACTTGCCGGCGCCGGTGGGCATCAGCACCAGGCAGTCGTTGCCGGCGACCAGGTGTTCGACCACGGCGGCCTGTTCGCCGCGGAAGTCGGCGTAGCCGAACACGCGGCGGAGCAATTCTCGGGCAGGGGTCGTCATGGCCACAGTTTACCGGGGGCAGGGCCCGCGGCGGGCTCGGGGATGGGCGTGCAGCGGTGTCGGAAGGCCGCCCGGGCCGAGGCCCGGGCCGCCGCGGGGCTTACTGCAGCAGCGAGCGCAGCATCCAGGCGTACTTCTCGTGGATCTGCAGGCGCTGGGTCAGCAGGTCCTCGGTCGGGTTGTCATCGGCATCGTCGGCGATGTCGAGCACCTTGCGGGCAGTGCGGCAGACCGCCTCGTTGCCCGCGACCAGCTGGCGGACCATTTCCTGCCACTCGGGGGCGTCGGGCACGCCGGGCTCTTCCTTGATGCTGGCGAGCTTGATGAACTGGGCGTACGACCCCGGCGCGTTGAAGCCCAGCGCACGGATCCGCTCGGCGATCTCGTCCAGCGCGGTCCACTGCTCGGTGTACTGGGCCATGAACATCGCGTGCAGCGAGTTGAACATCGGGCCCGTCACGTTCCAGTGGAAGTTGTGGGTCTTGAGGTAGAGCGTGTAGCTGTCGGCTAGGAAGCGCGACAGGCCGTCGGCGATCTTCCTGCGGTCCTTCTCGCTGATGCCGATGTCGATCTTGGGGGCACCAGCCGGGGCGGCGACGGTCTTCTTGGAAGCCATGGCGTTGCTCCTTGCTTGGGGACGCCGCGATGATACGCCGCAGCGCATTTAGCGGGGATGAACCCGCGCCCGGTGGCTACAATGGCCGCCCATGACGCCCGCCGCGCCGCCGATCCCCGCCTTCCCCGACCACGCCGCGCTCACGCGCGACCGCGGGCGGCTGCTGCGCCTGCTGGGTCAGTGGCGGAAGGCGCCCGAGGATGCCGCGCGCCGCGCCGCCTATGAGCAGGCGCTGGCCGCGTCCGTCGCCGCGCGCGAGCAGCGCGATGCGCAGGCGCCCACGCCCAGCTTCGACGACAGCCTGCCGGTGGCGCGCGAGGCGGACACGCTGGTCGGGCTGATCCGCAGGCACCCGGTGGTGGTGGTCGCGGGCGAGACCGGTTCGGGCAAGACCACCCAGCTGCCCAAGATCTGCCTGGCCGCGGGCCGCGGCCGCGCCGGCATGATCGGCTGCACCCAGCCGCGCCGCATCGCCGCCCGTGCCGTGGCGCGGCGCGTGGCCGAGGAGCTGCAGTCGCCGATGGGCGGCGCGGTCGGTTACCAGGTGCGCTTCACCGAGAACGTGGGCGACAACACCTTCGTCAAGTTCATGACCGACGGCATCCTGCTGGCCGAGATCCAGTCCGACCGCTGGCTGTCGAAGTACGACACGATCATCGTCGACGAAGCGCACGAGCGCAGCCTCAACATCGACTTCCTGCTCGGTTACCTCAAGCAGCTGGTGCGCAAGCGGCCGGACCTGAAGCTGGTGATCACCTCGGCCACGATCGACACCGAGCGGTTCGCGAAGCACTTCGACGGGGCGCCGGTGGTGAGCGTCGAGGGGCGCAGTTTCCCGGTGGAGGTGAGGTATCGGCCGGGCGACGACGAGGCGCAGGAAGAACGGGATCCGGTTGCCTTCTCCGGCAGCGCCGCGGCCAAACCGCCGCGGCCGGGCAGGAAAAGGGAACCGGACCCCGCGCTTCCTCGCGATAGGCCGCTGGCGGAGGCGATCGTTGCGGCAGCGGATGAAATCACCCGCGAAGACCCGCAGGGCGACGTCCTCGTCTTCCTGCCGGGCGAGCGCGAGATCCGCGACGCGCACGCCGCGCTCAATCGCCGCAAGTACCGCAGCACCGAAGTCATCCCGCTGTACGCGCGGCTGTCGGTGAAGGACCAGGACAAGGTCTTCAATCCCGGGCCGGGCCGGCGCATCGTGCTGGCCACCAACGTCGCCGAGACCTCGCTGACGGTGCCGCGCATCCGCTACGTGATCGACCCCGGCGTGGCGCGCGTGAAGCGCTACAGCCCGCGCGGCAAGCTCGACCGCCTGCACATCGAGCCGATCAGCCAGGCCAGCGCCGACCAGCGCAAGGGCCGCTGCGGCCGCATCGCCGCGGGCATCTGCTACCGGCTGTACTCGCAGGACGATTTCGAATCCCGCCCGCGCTACACCGACCCGGAGATCCTGCGCGCCTCGCTGGCCGGCGTGATCCTGCGCATGCTGACGCTGGGGCTGGGCCGGGTGGAAGACTTCCCCTTCATCGACGCGCCCGATTCGCGCGCCATCGCCGACGGCTGGCAGACGCTGCTGGAGCTGGGCGCGGTGGACGAGCAGCGCCAGCTCACCGCCATCGGCCGCGAGATGGCGCGCCTGCCGGTGGACGTGAAGCTGGCGCGCATGCTGGTCGCGGCGAGGGCGCTGGGCTGCCTGGCGGACATGACCGTGATCACGTCCTTCCTCGGCATCCAGGACCCGCGCGAGCGCCCCGCCGACGCCCGCGAAAAGGCCGACAACGCGCACGCCGAGTTCACCGATCCGAACTCCGAGTTCGTCGGCATCCTCAAGCTCTGGCGGGCCCACCACGCGGCGCACGAGGAGCTGATGCAGTCGAAGCTGCGCGATTGGTGCGAGCGCCGCTACCTCGCCTTCCTGCGCATGCGCGAGTGGCGCGAACTGCACCGCCAGCTGCTGCTGGCCTGCGAGGAGCTGTGGCCGGATGCAACGAACCAAAAGTCGTACCAGGTTCATTTTTCCGGAGATCGGCCCGGTAATGGCCAGGGCCCGCTCCGGAAAAATGAACCTGGTACGGCTTCCCGCGAAGCAGTCCAGGCCAACCAGGCCCTCCACCGCGCACTGATCGCCGGGCTTCCGTCGCAGATCGGCCACCGCAGCGAGAGAGGGCTTTACGATGCGCCGCGCCAGCGCAAGTTCTCGCTGTTCCCGGGATCGTCGCTGAGTAAGCTCCCGCCCGCCTGGGTGCTGGTGGCAACCTTGCTCGACACGCAGAAGGTCTGGGGCATGACCGCGGCGCGCATCGAGCCCGACTGGGTGATCGCCGAGCTGCCGCACCTGCTGGCGCGCAAGCATTTCGACCCGCACTGGTCGCGGCGCCAGGGCCGCGTCATCGGCAGCGAGCAGGTTTCGCTGTTCGGCCTGGTGCTGGCGCCCAAGAAGCCGGTGCACTACGGCGGCCTGTACCCGGCCGAATCGCGCGAGATCTTCGTGCGCCAGGGCCTGGTGCCGGGCGAGGTGGACACCCGCAGCCCCTTCCTCAAGCGAAACCTCGCCACGCTCGAGAAGGCGCGCGAGGAGGAGGCCAAGCTGCGCCGCGCCGGCCTGGTCGCCGACGAGGACTGGCAGGCGCGCTGGTACCTCGACCGGCTGCCGCCGGAGCTCAACTCGGTCGCCGGGCTCGACAGCTGGTACGGCAAGCTCCCGCCCGAGCAGAAGAAGTCGCTCGAGTGGTCGCTGGCCGACCTGCTGCCGGGCGAAGGCAGCGAGGCCGAGCGCTTCCCGAAATACTTCGCGCTCGGCGACGCCCGCCTCGCGCTGCACTACCGCTTCGAGCCGGGCCACGCCGAGGACGGCGTCACCCTCGACCTGCCGCTGCACCTGCTGATGGCGATCGACCCGACGCGCCTGGGCTGGCTGGTGCCTGGCCTGGTCGAGGAAAAGGCCACCGCCCTGATCCGCGGGCTGCCCAAGGCGCTGCGGCGCAACTACGTGCCCGCGCCGGATTTCGCCCGTGCCTTCGCCGAGGCGCACCCGAAGCCCGAGGCCGACAGCCTGGCCGGCAGCCTCGCGCACTTCCTCACCCGCGCCACCGGCGCGCCGGTCGCGGCGCTGGATTTCGACGAAGCCGCGCTCGAGCCCCACCTGCGCATGAACCTGCGCCTGGCCGAGCGCGACGGCCGCGTGCTGGCGCAGTCGCGCGACCTCGCCGAACTGCGGGCGCGCTTCGGCAGCGACGCCGAGCGCGCCTTCGCCGAGCGCGCCGGCGAAGACCTCGCCCGCGATGGCCTCACGGCCTTCCCCGACGCGCCCGTGCCGCGCGAAGTCCCCGGCGCCGCCGGCGTGCCGGCCTACCCGGCGCTGGTGGACCAGGGCGACACCGTCGCGCTCAGCGTGTTCGCCGATGCGCACGAAGCCGCGCGCGAGCACGATGCCGGCGTCCGCCGACTGGCCGCGCTCGCCCTGGCCGACAAGCAGCGGCAGGCCCGCAAGCAGCTGCCGGTGTCGCCCAAGCTGGCGCTGCTCTACGCCGCCATCGAAGGCTTCAGCCAGGCCCCGGGCCAGGCGCCCGCGCACGAGCACCTGCGCACCGACCTGGCCCAGGCCGCGCTCAATGCCGTGCTCGAAGGCGACTTCGCCGGCGTACGCGACGCCGACGCCTTCCGCCGCCTGCTCGACGGCGCCGGCAAGCGCCTGTTCGCCGAGGCCATGTCGCGCCTGCAGCTGGCCGAAGCCATCCTCGGCGGCGTCGCCGAACTCAAGCCACGGCTGGAGTCACCGCTGCTGGGCTGGGCCAGCGGCAACCTCGACGACCTCAAGGCGCAGCTGGCGGGCCTGGTGCCGCCGGGCTTCCTACGCGACACGCCCGCGGGCCTGCTGGCCGAATACCCGCGCTACCTCAAGGCCCTCTCGCTGCGCGCCGAGCGCGCCCTGCGCGACCCGCAGCGCGACCAGGCCCGCATGCTCGAGCTCAAGCCCTTCCACGACGCGCTGCTGCAGGCCCGGAAGACCGGCCGCGCCCAGGAGCTCGGCTGGCAGGAGCTGCGCTGGGACCTCGAGGAGTTGCGCGTGTCTGTGTTCGCGCAGGAGCTGGGCACCAAGCGCCAGGTCTCCGCCAAGCGCCTCGCGCGACAGCTCGAGGCGCTTACTCGACCCGCCTGACCTTGGCGCGGGCGTTGTAGCCCTCGATCCGCAGGCTCCAGGAGCCAAAGGCCGCCGGCGAGATGGTGGCCACGGGGTCAGTGACGTTCACCACCAGCGCGCCCGAGGTCTGGACGATGCGCCAGCGCTGCCCGTTCGCCAGCGTGATCACTTCGCCGGCGCCGCTCCAGCCGCGGAAGTTGCCGGGGATGCGCGAGACGATGTCGCTGTCGTCGGTGGCCACGGGCGCCGGCAGGCCGCGGCGGTCCTCGGCGGGCGCAGGCGCCGCGGCGCCCGCGGGCGAGGCATCCTGCGCGGCCAGCCACGCGTCGAGGCGCGCAAGTTCATCGGCGCTGAGTTTCTCCAGGCCCGCGGCCCGGAACTCCTCGGCGGTCATGCGCTGGCGCAGCGGCGCGCCGTCGGAAGCGTGCACGGAGGACGCGGCGAGCAGCAGGCAGGCAAGCAGGAGGGGCAGGCGCATGGCGTGGCTTCCGTAGCTGGTTAGACTGGGCGGGACCTCCCCGGATTCTAGCCTTGACGCCGCCCCGCGCCACGCCCCGCCTCCACGACTGGCTCGCCACCCCCGCCGCCCACGCCCCGCTGCTGGCGGCGCTGCGGGACGCGGCCGCCGCGCTGCCGCGCGCGCCCGAGGAAACCCTGGCCGTGCACGTGCTCGCCGTGCTGCAGCCGCTGCGCGCCGACCCCGAGGTGCTGGCGGCGGCCGCGCTGCACCTGTGGCCCGCGCTGCGCGCGGGCGTCGCCGCCGAGGCGCTGGGACCGCGCCTGCCGCCGCTGCTCGAAGGCCTGGCCGCCGCCGACCAGGTGCGCGCACTGCACCACCAGCGCCAGGGCAAGGGCAGCGCCGAAGGCCTGCGCCGCCTGCTGCTGGCCCTGGTGCGCGACCTGCGCGCGGTGCTGGTGCTGCTGGCCATCCAGCTGGTGCGCCTGCGCGAGGCCGGCACGCTTGAGCACGAGGCGCGCCACGCACTGGCCGAACTCACCTCCGACATCTACGCGCCGCTCGCCAACCGCCTCGGCATCTGGCAGCTCAAGTGGGAGCTCGAGGACCTCGCCTTCCGCTGGCTGCAGCCCGAGACCTACCAGCGCATCGCCCGCCTGCTCGACGAGAAGCGCGGCGACCGCGAGCGCTTCATCGAGGACGCAATGGCGCGCATCCGCGCCGCGCTGGCCGAGGCCGGCATCGCCGCCGACGTCGCCGGCCGCCCCAAGCACATCTACAGCATCTGGAAGAAGATGCAGCGCAAGGGCGTGCCCTTCAGCGAGCTCTACGACATCCGCGCGGTGCGGGTGCTGGTCGACGACATCCCCGCCTGCTATGCCGCGCTCGGCCTGGTGCACCAGCTCTGGCCCTCGATCCCGTCCGAGTTCGACGACTACATCGCGCACCCGAAGGGCAACGACTACCGCTCGCTGCACACCGCGGTGATCGGCCCGGGCGGCCGCACGCTGGAAGTGCAGATCCGCACGCACCAGATGCACGAGCACGCCGAGCTCGGCGTCGCCGCGCACTGGCGCTACAAGGAGGGCGGCGGCGCCGACGCCAGCTTCGAACGCAAGGTGGCGTGGATGCGCCAGCTGCTCGAGGCCCGCGACGAAGGCGAGGACGCGCTGCTGGCCGGCTTCTCCACCGAGCTCGTGGAGGACCGGGTCTACGTGCTGACGCCGCGCGGCGAAGTGATCGACCTGCCGCGCGGCGCCACCGTGCTCGACTTCGCCTACGCCGTGCACACCGAGGTCGGCCACCGCTGCCGCGGCGCCAAGGTCAACGGCCGCATCGTGCCGCTGGACCACGCGCCGGCCACCGGCGACCGCGTCGAGATCCTCACCGCCAAGACCGCCGAGCCGCGCCGCGACTGGCTGATGGCCAGCCACGCCTTCCTGGCCACCAGCCGCGCCCGCGACAAGGTGCGCGCCTGGTTCCACCGCATCGACCGCAGCCGCAACCTGCAGGCCGGCAAGGAGCTGCTGGAGAAGGAGCTTCGCCGCGTCGCGATGATGCACGCCGACCTCGCGCCGGTGCTGGCGAAGTTCCGGCTCGACACGGTCGACGACCTGCATCTCGCGCTGGCGCTCGGCGACCTCGGCCCGAGCCAGGTCAGCCGCGCGCTGCACGACCACGCGCAGGCGCTCAAGGCGCCGCCCGAGCCCGCCGCGCTGGTGTCGCGGCGCGCGCACGCGCCGATCGGCAAGGCGCCCTTCACCGTGGAGGGCGTGGGCAACCTGCTCAGCCAGATCGCGCGCTGCTGCCAGCCGGTGCCGGGCGATCCGATCGTGGGCTACCTGACGCGCGGTCGCGGCGTCAGCATCCACCGCGAGGGCTGCCCGGCGGCGCAGCGCCTGCTCGCGCGACAGCCCGATCGCTTCCTGCCGGTGGAGTGGGGCGGCGCGCGCGCCTCGAGCTACGAGGTGGACATCGTGCTGCACGCCTTCGACCGCAAATGGCTGCTGAAGGACCTCACCAACGTGATCGCCCAGCTGGGCGTGAACATCCTCGGCATCCAGTCGCGCGTGGACGAAGCGCAGGGCCTGGCCGAACTGCGCCTGGCCGTGCGCGTGGCCGACTTCGGCCAGCTCAGCGAAGTGCTGGGCCGCCTCAGCGCCATCCCCGGCGTGCAGGACGCCCGCCGCCTCGGCTAGCCCGGTCGGGGTCGCGTTCCGGACCCGGCCCGGGCCGGGTTGGCGTTCAGGGAGCGCTGCTATCCTGCCGGCATGACGAAGACCCCGACGCCATGACCGACCGCCGCGTCGACCCCGGCCAGACCCCGGCCCTGGGCTCGCTGGACCAGCTCGACCTGGGCGGCCCGGCGCGCCGGGTGCCGCCCGCATCGCCCGCTCAGCCGCACGCCCGCGCGGCGCGGCGCCCGCGTCGCTGGCCGTGGGTGCTGCTGGCCCTGGCCGTGATCGGCGGCGCGCTGGCGGTGGCGCTGGGCCAGTGGCGCGACCAGATCGGCCGCCGGCTTGTGCCCGAATCCGCGATCAACCGCGAGATTGAAGCGGCGCAGCAGGCCCTGGCCCGCGGTGACCTGACGCGCGCCGACGGCCGCGGCGCGCGCGAGCAGTTCCAGGCCGTGCTGGCCCGCGACCCCGACCATCCCGCGGCCCGCGCCGGCATGAATGCCGTGCGCGACGCGGCCGTGGCCCAGGCCCGCGCCGCGCTCGCGGCCGGCGACACCGAGACCGCCGCGCAGCGCCTGTCGCTTGCGCGCACGATGGCCGCGCCAGCGGCCGATCTGTCCCTGCTCGAACTCGAGCTGCAGCGCCTGCAGAGCACCGGCGCCGACATCGCCGACCTGCTGGGCCGCGCCCGCGAGGCGCAGGCCGCCGGCCAGATCGAACAGGTGCCCAACGGCGCGCTGGCGCTTTATTCCGACGTGCTGCGGCGCCAGCCGGACAACGCGCTCGCGCTCGAGGGACGCCGCGAGATCCTGGCCGGCCTGCTGCGCGACGCCGAGGCCGCGCTGGCCCGCGGCGAGCACGACGCCGCGCTGGCGCTGGTGGCGCGCGTGGTGGAAGCCGACCCCAGCCACCTCGGCCTGCCCGCGCTGCAGGCGCGGCTGGGCGAGGTGCAGCAGCAGCGCCAGCGCCAGCGCGAGGCGATCCTCGCCGCGGCCACGGCCGACCTGCGCGCCGGTCGCCTCGACGCCGCGGCCGCCGGTTACCGGCAGCTGCAGGCCAGCGAGCCCGATGCGGTCGAGGCGCGCCAGGGCCTGCAGGACGCCGCCGCGGCGCTGGCGGCGCGCGCGCGCCGCGAGGCCGCCGATTTCGATTTCGAAGCGGCGGAAGCGTCGCTGGCCTTGGCGCGCACCTGGGCGCCGGAGTCCGCGGACGTGGAGGCGGCGGCGATCCGCATTGCCGAGGCGCGCGCCGCGCGCGACGCGCTGCCGCCGCCGTCCGAGGCCGATCCGGACCGCCTGCGCGCCCTGCTCGAGCGCGCGCGCGCCGCGATGCGCCGCGGCGACCTGATCGATCCCCCCGGCGAAGCCGCCTGGGATTTCCTGCGCCAGGCCGCCGCCATCGAACCCGGCAGCGCCGACCTGCGCGATGCCCAGGCCGAATACGACCGCCGCGCGCGCGCCTGCTTCGAAGACGAACTGGCCGGCAATCGCCTGTCGGCGGCGCAGGCCTGCCTGGATGCCCGCGCGGCACGCCAGCGCGGCGGTGACGCCCTGGCCACGGATCGCCGGCGTCTGGCCGACCGTTGGCTGGCCTTCGCCGACGAGCGCCTGGGGGCGAACGAACTGGCGCTGGCGCGCCGCGCCCTGCAATCGGCGCAGGCCGTGGATCCGGGCCATCCGGGCCTCGGCGCGATGTCGGAACGCCTGGCCCGCGCGGGCGGTTAGCGCGGCGGCAGCGAGGCCAGCAGCGTGCGCAGGGTGTCGCGCACGGCCTCGCTGGAGAAGTGGCGGCGCGTGTTGTCCTGGCCGCCCTGCGACAGCTGCTCCCACAGCGCGGCGTCCTCGTGCAGGCGCACCACTGCCGCCGCGAACGCGTCCGCGTCGTCGGCCACCAGCACGTCGCGGCCGTCCTGCAGGAACATGCCCTCGACCGCGCAGGTGGTGGCTACCACCGGCAGGCCGTGGGCCAGCGCCTGGTTCACCTTGCCCTTGACGCCCGCGCCGTAACGCAGCGGCGCCACCGAAATGCGCGCGCCCTCGAGCAGAGGCAGCAGGTCCGGCACGTGGCCGTGGAAGCGGAGGCCGGGGCGCTCGCCCAGCGCGGCCACCTCGGCCGGCGCATCGCCGCCGACCAGATGCAGCACGACCCCGGGCAGGCGCGCGTGGATGCGCGGCAGGATCTCGTCGGCAAGCCACTGCGCCGCGTCCACGTTCGGCGGATGGCGGTAGCTGCCGACGAACAGCAGGCCCTGTCGCGCCGCGAACGGCGGCCCGCGATCGGCCACTTCGTGGATGTTGGAGACCACCGCGACCTTCGCGCCCGGCACTTCGGCCTCCAGCAGGGTCTTCTCGGCCGCGCTCACCACCCAGGTCGCGTCGCTGCGGGCGACCAGCGCCAGTTCGGCTTCGCGCGTGCGCGCGGCGGCGCGGCGGTGGGCCTCGTCGCCGGCGACCTCGGCCTCGCGCTGCTCGCGCAGGTAGTGCAGGTCGACCGTGTCGAACACCACGCGCGCCCGCGGCGCGTGCCGGCGCAGCAGCGGCAGCAGCGGCGAGAGCACGTAGTGGCGGCTGGCGATCACCAGATCGAAGCGCGGGCCCTCCTGCCGCAGCCAGCGCGGCACGTCGGCAAGGTGCGGCGTCCACCACGCGGCGACGCCGAGCTGCTGCAGCTCGCGCGTGTAGCCGTCGTCGTGGCTGCGGTCCTCGTTGAAGAAGTCGACCGCGCAGCCCGCCTCCCGGAGCAGGCGCAACAGGGCGGCCATCCGCACCGAACCGGAGTCGCGGTCGGGCCGCGGCGTGCAGGCGTCCAGCACCAGCACGCGGTGGCGGCGACCGCGTTCGCTGGCCGACACCGGGTCGGTGCCGGGCGGCGCGTGTTCGCGGGCCAGCACCTCGCGCCAGCGCTCGAGGAACTTCACCTGGTTGGTGACCTGGTGCTGCTTCACGCCCGAGCCCAGGTCGGTGCCGGAACTGATGCCTTCGTGGTGCACCACGACCGAGGCGGGCTGGTAGCGAACCTTCAGCCCGGCGGCGCGCACGCGCATGGCCAGGTCGGTGTCTTCGTAGTAGGCCGGTGCGTAGTGCGCGTCGAAGCCGCCCAGTCGCGTGAACAGGTCGCGCGGCAGCGCGATGGCGGCACCGGAGCAGTAGTCGACTTCGCGCACGAAGCCATAGCGCGGATGCGCGGGATCGTCGAAGCGGCCGTAGTTCCAGCCCGAGCCGTCGGCGAACACGATGCCGCCCGCTTCCTGCAGCCGGCCGTCGGGATACACCAGCTGGCTGCCGGCGAGGCCGGTGTCCGGATGCCGTTCGAACGTGTCGAGCAGGGCGTCCAGCCAGCCCGGGCGCACCGTGGTGTCGTTGTTGAGGAAGACCAGGAATTCGCCGCGGGCCTGCGCCGCGCCTGCGTTGCAGGCGCCGATGAAACCGAGGTTGCGGGCGTTGCGCAGGTAGCGCAGGCCGGG
Organism: Arenimonas sp.; assembly: GCF_036275555.1. Lineage (GTDB taxonomy): Bacteria > Pseudomonadota > Gammaproteobacteria > Xanthomonadales > Xanthomonadaceae > Arenimonas. The sequence goes on from NZ_DASUDO010000045.1 coordinate 28,263, forward strand.
CACGCCCGGCAGCACGTCGGCGGTCGCGTCGCTGGAGGTGTCGTCCACCACGATCACTTCGAACGGCGTGCAGTCGCCGCTGTCGGCCAGCGCGTGCAGGCAGGCCAGCGTGTAGTCGAGCTGGTTGTAGGCGGGGACGATGATGCTGGCCCGCGGCGCGTCGGCCCGTGGCAGCCGCAGCGGCCGCTCGCGCAGGTCGGCGGCCGGCGGCGCGAAGGAGGTGCGCTGCGGCGCGCGCGCGGCGCGACGCTCGCGCACGCGCTGCCAGGTGCCGGCGAGGCCGCGCGTGCGCAGGCTGGCCAGCACGCGGCCCAGCACCATGCGCAGGTGGCGCGCGCGGTAGGCCAGCGCAAGCCGCTGGTTGGCGAGCGCGCCCAGCGCCTTGCGCGGCAGCGCGGTGGCGCGCCAGGTGCGGCTGGCGAAGACGCGATCCAGGTGGGCCTGCGCCTCGTCGCGCTGGCCGACGGCGACATCGCGCTGCCGGAGGAGGTCGCTGCGTTCGAGCTGGTGCGCCTCGCCGGCGCGCGCGAGTTCGTCGGCGCGATGCTGCAGGGCCGCGCGCAGGTCCTCGCGTTCCGCTTCGGCGGCCGCCAGCGTCGCGGCCAGCTGCTCTGCTTCGCGCGCGCGCGCCGCGGATTCGGCGGCGTGCGCGCCGGCGCGGGCCTCGGCGTCGGCCGCGGCGCGCTCGCGCTCGGCGGCATGCGCCCGGAGGGCGGCCTGTTCCTCGGCCAGGTGCCGGTGTCGTTCCTGCTGCGCCGCGATCTCGCCCTGGGCGAGGTGCAGCGCCTCGGCGCGGGCTTCGGTCTCCTCGCGCAGGCTGGCCAGCGCTTGCCGGGCCTGCGCGAGCTGCCGCGCCATCGTGCGGGCGACCTGCTCCGCGGTGACCCGGCGCATCGCCTCGGGCGTGGCCGCGGCGAGCCGCAGGGGGGCTGGCGCCACCGGCAGGCATTGGCGCCACGCGGTGGCCATGTCGGCGAGGTCGGCATGGGCCGGCGGCGGCAGCGCGCGTTCGCGGGCCAGCGGCTCGCGGTCGGCGGCCAGCGCGGCCAGCAGCGCGTTCACGCGGGCGGGGTCGGGCGGCAGCACCCAGCCGCGGCCCAGTGCGGCCAGGCGGTCGGCGGGGGCGCCCGGCGCGGTGCTGAGCACCGGCAGGCCGAGCGCCATCATTTCCGACAGCACGTAGCTGAAGGTTTCCGGCACGGTCGAGGGCAGCAGCGCGAGGTCCGGCGCGATCCGCGCCACTTCGCCGGCGAGTTCGGCGTGCGCGTAGTCGAGCACCACGGTGACATCGTCGCGGCCACGGAGCGTACCGCCGCGGTAGCCGCTGCCGAGCAGCACCAGCTCGACGCCCGCCGGCAGGTCGGCCAGCAGGGGCTGCAGCAGGCGCTCGCCTTTCTCGCCGTGGATGCGGCCCGGCACCAGCACGCGCAGCGGCGCGCCGGGCCGCGGCGCCGGCGCCGGCAGGCGCGGCAGCGGGGCGATGCCGTGCGGCACGATGTCCCAGTGCGCCTGCGCCAGTACCGGGGCCAGCGCCACGAAGCGGCGCCGCGCGAATTCGCTTGGCGCCACCAGGCCCACGCCGTGGTGCAGCACCGTGCCGACGAAGGCCGCGCGCAGCGCCATCCATCCGCAGCCGTCGCGGTCGCGGAACGGGAAGGTGTCGTCCATCTTCGCCAGGCCCTCGTCGAGCGCGGCCACGTCGAAAGGTTCGGTGGCCGGGTCGCGGGTGTCGTGCAGCAGGGGCCAGAGCGGGAACAGGTCGTGCGTGCACACCGCGGTCGGCAGGCCCGTGCGCATCAGGTCCAGGCCCAGGCCGATCAGCGAGGACACCAGCACGGCGCCCACGCCCCATTCGCGGATGATTTCGTCGAGCACGGCCTGCAGCTCGGGCGAGTGCACGCTGCAGTCATGGATGGGCTGCGACAGCGTCCAGGTGCGCACCGGCGGCGCATCGAGATTGAGGTGCAGGCAGAGCCGGCGGCCGAACGGCGCCACGTCGTCGTCGCCGCGGGCCAGCAGCAGGAGGTGCTGGCGCTCGCCGTCGCCGGCCGCGAGGTCGCGCGCGAAGCGTTCGACGCCGCCGCCCCAGCTGTGCAGCGCGTGCAGCAGGACGGGGCGCGCGGAGGCCGCGCCGGCGAATTCCGCGCCTGAGCGCAGGCGTTCGCGCAGGGCCAGCACGGGTGCGGGTTCGGTGCCGGCGTGCACCGAGGCGGGGCCGCCGGCGAACAAGCAGGGCAGCAGGGCTGGCCTCAGGGTGTCGGGTTCGGCGGGTTCGCGCGTGGCCAGCGCTTCGCCGCGCCACAGCGAGCACACGGTGGACCAGGCTCCCCAAGCAAACGATGCGTGTTCACCCAGGCTCCACGCGAGCGCATCGCAGCGCGTCGGGGGCAGCGCCGCATCAAACAAACGCCAGCCTTCGTCGATCGCCGACACCAGGTCCCAGTCGCCGCCGGCCAGCGCCGATTGCAGCCGCGCACCCGCATCGACGGGCAGCCACGCGTCGGCGCGCACCAGCAGCACGTCGCGGCCGGGGAATTGCCCGCGCGCCTTCGCCAGCGCTTCCAGCGGCGAGGGCGCCACGCCATCCACGCGCGGCCAGTCGGGCCAGCCGTGCGCGCCGGTCGTGGCCGGGGCATCGGCCCAGGCGCTGATGACCGGGCGGGGAGTGGCATCCATGCGTTGTGTTCAGTCTCGGTAAGGGTGGCGGTGCGTCGGCCTGCTAGACTCGCCGCACCTCCGGATTATCCACGTCCGTGCCTCGTAACGCTTCCCCCTCAAAATCCGGCCCGGACACCGCCCGCCCCCGCTGGCGCACCTGGCTCGTCCGCGGCGCCCTGCTGGCGCTGGGCCTGGCCGTGGGCATCGGCGTGCCGGTGTTCTACGTGCTCGACAAGCAGGTCCGCTCCGAGTTCGAGCAGCTGGCCTGGCAGGAGCCCACCCGCGTCTACGCCCGCCCGCTGTCGCTGGCGCCGGGCCAGCGCCTGGACGTGGCCACGCTCGAGCTCGAGCTCGCGGCTTCGGGCTATCGCAAGGACGCCGGCGGCGACGTGCCCGGCACCTACCAGCGTGAAGACAGCCGCTTCCGCATCGCCACCCGCGCCTTCACCGACGTGGACGGCCCGGTCCCGGCGCAGAAGCTCGAGGTGGTGCTCAATGGCGGCCAGGTCGCCCGCGCCACCGACCGCGCCTCGGGCAAGCCCGCCAGCACGGCGCGCCTCGACCCGGTCCGCATCGCCACGCTCTACGGCGGCAACCTGCAGGAAGAGCGCCGCCTGGTGCAGCTCAAGGACGTGCCGCCGCTGCTGGTGACCGGCCTGCAGGCGGTCGAGGACCGCAATTTCAAGCACCACCACGGCATCGACCCCTGGGGCATGCTGCGCGCGATGTGGGTGAACGTGCGCGAGGGCGAACTCGAGCAGGGCGCCAGCACGCTGACCCAGCAGCTGGTGCGCAGCCTGTTCCTGACGCGTGAGAAGCGCTGGAGCCGCAAGTTCAAGGAAATCGCCTACTCGCTGATCATCGAGGCGCGCTACGACAAGCAGCGCATCCTCGAGGCCTACCTCAACCAGGTCTACATGGGCCAGCAGGGCAACCAGTCGATCCGCGGCGTGGCCGCGGCGGCGGAATTCTGGTTCGGGCGCGAGCTGGCCAGCCTGCGCACCGAGGAACTGGCGCTGATGGTGGCGATGATCAAGGGCCCGTCGGTCTACGATCCGCGCCGCAAGCCCGAGGTCGCGCGCGAGCGCCGCGACCTCGTGCTGTCGGTGTGGCACGAACTGGGCCTGATCGACGCCGAACAGTCGCGCCGCGCCCGCGAGGCGCCGCTGGGCACCAGCGTCCGCCCCGGCGTGGCCAGCAACCGCTATCCCGCCTTCATGGACCTGGTGCGCCGCCAGCTGGCGCGCGACTACCCGGCGGACGCCCTGCGCGGCGCCGGCCTCAACGTGCTCACCACGCTGTCGCCCTCGGCCCAGCAACTTTCCGAACAGGCGGTCAGCGGAACCCTCGGCCGCGTGCAGAAAAAGGACGGCCCGGCGCTGCAGGCCGGCATGGTCGTCACCGACACGGGCACCGGCGAGGTGCTGGCGATGGTCGGCAACCGCGCCGTGGGCCAGCCCGGCTTCAACCGCGCGCTCGAGGCCCAGCGCCCGGTGGGCTCGCTGCTCAAGCCGATGGTCTACCTGCTGGCGCTGGCGCAGCCCGACCGCTGGTCGTTGGCGACGCCGGTGGACGACGCGCCCGTCAACATCACCCTGCCCAACGGCAAGACCTGGAACCCCGGCAACTCCGACGGCGTCAGCCACGGCCGGGTCAGCCTGCTCGACGCGCTGTCGCGGTCCTACAACCAGGCCACGGTGCGCGTGGGCATGGACGTCGGGCCCGAGCGCCTGGCCGAGCTGCTGAAAGTACTCGCCGGCCTGCGCGCGCCGGCCAATCCGTCGCTGATCCTGGGCTCGGTCGACCTCAGCCCGTTCGCGATGGCGCAGGTCTACCAGTTCCTGGCCTCGGGCGGCGAGATCCAGCCGCTGCGCGCGGTGCGCGGCGTGGTCGATCCGCGCGGCAGTGCGATCAAGCGCTACGATTTCGACGCCGAGCCGGCGAAGGAAGGCGACGCGGTCGCCGCGCGCCTGGTCACGCTGGCGCTGCAGGACGCGGTGGCCAACGGCACCGGCCGCAGCCTGCTGTCCGATGGCCTGGGCCGCCTGCGCGTGGCCGGCAAGACCGGCACCAGCAACGACAGCCGCGACAGCTGGTTCGCCGGCTACACCGGCGACCACCTGGCCGTGGTCTGGGTCGGCAACGACCAGAACGAACCCACCGGCCTGTACGGCGCCACCGGCGCGATGCGGGTGTGGTCGGCCCTGTTCACCAAGCTGCCCAGCGCGCCGCTGGACGTCGGCATGGGCGGGTTGGAGTGGGGCTGGGTGGACGCGGCCGAGTTCGCGACCACCGAGGAAGAGTGCGAGGGCGCGCGCCGCTATGCGTTCGTGGCCGGCTACCTGCCGCCCGAGCACGTGAGCTGCGTGAAGCGCAGCTGGCTGGACTGGTTCCGCTTCGGCGGGGATGACGACGAGCGCGACGCGCGCCGCGATGAGCGGCGCGAGCGCGAGCGCGGGGAATGAGGCGATGAAGCGGTTTTGGATCGGCGTGTCGTTGGTGCTGTTGGCGGGCTGTGGCGCGGAGACGACCACGTCGCCGCCGCGCAAGAAGGCCAAGGCGGACGTGGTGGCGCTGGTCGCCAGCGTGCGCGAGGCCGGCGTGCAGGGCCTTGAGCTGGAGGTGCAGCCGCTGCGCGACCCGCAGGTCGAGGACCTGCGCCACCGCGCCGAGGCGCAGGAGGCCGCGGGCGAGTACGCCGATGCCGCCGCGTCGCTGGACCAGGCGCTGGCGCTGGTGCCGGGCGATCCCGACCTGCTGCAGTGGAAGGCCGAGCTGGCGCTGCTGCGCCGGGTCTGGTCGCAAGCCGAAACGCTGGCCAACCAGTCCTACGGGAACGGCCCGAAGCTGGGCGGCCTGTGCCGCCGGAACTGGCTCACGATCCACCACGCGCGCCGCCTCGCCGGCAACGCCGATGGCGCCGCCGTGGCGCGCCGCCAGGTGGACGCCTGCACGGTGGCGCCGCCGGTCCGGATGTAGGTGGACGACCTCGCCGAACGCACGCTCGCGGCGCTGGCGCCCGGCGGGCCGCTGGCGGAGGGTTTGCCCGGCTATGCGCCGCGCGCAGCCCAGGCCCAGCTTGCGGACGCCGTGGCGCAGGCGATGGACGCGCGGGCGACGCTCATCGCCGAGGCTGGCACCGGCACCGGCAAGACCTACGCCTACCTGGTGCCGGCCTTGCTGTCGGGCCAGCGCACCATCATCTCCACCGGCACCCGCGCGCTGCAGGACCAGCTCTACCACCGCGACCTGCCGCGGGTGCGCGAGGCGCTGGGCGCCAGCGTCAAGACCGCGCTGCTCAAGGGGCGCGCGAACTACCTTTGCCAGTACCGGCTGCAGCAGGCCAAGGGCGAGAAATTCCTGACGCGTGAAATAGCCTCGGATTTCCAGCGCGTGGTCGCCTGGGCTGGCCGCACGCAGCGCGGCGATCTCGCCGAGCTCGCCGACATCGCCGAAGATTCCCCGCTGTGGCCGCAGGTCACCTCCACCGCCGACAACTGCCTGGGCGGCGAGTGCCCGTTCTGGAGCGAATGCTTCGTGGCCAAGGCGCGGCAGCAGGCGCAGGCCGCGGACCTCGTCGTGGTCAACCACCACCTGCTGCTGGCCGACCTGGCGATCAAGCAGGAGGGCTTCGGCGAGATCCTGCCGGGCGCCGCCGCCTTCGTGCTCGACGAGGCGCACCAGCTGCCCGAGCTGGCCGCGCAGTTCTTCGGCGAAGGCCTGGGCGCGCGCCAGCTCGCCGACCTTGCGCGCGATGCCCTGGCCGAGTGCAAGCACGTCACCGCCTCGCTGGCCAGCGTGCTGGGCCCCGCGCGCAGCCTCGAGCAGGCGATGCGCGAAGCGCGCCTGGCGATGGAAGGCTTGCCGCAGCGCGGCCCGATGGCGCGGCTGATGGCCCAACCCAAGCTGCCGGGCGCGATGGACCTGCTCGAGCACACGCTGGCCGAACTGCAGCAGGCGCTGTCGCCCCTCTCCGATGCCTCGCCCGGCTTCGCCGCCTGCGGCGACCGCGCCGCCGAACTCCAGCGCCGCCTCCACGCCTGGCGCCACCCCGAAGCAAATGTCCCCGAAGAAAATGAACCTGGTACATTTTCTTCGGGTTTCGCGGTGCGGTGGTATGAGCTGACGCCGCGCGGCTTCACGCTGCAGCGCACGCCGCTGGACGTGTCCGGGCCGCTGCGCGAATACCGCGAGAAGAGCCGGGCGGCGTGGATCTTCACTTCGGCGACGATGGCGGTGGCCGGCGATTTCCAGCACATCGGCAAGCGCCTTGGGCTGGACGCGCCGCGCGAGCTGCTGCAGCCCAGCCCCTTCGACTGGCCGAACCAGGCGCTGTGCTACCTGCCGCGCAACCTGCCCGAACCCAACAGCCGCGAGTTCCTCAATGCCATGCTGGACGAGGTGTGGCCGGTGCTGGAAGCCTCGAAGGGCCGCGCCTTCCTGCTGTTCACCTCGCACCGCGCGCTGCGCGAAGCAGCCGAGCAGCTGCGCGAGGGGCCGTGGCCGCTGTTCGTGCAGGGCACGGCGCCGCGCAACACGCTGCTCGAGCAGTTCCGCGCCTCGGGCAACGGCGTGCTGCTGGGCGCCGCCAGCTTCTGGGAAGGCGTGGACGTGGCCGGCGAGGCGCTGAGCGTGGTCGTGATCGACCGCATCCCGTTCGCGGCGCCCGATGACCCGGTGCTGGAGGCGCGCCTCGACGCAGTCAGGCGGGCCGGCGGCAATCCCTTCCGCGACGAGCAGCTGCCGCAGGCCGTGATCGCGCTCAAGCAGGGCGTCGGCCGCCTGATCCGCAGCCACCTCGACCGCGGCGTGCTGGTGCTGTGCGACCCGCGCCTGGTCACGAAATCCTACGGCCGCCTGTTCCTCGACAGCCTGCCGCCGTTCCCGCGCACCCGCGTGCTGGCCGACGTGCAGGACTTTTTCGCGGCACAATCCAGCCACGCCGAAACCGACGAGGCCCTGCCGTGAAGCTGCTCGCGATCGAAACCAGCACCGAGGCCTGCTCGGTCGCCGTGTACGTGGATGGCGAGGTGCGCGAGCGCCACGAGCTCGCGCCGCGCCGGCACACGCAGCTGGTGCTCCCCTGGGCCGACGAGCTGCTGGCGGAGGCGGGCCTGCGCAAGTCGCAGCTCGACGCCATCGCCGTCGGCCGCGGCCCCGGCGCCTTCACCGGCGTGCGCCTCGCGATCGCGATCGTGCAGGGCCTGGCCCTGGCGCTCGACCGCCCGGTGCTACCGGTGTCGACGCTGGCCGTGCTGGCGATGCAGGGGCAGGGCGACCGCCTCCTGGCTTCGATCGATGCGCGCATGGGCGAGATCTATCTCGGCGAGTTCCAGCGCGGCCCGGATGGCCTGGTGCACGCCGCGGCACCGGAAGGGATCGTCCTGCCGTCGCAGGCCCCGCTGCCCGCATCGCCGGTGCACGGCGTCGGCACCGGCTACGGCGCCGAATCCGCGGCCCTGGTCACGCGCCTGGGCGCTTCGCTGCTCGGCTTCGACGCCAGCGCATTGCCTCGCGCCGCTGACCTGGCCCGCCTGGCGGCCGCCGCCTACCGGCGCGGCGAAGCCATTGCTCCCGACGCCCTCGAACCCGCCTACCTCCGCGACAAGGTCGCCCTCACCCTCGAAGAACAGGGCAAACCCCGACCCGCCCTGTAGGAGGGACTTCAGTCCCGATGCCTCTCGGGAGGGGGAAGAGCGTTTTTTGACGCGGATTGACGCGGATGAGCGCGGATAAAGCAAAGAGAAAAAGGGGCTGAAAAAAGGGGTCAGAGTAAATATTTGTTTCAAGCAAATATTTACTCTGACCCCTTTTTTTTATCCAGTTTTTGTTGTTTCTGCTCTATCCGCGTTCATCCGCGTCAATCCGCGTCAAGACCGCCCTTGCTCTGACCAAGCGTCAGTTCAGCAGGACGAGGGTGGCGAGGCCGAGGAAGGAGAAGAAGCCCATCACGTCGGTGACGGTGGTCAGCACGACGCCGCCGGCGAGGGCCGGGTCGATGTTCATCCGGCGCAGCAGCAGCGGCACGCCGACGCCGGCCAGTGCCGCGGTGACCAGGTTGATCATCATCGCCGCGGCGATCACGACGCCCAGCATCGCGTCGCTGAACCACAGCGCCGACACCGAGCCCACCACCAGCGCCCAGGCCAGGCCGTTGAGGAAGCCGACCATCACTTCCTTGCTGAAGAGGGCGCGCAGATTGCCGCTGCCGACCTGGCCCAGGGCCATGCCGCGCACCATCAGCGTCAGGGTCTGCGTGCCGGCGACGCCGCCCATGCTCGCCACGATCGGCATCAGCACCGCCAGCGCCACCAGCTGCTCCAGCGTGTCGGCGAAGCGCCCGATCACCCACGAGGCCAGGAAGGCCGTGGCCAGGTTGATGCCCAGCCAGATCGCCCGCCGCCGCGCCGCGCGCGGCACCGGGCTGAACAGGTCCTCGTCCTCGTCCAGGCCGGCGGCGCCGAGCGCCTGGTGCGCGGCGTGCTCGCGGATGATGTCGACCACGTCGTCGATGGTGATGCGGCCCAGCAGGATATTGTTTTCGTCCACCACCGGCGCCGAGATCCAGTCGTGGTCGGAGAACTGGCTGGCGACGTCGTGCGAGGGCGTGTCCACCGGGATCGCCGGCTGCTCGTCGTCGATCAGTTCGTTGATCGGCGTGGCCGCGCCGTGGATCAGCAGGGACGAGATCGCCACGCGGCCCAGGTACTGGTGCCGGCGGCTGACCACGAACAGGTGGTCGGTGTGCTCGGGGATCTCGCCGCGCAGGCGCAGGTAGCGCAGCACCACGTCCACGGTGACGTCGGTGCGCACCGTGATGACGTCGGGGTTCATCAGGCGGCCGGCGGTGTCCTCGCCGTAGCTGAGCACCTGCTCGAGCCGCTCGCGGTTCTCGCGGTCCATCGACTTGAGCACTTCGTCGATGACGGTGTCGGGCAGGTCCTCGGCCAGCTCGGCCAGGTCGTCGATGTCGAGGTCCTCGACCGCGGCGACGATTTCGTCCGGGTCCATCTCGGCCAGCAGGAACTCGCGGACGTCGTCGCCCACGTGCACCAGCACCTCGCCGTCGTCCTCGGGATCGACCAGCCCCCACACGATGCCGCGCTTGGCCGCGGGCAGGGACTCGAGCAGGTTGCCGATCTCGGCCGGCGACAGCGTGTTCACCAGCCGTCGCACCGGACCCAGGCGGCCAGTATCCAGCGCATCCGAAAGGAGGCGGAGCTGTCGCGCGGTCTTGTCGTGGCGGACGGCTTCAGCCATCAGGTCGCTCCCGGGAAGGCGCCGCCATTATGCGTTCCCCACCCCCCCACCGCCTACCACCCCGCGCGTCCGCCCTGCGCACGACGGGTGATACGCCGTGCCATCCCGGCAGCGCCGCCGCCCACACACAGGGGTCTCCCGCCCGACTCGGAAGCGTCGTCCTGACCACCGATGTCGGCCGTTCCGGCCTCCTGCCTCCACTTCGGGAGACCCCTGTGTGTGTGCGACGTCGCCCCGGAAGCCAGTCGCACACCGCATCGAGGTCAAAGGCGAAGCCGGATCAACGGCGGTTGATCCGGCTTTTGACCTTGCCTCTTCTTACGCCCTTGCTCTCGAACCGGTGTGCGACGGACGGTCGGAGCGCCGCCCTGCGACGATAGGGTTCGACGAAGTGGAGGCAGGAGGCCGGAACGGCCGCCCTTCAATGGGCAGGACGCCGTGTTGAAGGGCGGGCGGCGAACCCTATCGTTGCTGGGCGGAGCTGCCGAGACGCTCCGGTGTGCGGCGGTTCGTGCGCAAGGCGCACGCCAAAATCAATGGTTGCGGGCGGTGGCGTAGTGGGCGAGGCCGTGGAGGGCGTCGCGCCAGGGGCTGGCGGGGAGCGCGTCGAGGGCGCGGGCGGCGAGGGCGGCGTAGTGTTCGGCACGCGCCCGGCTGTACTCGATGCCGCCCGTTTGCGCGATCGCGGCCAGCACCTCGGGCATCGCGCTGGCGTCGCCGGATTCGACGATCGCGCGCAGGCGCGCCCGCACCTTGTCGCCGCCGTTCGCCATCGCGTGGATCAGCGGCAGCGTGGCCTTGCCCTCCGCCAGGTCGTCGCCGAGGTTCTTGCCCAGCGCCTCGGCGTCGGCCGTGTAGTCGAGCACGTCGTCGGCGATCTGGAAGGCCAGGCCCAGGTTCATGCCGAAATCGTGCAGCTTCTGCTGCGTGGCGGCGTCGGCGCCGGCCTGCAGCGCGCCCAGGCGCGTGGCGGCCGCGAACAGCACCGCCGTCTTGCGCTCGATCACCCGCAGGTAGGTGGCCTCGTCGGTGTCGGGGTTGTGCACGTGCAGCAGCTGCAGCACCTCGCCCTCGGCGATCTGGTTGGTGGTGTCGGCCAGCACCCGCATGATCGGCATGGAATCGAGCCCGACCATCAGCTGGAAGCTGCGCGAGTACAGGAAATCGCCGACCAGCACGCTGGGCGCGTTGCCCCACAGCGCGTTGGCGGTCTTGCGGCCGCGGCGCAGGTCCGATTCATCCACCACGTCGTCGTGCAGCAGGGTCGAGGTGTGGATGAACTCGATGATCGCGGCCAGCTGGTGCGGCTCCGGGCCGGCGTGGCCCAGGGCGCGGGCCGCCAGCACCACCAGCATCGGCCGCAGGCGCTTGCCGCCGGCGGCGATGATGTGCTCGGAGATCTGGTTGATCAGCGCCACGTCGGAGGCCAGGCGGCTGCGGATCAGCTGGTTAACGGCCTCCATCTCGCCGGCGGCGAGCCCCTGGATGTCGGCGATGCCGGGGAGGGCGGGGGCGAGGTCGGGGGCGCGGGCGGACATGGCCGTGATTATAGGGGCTGGGCGTGGCCGGGCGGTGACGCCCGGGGCCGCGGAAGGCTTACCCCCGGGGCCGCGTGGCCCCTACACCCCCCTCCGCGCCGGGGCTGGCATAATGGCCGCCGGTTCACAATTCCATCGACGAAGGCAGGAAAGCCATGGCGCGCGGCATCAACAAAGTCATCCTGGTGGGCAACCTCGGCAACGACCCCGAAGTGCGCTACAGCCAGAGCGGCTCGGCCATCACCACGATCTCCGTCGCCACCACCGAGAGCTGGAAGGACAAGAACGGCGAGCAGCAGGAGCGGACCGAGTGGCACCGCGTGAAGGCCTTCGGCCGCCTCGCCGAGATCATGGGCGAATACCTCAAGAAGGGCCGCCAGGTCTATATCGAGGGCAGCCTGCGCACCGAGAAGTACACCGACAAGAACGGCGTCGAGAAGTACGCCACCGACATCATCGCCGACGAGATGCAGATGCTCGGCGGCATGGGCGAGGGTGGCGGTGGTGGCGGCGGTGGCCAGCGTGGCGGCGGCGAGCGCAGCGAGCGCCCGTCCCGGCCGGCCAGCGGCGGCCCGCGCGGCGGCGGCGACTATGGCTCGCGCTCCGGCGGTGGCGGCGGCGACTACGGTTCGCGCTCCGGCGGCGGCGCCCCGCCCCCGTCGCGCAACGACGATCCGTTCCCGGACGACGACATCCCGTTCTGATCCCTTTTTTCGCGCATCCCCCCACCGGCCCCGGCCGGGCGTTTTCGTGCAGGAGTCCTTGAGTGCAAACCTGGTTCGTGACCGGCGGTGCCGGTTTCATCGGCGGTAACTTCGTGCTCGACGCGGTCGCGTCGGGCGTTCGCGTCATCAACCTCGACGTGCTGACCTACGCCGGCAACCTCGACACCCTGTCGTCGCTGGACGGCAACCCGAACCACGTGTTCGTGCAGGGCGACATCGGCGACCGCGAGCTCGTGGCGAAGCTGCTGGCCGAGCACCGCCCGCAGGCCGTGATCAACTTCGCGGCCGAGAGCCACGTCGACCGCTCGATCGACGGCCCGGCCGCGTTCGTGCAGACCAATGTCGTCGGCACCCTGGCCCTGCTCGAGGCGGCCCGCGACTACTGGAAGTCGCTCGAGGGCGCGGCGAAGGACGGCTTCCGCTTCCTGCACGTCTCCACCGACGAGGTCTACGGCTCGCTGGGCGACGAGGGCAAGTTCACCGAAACCACGCCTTACGCGCCGAACTCGCCGTACTCGGCGTCCAAGGCCGCGTCCGACCACCTGGTGCGGGCCTTCCACCACACCTACGGGCTGCCGGTGCTCACCACCAACTGCTCGAACAACTACGGCCCGTTCCAGTTCCCCGAGAAGCTCATCCCGCTGATCATCCAGAAGGCCCTGGCCGGCGCCCCGCTGCCGGTCTACGGCGACGGCCGCAACGTCCGCGACTGGCTGTTCGTGAAGGACCACTGCAGCGCCATCCGCCGCGTGCTGGAAGCCGGCCGCGTGGGCGAGACCTACAACGTCGGCGGCGACGCCGAGCGCGAGAACATCCACGTGGTGCGCACGCTGTGCGCGCTGCTCGACGCCCGCCGCCCGCGCGCCGACGGCCAGCCGCGCGAATCCCAGGTCACCTACGTCAAGGACCGCCCGGGCCACGACCGCCGCTACGCCATCGACGCCAGCAAGATCCAGGGCGAACTCGGCTGGGCGCCCACGGTCAGCTTCGAGGAAGGCATGGCCGCCACGGTCGACTGGTACCTGGCCAACGAGGCCTGGGTGAACCGCGTGCTCGACGGCAGCTACCGCCTCGAGCGCATCGGCACGGAGGCCTGACATGGCGCGCAAGGGAATCATCCTCGCCGGCGGCTCCGGCACCCGCCTGTATCCGATCACGCAGTCGGTCAGCAAGCAGCTGCTGCCGGTCTACGACAAGCCGATGATCTACTACCCGCTCAGCGTGCTGATGCTGGCGGGCATCCGCGAAGTGCTGGTGATCAACACCCCGCACGAGCAGGAGCTGTTCAAGCGCCTGCTGGGCGACGGCTCGCAGTGGGGCATGAAGATCGAGTACGCCGTGCAGCCGAGCCCGGACGGCCTGGCCCAGGCCTTCCTGATCGGCCGCGAGTTCCTCGCCGGCCAGCCCAGCTGCCTGGTGCTGGGCGACAACATCTTCCACGGCACCGGCCTGACCGAGCTGCTGCAGCGCGCCGATGCGCGCGAGCACGGCGCCACCGTGTTCGGCTACTACGTGCGCGACCCGGAGCGCTACGGCGTGGCCGAGTTCGACGCCACCGGCAAGGTGGTGGGCCTGGAGGAAAAGCCGGCCAAGCCGAAGTCGAACTACGCCGTCACCGGCCTGTACTTCTACGACGGCCGCGCGCCGGAGTTCGCGGCGGCGCTCAAGCCCTCGCCGCGCGGCGAGCTCGAGATCACCGACCTCAACCGCTGCTACCTCGAGGAAGGCGCGCTGCAGCTCGAGCAGCTCGGCCGCGGCTACGCCTGGCTCGACACCGGCACCCACCAGTCGCTGCTGGAGGCCTCGAACTTCATCGAGACCATCGAGGCGCGCCAGGGCCTGCGCGTGTGCTGCCCGGAGGAGATCGCCTGGGGCAACGGCTGGATCGACGACGCCCAGCTGCAGGCGCTGGCCAAGCCGCTGGCCAAGAACGGCTACGGCGAGTACCTGCTGTCGCTGGTGCAGCGCGGGGTCGTGAAGTGAAAGTGACCGAGACCGCCCTGCCGGGCTGCCTCATGTTCGAGCCGAAGGTGTTCGGCGACGACCGCGGCTTCTTCTTCGAAAGCTGGAACCGCGCCGCCTTCGCCGAGCACGGGCTCTCGCCCGTGTTTGTGCAGGGCAACGTGTCCTCGTCGGTGCGCGGCGTGCTGCGCGGGCTGCACTACCAGTGGCCCAATCCGCAGGCCAAGTACGTCAGCGTGCTCGAAGGCGAGGTCTACGACGTCGCCGTCGACATCCGCCGCGGCTCGCCCACCTTCGGCCAGTCGGTCGGGGTGGTGCTGTCGGCGGAGAACAAGCGCCAGTTCTGGATCCCCGAGGGCTTCGCCCACGGCTTCGTGGTGCTGTCCGAGCGCGCCACCTTCCACTACCTCGTCACCGCGCCCTACGACCGCGCCGCCGACGCCAACCTGCGCTGGAACGACGCCACCTTCGGCATCGACTGGCCGGTGTCCGAGCCGCTGCTCTCGCCCAAGGACGCGGTCGCGCCCTTCCTCGCCGACATCGCCGAGGATCGCCTGCCGGTCTACGGCGGATGAGGATCCTGCTGCTGGGCGCCAACGGCCAGGTCGGCGATGCCCTGCGCGCGCCGCTGGCCGCCCGCGGCGAACTCATCGCCACCACGCGCAGCGGCCAGCTGCCCGACGGCACGGCCTGCCTCGCCGCTGATTTCTCCGAGCCCGCCCGCCTGGCCGGCCTGGTCGAGTCCGTGCGCCCGGATTGGGTGGTGAACGCCGCCGCTTACACCGCGGTGGACCGCGCCGAGGACGAGCCGGCGCTCGCGCACCGCATCAATGCCGAGGCCCCGGGGGTGCTGGCGCGGGCCTGCGCCGCCGCGGGCGTGCCCTTCGTGCATCTTTCCACCGACTACGTGTTCGACGGCAGCGCCCGTCGGCCGCTGGTCGAGACCGATCCGGCCGCGCCGCTGGGCGCCTATGGGCTCAGCAAGTGGCAGGGCGAGCAGGCCGTGCGCGACAGCGGCGCGTCGCACCGCATCTTCCGGCTCAGCTGGGTGTATGCGGCACGCGGCAGCAATTTCCTCCTCACGATGCTGCGGCTGGCGCGCGAGCGCGGCCACCTGCGCGTGGTCGCCGACCAGGTTGGTGCGCCCACCGCTGCACATCGCATCGCCGCGGCCCTGGCGGGCACGCTGGACGTCGCGCCTGCGACCAGCGGAACCTGGCATCTCGCCGCGGAGGGCGAGTGCAGCTGGCACGCGTTCGCCGCGGCGATTTTCGAAGGGGCGGTGGCCCGCGGCTTGCTCAGCGCCGCGCCGACCCTGGAAGCCATTACCACCGACCAGTACCCGACCAAGGCCAAACGGCCTGCCTACTCGCGGCTGGATTCCAGCGCCTTCGCCCGTGTTTTTGGCGCCGGCCTCGGCGACTGGCGTGAAGGCCTGGCCGACGTTCTCGACGAACTGGCCCGCTAGCCCGGTAAACCGGTAGGAGGGCCTTCAGGCCCTCCTACATTCATCCTTGGGATCAGACTGGGCGCATCAGCTTCTTCAGCATCGGCGTCAGCGCGAACATCAGCACGCCCGCGGCCAGGCCGATCCACATCATGTCGGTGAACACGCTGGAATAGACGCCCAGCGCGCGCGGGATGTCGAAGCTGCCGTCGGCGTTGGGCGCGATCGAGGCCCAGGTGCCCATGCGGCCGGCGATGATCTCACCGAAGGCCGAGAACAGGAACCACGCACCCATCATCAGGCCAACCGCGCGCTTGATCGACAGCGAGGTCACCGCGGCCAGGCCGATCGGCGACAGCACCATTTCGCCCATCACCAGCACGGCGTAGGCGAGGACCAGCCACCACACGCTGACCAGGCCATCGGTGCCCGGGTTCGCCGCCGACCACGCCAGCACGCCGAAGGCCAGGCCGCAGAACACCAGGCCCCAGGCGAACTTGGCCGGGTAGCTCGGGTTCATGCCCATCTTGTCGAGCTTGGGCCACAGCCACGCGAACGGCAGCGAGAACAGGATCACGAATAGCGCGCCGAAGGCCGTGGTCTGGCCGGCGGTCCAGGTGATGCCGAAGGTGTCGCGGTCCATCGCGCGGTCCGCCATCGCCACCCACGGGCCGTAGCTCTGCTCGTAGAGGCCCCAGAACAGCGCGCTGACCACGATCAGCACCATCAGCACGATCATCCGGCCCTTCTCGACCCGGGTCAGGTCGGTGAGCATCAGCCGGATGAACCAGGCGAACAGCGCCGCGCCCATGAGCACGGCGACCACTTCGGTCAGGGTCGGCTCGTGGCCGCCCAGCATCGCGGTCAGCGGCGCGAAACTCACGCGGGTCTGCAGCACCTGCCACACCACCACCGCCAGCACGAGGCCGCCCAGGTAGATCATCCACTCGCGCGAGATGCCGGCGAACACCGGCGCGCGCAGCGCCACCGGGTCGGACGGTTCGGCTTGGCCCAGCAGGTGTTTCTGGCCGAACACGAACTGCACCAGGCCCAGCGCCATCATCACGCCGGCCAGGCCGAAGCCCCAGCCCCAGCCGATGGTTTCGCCGATGTAGCCCACCACGATCGAGGCCAGGAAGGCGCCGACGTTGATGCCCATGTAGAAGATCGTGAAGCCGGAATCGCGGCGCGGGTCGTTGTCGGCATACAGCCGCCCGACGATGGTGGAGATGTTGGGCTTGAGGAAACCGACGCCCACGCCGATCAGCGCCAGCGATGCGTACATCACCTGCAGCGCGAACTCATCGCGCACGCCTTGGCCCTGGATGCCGGTGGCCGCATCACCCGTGTAGGCCATGCCCAGCTGGCCCAGCACCAGCAGCAGGCCGCCGAAGATCACCGCCTTGCGCATGCCCAGGTAGCGGTCGGCCAGCAGGCCGCCCAGCAGCGGAAGCGCATACGCCAGGCCGGCGTAGGTGCCCAGCAGCAGGTAGCCGTCGGCGTCGGCGAACAGGTGGTACTTGGTGAGGTACAGCAGCAGCAGCGTCTTCATGCCGTAGAACGCGAAGCGCTCCCACATCTCGGTCATGAAGCAGACGAACAGCCCCTTGGGGTGGCCGAACAGTTCGCCCGACTGGGCGGATAGGGCAGCGTTGTGGGTCACTGGGTGGCTCCGTGGCAGGACGGCCGAGTATAGCCATCCCCGCCCGAAGGTCGCCTTTGCTTACCCCGCCCGGGCTGCCTACCATGGGCGCCTGACCCACGGAGGCCGATTCGATGACCCTGCGTCCCGCCCTGATCGCCTTGCTGCTGCCGGCCCTGCTGCCCGCCGCCAGCCAGGCCGCCCGTCCCTTCGACGCCCGCGACATGGTCACCCTCGACCGCGTCTCGTCGCCCACCCTGTCGCCCGACGGCCGCAAGCTGGTGGTGGCGGTGCGCGAGGTCGATTTCGAGGCCAACAAGGCCAGCACCGGCCTGTGGATCGAGGACCTGCTGGCGCGCGACGCGGCGCCGCCGGTGCGCTTCACCGCCGAGGGCCTGAACGTCAACAGCCCGGCCTTCTCGCCGGACGGCGCGAACGTGTATTTCCTCAGCGCCAAGTCCGGCACGCAGCAGCTGTGGAAGCAGCCCGTGGCCGGTGGCGACGCCGTGCAGGTCACCGATTTCCCCCTCGATGTCGGCAGCTACAAGCTCTCGCCCGACGGCCAGTCGGTGGCGGTCAGCTTCGAGGTCTTCCCCGACTGCGCCGACCTGGCCTGCACCAAGGCGCGCCTGGACGAGAAGGCCGCGGCCAAGGCGACCGGCGTGCTCTACGACAGGCTGTTCGTGCGCCACTGGGACACCTGGATGGACGGCCGCCTGAACCAGCTGTTCGTGGCCCGCTTCGGCGCCGACGGCAAGGCCGCCGGTGAGCCCGTGCGCCTGTCCGCCGGCGTGCTCGGCGACGTCCCCTCCAAGCCCTTCGGCGACGCCAGCGAGTACGCCTGGGCGCCGGACGGCCAGTCGATCGTCTACAGCGTGCGCGCCGCCGACCGCGGCGAGGCCTGGTCCACCAACTTCGACCTGCACCGCGTCTGGGTGCGCGCGCGCCGCGCGCCGCAGAACCTGACCGCGTCCAACCCGGCCATGGACACCGGCCCGGTGTTCAGCGCCGACGGCAAGACGCTCTACTACCGCGCGATGAAGCGCCCCGGCTTCGAGGCCGACCGCCTGGCGCTGATGGCGATGGACCTGGCCAGCGGCAAGACCCGCGAAATCGCGCCCGATTGGGACCGGTCGGCCAGCAGCATCACGCTCTCGGCCGACGGCAAGCACATTTACACGACCACGCAGGATGTCGGCACCTACCCGCTCTACCGCGTGGAGATCGCCAGCGGCGCCGCCACCAAGGTGGTGCCGGGCGGCACGCTCGCGGGCTTCGACCTGGTGGGCGACACCCTGGCCTACGTCGTCAGCGACCTCGACACGCCGGGGCAGGCCTTCGTGGCCCGCGCCGACGGCAGCGCCGCGCGCCAGGTCACCCGCGCCAACGAGGAAGCGCTCAAGGACCTCGCGTTCGGCGGGTTCGAGCAGTTCAGCTTCAAGGGCTGGAACGACGAGACCGTCTACGGCTACGTGGTCAAGCCGGTCGGCTACGAGGAAGGCAAGCAGTACCCGGTCGCCTTCCTGATCCACGGCGGCCCGCAGGGCAGCTTCGGCGACAACTTCCACTACCGCTGGAACGCGCAGACCTACGCCGGCCAGGGCTTCGCGGTGGTGATGATCGACTTCCACGGCTCCACCGGCTACGGCCAGGCCTTCACCGATGCGATCTCGCAGGACTGGGGCGGCAAGCCGCTCGAGGACCTGCAGAAGGGCTGGGCCTTCGCGCAGGAAAAGTATCCCTTCCTCGACGGCGACCGCGCCTGCGCGCTGGGCGGCAGCTACGGCGGCTACATGGTGGCCTGGATCGCCGGCAACTGGCCGGACGCGTTCAAGTGCCTGGTCAACCACGCCGGCGTGGTGGACACGCGCATCATGGGCTTCAACACCGAGGAGCTGTGGTTCACCGAATGGGAGAACGGCGGCACGCCGGTGCAGGTGCCGGAGAACTACGAGAAGTTCAACCCGATCAACCACGTCTCGAAGTGGAAGTCGCCGATGCTGGTGATCCACGGCCAGAAGGACTACCGCGTGCTGGTGGAGCAGGGCCTGGCGGCGTTCAGCGCGGCGCAGCGCAATGGCGTCGAGAGCCAGCTGCTGTACTTCCCGGACGAGAACCACTGGATCCTCAAGCCGCACAACAGCGTGCAGTGGCACGACGCCGTCAACGACTGGCTCAAGCGCTGGACGAAGGAGTAAGCCGGGTGAGCGCCCAGGTCGTCGACCTCGACAGGCTGCGCAAGAGCTGCGCGCAGTGCTCGCTGCACGTGCTGTGCCTGCCGGCCGGCATCGGCGGCAGCGACCTGCAGCAGCTCGACGACATCGTGCGCAACAAGCGCCCGCTGGAGCAGGGCGAGACCCTGTTCCGCGCGGGCCAGAACCTGGGCTCGCTGTTCGTCGCGCGCGAGGGCGCGTTCAAGACGCTCGCCACCAACCAGGACGGCGACGTGCAGGTGATCGGCTTCCACCTGCCCGGCGAGCTGATGGGCCTGGACGCGCTGGGCAGCGGCCACCACGCCTGCGAGGCGCAGGCGCTGACCCGCGCCACCGTGTGCGAGATCCCGCTGACCCAGCTCGAGCATGTGTGCTCGAAGGTGCCGGGCCTGCAGCACCAGCTGCTGCGCATCATCGGCCAGGGCATCAACCGCGACCAGACGCACATGGAAATGCTCGGCCGCCGGCAGGCGCCGGAGCGGCTGGCGCTGTTCCTGCACGGGTTGTCCGAACGCTACAAGCTGCTCGGCCGCCCCGGCGACCAGTTCATGCTGCCGATGAGCCGCGAGGACATCGCCAGCTACCTCGGCATGGTGATCGAAACCGTCAGCCGCACGCTGACGAAGATGCAGGACGACGGCATCATCTCCGTCCGTGGCCGCCAGCTGCAGATCCTGGACATGGCCCGCCTCGACGCCATGGTCCACGGCCCCGCCAAACCCGCCTCCCGCGCCCACCCCTGACCCCCAGGCCCTGTGGGAGGGACTTCAGTCCCGATGCTCTTCGCGAAGATCCCGGGTTCGTGTTCCTAACGCGGATCAGAGCGGATGCACGCGGATCAAGGCGGATAGGGCAGAAGCCATTGGGATTGGCTCGGCGCCAGATTGCTGAAGCCGGCGACTGCGTGCGGTTTCCATCGCGAAGCGTCGCCCTTGCCGCAATCCACTTCCGTTTTGCCCTATCCGCTTTGATCCGCGTGCATCCGCTCTGATCCGCGTTCAATTCACCGAACTCAAACGGAGCGACACCCCAGCGCCACGAGTACGTCATGTACAGCGGGTCGGGCGGCGAGCCAGGGCCCGGCCATCGTGATGACGCCGGCGACGGCGATCACGCAGGCGCCGGCGAGGCGCCAGCCGCGCTGCTTCAGCAAACCGCCGAGGCGGGCCCCGCTCCAGGTGATGGGCAGCATCGTGGCCAGGGTGCCGGTGCCGAAGGCGAGCATCAGCAGGGCGCCGTGCAGGGCGCTGGCTTCGAGCCAGGCGGCCGCCAGCAGCGTGGTCGAGAGGCCGCAGGGCAGCCAGCCCCAGAACAGGCCCAGCACCCACGGGCGCAGCGGTCCGGCCGTGGGCAACACGCGTGCCTGCAGCGGACGCAGCGCCTGCCAGAACCAGGCGCCGCCACGCGCGACGAAGCCCAGGCGCGTGGGCCACAGCAGGCGCGCCGCGGCCACGAGCAGCACGACGCCCATGGCCACGCGCAGCGACGTGGCCAGTCCGTCCGAGCGCGCCAGCGTGAGCAGCCCGCCGCCGAAGCCGCCGACGATCGCGCCTGCCAGCGTGTAGCCCAGCAGCCGGCCGCCGTTGAGCGCGAACGCCGGCGCGAGGCCCGGCTTGGGCAGCGATGCCGCCAGCCCGGTCGCGATGCCGCCGCACATGGCCGCGCAGTGCAGCCCGCCCAGCAGGCCGGTGAGCAGCGCCGCCAGCAGCACGGTGAGATCGACGGGCATCAGTCGTCCTGGCGCGGCGGCGTGGCCTCGCGCGGGTCGCCTGGCGGGGTGTCTCGCGTCGCATCGCGCCTCGGCGCCGGCGCCGGGCGCTCGTCGTCGCCGAGGATGTCGAGCGAGGGCGTGTCGAGGTCGTCGAACTGCCCGCGCCGCACCGCCCACAGAAAGGCGCCGATCGCGACCAGCAGCAAAAGCAGGGAGATCGGCACCAGGGCGAGCAGGATGTTCATGGCGCGGTGTCCTCGATACGGCCCAGGCGCAGCGCGTTGGCGGTCACGACCAGCGAGGAGGCCGCCATGCCCAGCGCGGCCAGCCCCGGCGTGACCCACCCGAGCGCAGCGAAGGGCAGGGCGACCAGATTGTAGGCCAGCGCCCAGCCCAGGTTCTGGCGGATGACCCGTTGGCTGCGGCGGGCCAGCGCCACCGCCTGCGGCACGCGCACCAGCGAGGAGCCGGTCAGCACCAGGTCGGCGGCGCGGTGCGCCAGCGGGGCGCCGTCGGCCATCGCCATCGAGACGTCGGCACCGGCCAGCACGGGCGCGTCGTTGATGCCGTCGCCGAGCATCAGCACGCGGTGGCCCGCGGCCTGCAGCGCGCGCACCGCGGCGAGCTTTTGTTCCGGCGACTGGCGCGCGGCGTGCGCCTCGACGCCCAGCGATGCGGCGACGCGGCCGACCGCTTCGTGGCCGTCGCCGCTCAGGATGCGCGGCGCGAGGCCTTGCGCACGCAGCGCCGCGATCGCCGCCGCGGCATCCGCGCGCGGCGGATCCTCCAAAGTGAAACGCGCGAACGCGCGGGCGCCGTCGCCGAGCCACAGCGCGCCGTCGTCGGGCCGTGCCGCGGCGAAGTCCGCGCGCCCGAGCCGATACGGGCGCCCCTCGACGAACCCGGCGATGCCTTGCCCCGGATGCGCGCGAAGGGCGCTGGCCGCGGGCGCGTCGGCACGCAGGAAGGCGGCGGCGATCGGATGCCCGGCGTCGCGCTCGAGGGCCGCCGCGATCCGGAGCCACGGCGCCGGGTCGCCGCCGTCCATCGCGTCCGCGCTGGCCATCACCGGCCGGCCGGTGGTCAGCGTGCCGGTCTTGTCCATCACCACGGTGTCGGCCCGCGCCAGCGATTCCAACGCATCGGCGCCCAGCGCCAGCACGCCCATCCGCGCCAGCGTGCCGTGCGCGGTGGCCAGCGCCGCCGGCACCGCCAGCGACAGGGCGCAGGGGCAGCTGACCACCAGCACCGCCAGCGCCACTTCGAACGCGCGCGCGGGCTCGAAGTGCCACCATGCGACGAAGACGAGCGCCGCGACCACGAACAGCGCCGACACGAACCGCGTCGCCACCGCATCGGCCAGCCTGGCCACGCGCGGCCGCTGCGCCTGCGCCTGCTCGACGGCGCGCGTTAGCTGCGACAGCCGCGTGTCGGTGCCCGTGCGCTGCACGGCCATCGCCGCGGCCTGTTCGCGGCAGACGCTGCCGGCGTAGAGCGCATCGCCGGGCTGGCGCGCCACCGGCACCGATTCGCCCGTGAGCAGGGACTCGTCGAACGAGGCGGCGGCCTCGAGCAGCGCGCCGTCGGCCGGCACCGCCTCACCCACGCCCACCAGCACCACGTCGCCGGCCTGCAGCGCGGCCACCGGCACCTGCTCGCGGCCCGCGGGCGTGCGGCGCCAGGCCAGCGCCGGCTGCGCGCGCGCCAGCGTGTCGAGCCGGGCGCTGGCCTGCCGCCGCGCCATCAGCTCGAGGAAGCGCGCGGCCAGCAGGAACAGCACGAACATCACCGCGGCGTCGTACCAGACGTGGCGCCCGCCGCGCAGCGTCTCGAACAGGCTGGCGAAGTAGGCCAGCAGCACCGAAGTCGCCACCAGCGTGTCCATGCCCGGCCGCCGGTGCCGCAGCTCGACCGCCATGCCGGCGAGGAACGGCCAGCCCGAGAAGAACACCACCGGCGTCGACACCAGGAAGGTGATCCAGCGGAAGAAATCGCGCGTGGCCGGCGCCATTTCGTTGGCGGTGTCGAGGTAGAGCGCCTCCGCGAACATCATCGCCTGGGTGGTGCCCAGCACCGCCACGCCCAGGCGCGCGATCAGCCGGTTGCGCTCGCGGCGGCGCTCGCGCTCGGCGGCCTCGCCCTGCGCGAGGTGCGGGCGGTAGCCGAGCGCGGCGAGGCGCGACAGCAGCCGCGACAGCGGCGCCCGCGCCGGATCCCAGCGCAGGCGCACGCGGCCGGTGATGGCGTTCGCGCCCACCTCCAGCACGCCGTCCTCGCGCACCAGCGCGCGGTCGATCAGCCAGGCGCAGGCGGCGCAGCGCATGCCTTCCACCACCACCGTGACCTGGTCGCCTTCGGCCGTGCGCACCACGTGGCCGGCCTGCACGTCGGCGCGGTCCCAGCTGGCGAAGTCGGGCGCGGCTTCGTCCACGCGGGCGCCGTCCTCGCGCCGCAGGCGGTAGTAGTCGTCGAGGCCGGCGTCGGCGATCCACTGCGCGGCGGCGCCGCAGCCGTGGCAGCAGACCGCGCGCGCCTCGCCGGCGACGGTGACCCGGGGCGGGTCGGAAGGAAGGGGCTCGCCGCAGTGGAAGCAGGCGCTGCCGGGCGGGCGGTTCATTCGGCGCGGACCGCGGGCTCCAGGCGAAGCGCGGTGTCACCGGGGCGGTAGCGGCCGACCAGGCGCCAGCTGCCGTCGGCGGCGACCAGGCGCAGGTGCCAGGCCTCCTTCCCGACCCACTCGCCCGCCGCGAACCAGCCGCGTGGATGCGGCGACAGCACCAGCTCGCGGTCGAGGCTGGTCTCGATCGGATGCACCAGCTGCAGGCGCGGCGCCACCGGACCGGACGAGGGCAGCACCCGCACCAGCACGCCGTCGCCCCCGAACGTGAGCTCGGCCGACAGGCCCAGCCGGGCCGCGGTCTCGTCGGGTTCGAGCGAGGTCACCTGGACCTGCGCCGTGCGCCTGACCTGGTCGGGGTTGGTGTCGACGCCGCTCTCGCTGGCCGCCAGCCACAGCGTCCAGAAGCCGGCGACGACGGTGGCCGCGGGGATCGCGATCATCAGCCAGGCCACCGGGTTGCGGTGCCACTGGCGGGGCGGGGCGTCGGTCATGGGATCGGGCCGAAGAAGCGGGTTTCCTCGACAGCCTGCACGCCCTCGGCGTCGCTGTCGACCACGAAGCGCAGGTCGGCGCGGCCCTTCACGCGGCCGGCCGGCGCACGCAGCGTCACCGGCACGGTCAGCACTTCCTCGGGGGCGGCGGCATGGGTGGCGCCGGCCTCGACCAGCACGATCGAGGGATCGCCCTCGATGCGCACGCGGAACACGTGCGGGCGGTCTTCCTTGTTGACGATGCGCAGCAGGTAGGCGTTCTCGATGCTGCCGTCGGCGGCCACGCGGTAGAGCGCGTTGCGGTCGCGGATCACGTCGAGCAGCAGCGGCGTGCGGGTGGCGATGCCGACCCCGAAGCCCACCAGCAGCAGGAGCAGCAGGGTGCCGTAGACGAAGATGCGCGGCCGCAGGATGCGCGAGGGCTGGCCCTCGAGCGCGTTCTGGGTGGTGTTGCGGATCAGGCCGCGCGGGTAACCCATCTTGTCCATCACCGAATCGCAGGCGTCCACGCAGGCGCCGCAGGCGATGCACTCGTACTGCAGGCCGTTGCGGATGTCGATGCCGGTCGGGCAGACCTGCACGCAGATCGTGCAGTCGATGCAGTCGCCCAGGTCCTCGGGCGTGCTCACCGCGGGTGGCGGCGGCAGGCCATCCTGGGCGTCCACCACCAGGCCGGTGGTGGCGCGGGCGCCGGCCTTGAGGTCGGCGGCGCTGCGGTGCTGGGCCGCGTGCACCACCGCGCTGGTGGCCAGGTCCATCGGCAGCAGGCCGCGGGCGCGCTGCAGCACGCTGGCCAGCGCGTTCTTCTTGCGGGCGCCGCGCGGCTCGCCACGCATCGGGTCGTAGGCGATGATCAGGGTGTTGCGGTCGAACATCGCGCTCTGGAAGCGCGCATACGGGCACATGTACTTGCACACCTGCTCGCGCAGCACGCCGGCGTTGCCCCAGGTGGCCAGCGAATAGAACAGCACCCAGAACGTCTCCCAGCCACCCCATTCGAACGGCACCAGGCGCGCCGCGAGCTCCCGGATCGGGGTGAAGTAGCCGACGAAGGTGAAGCCGGTCCACAGCGCGAACACCAGCCACAGCACGTGCTTGGAACCCTTGCGCAGCAGCTTTTCGCGGCTCCAGGGCGCGGCGTCGAGCTTCATCCGCTTGTTGCGGTCGCCCTCGGTCCAGCGCTCCATCCAGATGAAGACTTCCGTCCACACCGTCTGCGGGCAGGCGTAGCCGCACCACAGCCGGCCGGCCAGCGCGGTGAAGAAGAACAGCGTGAGCCCGGCCATGATCAGCAGCAGGGCCAGGTAGAAGAAGTCCTGAGGCCAGAAACTCAGGCCGAAGACGTAGAACTTGCGCGCCGGCAGGTCGAACAGCACCGCCTGGCGCTCGTCCCACTGCAGCCAGGCGAAGCCGTAGTACATGCCCAGCAGCCAGAACACCGCCGCCTTGCGCAGGGTCTGGAAGAAGCCGCCCTGCTCGCGCGGATAGACCTTGCGCTCGGAGACGTAGAGGCCGACCTCATCCACCAGCTCGACGGGAATCTTGCCTGCCATCGCTCAGTCCTTCGGCAGCGGGCGGTTGAAGCGGCTCGCCGGCCTGAGCAGGATCCAGGTGAACAGGCTCGAGCTGGCCGTGCACGCCCAGAAGGTGAAGAACCCGATCGTATAGCCCATGCCGCGGCTGATCTCGAGCCCGGGGAAGGTCAGGTCGCGCAGCAGCAGCGGATCCACGAAGGCGAAGAACACCATCGTCGCCACGCCCGCCGCGAAGAAGCTCGGCCACAGGATCGCCCCGAGCCGCTGCGCGAGCGGCCGGGGCGGATGGTCGAAGCCGCGCTCGGCTTCGACCCTCATGGGGCTCCCGCCGGCGCGCCGGCGGCGGCCTTGTCGCCGTGCGACAGCGACCAGACATAGGCGGCCGCCAGGCGCGTGCGGGTCTCGCCGATGATCGGCAGGTGCGCCGGCATCATGCCGTTGCGGCCGAGGGTGATGGCTTCGCGGATGCTGTTGAAGTCGCTGCCGTAGACCCAGGCGTCGTCGGTGAGGTTGGGTGCGCCCAGGGCCGGGTTGCCCTTGCCCTCGATGCCGTGGCACGCGGCGCAGACGCCGCCGAACTTCGCCTTGCCCGCCGCCACCAGCGCCGGGTCGGCCTTGATGCCCGACAGGCTCTGCACGTAGGCCGCGACCTCGGTGACGCCGACGTCGCCGCCGATCGCCGGGGCCAGGGCCGGCATCGCCGCCTGGCGGCCGTGCAGGATGGTGGTGAGGATGTCGTCGGGCGAACCGCCCCACTGCCAGTCGGCGTCGGTGAGGTTGGGGAAGCCCTTGGCGCCGCGCGCATCCGAGCCGTGGCACATCGCGCAGTGGTTGGCGTACAGGCTGGCGCCGAAGGCGACCGCCGCCGGGTCCTTCGCGATCTGGTCGATCGCCATGCCGTCGAAGCGGCTGAAGGCCTCGGCCAGCTTCTTGTCGGCCTCGGCCTTGTCGGCGTCGTGCTCGCCCGCGGAGCTCCAGCCGGAGGTGCCGGCGAAGTTGCCCATGCCCGGGTACCAGATCAGGTATCCGACCGAGTAGATGATGGTCAGGTAGAACAGGTTGATCCACCACTTCGGCAGCGGCTTGTTGTATTCGGTGAGGTCACCGTCCCACACGTGGCCGGTGGTTTCGGCGTCCTTGTTGCCGTCGGACTTGCGCCTGCGCGCCGTCCACCACAGCAGCCAGGTGGTGGCCACGATGTTCAGGACCACCAGGAAGATGACGTAGAGGGACCAGCCGGTCGTCATGGGGTGTTCTCGCTCTGGTCTTCATCAAGGGGAATGCGGGAGGCTTCGTCGAACTCGGGCTTGCGCTTGGCGCTGTACACGTAGGCGGCGCCGCCGACGAAGGCGAGCAGCGCGAGCACCGTGAGGATTCCTGAAAGCATGTCGGTCACCCCTTCGGCGCGTGCTTGCCCAGGCCCTGGAGGTAGGCGATGAGCGCGTCGAGTTCGGTCTTGCCGGCGACCGCGGCGGCGGCGCCGTCGATCTCCTCGTCGGTGTACGGGTCGCCGATGCGCTGCAGCGCGCGCATGTTGCGCGCCACCGCGCCCGGGTCCACCGGGGTCTCGGCCAGCCACGGGTAGGCCGGCATGTTCGACACCGGCACCACGTCGCGCGGGTTGACCAGGTGCACGCGGTGCCAGTCGTCGGAATAGCGGCCGCCGATGCGGGCCAGGTCCGGGCCGGTGCGCTTGCTGCCCCACTGGAACGGGCGGTCGTACACCGACTCGCCGGCCAGCGAATAGTGGCCGTAGCGCTCGGTTTCATGGCGCAGCGTGCGCACCATCTGCGAGTGGCAGTTGTAGCAGCCCTCGCGCACGTAGATGTCGCGGCCTGCCAGCTCCAGCGGCGGGTAGGGCTTGATGCCCGGCAGCGGCTTCACCGTCTCCGCCTGGTACATCAGCGGGACGATCTCGGCCAGGCCGCCGAAGGAGATGACGACGGCGATCAGGATCGCCATCCAGCCGATGTTGGTCTCGAGTTTCTCGTGGCTCATGTCGGGTCCTCAGGCGTGGCTGGCTTCGGGGGCGGCGGGCAGCACCGGGGCGGCCACCAAGCCCTTGGCCTGCTGGAACGTGCGCCACATGTTCACCACCATCAGCACCATGCCGGCCAACACCAGCACGCCGCCCAGGAAGCGGATCATGTAGTAGGGGTAGTTGAACTTGACGATCTCGACGAAGGCGTAGGTCAGCGTGCCGTCGGCGTTGGAGGCGCGCGCCATCAGGCCCTGGCCGATGCCCGCGATCCACATCGAGGCCGCGTACAGCACGACGCCGATGGTGTGGACCCAGAAGTGCAGGTCGATGAGCTTGAGCGAGGCCATTTCCTTCAGGCCCAGGCAGCGCGGGATCACCATGTAGATCGAGCCGATGGAGATCATCGCCACCCAGCCCAGCGCGCCGGAATGCACGTGGCCGATGGTCCAGTCGGTGTAGTGGCTGAGCGCGTTGACGGTCTTGATCGACATCATCGGGCCCTCGAACGTGCTCATCATGTAGAACGAGATGGCGACGACCAGGAACTTGATGATCGGGTCGGTGCGCAGCTTGTGCCAGGCGCCCGAAAGCGTCATGACGCCGTTGATCGCGCCGCCCCAGCTGGGCGCCAGCAGGATCAGCGAGAACACCATGCCCACGCTCTGCACCCAGTCGGGCAGGGCGGTGTAGTGCAGGTGGTGCGGGCCGGCCCACATGTAGATGGCGATCAGGGCCCAGAAATGCACGATCGAGAGCCGGTAGCTGTAGATCGGGCGGCCGGCGCGGCGCGGCACGAAGTAATACATCATCCCGAGGAAGCCGGCGGTCAGGAAGAAGCCCACCGCGTTGTGGCCGTACCACCACTGCACCATCGCATCCACGGCGCCCGAGTAGATCGGGTAGCTGTGCATCAGGCCGGCCGGGATGGCCAGCGAGTTGACGATGTGCAGCAGCGCCACCGCGATGATGAAGGAGCCGTAGAACCAGTTGGCGACGAAGATGTGGCGGACCCGGCGCTTGACGATGGTGCCGAAGAAGACGATGCCGTAGGCGACCCAGACCAGGGTGATCAGCACGTCGATCGGCCAGGCCAGCTCGGCGTACTCCTTGCCCTGCGTGTAGCCCAGCGGCAGCGAGATGGCCGCGGCCAGGATCACCGCCTGCCAGCCCCAGAACGTGAACGCCGCCAGCTTGTCGCTGAACAGGCGCACGTGGCTGGTGCGCTGGACCACGTACAGGCTGGTGGACATCAGGGCGCAGCCGCCGAAGGCGAAGATCACCGCGTTGGTGTGCAGCGGGCGCAGCCGGCCGAAGCTCAGCCAGGCGGTGTCGAAGTTCAGCGAGGGCCAGTAGAGCTGGGCGGCGATCAGCACGCCGACCGTCATGCCCACCAGGCCCCAGACGACCGTCATCACTGCGAATTGCATGACGACCTTGTCGTTGTAGGTTTCCACCTTGTTGTCCAGCGTCATCGGATCATCCCCGGTTTCGTTGCGTGATTATCCCCAGCGCCACCAGACCCCGGCTTGACCGAGGTCAATTCACGCGGAACGCCGCGTGCGGGCCGGTGCGGCCTCAGTGGCGGGGCGGGCCCGCGACCGCGGCCTTCACCGCGGCCAGGAAGGCCGGGTCGGGCACGGCGCCCAGCGTTTCGGTGCGGGCCAGCACGCGGCCTTCGGCATCGAGCAGCACCAGTGCGCTGGAGTGGTTGAACTCGCCGTCGGCCAGGGCGCGGTAGCGGATGCCCAGCAGGGCGGCGATGCGGCGCACGCCGGCGGCCTCGGTGCGGGCCAGGGTCCAGCGGGCCGGGTCGAGCTTGCGCTTGCCGGCCACCGAAGCCAGCGCCGCGGTGTTGTCGCGGGCCGGGTCCAGGCTCACCAGCAGGATGCCCAGGCGCTCGCGCTCCGACGGCGTGAGCCCGTGCTCGACGCCCTTGGCGCTGTCCACGATCAGCGGGCAGATGTAGCGGCAGGAGGTGTAGAACATCGCCACCAGCTGCGGCTTGCCGCGCCGGTCGGCCAGCACGAAGGGCTTGCCGGCCTGGTCGCTGAAGCGGTCCTCGAGCAGGTAGATCGAATCGTCGGGCAGGGCCGCCGGTGCGGCCGCGGCGAGGCCGGGCAGCAGCAGGCAGGCCAGGGCGAAGGTGCGCAGCAAAGGGGTCATGGCTTGGCTCCGGGCAGGTCGCGGGCGCAGCGGAAGCCCAGGTTCTTCGTGGTGTCGTCGCCTTCCAGCGCGGACAGCATCGCCACCCGCATCAGCACGGCGTAGTTCTCGCGGTCATCCATGCTCAGCGCGCCGGCGCCGCAGAAGCGCATTTCGTCCGGGTCGCCCTGTTCGCGGTTGTCGGCCGAGACCAGCATGGCCGAGTGGTCCTCCACCCATTCCCAGACGAGGCCGTGCAGGTCCTGCACGCCGTGCACATCGGGCGCGGACTGGCCCACGGCGGGCAGCGGCCGGCCCGAGGGCACCGAGTACCAGGCCAGGATGCGTTCGCGCCAGGCCGGGTCGCTGCGGGCGTCGGCGCGGGTTTCGTCGGCGGCCGCGGCGTATTCCCATTCCGACCAGGTGGGCAGGCGGGCGTCGATGCTTTCGCAGTAGGCCTGGGCCGCGAACCAGCTGACCATCACCACGGGCTGGTCGGGCTTCGCGTCCGGGCCCAGCGTGGTGGGCCCGGCCCAGTGTTCGAGGTAGCGCGATTCGGCGAACACCACCGGCGCCTGGCCGCGCTGCCAGCGCGGGTGCTGCTTCACGAAGGCAAGGTAATCGGCGTTGGTTACCGGCCGCTGCTGCAGCGCGAAGCCCGGCAGCACCACCTTGCCGCCGGTGTCCTCGTAGCGCAGCACCGAGGCGAATTCGCCGCCCGGCAGCGTCCGCCAGGGGTTGTCGGCGCCGGCCGCGACGGCACCGGCGCAGGCGCCGATGCCGAGCAGGGCCGCCGCCAGCAGGCCGGGGCGCATGTCAGTGCGCCGCGCCTTCGCCGCGTTCGGTGCTGGCGCGCACCTTGGCCACGTCCTCCTTGCTCACGCGGCCACCCGGGTTGCCCCAGCTGTTGAGCGTGTAGGTGAGGATGTTGGCGACCTCGTCGTCGGTCAGCTGGCTCATCGGCGGCATCACCGAGTTGTAGTCCTGGCCGTTGACCTTGATCGGGCCGGTGAGGCCGTTGAGCACGATGCCGGCGAGCTCTTCGTGCGGTCGCGTCATCCAGTCGGAGCCGGCCAGGGGCGGGAACACGCCCGCGAGGCCCTTGCCGTCCGGCTGGTGGCAGGTGGAGCAGGTGCCGGCGAACAGCGCCTGGCCGGCCTTGACCTGGTCCTCGAGCGTGAGCGTGCCGGCCGCGTTGGCCGCGGCGGCGGCGGCCACCGGCGCCATGCTGCCGGCCTTGTCGCCGAGGTAGACCTCGTCGACTTCCTTGCCCGAGTAGATCTCCGGGTTCTCGGCGCCGTCCACCTTCAGGATCGCCAGCGCACCCTTGTTGAAGGCGCGGAACAGTGAGTGGTCGACCAGCACGTAGCTGCCCGGCACTTCGAGGTGGAAATCAGCGATGGCGGCGCCACCGGCCGGGATCAGGGTGGTCTGCACGTTTTCCTGGTACTTGGTGCCGCCCTCGAACCAGACCTTGTCGAAGATCTCGCCGATCACGTGGAAGCTCGAGATCAGGTTCGGGCCGCCGTTGCCGACGTACATGCGCACGCTCTCGCCGACGTTGGCCTTGAGCGCGTTGTCGCCGGTCATCGAGTTCTCGGCGCCATTGAACAGCACGTAGGTGGCGTTCTCGTCGATCGCCTTCTGCATGTCGAACGGCGCGTAGCCCTTCTCGCGGTACTTGGTGGTGGTGTAGAAGTCGCCCTGCATCACGTAGAACTCCTTGTCCACCGGCGGCAGGCCTTCGGGCGGCTCGACCAGGATCAGGCCGTACATGCCGTTGGCCACGTGCATGCCCACCGGCGCGGTGGCGCAGTGGTAGACGTACAGGCCGGCGTTGAGCGCCTTGAAGGTGAACTGCGAGCTGTGGCCCGGGGCCGTGAAGGTGGACGCGGCGCCGCCGCCCGGCCCGGTCACGCCGTGCAGGTCGATGTTGTGCGGCATCTTCGAATCGGGGTGGTTGTTGAGGTGGAACTCCACCGTGTCGCCCTGGCGCACGCGGATGAAGCTGCCGGGCACCGTGCCGCCGAAGGTCCAGAAGGTGTAGGTGACGCCTTCGGAGATCTCCATGTCGACCTCGCGCACCTCGAGGTTCACCACCACCTTGGCCGGGTAGTCGCGGCCGGTGGCCGGCGGCACCAGCGGCGGGCTGGTCAGCACGGCCTCGATGGGCTCGCCCTGCGGCGGACCGAAGTCGCCCTTGCGCGAGCCGCCGGTGTCGCCGGCATCGGCGCTGGCGGCGGCCTTGCCGCGGGAATCGAGGTCGGCGTTGGGGTTTTCGCGGCAGCCCGGAAGCACGAGCAGTGCGGCGATCGAGAGGGCGAGCAGGTGGCGTTTCATCGTGCGTCTCCGGACAAGTGTCGATTGATTCAACTGGGAGGCAGTGTCGGCAAACCTGGGTCCGGGCGCGTTGATGCAAGTCAAGCCGCGTGGACAGGTCGGAGTCTGCACCCCTGTCAACGGAATGTGAACCCCGAATTTTCGTCATCCGCCCCCGTGCCGCTTGACTTGCCTCAGGGTGGTCCCGCCCCGCGCTTGCCACCATGGCGACGACCCGAACCAACCACGGACCGTGCCATGACACTGAAACATTGCATCCATCTATCGCTCGGCCTGCTCGCGCTGCAGGCCGCCGCGCCCGCCGCCGCCGCGGAGGCAGACGGCTGGACCGCGAACCTGCGCTACCGCCACGAAGCGGTGGACGACGAGGCGTTCGCGCGCGACGCCGCCGCCGACACGCTGCGCCTGCGCCTGGGCTGGAGCCGCGCGCTGGCGCACGGCTTCAGCACCGGCTTCGAGGGCGAGGGCGTCGCGGAGCTGGGCGATCGCTTCAATTCCGGCGCCAACGGCGAGACCGCGTATCCCGCGGTGCCCGACGCCCGCGCGCTGGAAATCAACCAGGCCTGGCTGCGCTGGCGCGGCGAGCGCGCCGGCGGCACGCTGGGCCGGCAGCGCCTGGCCTTCGACAACCATCGCTTCGTCGGCAACGTCGGCTGGCGCCAGAACGAGCAGACCTTCGATGGCCTCTCCGCCGACGCCACGCTGCGCGACGGACTGGTGCTGCGCTACGCCTGGCTCGACCGCGTGCACCGCGTGTTCGGCGACGAGGCCCGCGACCCGCTGGCGCGCGAGCGCCGGCTCGACAGCCACCTGCTCAACCTTGCCTGGCAGGGCGCGGGCGGCAGCCTCGTGGGCTACGGCTACTGGCACGAGGACCAGGACGTGGCTGCCGCCTCCACCCGCACGTTGGGCCTGCGCTGGACGGGCCAACGCGCCTTCGGCCAGGCTGGCTTCGGCTGGACGCTGGAGGCCGCCAACCAGCAGGACCATGCCGACAACCCGAACGCCACCGACGCCGACTACCTGCTGGTCGAGCCCTCGCTGTCCGCGCGCGGACTGACCTGGAAGCTCGGCTGGGAGCAGCTGGGTGGCGACGGCCGCACGGCCTTCCAGACGCCGCTGGCCACGCTGCATGCCTTCAATGGCTGGGCCGACAAGTTCCTGGTGACGCCGGCCAACGGCCTCGAGGATCGCTACGCCAGCGTCTCGGGCAAGTTCGGCTCGGGCAGGCTCGACGACAAGTTGGCCTGGACGCTGGCCTGGCACGACCTCCAGTCCGACCGCGGCAGCCTCGACTACGGCCACGAGTGGAACGCGTCGCTGGCGTTCCCGCTCCCCGCCGGCTTCAGCGGCCTGGTGAAACTCGCCGACTACCGCAGCGACGGCTTCGCCCGCGACACCCGCAAGCTCTGGCTGCAACTCGAACGCACCTGGCCCTGACGCGTCACACGGTGGGAGGGTGAAAAGAAGGGCCCCGCATGCGCGGGGCCCTTCGGCGTCACGAGATCCCATGCCGGATCAGTAGACGTCGTTCACCGTGTTGTTGACGTTGAACTTGCCGGTCGGCGTGACCAGGCGCGGATCATCCAGCACCGCCTTGAGCTTGCGGGTCCGGTCGTCCACCACCACGATCGCCGAACGCTGGTCCTTGCCGTTCCACACCGAGAACCAGACCTCGTCGCCGGCCGCGTTGTACTCGGGCTGCACCACCCGCTTCGGGCCCTCGCCCAGGTTCGCCCACTCGGCGATCGGCAGCACCTCGTAGCCGCCGTCGAGGTTGTCGATGTCGAACACCGCGATCGATTGCGAGACCTTCGCGTCCGGGTTCAGCGGCGTGTCCACCCACAGGTTGCGCGACTTCGGGTGGGTCTTGATGAAGAGCGAGCCGCCGCCCTGGCCGTTGAGCACTTCGACTACCTTCCAGGCCTGGTCCGGATGCTTCTCCGGGTCGGTGCCGATCAGCGTGATCTTGTCATTGCCCAGCGCCGAGGTGCCCCAGACCGGACCGTACTCGGGATGCACGAAGTTCGCGCCGCGACCGGGGTGCGGGATCTTGTCGACGTCGATCAGCCCGACCATGCGCTGCTCCTTCGAGTCCACCACCGCGATCTTGTCGCTCTGGTTGGCGGCGGTGAGGAAGTAGCGCTTGCTCACGTCCCAGCCGCCGTCGTGCAGGAAGCGCGCGGCGTCGAGCGTGGTGATCCTCAGGTTGTCGATGTCGCTGTAGTCCACCAGCAGGATGCGGCCGGTTTCCTTCACGTTGACGATGAACTCCGGGTGCTGGTGGCTGCCGACGATCGCGGCCACGCGCGGTTCCGGGTGGTATTCCTGCGTGTCCACCGTCATGCCGCGGGTCGAGACGATCTTCATCGGCTCCAGGGTCGGGCCGTCCATGATCACGAACTGCGGCGGCCAGTAGGCGCCGGCGATCGCCAGCTTGTCCTCGAAGCCCTTGTACTTGGAAGTCTCGACCGAGCGCGCCTCGAGGCCGATCTTGATCTCGGCGACGCGGTCGGGCTTCTCCATCCACAGGTCGATCAGGTCGATCTTGCCGTCGCGGCCGATGGTGTAGATGTAGCGGCCCGAGTGCGAGACGCGCGAGATGTGCACCGCGTAACCGGTCTTGATGATGTTGATGATCCGCTTCGACGACCCGTCGATCAGCGCGATCTCGCCCGAGTCACGCAGGGTGACGGAGAAGACGTTGCCGATGTCGTAGTCGTTCATCTGCTTCGTCGGGCGTTGGTCGACCGGAATGATCACCTTCCAGCTCTCGCGCATCTCGGCCATGCCCCATTCCGGCGGGCTGGGCGGGGTGTGCTGCAGGAAGCGCGCCATCAGGTCGACCTGCTCGGCCGAGAGTTCGCCGCCGGTGCCGAAGTTGGGCATGCCGCCGGGCGAACCGAAGTTGATCAGCGCCTTGAGGTAGTCGGTGCCGCGGGCCTGGGTCAGGTCGGGCGTGAGCGGCTTGCCGGTGGCGCCCTTGCGCAGCACGCCGTGGCAGCCGGCGCAGCGCTGGAAGAAAATGTCGGTGGCGGCGGCGAACTCGTCCTCGGTCATGTCCGGCGCGCCGGGCGTGCGGTGCATCTTCACGTCGGCCGAAGCCATCGTGGTCGGCGCGCCTTCGTAGGCGGCCTGGGCCTGGCTGGTGCCCGGGTGCGCCTGGCCCCGGGCCGGGTCGCTGGCGCCGGCGATGCCCTTGCGCGCGGTGGCCACCTGGGCCGGGGTGAAGCGCACGTCCGAGTCGTTGAGCTTGTGCATCACGTGGTTGAGGATGGCCGCGATGTCGGCATCGCCGAGGTGGCTCATCGCCGGCATCACCGCGTTGTATTCCTGGCCGTTGACGGTGATCTTGCCGTTCAGCCCGGCCAGCACCGCGTTGAGTGCGGCGTTCGGGTCCTTCTCGATCCAGTCGGAATCCTTCAGCGGCGGAAAGGCGCCGGCCAGGCCGGCGCCATTGGCCTGGTGGCAGGCGGCGCAGTTGGCCAGGTAGCCGGCTTCGCCGGCCTCGGCCTCGGATTTGACCGGGCGCTCGTTCACCTGGTCGCCGGCCGGGTCGGCCGCGAAGGCGGCGCCCCCGGCGCCCAGCGCCAGTGCGATCGCCATGGACGTACTCAACAGGGTTCGCTTCATAACGGTAATCCCCACAGTGGTTGGCTAGTCAGTCGTGGCTGGTCCACGGTCGGCGACAGCTTGTGCCTGTGTCCACGCCGTTCCCCTGACCTGAATCAAGCAAAGCCAGCATCCCGCCCCGGTGGCCCCCGGGCTTTGACCGGGGTCAATCCGGTGCCCGGCATCCGTGCATTACCGTGGCGGCGACGATTACGGAGATATCCATGACGCTTTCCCCGCTTTGCCTGGCCCTCGCGGCAGCCCTGTCGCCCGGCCCGGAGCCGTCCCCCGAGCCGCTGAAGGTGCTCGACGCCGTGGTGGTGGTCGGCAGCCGCAGCGCCGAGCCCGTGCGCCAGGTGGTGGGAACGATCAGCCGGGTCGACCGCGATTTGATGGAACAGCGCGGCGTGCAGACGCTCGACGATCTCGCGCGACTGGTGCCCGGCATGGAAGTGGCGTCGGACCCGAACCGGTTCGGGGCCCTGGGCTTCAACCTGCGCGGGCTGGACGGCAACCGGGTCAGCGTGGAGATCGACGGCATCCCGCTGGCCGATGGCTTCGGCGTCGGCCAGTTCGCGCAGGCCGGGCGCGACCTGGTGGAGCTGGGCATCGTCGATCGCGTCGAAGTGCTCCGCGGCCCGGCCTCCACGCTCTACGGCAGCAAGGCGCTGGCGGGCGTGGTCGCTTTCTGGACGCCCGAGGCCGGGGACGCCGCCTGGGCGGATGACGAGCGACGCACTGCGTGGGCACTGCGCGCCGGTGCCGCCAGCCGCGACGACGCCCGGTGGCTGTCGGCGCGGATGGCGGCGCGCAGCGAGGACGCGCGGCTGACCGCGCTGTTGGCGCTGGGCCGCCGCCAGGGTCACGAGACGCAGAACCATGCACGGAACGGGGCGGATGCCGCCAACCCCGCCGATTTCCGCAGCGACAGCGCGCTGGCGAAGTTCGGGTTCGACGCCGGCACCGCCGGGCGCTGGACGGCGACGCTGGAGCAGGGGCGAGGCGAGCGCCAGACCGACGTGCAGTCGCAGCTGTTCGGCCCGGGGCGGTTCGCAACGACGTATGCGCTGCTCGCGGACGACCGCTACCGCCGCGACCGGGTCAGCCTGGCCAGCGAATGGGAATCGCTGGGGCCGATCAGACCGGTGCGCGCGCTCGCGTACCGTCAGTCCAGCCGCAGCGAGCAGTGGAGCGACCAGTTCCGACTGCCGGATCGCGCGATGCCGTTCGCCTCGCGACGCGAGCGCGGATTCCGCTTCGAACAGGTGAGCACGGGCCTGGAACTGACCGGGCAATGGCGCGGCGAGACCGGTGGCTTCGAGCACTGGCAGGTGTTCGGCATTGACCTGGCGCGCCACGATTTCGAGGGCCTGCGCGAGGGGCGCGAGACCAACCTCGCGACCGGTGCCAGCACGCCGGTGATCCTGGGGGAAGTGTTTCCGCTGCGCGATTTCCCGAATTCGCGCGCGAACGAACTGGGCCTGTTCTGGCAGGACGAAATCCGCTTCGGCGCAGGCTGGGCCCTGGTGCCGGGCTTGCGCTGGGAGCGTTACGCGCTGGACGCGCGCCCCGATGCGACCTGGCGCGAGGACAACCCGACCATCGCGCCGGCCTCGCTTGATTCCGACGCCTTCACGCCCAAGCTGGGCCTGCGCTGGAACGGCGCGCGGCTGGGCGTTTACGCGCAGTACGCGCGCGGCTTCCGCGCGCCGCCCTTCGGCGACGTCAACATCGGCCTGAACCTGCCCGCCTTCAACTACGTGGCGCTGCCAAACCCGGGCCTGCGCCCGGAAACCAGCGACGGCTACGAGCTCGGCGCGCGCTGGGCCGGCGACGTGCTGCAGGCCAGCGTGGCGGTGTACGAGAACCGCTTCGAGGACCTGATCGAATCGCGCGCCAACCTCGGCCGCAACGACGCGGGCCAGCTGGTGTTCCAGTCGGTCAACCGCGACCGCGCCCGCATCCGCGGCGCCGAGCTGGAGGCGCGCTGGTACCTTGACGCATGGCTGCCCTCGGCGCCGGGCTGGTACGTGGACCTTGCCGCGGCCTGGGCGCGCGGCGACGACACCGCGCGCGACCAGCCGCTGAACTCGGTGCCGCCGGGCCGCGCCAGCCTGGCCGCCGGCTACGGTGCACCCGACGGCGGCTGGGGCGGCGAGCTGCGCGTGACCGGCGTGCGCCGCGTCACCCGTGCCGACCAGACCGCCGCGGCGCTGTATCTGCCGCCGGGCTACGCCACCTGGGACGCGAACGCATGGTGGGCGATGAACGACCAGGTGCGCTTCAACCTGACGCTGCACAACCTCGCCGACCGCCGCTACTGGGACTGGTCGGCGCTGCGGGGGGTGGCCGCCAACGCCAATGACATCGATTTCTACGGCCGCCCGGGGCGGGGTGCGAGCCTCGGGATGCGGGTGGAGTTTTAAGACGGGTTGACCAGGATCAGGGCAAGTTCGCCCGCGGGGCGGTGGAATGCCGGGCATGGACGAGATCACCGCGAATACCCTGGACCTGCGCCAGCTGCCGGCGCCGGAACCGCTGATGCAGGCCCTGGCCGCCGTCGAGGCGCTGGCGGCGGGCGCCGTGCTGCGCCTGCTCACGCCGATTCGGCCGCTGCCGCTGCTGGAGCAACTGCGCGAACGCCGCCTGGGCTATTCGGTCGCCGACCACGAAGGTGGCGGCTGCGCCGTCACCGTGTGGAGCGAAGATGGCCCGGCTGGCGCTTGAGCGCGCCCCCGACGCCGCCGATCCCGGTCGATTCCTGCGCACCGTCCCGGCCTGGGGCGCGCTGGCGGGGCTGATGCTGCTGGCGGAAGGCGACGCACTGCTCGCGTCGCGCTGGTCGCCGGCGACCGTGGCCTGGGTGCACGTGTTCACGCTGGGCGTGCTGGGCAACGCCATGTTCGGCAGCCTGCTGCAGTTCCTTCCCGCCTCGGCGGGCGTGGCGCTGCGCGGTGGGCCACGACATGCGCGCGCGCTGCATGTGGCGCTGAACCTGGGCACGGCCGCGCTGGTGGCCGGGCTGTGGTTGCCCCAGGCGGGGCTGCGTGCCGCGGGTGCCGTGGGCCTCGCGCTGGCGTTCGCGTTGCTGGGTGCGGCGACCCTGCCCGGACTCGTGGCCGGACTGCGCGGTGGCCTGCTGCCGAAAGGGCTCGCGCTGGCGGTGGTATGCGGCCTGGCCACGGCGGCGCTGGGCGTGTTGCTGGTGGCCGCGATGAACGGCGCGGTGCCGCTTGCCATCACGCGATGGACGGACTGGCACGCGGCGCTGGGCCTCGTCGGATGGGCGCTGGGCCTGCTGGTCGCGGTGGGGCGGATGGTGATGCCGATGTTCCAGGGCACGCCGGCGCTGCCGGCGCGAGCGCAGGCCGCTTGGCTGCTCGGCGCCGCGTTCGGCCTGCCGCTGTGTGGGCTGGCCTGGGCGGTGGCCGGTGACGGCCGCGCGCTGCGCCTCGTGGTGATCGCGGCCTTGCTCGCGTTCGCGCTCGGAGGCCTGTGGCTGCAGGCCCGCTCACGCAAGTCCGCACCCGGTCCGCTCGTGGCGGCATGGCGCTACGGCTTCATCGCCATGGCCTGCGGCGGCGTCGTGCTGGCGTGGCCGGGGGCGCCGGCCGTGCTCGCGGGCGTGCTGGTGGTCGCGGTGGCCCTGCCGATGCTGGTGCTCTCGATGCTGCTGGAGATCGACGCTTTCCTTGGCTGGATCACGCTGCACCGCCGCTGCGGCCGCGGCCTGCAGCTGCCTGGGGTGCAGACGCTGCTGCCGGCGGCGCGACGGCGCGGCGTGCTTCGGCTGTTCGCGCTCGCGGGGCTGGTCGTGGTGCTGGCGGCGGGCTGGCGGCAGGGGCTCGCGGCGCGGCTGGCGGGTGCGCTGTTGTTGTGTGCGCATCTTTTCCTGGCCTGGGCGCAGCTCGGTTTGTCACGGGCGGTCCGCGGGTTCGCGGTGGCACATCCGCCGCGCTGACGCGGCTTCCGGGAGAGCGTGATGGCGGTAACTTCGAGGGGCTTGGCCCGGCTGCGCATCGGCATCGACGCGCTCGACGATGCGCTGCTGCTTTGCCTGGCGGCGCGGCGACGGCTGGTGGCCGCGGTGGCGCGGGTGAAGCAGCGCGAGGGGCTGCCGTCGCGCGACGCGGCGCGCGAGGACCGCATCGCCGCGCGCGGGCAGTCGCTGGCGCATCGCCTTGGGCTGCCGCCGGACCTGGCGCAGGCGCAGCTGGCGCTGGTGATCGCCGACGGCCGGGGGCTGCAAGGGCTTCCACCTGACCCGGGTCAAGGCGCCGCGCCCACCGGCGCAGGCAACCTTGCGCCCACCATGAATCCGTCCGAACGCCACGCTCCCTCCCTGTCGCGCGCCCTGCTGCGCGCCATCCCGCCTCCGGCCCGCTGGGCGCCGCTGCTGCGGCGACTGCCGTCGGCCTGGCCCGGCCGCAACCTCGAGCCCGCCGTGCAGCATCTGCTGGCCGCGCCACTGCGCGATGGGCAGCTCGATTTCCTTGTCGGCCGACGGTTGGGCATCGCGGTCTCCGACCTCGGCATCGGCTGGGTGTTCGAGCTGCGCGACGGCCGCCTGCGCGCCAGCGCGGAACCGGCCGAAGCCACGGTGCGCGGCACCGCCACCGACCTGATGCTGCTGGCGAGCCGGCTCGAGGACGCCGACACGCTGTTCTTCCAGCGCCGGCTCGAGCTGACCGGCGACACCGAGCTGGGCCTGACCGCACGCAACCTGCTCGACCGCCTGCCGTGGGAGTCGGTGCCGCTGGGCGTGCGCATCCTGCTGCACCGCGGCGCCCGGCTCGCGCGCGAGGCGCGCGCCGCGCACGGGGGCGTGGCATGAGCGCGGCGGGCCTGCCCGAGCACTTGCTGCAGCCGCGCTGGCATCCGGCGCTGGAGCAGCAGTACGCCGAACTCACGACGACGCTGGAGCGGCTGCTGCCCTGCGTCGAGGTGCCGATGCACCTGCCGTGGATCGACGCCATCCTGCAGCTCAAGCGCGAGCGCGGCGCGGTGATCATGGCGCACAGCTACCAGTCGCCGGAGATCTTCCACGGCGTCGCCGACGTCACCGGCGACTCGCTGGCGCTGGCGCAGGCCGCGAAGGACTGCGGCGCGGACCTGATCGTGCTGTGCGGGGTGCACTTCATGGCCGAAACCGCGAAGATCATCTCGCCGGGCACCCGCGTGCTGATCCCCGACCTGCGCGCCGGCTGCTCGCTGGCCGACTCGATCACGGCCGCCGACGTGCGCGCCCTGCGCGCGCGCCACCCGGGCGTGCCGGTGGTGAGCTACGTCAACACCACGGCCGGGGTGAAGGCCGAATCCGACGCCTGCTGCACTTCCGCGAACGCGGTGCAGGTGGTGGAGGCGATGGGCAGCGACCGGGTTATCTTCCTGCCCGACCGCTACCTCGGCGCCTACGTGGCCAGCCAGACCGCGGTCGAGCTGGTGCTGTGGGACGGCTGCTGCGAGGTGCATGAGACCTTCACCGCCGCCCAGGCGCGGCACGCGCGCGAGCGCTTCGACGCGCGCCTGGTGGCGCATCCCGAATGTCCGCCGGAGGTGCTGGCCGAGGCCGACTTCGTCGGCTCCACCAGTGCGATGGGCGCCTGGCTGGCGCGCGAGAAGCCCGAACGCGTGGCGCTGATCACCGAGTGCTCGATGGCGGACAACCTGCGCCTGCGCTTCCCGGACACCGAGTTCATCCAGCCCTGCAACCTCTGCCCGCACATGAAGCGCATCACGCTGCCGAACATCCACGCCTGCCTGCGCGACCTGTCCGGCGAAGTGACGGTGCCAGCCGGCATCGCCACGCGCGCGCGCCGCGCCCTGGAGAGGATGCTGGCGGTCGGGCGCGGCGAGCGCGTTTGAGCGCGGCATCGTCGCCGCTGGTGGTGGCCGGTGCCGGCCTGGCCGGGCTGTGCGTGGCCCTGGCCGCCGCGCCGCGGCCGGTGCTGCTGGTCGGCGGCAGCGCCGGCAGCGCCAGCGCGTTGGCGCAAGGTGGCGTCGCCGCCGCCGTCGGTCCCGGCGACCGTCCGGCGCTGCACGCGGCAGACACCTGCCGCGCAGGCGCCGGCCACAACGATGTCGCCATGGTTTCCAGACTGGTGGACGCCGCACCCGACGCCGTGGCCTGGCTGGCCGCGCAGGGCGTTGCCTTCGATCGCGAAGGCGCGGCCTGGGCGCTCGGCCGCGAGGGCGGACACGGCCGCGCGCGCATCGTCCACGCCGGCGGGGATGCCAGCGGGCACGCCATCGTGGCCGCGATGGAGCGCGCGCTGGCGGCGGCCGCGCACGCCCGTCGCCTGCCGTCGCACCGGCTATGTGCGTTGGCGCTGTCCGAGAGCGGCGCGATCGCGGCGGTCCGCCTGGTGGCCGCCGACGGCGCCACGATCGACATCGCCACCCCGGACCTCGTGCTCGCCACCGGCGGCATCGGCTCGCTGTTCGCGGCGACCACGAATCCCCTGTCGGCGGACGGGAACGGCCTCGCGCTCGCGCTGGAAGCCGGCGCGCCGGGTCGCGACCTCGAGTTCGTGCAGTTCCATCCCACCGCGCTCGCGGTGCCGGGCGAAGGACCGCTGCCGCTGCTGACCGAGGCGCTGCGCGGCGCCGGTGCGGTGCTGCGCGACGATCGCGGCGAGGCCGTGATGGCCGGGCGCCATCCGCTCGCCGACCTCGCGCCGCGTGACGTGGTGGCGCGTGAAGTCTGGCGAAGGCGGCAGGCCGGGCACGACGTCTTCCTGGACATGAGGAGGCTGGGTGACGAGGGCCTGGCCGCGTTTCCGACCGCGGTGGCGCTGTGCCGCGCGCACGGCATCGATCCGCGAAGGGACCTGGCGCCGGTGACGCCCGCGGCGCATTTCCACATGGGCGGCATCGCCGTGGATGCGGACGGGCGCAGCGGCCTGCCGGGGCTGCACGCGGTGGGCGAAGTGGCCTGCAGCGGCGTGCATGGCGCCAACCGGCTCGCCAGCAACTCGCTGCTCGAGTGCGTGGTCGGCGGGCGTGCGCTCGGCGCGCGGCTGTCGGTGCCCCGCGACGCGCGCATCCAGGCGGCGCCGCGACGCTGGGTGCAGCCGGGCGCCGGCGCCAATGCCGCCGCGCTGCGCGCGCTGCGCGATTTGTTGTGGCGCAGCATGGGTCCGGTGCGCGATGACGCGACGCTGGCCGAAGCCGAGCGCCAGCTGCGCGTGGATCCCTCGCTGGCGCGCACGTGGCAGGCTCGCCTGGCCTTGCGGCTGCTGCACGCGGCGCGCATTCGCCGCGCCAGCCTGGGTGCCCACCATCGCGCCGACAGTGAGTGAAATGATTCCATTCGGTGGCGAATCGCTACGCAGGCGTACGGCGGATCGCTACGCCGGCGTACGGCGAATGGGTTGATGCGAGTCAGCGACAGTGCCGCGAAGTAATGAAAGAATCGCGTTTTCCAAATCGGAAGATCGCCATGAACGCCTCGCTTTCCCACGTCCATTCCTTCGATCGAAGTCAGCTGCTTGATTGCGCCAGCGGCGCGATGTTCGGCGCCGACGGCGCGCGGTTGCCGAATGATCCGATGCTGATGTTCGACCGCATCACCGAGATCAGCAGCGAAGGCGGCAAGCATGGCAAGGGCATCATCCGCGCCGAGCTCGACATCCGCCCCGACCTCTGGTTCTTCGCCTGCCACTTCACCGACGATCCGG
This sequence comes from Arenimonas sp., assembly GCF_036275555.1. GTDB lineage: Bacteria > Pseudomonadota > Gammaproteobacteria > Xanthomonadales > Xanthomonadaceae > Arenimonas. Next base: position 71,819 of record NZ_DASUDO010000045.1, read on the forward strand.
TGATGCCGGGCTGCCTCGGGCTGGATGCGATGTGGCAGCTGGCGGGCTTCTACCTGCCGTGGCTGGGCGAGCCGGGCCGCGGTCGCGCGCTCGGCGTGGGCAAGGTCAAGTTCACCGGCCAGGTGCTGCCGACGGCGAAGCGCGTGAGCTACGAGATCGACATCCGCCGCGTGGTGCGCGGCCGCCTCAGCCTGGTGATTGCCGACGGGCGCACGCTGGTGGACGGCCGCGAGATCTACACGGCCGAAGAGCTGCGCGTCGGCCTGTTCACCTCGACCGAGGGCATGTGAGCATGCGTCGAGTCGTCATCACCGGCATGGGCATCGTCTCCTGCCTGGGAAATTCCGCCGACGTCGTTTCCGCGGCACTCCGCGCGGGCCGCAGCGGCATCCGCGCCGATGCCGCCGCCGCCGAAGCCGGCTTGCGCAGCCAGGTCGCCGGTGCGCCGGAGATCGACCTCCCGGCGCGCATCGACCGCAAGGCGCTGCGCTTCATGGGCGACGGCGCGGCGTACGCGCACGTGGCCATGCAGGACGCCATCGCCGACGCCGGCCTGGACGACGCCAGCGTTCGCTCCGAACGCACCGGCCTGTTCGCCGGCTCCGGCGGGGGTTCGACCGAGTGGCAGGTGGAAGCCGCCGACCTGCTGCGCCAGCGCGGCGTGCGCAAGGTGGGGCCGTACATGGTGCCGCGCACGATGGGCTCGACGGTGTCGGCCAACCTGGCCACGGCCTTCGGCATCCGCGGTGCGAGTTATTCGATCGCGGCGGCCTGCGCCACCTCGGCGCACTGCATCGGCGCCGCCGCCGACCTGATCCGCGCCGGCCGCCAGGACGTGATGTTCGCCGGCGGCGGCGAGGAGTTGCACTGGTCGCTGAGCCTGCAGTTCGATGCCATGGGCGCGCTCTCGACCAAGCACAACGACACGCCGGCCACCGCCTCGCGTCCCTATGACGCCGAACGCGACGGCTTCGTCATCGCCGGCGGTGGCGGCATGCTGGTGCTCGAGGACTACGACCACGCCGTCGCGCGCGGCGCGCGCATCCACGCCGAACTCATCGGCTACGGCATCAGCTCGGATGGCGCCGACATGGTCGCGCCCTCGGGCGAGGGCGCGGTGCGCTGCATGCGGATGGCGATGGCGGGCGTGGACCAGCCCATCGACTACCTCAACACCCACGGCACCTCGACGCCGCTGGGAGACCTGGTGGAGCTGCGCGCGGTGCGCGAGGCCTTCGGCGACGCCATGCCGCCGATCTCCTCGACCAAGGCTCTGTCGGGCCACTCGCTCGGCGCGGCCAGCGTGCACGAGGCGATCTACTGCCTGCTGATGATGCGCGACGGCTTCATCGCCGGCTCGGCCAACATCGGCACGCTGGATCCGCAGGCCGAAGGCTTCCCGATCGTGCGCGAAAGCCGCGAGGCGGCGCTCGACACGGTGATGTCGAATAGCTTTGGCTTCGGCGGCACCAACGCCTCGCTGGTGTTCCAGCGCCTGCGCGGCTGAGGCGCTAGCCCGCGGGCAGGCCCGGCTTGCCCGGCTGCCCGCGCCAGTAGCCGTTCACCGCTCCCCGGCGCGGCGGCGGCTGCGGCGAGCGGCGCGCCAGGTCGAAGTGCGCCACCACCTCGCGCATGCCCTCGGCCTGCGGATACAGGCGCAGGATGTCCACGCCCAGCGCACGCAGCGCCGGCAATTCCGGCCCGAGGTCGGTGGTCTCCTCGCCCTGGACCTGGATGCCGTTGATGCGCAGGAAGGGCTCGCCTTCGCGCGTGGCCAGCGGCAGGCCGTCCGGATGCTTGATGCAGCGGAAGCCGCAGGCGTCCTTGGCCACGTCCAGCGCGCGCGCGGTGAAGCAGCGCGCCGAGTACGACAGCGGCAGGCGGCCCCAGGCAATCACCTCCAGCTCGGGCGGCGTGGCGCCCTCGGCGCGGCAGGCCGCGAGCAGGTCGGCCAGCAGCTGCTCGCCCTGTTCGACGCCGGGCACCCAGCGGCGCATGCCGTCCTCGGCCAGCATCGCCAGCGCCCGATGGTTGTAGACGTTCAGCGTGGGACCGGCGACGAAGGGCAGGCCGCGCTCGCGGCACAGCTGCACCGTGGTCAGGTCGTTGGCTTCGATGAGGAAGCCGCCGTGGTCGAGCATGCGCAGCACGGCGTTGATTTCGGACTCGGCCTCGACCAGCGCCAGGCTCGACAACACGACTTCGTGGCCAGAGCCCGCCAGTGCCTCGGCCAGTGCAATCCAGTCGCGCGTGCCCAGTTCGCGCCGCTTGCTGCAGACGGTTTCGCCGAGGTAGATGACGTCGAGCGGCCAGGTCGCCGCCTCGCGGTAGAACGCCAGCGTGCGTTCGCGCGGCCAGAAATACTGCAGGGGTCCGAGGCTGAGTTTCATGCGGTCAGTGCCAGGCGCGGTGGTAGGGGCCGAGGGTGGTCTGGTGGCCCTCGGCGTGCGCCGACAGTGCCTGCTGCCAGTCATCGCGCGGAGCCCAAACCGCCGGGTCGGCGCGGTGACGGTCGATCGCTTCGCGCCAGGTACGGGTCACCGCGGTGACGTACGCGACGCCACGCTGGCGGCCCTCGATCTTCAGCGCCGCGACGCCGGCGCGGGCCAGCTGCGGCAGCAGGGCCAGCGTGTTGAGGCTGGTGGGCTCCTCCAACGCATGGAAGACCTCGCCGCCGACGTCGAACCGGCCCTTGCACACGGTGGGATAGGCAGCCGGTTCGCCCGGCTGGTAGCGGTCCATCAGCAGGCCGTTGAGGCGCACGCCGCGTTGGCCGTCCGGGTGCTCTTCCCAGCGTATGAAGCGCGCGGGCGAGCAGACCCCGTGGCGGTTGGGCGAGGCGCCCGTGACGTAACTCGACAGCTGGCAGCGGCCCTCGACCATGATGCACAGGCTTCCAAACGCGAAGACCTCCAGCGGCACCGGCGATGACGTGCACAGCCGCTCCACCTGCTGCAGCGACAGCACCCGCGGCAGCACCGCGCGGCTGATGCCGAAGCGCTCGTGCATGTAGCGCAGCGCCGGCGCGGTCGTGGCCGAGCCCTGCACCGAGAGGTGCCTGGCCAGCGTCGGGTGCTCGCGCATCGCATGCTCGAGCACCGCCATCTCGGCGGCGATGATCGCGTCGCAGCCCAGTTCGGCGGCCTGGTCCACCGCGGCCTGCCAGACTTTCAGTCGCGCGGTGTCCGGGTAAGTGTTCAGCGCGAGGTAGACCTGGCAGCCGCGGGCATGGGCGTAGGCGATGCCGGCCCGCAGTTCGGCCTCGTCGAAGTTCAGCCCCGGGAAGGCGCGGGCGTTGGTCTGGTCGCGGAACCCGGCGTAGACGGCGTTGGCGCCGGCATCGACGGCCGCGCGCAGGGCCGGCAGGTTGCCGGCGGGACACACCAGTTGCATCGCGGGCTCCGCGGTCGGGGACGGGGACGGGGCATGCTCCCCCGGCGCGGCCCGCGGCGTCATTGACCTGCGTCAGTTACCCGCCATCGCGTTCGCGCGAGGATGGCGGCATCCGGCGCAAGTCGCGCATGCCACGAATGGAGAACGCCATGCATCCCTACCTCCCGCACGCCCTGGTCGCCCTGGTGCTGGCGCTGCCCTCGCTGGCCGCCACGATGCCGGGCGGCGAGCCCCCCGTCGACGCGGAATCCGCGCAGGCGGCCGACCACGACGGCGCGAATGCCGCCCAGGACGCGCCCGCCGGCCAGGCCACCCACGGCCACGACGCCGCGGCCAGCGCGGTGGAGGCCGATGGCGATGAGGACCACGCCGAGGATGCGCTGCCCGAAACGCGCTGGGCCCCGGATGCGCCGCTGCGCGAGGGCATGCGCCGCGTCCGTGCCGCGACTTCAGCGCTGTCGCACGCCGCGCACGGCCACCTCGACGAGGCGCAGGTGCAGGCGGTGGCGGTCGAGCTCGAGGCCGCCGTGCAGGACATGATCGCCCGGTGCCAGCTGGCGCCCGAGCCCGACGCGGCGCTGCATCCGCTGCTGGCCCGCGTGCTGCGCGCCAGCGCGGCGCTGGCGGCCGAGGGCTTCGATCCGGCGGTGCTAACAGAACTTGAGGCGGTGCTGGCGCGCTACCCGCAGCTGTTCGAAGACGCCGGCTGGAGCGACGACCACAGCGCTTCCGCCTGACGCTCGGCTGCGGGATCCGGCACGATCGGCTCGCTCCACGCGCGCGCGGTCTCGCCCGGCCACTTGCGGGTGGCGTCGATGCCCAGCTTGGACCCCAGGTTGGGCACCGGGCTGGAGAAATCCAGGTAGTCGATCGGGGTGTCGCGCACCAGCAGCGTGTCGCGCGCCGGATCCACCCGCGTCGACATCGCCCAGAGCACCTGCGACCAGTCGCGCACGTCGATGTCGTCGTCGGTGACGATCACGAACTTGGTGTAGGTGAACTGCCGCAGGTAGGACCACACGCCCATCATCATGCGGCGGGCGTGGCCTGGGTATTGCTTGCGGATGCTCGCCACCGCGATCCGGTAGGAGCAAGCCTCCGGCGGCAGGTAGAAGTCCACCACCTCGGGGAACACCTTGCGCAGGATTGGCACGAACACCTCGTTCAGCGCCGAGGACAGCACCGAGGGCTCGTCTTCCGGCGCGCGGCCCATGTAGCTGCCGTGGTAGATGGCGTCGCGGCGCATCCGCAGCCGCTTCACGGTGAACACCGGGAACTGGCCCTGCGCGTTGTAGTAGCCGGTGTGGTCGCCGAACGGCCCCTCGAGCGCGGTGTCGCCCGGCTCGATGAAGCCCTCGAGCAGGATCTCGCTGCCCGCCGGCGCGTCTAGCCCGGTCAGCGCACTGTGCCAGACGCGCGTGCGCGCGCCGCGCAGCAGGCCGGCGAATTCATATTCCGAGAGCGTGTCCGGCACCGGCGCGACCGCGGCCAGCATCGTCGCCGGATCGGCGCCGATCGCCACCAGCAGCGGGAACGGCCGGTCCGGGTACGCGGCGCGGAAATCGGCGAAGTCCAGCGCGCCGCCGCGGTGCGGCAGCCAGCGCATGATCAGTCGGTTCCGGCCGATCAGCTGCTGGCGATAGATCGCCACGTTCTGGCGCGGCTGGCGGGTGCCGCGGGTCACCACCAGTCCGAAGGTGAGCAGGCGGCCGGCGTCGCCGGGCCAGCAGTGCTGGATCGGCAGTGCGCCGAGCTCGATGTCGTCGCCCTCCAGCACCACTTCGTCGAAGGCCGCGTCGCGCACGGTCTTTGGCGCGACGTGGGCGAGCTGCGCGAGTTCGGGCCAGCTCGACAGCGCCTGGCGCAGGTTCGAGGGCCAGCGCGGTTCCTTCACCGAGGCGAGCAGCTCGCCCAGTTCGCGCAGCGAGGCCAGCGGCCGGCCGCCCAGTGCGAGTTCGATCCGGCGACGGTGGCCGAACAGGTTGCCCAGCAGTGCGTGGCGCGAGCCGACCGGTTGCGTCATCAGCAGCGCCGGGCCGCCGCGGCGAAGGGCCAGGCGGCTGAGCGCTGTGCTTTCCAGGTGGGGGTCCACCGGTGCCTCCACCCGCAGCAGCTGGTTCCGGCGCGAAAGTTCAGCCAGGAAGCCTCGCAGGTCGTGGTGGCTCACGCCGACTCCAGCGCGGCCACCGTCGCCCGGCCCGCGGCCAGGTCGATGCCCTGGTCGGAAAGCCAGGCGGGGTCGAACAGCGTTTCGTCGTAGCGGTCGCCGCGGTCGCAGAGCAGGCTGACGATGCTGCCGCTCCGGCCTCCCTCGCGCATTTCGCGCGCCAGCCGAAGGCAGGCGACGAAGTTGGTGCCGGAGCTGCCGCCGTAGCGGCGTCCGATCAGCGACTCGAGCCGCCAGGCGGCGGCGATGGAGCCGGCGTCGTCGACTTCTTCCACGCGGTCGACCACGTCGAACAGGAAGCCGGGCTCGACCCGCGGCCGGCCGATGCCTTCGATCAGCGTCGGCCGGCTGGCGAGGTCCTGCGGGTCGCGGCTGCGCCAGCCGGTGGCGAACGCGCCGCCGGTCGGCTCGGCGACACAAACCCGGGTGTCCAGCCGGCGATAGCGCAGGTAGCGGCCGATCGTGGCCGAAGTGCCGCCGGTACCGGCGCCGCAGACGATCCAGGCGGGCACCGGGTCCGTTTCCGTGGCCAGCTGCGCCAGGATGGATTCGGCGATGTTGTTGTTGCCGCGCCAGTCGGTGGCGCGCTCGGCGAGCCCGAACTGGTCGAGGAAGCACAGCCCCTCGCGCCGCGCGCGCTCGCGCGCGACCGCGCTGGCGTCGGCGCCGCGGGGCACCAGCAAGCACTTGGCGCCCAGCGCGCGGATCAGGCGCACCTTGCCCGGCGCGGTGCAGTCCGGCATCACGGCCACGAACGGCAGGCCGAGCAGCCGCGCGAACCAGGCCTCGGAGATCGCGGTGCTGCCTGATGACGCGTCGATCGTGCCCTGGCCTTCGCCGAGCCGGCCGTTGCAGAGCGCGTACAAGTAGAGCGAGCGTGCCAGCCGGTGCTTGAGGCTGCCGGTGGGATGCGCCGCTTCGTCCTTGAAATAGAAGCGGATGCCCGGGTAGCCCGGCAGGTCGATCCGCAGCAGGTGGGTGTCGGCGGAGCGGGCGGCCTCGCGCGCCAGTTCGGCCAGCGCGGCGTGTACCCAGCGGCGGTCGGCGGCGGACGTCACGCGGCGGCCGCCAGCAGCGCGCCGGCGCGGCGTTCGAGGTGTTCGAAGTACATCTCCAGGTAGCTGATACCGTTGCCGGTGTCGAGCAGGAAGGGGTTCATGAGCGTGTGGCGAAGGATCACCAGCCGGTCGTCGTCGTCGCCGCCGGCGTCGAGCGTGTCCGGGTCCAGGCCCAGCGAAGCGAGGATGCCCGCGGTTTCCTCCGCGCCCAGCACCTCGGGGCGCAGCGTGGTCATGGAGCCGAAGAACTCGCGCGACTGCAGCGGCTGCCGCGGGTCGTAGCAGAGGTCGCGGTGCAGCGCGCGCACGAAGCGGTTCATGGTCGCCACGTCGCGGTTGCCGACGGGGTTGAGCGCGAGGCAGATCAGGTTGCTGTCGGGCTCGAAGGGGATGCGGCAGGTCACGCGGTCGTGCAGGCGCGCCGAGAAGCGGGTGGCGGCCGTGCGGAAGGCCTCGGTGGCCAGGATGGATTCGCGCGGCAGCTGGCCGAAGTGCTCGTGGTCCAGCGGCAGCACGCGGTGGGTCACGTACACCGCCGCGGCGGCGGAACCGGGCTTGGAGCCCTCGGGAATGTAGCGGCCTAGCTGCCGGAAGCGCTGGAAGTAGTCGCCATCCTCGCCGGGCGTGAACACGTAGTCGGCGTCTTCGGCCAGCAGCGCCATCGCGCTCTGGTCGCGGCACAGGAAGGCACCGGCGCCGTAGGGAATGTAGCCGAGCTTGTGCGGGTCCACCGTGATTGAATCCGCCTGGCCGAGCGCGCCCACCGCGGCGTGCACTTCGGGGGCCGGGAAATCGCGGTACTCCTCGCGCATGTCGGCCAGCGCGCGCAGGCGGCCGTCGGCCTCGCGGAACAGCGTGGCCAGGTAGCCGCCCCAGGCGGCGTCCACGTGCACGCCGAAGCCCAGGCCCCGTGCCGACCAGCGTTCGCGCACGGCCACCAGTTCGTGGATCGGGTCGATGGTGCCGAACTCGGTGCTGCCCAGCACGCCCACCACCATCAGCACCGGCTGGCGTTCGCGTTCGCAGCGCGCCAGCATCGCTTCCAGCGCGTCGATGTCCGTGCGCATGCCGCGCTCCGGGATGAGCTCGAGCTGCGCGCGGCCCAGGCCCATCAGCTTCATGCCTTTCGACCAAGAGTAGTGCGCCGTCACCGGCGCCAGCACCCGCGGCGAGGACAGGGTGGGATGCCGCGCCAGGAAGTCGGCCAGGCCCAGCGTTTCCACCCGTTCGGCCACCAGCCGCTGCCGCCATTGTCGGCGCTGCGGCGCGGGGCAGTGCGCCAGCCACGCGTTCCAGCGCCCGAGCAGGTCGATGCCCGCGGCGGGCGCGAGGTTGAACGCGGCCCAGTCGTCCTCCGGGATGTCCAGGCCTGGTGGCGAGACCGCGCGCAGCGCCACCGGGAAAGCCTTCAGCGCCCACGCCAGCCGCAGCGACTGGAAGTTCGCGAGGGTGCCGCCCGAGGTCAGGTGCCCGAAGGCACAGTCGGGCCGCGCCGGGTCATCGACGTAGCCGAGCATGCGCGCCAGCTGCAGCCCGGCCTTGAGCTCGAGGTCGATGGTGACCGGCGCAGCGTCCAGGCTGACGTTGTTGGGGTTGTAGGGCAGGGTGAGGAACTGCGCCAGCAGGCCCGGCAGCAGCAGGTCCGAGACCATGTGGCCGATGTAGCGCGGGCTGTGGAACGGCACCGACTTCTTGAGCGAGGCCGACAGCGCGTGCAGCTCGCGGCGCATGCGCGCCTCGAACTCGCGGAAGGCCGGCTCGCCGGCGGCGCCGGTCGGGATGGCCGGCGGATCCTCGGGGTGGAAGTTGCGGCGCCAGTAGACGTGGTCGCGCAGGAACTCGACCACGAGTTTCTCCAGCAGCGCGTCGTTCTCGCCGTAGGGCCCGAGGAAGCAGGGATGGATCGCCGGCGAGGTCACGCCGCGAGCCCCTGCAGGAGGCCGAGCGGGTGGTGCGCCCGCGCCACGAAGTACATGAAGCCAAAGGTCGCCAGCGCCGCGCCGTAGTAGATGGCGCGTGCGCGCCGGCTCCGCGCGCGCTTCAGCGCCAGGCTGCCCAGCACCACGTACAGCACCAGCAGGGCCAGCTTCACCGACAGCCAGGGAATGACGAAGGGATTGAGCTTGAGCGCCGTGAGCAGCATCAGCGCAGCGGTCAGCAGCACGGTGTCGATGGAGTAGCTCAGGTAGCGAAGCGGCGCCGCCATCGCCCAGCGTACGCCGGCCAGCACCAGTGCGCCGCGCAGGGCGAACAAGCCGCCGCTGGCCAGCACCGCGGCGATGTGCACGAGTTTGATCTGCAGGTAGAAGGCAATCACGATTCGATCCTCAGCCCGGGCGCCCGTCGATGCGCGGCGTGGCGTAGATCCACAGCGAGCGCAGCACCCAGGGCAGGAAGACGACGAGCCAGCCGACGCTGGCGGCGAAGAACCACGGCGCCGGGTTCGCCACCAGTTCGGCGCCGACCCGCAGCAGCGAGACCAGCTGCATGCCGGCGAAGGCCACGGCGGGAATGCGGCCCAGCACCAGCGGCCGGCCAGAATGGCCCTGGGTCACGCGCGTCACCATCGCCACCAGCAGGCTGCCGAAGAAGCCCACCGAGATCGCATGCACCGGCGCCCGGCCGAGCGTGAATTCGCCCGTGCCGAGGAACCACAGGCTCTGCGCGAGGTACAGCGCCAGCGCGACCGGCAGCCACGCGTAGCCGATGAACAAGACGCGCAGCAGCGCCGGCGCCTGGCCGCGCGGCCACCAGCGCCACAGCGTGGCCGCCGCCAACGCCAGCAGCGGCAGGTCGACCAGCCACAGCCACTGGTAGAGGTGCGCGAGTTCAAGCGCGAGGTGGCCCAGCCACAGCGGCCAGCTCACGGCCAGCAGCCACATGGGCCGCCACGGCCGGTAGCCGGCCACGACGTTGCCGGCGAAGAAGGGGAACATGCGGTGCGCCACCGTGGCGTACACCGGCACCAGCAGCCCGAAGGTGCCGATCTTGAGCATCGCGAACGCCAGCCGCGGTTCGCTGGGGACGTGCAGGTAGGCGGCAAAGGCCAGCAGCCCGGCCAGCCCCATCAGCAGCCCGCCGAAGCAGGAAATCGCGTGCCAGTTGCCGCTGCGGTCGCGCGCCAGCCAGCCGGCCAGCACCACCATCGCCGTGATCCAGCCCGCGATCGTGTTGATCACGCCCAGGTGCACCAGCATCGCCGAGCCCGTGCCCAGCCCCGCCAGCACCAGCGCCTGGCCCGCCACCAGCCCCAGCCCGACCGGCAGGTAATGCCACTTGCTGGCCTCCGCCTGCGCCATCCAGCGCGGGAACACGGTGAGCAGGAAGCCGAAGATGAAGGTCGGCAGCACCTGGTACTGCATCACGAAGCCATGCATCCATCCCGCCGGCACGCTGGGCGTCGGCAGCCACCCGCCCAGCCACCCGGTCCACCAGGCCATCGCGGCCAGCACGTTGGCGGCCCCGATGAAGAACAACAGCCGATGCGGCGCCGCCGCCAGCGCGGCGAAATCAGGGGCAATAGCGCGTCTCGTATCCATGGCCCACATGCTGCCAATGCGCCGCCCCCGTCGCCTTGACCCAAGTCACCTGCCCGCGCCCTATGTGGGAGGGACTTCAGTCCCGATGCTTTTGGCCGAAAGGCATCGGGACTGAAGTCCCTCCCACAGAGGTGGCCGAAAAAGAAGCGGGGCCGATTGCCCGGCCCCGCCATTGCCTTACCTGGGGCAGGAATCAGCGAGCGGCGTCGGTCGCCACCTCGGCCACGCCCGCCTTGCGCGGCGCGATCCAGAGCCGCAGCACGAACCAGGCCAGCGCGAACGCACCGACGCTGAAGATCGTGTCGCCCGGCACCCGCATCCACACCAGCATCTCGATGATCGGCTGCTGCATGAAGTCCGCCGAACGCGCGAACCAGTAGCCGTGGTCGATGGCGGCGATGAGCTGCAGCACGCCGATCGGGAGCAGGGTGAACAGCGCCATGCCGACCAGGCCGATGTTGAGCGCCCAGAAGCAGGTGCGCAGCGGGGCCTCGGGCCAGATCGCGTCCGGCTTCATGCCGCGCAGGCAGAACAGCATCAGGCCGATGCCCAGCATGCCGTACACACCGAACAGCGCCGTGTGGCCATGCAGTGGGGTCAGGTTCAGGCCCTGCATGTAGTACAGCGGCAGCGGCGGGTTGATCAGGAAGCCGAACAGGCCGGCGCCCACCAGGTTCCAGAACGCGACCGCCACGAAGAACAGGATCGGCCACTTGTAGCGCTGCATCCACGGCGTGGCGTGGCCGAGCTTGAAGGTGTGGTAGGCCTCGAAGCCGACGTAGGCCAGCGGCACCACTTCCAGCGCGGAGAACGAGGCGCCCAGCGCGATCACCGCCACCGGCGTGCCGGTGAAGTAGAGGTGGTGCAGGGTGCCCAGCACGCCGCCGGCCATGAACACGATGGTCGCGAACAGCACCGCCACGGTGGCCGTGCTGTTCTTGATCAGGCCCAGCTTGGTGAACAGGAAGGCGATGACGGCGGTCGCGAACACCTCGAAGAAGCCCTCGACCCACAGGTGGACGACCCACCAGCGCCAGTACTCGGCCACGGCCACGTGCGAGCGCTCGCCATACATGAGCCCCGCGGCGTAGAACATCGGGATGGCGATCGAGGCGATGGTGAAGAGGAGCAGGAGCGAGCGGCTGGAGTCGCGGCGGGCGAGGGCCGGCTTGATCCCGCGCCACATCAGCCACAGCCAGTAACAGAGCCCGCCGAAGAGCAGGATCTGCCACACGCGCCCGAGGTCGACGTACTCGTAGCCCTGGGAGCCGAACCAGAACCACAGCCTGCCCAGCTTCTGCTTGATGCCCAGCCACTCGCCGGTCATCGAGCCGAGGACGACGAAGACGACCGCGGCGAAGAGGATGTTCACGCCGAGGCGCTGATGCTTCGGCTCCGCACCGGCCAGCGCGGGCACGATGTACAGGCCCGTGGCCAGCCACGTCGTGGCGATCCAGAAGATGCCCAGCTGGAGGTGCCACGTGCGGACGATGTTGTAGGGCAGGTACTGGTCGATGGGAATGCCGAAGAACGACGTGCCTTCGACGCCGTAGTGCGCGGCGATGGCGCCGAGACCGATCTGCAGCACCCACAGC
>NZ_DASUDO010000046.1:0-50690 GCF_036275555.1 Arenimonas sp.
CCGGTCCCGGAACCGCGCGCCGCCGAGCGCCCCAGTGCGCCGCGTGATCCCGCGCCGACACCCCCGGCCCCGATGGCCGAGTCCGAACCGGGCCTCGTCCACGCCCTGCCCGTCCGTTCCGGCCAACAGGTGTTCGCCGCGAACCGCGACCTCACCGTGCTCGCCCCGATCGGCGCCGGCGCCGAGGTGGTGGCGGACGGCTCCATCCATGTCTATGGCGCGCTGCGCGGCCGCGCCCTCGCCGGCGCCTCCGGCTTCACCGGCGCCCGAATCTTCTGCCGCGAATTCCACGCCGAGCTCGTGGCCATCGCCGGGCAGTACAAAGTGCTCGACGACGTGCCGAAGGACCTGCACGGCAAGCCCGTGCAGATCTGGCTCGACAAGAACGACATCCTGCAAATCCAGCCGCTGGCCTGACGGCCACACAAAGACGGAGAAACGACCTTGGCGGAAATCCTCGTAGTCACCTCGGGCAAGGGCGGCGTCGGCAAGACGACCACCTCGGCCAGCATCGCGATGGGCCTCGCCCGCGCCGGCAAGAAGACCGCCGTCATCGACTTCGACGTCGGCCTGCGCAACCTCGACCTGATCATGGGCTGCGAGCGCCGCGTGGTGTACGACTTCGTCAACGTCGTCAACGACGAGGCCAACCTCAAGCAGGCCCTGATCAAGGACAAGCGCTTCGAGAACCTGTTCGTGCTGGCCGCGTCGCAGACCCGCGACAAGGACGCGCTGACCATGGAAGGCGTCGAGAAGGTGCTCAAGGCCCTGGCCGACGAGGGCTTCGACTTCATCGTCTGCGACTCCCCCGCCGGCATCGAGAAGGGCGCCTTCCTGGCGATGTACTTCGCCGACCGCGCCGTGGTGGTGGTGAACCCGGAAGTGTCCTCGGTGCGCGACTCCGACCGCATCCTGGGCCTGCTGGCCTCCAAGACCCGCAAGGCCGAGAAGGGCGAGCGCGTGCAGGAGCACCTGCTGCTGACCCGCTACAGCCCCAAGCGCGTGGAGGCCGGCGACATGCTGTCGATCGGCGACGTGCAGGAAATCCTCGGCCTGGACGTGGTCGGCGTGATCCCGGAATCGCCCGAGGTGCTGCAGAGCTCCAACGCCGGCGTGCCCGTGATCCTCGACGAGACCTCGCCCGCGGGCCAGGCCTACACCGACGCCGTCGCCCGCATCCTCGGCGAGAACCGCCCGATGCGCTTCACCACCGTCGAGAAGAAGGGTTTCTTCTCGAAGATGTTCGGGGGTTGAGCCATGGGCATCCTTGATTTCCTCACCCAGCGCAACAAGAACACCGCCAACGTCGCCAAGAACCGCCTGCAGATCCTGATCCAGCAGGAGCGCTCGATGCGCGGCGCGCCCGACTACCTGCCGCTGCTGCAGCGCGAGCTGCTGGAAGTGATCCGCAAGTACATCAACGTCGACTCCGACGCGGTGAAGGTCGGCCTGCACAAGGACGGCGACAACGAGCTGCTCGACATCTCGGTCGCGCTGCCCGACAAGGCCGCGCCCGCCGCCAACGGCTGATCGCGATGGCGGGCGACGACACGACGGCACCGGCGCCCGCCGGTGCCGTTTCCACATCCGGCGCCGACGCGGCGCCGGTGCTGACGCTGGCCGACGTCGGCTTCGAGGCGCCCGCGGCGCTGCTGGCGCGGCACGGTCTGGCGCTGGCCCGCGTGCCCGACGGCGAGCCCATCCCCGGCAGCTACTGGGGCGAGTGCGAAGCCGGGCTGATCGGAAGCACGGTCCACGCCCGCAGCGACACGCCGGTGCATTCGCTGCTGCACGAGGCCTGCCACCTGCTGGTGATGCCCCCCGAGCGCCGCGCCGCGGTGCACACCGACGCCACCGATTCGGTGCCCGAGGAAGACGCCGCCTGCTGCCTGCAGATCCTGCTGGCCGACCACTTGCCCGGCGTCGGCCGCGACCGCCTGATGGCCGACATGGACGCCTGGGGCTACAGCTTCCGCCTAGGCTCGGCCCGCGCCTGGTTCGAGCACGACGCCGAGGACGCCCGCGCCTTCCTCGCCACCCGCGGCCTCCTGCCCGGCGCCCCCCCTGTAGGAGGGACTTCAGTCCCGAAGCTTTTGGGCGAGAAGCTTCGGGACTGAAGTCCCTCCTACAGGAATCGGCGGCTTGCGGAGGGGCCGGTCGGGGGACTAGCCTTCCGGCACCCTGCGATTGCAGCCGAACCCGGAGCCTTTCCCGTGAAATCCCAACGCGCCCTGCTGGCGCTCGCCATCTCCACCAGCCTGCTGTTCGCCGCCGGCTGCTCCAAGACCGACACCGACGCGTCCGCTCCCGGCCAGGCCGGCAGCACCGCCGCCGGCAGCGAGGACGCCGACGCCTTCGTGGCGCGCGTGAACAAGACCGTCAAGGACATGACGCCGGAGATGACCTCCGCCGCGTGGCTCGGCGCGACCTACATCAGCGAAGACAGCCAGCGCCTCGAGGCCGCGGCGAACGAGCGCTGGCTGGCCAAGAACAACGAGTTCGTCGAACAAGCCAAGACCTACGACCCCGCGGGCCTGACGCCGGCCACCGCGCGTGCCCTGCACCTGCTCAAGGTCAGCGCCTCGATGCCGGCCCCGCGCGACCCGGCCCAGCTCAAGGAACTCACCGACATCGCCAGCCGCCTGGGCGCCACCTACGGCGCCGGCAAGTGGTGCGTGGGCGACGACTGCAAGGACATCGGCCAGGTCAGCGAGATCCTCGCCGACACCGAGGGCAGCAGCTACGACGAGATGAAGGCCGCGTGGGAAGGCTGGCACACCATCGCCCAGCCGATGCGCAAGGACTACCAGCGCTTCGTCGAGCTGACCAATGAAGGCGCCAAGGAAATGGGCTTCGCCAACACCGGCGACGTCTGGCGCGCCGGCTACGACATGCCGGCCGACGCGTTCAAGGCCGAGGCCGACCGCCTCTGGGGCCAGGTGCAGCCGCTGTACGAGCAGCTGCAGTGCTACACCCGCGAGAAGCTGGTGTCCAAGTACGGCGAGCAGGGTTCGGTGGACGGCATGATCCCGGCCCACCTCACCGGCAACCTGTGGCAGCAGGACTGGGGTGGCCTGTGGCCGCTGCTCGAGCCCTACCAGGGCGTGGGCAGCCTGGACATCAACAGCGCGCTGCAGAAGCAGCGTGACGCGATCCTGGCCAACCTGGTCGCCGATGCCGGCGGCATGGGCAAGCTGACCGCGTCGCAGCAGGTCGAGCTCGAGCGCAAGGCCGACCACGAGATGGCCACCCGCATGACCAAGCTGGCCGAGAGCTTCTACACCGGGCTGGGCATGCCGGCGCTGCCGGAGAGCTTCTACGCCAAGTCGATGCTGACCCAGCCGCGCGACCGCGACGTGGTCTGCCACGCCAGCGCCTGGCAGATGAACTCGGATGCCTCCGACGTGCGCATGAAGATGTGCATCAAGCCGACCGAGGAAGAGCTGACCACGATCTACCACGAGCTCGGCCACATCTATTACTACCTGGCCTACAAGGACCAGCCGCCGGTGTTCCAGACCGGCGCGCACGACGGCTTCCACGAAGCCATCGGCGACACCATCGTGCTGTCGATGACCCCGGACTACCTGGCCTCGATCGGCCTGGTGGACAAGCCGGCGGTGAGCGAGGAGGCGGTGATCAATTCGCAGATGCGCATGGCGCTGGCCAAGGTCGCCTTCCTGCCCTTCGGCCTGATGATCGACCAGTGGCGCTGGGGCGTGTTCGACGGTTCGATCACGCCGGACCGCTACAACGCGGCCTGGTGGGAGCTGAAGGCGAAGTACCAGGGCGTGGCCCCGGCCGGCGGCCCGCGCGGCGAGGAGTTCTTCGACGCCGGCGCCAAGTACCACGTGCCGGGCAACACGCCGTACACGCGCTACTTCCTGTCGCACATCCTGCAGTTCCAGTTCTACAAGTCGCTGTGCGACGCGTCCGGCCACACCGGCCCGCTGTACACCTGCTCCTTCGCCAACAACCCGGAAGCGGGCAAGCGCTACTGGGCGATGATGCAGCGCGGCGCCAGCCAGCCCTGGCAGCAAACGCTGAAGGAGCTGACCGGCGGCGAGCAGATGGACGCTTCCGCGGTGCTGGAGTACTTCGCGCCGCTGCAGGCCTGGCTCAAGGAACAGAACGAAGGCAAGACCTGCGGCTGGGACGCCGCCAAGCCCTGATCCGCTGAACCCGTCGCCGGACCCACGGGCCCGGCGACACCGCTCCCCGTAGGAGGGCCTTCAGGCCCGAAGCTCTTCGCGGAAAAGCTTCGGGCCTGAAGGCCCTCCTACCTTGGGCGCCAGGTTCGGGGCGGGAGCCCCCCACATTTCCCAGGATGCATTGAGCCACCCATGAATCCACCGATCCCCGCCACCCTCGCCCCCCAGCCCCTGTCGCACGCGCTCTCGCTCGACGCGGCGTTCTACACCGGCGAAGGCATGGTGCAGCGCGACCGCGAGGCGGTGTTCGCCCGCAGCTGGCAATTGGTCGGGCATGAGACCGCGCTCGCCAACGCCGGCGACCACCTGGTCACCGACGTCGGCGGCATCCCGGTGGTCGTGATCCGCGACACCGAAGGCCGGCTGCGCGCCTTCCACAACGTCTGCCGGCACCGCGCCGGGCCGCTGGCCACCTGCGACGGCAAGGGCGCCAAGGTGCTGCGCTGCAAGTACCACGGCTGGACCTATACGCTCGACGGCGTGCTGCGCAGCGCGCCCGAGATGCAGGCCACCGAGGACTTCAACGTGTCCGACGTGCGCCTGCCGGAGCTGCGAATCGACACCTGGCAGGGCCTGGTGTTCGTCGCCGGCGACGGCGCGGTGTCGTTCGGGGACTTCAGCCGCGGCCTGGACGGCCCGCTGCGCGGCCTGTCGCCGAAGGGCTACGTCTTCCACAAGCGCTTCCGCTACGAAGTGGCCTGCAACTGGAAGATCTACTGCGACAACTACCTCGAGGGCTACCACGTCCCGCACATCCACCCGGGCCTCAACAGCCTGCTCGACTACCGGCAGTACGTCACCGAGTGCGGCGACTGGTTCTCCTACCAGTACAGCCCGCTGGCCAGCGACGCCGGCCTGTACGGCGACGGCGACGCGGTCTACTACTTCATCTATCCGAACACGATGCTCAACCTGCTGCCGGGCCGGCTGCAGACCAACCGCGTGCTGCCGCTGGGCGCGGACCGCTGCATCGTCGAGTTCGACTACTACTACGCCGCGGGCGACGACGTGGCGGCGCGGCACCAGGCCGACCACGACTTCGCGCACCAGGTGCAGGACGAGGACATCGAGATCTGCGAGCACGTCCAGCGCGGCCTCGCCTCCGGCTCCTACGTCCCCGGCCGCCTGAACCCCCTGCGCGAAAACGCCGTCCACCACTTCCACGAACTCCTCCGCGCCGCCTACCGCTTGCAGGTGGACTGAAGAGCGCTTGGACGCGGATTTACGCGGATAAACGCGGATAAGGCAAAAGCGATTGGAGTGGGCTTTCGCCTGTCCTGGCAGCCCACGCAGACCAAACCCAGCCTCTGCTCTATCCGCGTTTATCCGCGTAAATCCGCGTCAAAAAAGCTCTCAAGAGCCCCCACCCGAAGCCAGCCGGGCGCCGTGGGCGAGGTACCAGCGCCAGAGGGCGTAGGCGACGGCGGTGAAGGTGGCGGCGGTGAGGGCGAGCGCCAGGCCGCTGTGGCTGACCAGGGGCGAGAGCAGGCCCGCGATGGCGGCGTTCGAGAGCAGGCCGACGAAGGCCTGCATCGAGGACGCGCTGCCGCGCTGGCGCGGGTACATGTCGAGGATCGACAGGGTGACGATCGGAAACACCAGCGCGATGCCGAACGCGCCCAGCGCCGTCGGCAGCACCGCCCAGGGCAGCGTGGGGGCCTCGGTGAGCGCGTTGTAGCCGATGTTGTAGGCCGCGGCCACGCCGCAGCACAGGAAGCCCCACTCCACCAGCCGGCGCCCGCTGATGCGGCCGGCCGCGCGGCCGCTGGCGAAGGCGCCCAGCATCATGCCGCCGATGGTGGGTGCGAAGAACCAGACGAAGTCCTGCTCGCCCAGGCCCAGCAGGTCCATCACGAAGGCCGGCGCCGAGGCGATGTACAGGAACAGCGCGCCGAAGTTGGCCGTGCCGGCCAGCGTGAGCAGCCGGAAGCTGCGGTTCGACAGCATCCCGCCGTAATCGCGCGCCAACGTCATCGGGTGCAGCGGCACGCGTTGCTCCGGCGGATGGCTCTCGGGCAGGCCCCAGGCCGTGAGCACCAGCAGCAGCACGCCAAAACCGGCCAGGAACCAGAAGATGCCGTGCCAGTTGGAGAACCCGAGGATCCAGCCGCCGATCACGGGCGCGATCGCCGGCGCGATGCCGAAGATCATAGAGATCTGGCTCATCAGCCGCTGCGCATCGTCGCCCTGCAGGCAGTCGCGCACCACCGCGCGCCCCACGATCAGGCCGACGCCGGCGGACAGTCCCTGCAGCGCGCGGTAGACCAGCATCGTCGGCATGTCGTTGGCCAGCGCCGCGCCGACCGAGGCCAGCGTGAACACCACGATGCCCGCCAGCAGCACCTTCTTGCGCCCGATCGCATCCGAGATCGGGCCATGGAACAGCGACATCGCCGCGTAGCCGATCAGGTACACGCTGATGGTCTGCTGCATCGCGACCTTGCCCACGCCCAGGTCGTCGGCCATCACCAAAAAGGCCGGGAACACCGTGTCGATCGAGAACGGGCCGAACATCGCCAGGCCGCCCAGGATGAAGGCCAGCCGCGCGCGCGAAATGGAAAGATGGGGGATCATCGCAAACCAGGGCGGAAAACCGTGCCAGCATACAAGCCCGACCACCCCGCCGCTTGAACCCGGGCGCCCCGACCCCCATCCGAGCGGCCATGACCCACGCCCCGAACGCCACGCCCGAAGCCCCGCCCGTCGCCGAACGCAGCCTCGCGGCGGTGCTGCGCGAACTGGGTCCGTTCCTGAAGCCCTACCTCGGCCGCATCCTGCTGGCGATGGCCTGCCTGGTGGCCGCCAAGCTGGCCAACCTCGGCGTGCCGCTGGTGCTCAAGGCGCTGGTGGACGGGCTGGACGTCGAACCCTCCCTGCTGGTGCTGCCGGTCGGCCTGCTGCTGGCCTATGGCGCCGCGCGCCTCTCGGTGACGATGTTCACGGAGCTGCGCGGCATCGTCTTCGCGCGCGTGATGGCTCGCAGCTCGCGCACGGTGATGCTGCGCGTGTTCCGGCACCTGCACGCGCTGAGCCTGCGCTTCCACCTCAACCGCCGCACCGGCGGCGTGGCGCGCGACGTCGAGCGAGGCGGCACCGCCATCTCCGACCTGCTCGACTGGACCATCTACACCATCCTGCCGACCCTGCTCGAGATCACGCTGGTGACCGCGGTGCTGGTGTGGGCCTACGACTGGGGCTTCGCCGCGATCACGCTGGGCACCATCGCCGTGTACGTGGCCTGGACCTTCCGCGTCACCGAGTGGCGCACGCGCTTCTACCGCGCCGCGGTCGAGGCCGACACCCGCGCCAGCGCCCGTGCCGTGGATTCGCTGCTGAACTACGAGACGGTGAAGTACTTCAACAACGAGGAGCACGAGGCGCGCCGCTACGACGAGCACCTGGTGCAGATGGAAGAGGCCTCGGTGAAGAGCCTCAAGTCGCTCGCGGTGCTGAACCTGGGCCAGAGCGCCATCGTCGCGGTCGGCATCACGGCGCTGATGTGGCGGGCCGCGGCGGGCGTCGCCGCGGGCACGATGACCATCGGCGACCTGGTGCTGGTCAATGCCTACCTGCTGCAGCTGTCGGCGCCGCTGAACTTCCTGGGCATGGTGTACCGGGAAGTGAAGCAGGCGATCACCAACATCGAGCGCCTGTTCGGGCTGCTGGACGAGGCGCAGGAAGTGCGCGACCGCCCCGACGCCCGCGCGCTGGTGACGCACCAGCCGCGCGTCGAGTTCGAGGACGTGCGCTTCGGCTACGACGGCCGCCGCGAGATCCTGCACGGCGTCAGCTTCTCCATCCCCCCGGGCGGCACGCTGGCGGTGGTGGGGCATTCGGGCAGCGGCAAGTCCACGCTCTCGCGCCTGCTGTACCGCTTCTACGAAATCCAGTCGGGCGCCATCCGCATCGACGGCGAGGACCTGCGCGAACTGCGCCAGGACAGCGTGCGCGCCGCCATCGGCATCGTCCCGCAGGACACCGTGCTGTTCAACGACACCATCCGCTACAACATCCGCTACGGGCGGCCCGACGCCAGCGACGCCGAGGTCGAAGCCGCGGCGCGCTCGGCGCACATCCACGACTTCATCCTGACCCTGCCCGACGGCTACGACAGCGAGGTCGGCGAACGCGGCCTCAAGCTCAGCGGTGGCGAGAAGCAGCGCGTGGCCATCGCCCGCGCCCTGCTCAAGAACCCGGCCATCCTGATCTTCGACGAGGCGACCTCGGCCCTGGATTCCGCCAGCGAACAGGCGATCCAGGACGAACTCGACCGCATCGCCGTCGGCCGCACCACCCTGGTGATCGCCCACCGCCTGTCCACGGTGATGGACGCCGACGAGATCCTGGTGCTCGACCAGGGCCGCGTGGTCGAGCGCGGCGGCCACGCCGCCCTGCTCGCCGCCAACGGCCACTACGCCCGCATGTGGCGCCTCCAGCAGCAGGAGCAACCGGCACCGGGGCCGTCGCCGGCCCCCGCGCCGGTGGGCTAGGCCGCGCCCAGCATCGGGCCCACGGCCAGGTAGAGGCCGACCAGGATGATGCCGACGAAGACCAGCCGGAGTACGAAGGCGGTGATCTTCCAGGCCAGCACCAGGCCCAGCACCACCAGGAAAATTCCCAACCAGCTCATACGTTTGCTCCTTGCCTATCGGGGGTCATCCTCCGGCCCTCGGGCCGGTAGAATGACGCCATCGTTACCGCCTTGAGCCTGACCCCCGCATGAGCGAGCCTGCCCGCCCCACCTTCCACGGCTTCGAACAGATCCCGCTGCGCGAGTACGCCGAGCGTGCCTACCTCGACTATTCGATGTACGTGGTGCTCGACCGCGCCCTGCCCTTCCTGGGCGACGGGCTGAAGCCTGTGCAGCGCCGGATCATCTACGCGATGAGCGAACTGGGCCTGGGCGCCACCGCCAAGCCCAAGAAGAGCGCGCGCACCGTCGGCGACGTGATCGGCAAGTTCCACCCGCACGGCGACAGCGCCTGCTACGAGGCGCTGGTGCTGATGGCGCAGCCGTTCTCCTACCGCTACCCGCTGATCGAAGGCCAGGGCAACTTTGGCTCCACCGACGACCCGAAGTCGTTCGCGGCGATGCGCTACACCGAATCCAAGCTCACGCCGATCGCCGAAGTGCTGCTGGGCGAGCTGGCGCAAGGCACCGCCGACTGGGTGCCCAACTTCGACGGCACCCTGCAGGAACCCAGCTGGCTGCCGGCGCGCCTGCCGCACCTGCTGCTCAACGGCACCACCGGCATCGCGGTCGGCATGGCCACCGACATCCCGCCGCACAACCTCAATGAAGTAGTGAGCGCGGCGATCCGCCTGCTCGACGACCCCGACGCCAGCGTGCGCGAACTCTGCGAGCACGTGCGCGGTCCCGACTACCCCACGGCGGCCGAGATCATCACCCCCGCCGCCGACCTCGTGCAGATGTACGAGACCGGCAACGGCAGCGTCCGCGCCCGCGCCACGTGGACGCGCGAGAACGCCAACATCGTCATCACGCAGCTGCCCTACCAGGTCTCGCCCTCGAAGATCATGGAGCAGGTGGCGATGCAGATGCGCGCCAAGAAGCTGCCCTGGCTCGAGGACCTGCGCGACGAGTCCGACCACGAGAACCCGGTGCGCCTGGTGCTGGTGCCGCGCAGCAACCGCGTCGATTTCGAGGCGCTGATGGGCCACCTGTTCGCCACCACCGACCTCGAGAAGAGCTTCCGGGTCAACTTCAACATCATCGGCCTCGACGGCCGGCCGCAGGTCAAGAACCTCAAGGCCTTCCTGTCGGAGTGGCTGCAGTTCCGCACCGACACCGTGGCGCGCCGCCTGCGCCACCGCCTCGAGCGCGTCGAGCGCCGCCTGCACCTGCTCGAAGGCCTGCTGGTCGCCTTCCTCAACCTCGACGAAGTCATCCGCATCATCCGCACCGAGGACGAGCCCAAGCCGGTGCTGATGGCGCGCTTCGGCCTCAGCGACGAGCAGGCCGAGTACATCCTCGAGACCAAGCTCAAGCAGCTGGCGCGCCTGGAGGAAATGAAGATCCGCGGCGAGCAGGACGAGCTGGCGAAGGAGGCCGAGAAGATCAAGGGCATCCTGGAGTCCAAGGCCAAGCTCAAGAAGCAGGTCAAGGACGAGCTGCTGGCCGATGCCAAGAAGTTCGGCGACGCCCGCCGCTCGCCGCTGGTGCAGCGCGAGGCCGCGCAGGCCATCAGCGAGACCGAGCTGGTGCCCAGCGAGCCGGTGACCGTGGTGCTGTCGAAGAAGGGCTGGATCCGCAGCGCCAAGGGCCACGACGTCGAGGCCGCCGCGCTGAGCTACCGCGACGGCGACGGCCTGCTGCAGGCGGTGCGCGGGCGCAGCACCCAGCAGGTGGCCTTCCTCGATTCCACCGGCCGCAGCTATTCGACGCTGGCGCACACGCTGCCCAGCGCGCGCGGCAACGGTGAGCCGCTCAGCGGCCGCTTCGCGCCGCCGGCGGGCGCCAGCTTCGTCGGCCTGGCCGCGGCGGACAACGAGGCGCGCTATGTCGTGGCGTCCAGCTGGGGCTATGGCTTCGTCACCAAGTTCGAGAACTTCACTGGCCGCAACAAGGCCGGCAAGGCCCTGATCAACGCCGACGACGCCGCCGAGATCCTGCCGCCGGTGCCGGTGGCGGATGCGAAGACCGACTGGATCGTCAGCATCACCAGCGCCGGCCACCTGCTCGCCTTCCCGATCAGCGAACTGCCGGAACTGGACAAGGGCAAGGGCAACAAGCTGGTGCAGATCCCGCCGGCCAAGCTGAAGTCCGGCGAGGAAAAGGTCATCGCCGTCGCCAGCGTGAAGCAGGGCGGCGAGCTGACCATCTACTCGGGCCGCCAGAAGCTGGTGCTGGGCTGGCGCGACCTGCAGGCCTACGAGGGCGCCCGCGCCAGCCGCGGCAACCTGCTCCCGCGCGGTTTCACCAAGGTCGATCGCGTGGACAGCGGCGGATAGCCGTGCCAATCAGGGCCGGCTGCAGGTCTGGTCTTCGCCGAATTTCAGGCTGTCGCCATTGACGCTGGCCACCATGCCGTTCATGTCGGTGCCGGAGAATCGCAGCGTGTCACCGGACCGCGACACCGTTCCGCCGCCGCCGGTCGTGCGGTAGCGGTTGCCGGCGATCTCGAAGCGGACGCCCGGCACCGGCTGGAAAATCATCATCGAGTTGCCGCCCATCCCGGGCACGAGCCGCGGCGACAGCACCATGCACTCCCACTGGCCATCGAGGCCGCCGGAAACGGCGGCCTTGGGCGCGGAATGCGCCGGAGCCGGAGCCGCCGCCCGGGCGGCCGACGGGGCGTCAACTGCGCCGCCCGACAGCATCGCCACCAGCGCCTGCGGTTCGGACTGCAGGAGCGCGCGGCTGTATTCCCCCGCCAGGGTCCGGGCCTGCTCCATCTGCTCCCGGTTGCCGGACTGTTGGCCATCGACGTACAGCAGCAAGGGCAAGCTGGCGCTGGCAATCATCGTGTTGTAAAGCACGGCCTTGTCCCGGTCGGAAACCCCCGCGAGATCCGCGGCCATCGCCTCGCCCAGTCGGGAGAACAGCCCGTCCTGCGCCGCGGCATCGGGCGCCTGGCCAGTCCAGACATGGCTCGTGCTGCTGATGAAGAAGGTGTACGCGCCGGCGACGTTGTTCTTCCACCCTTTTGCGGCATTGGGCCGCTCGAACAGCTCGGTCTTCGCCACGGTGATGGCGTCCAGCAGCTGCTGCCGTTCCTCTGCGTTGCTGCCCAGGTCGTGGACGACGTCCCGCAGCGAGGTGTCGCCGGGCGGAGGCGTGAACCGCACGGAGGCCACCACCTGGTGGGTGCCGGCGGCCAGGAACAGGAGGATCGACGCTAGGACGAGCTTCTTCATGGCTTTCACCTGGATCGCGCGCACGGGTTGGGGTGGCAGGGCCTTCGGGCCCGCCATGGAGAACGGCGCGCGCCGCCAGATCCGGACGCGGGAGCGGCCCCGGTTTCCGGACTCGGCTCAGGACGAGGCTTGCCCCGCCGCGCGGCGGAAGAGATTCGCGGAGGCCAGCCACAGCCCGCACATCACGACGGTGAATACCGGCACGAAGCCCAGCCCCGCCAGCCACGCGTACGCGAAGACGCCAAGCTGTGCCGCGGCGGTAGCCACCATCACCCACGCCATCGGCCGCGGACGAAGCAGCACCAGCAGCGAGCCGACGAGGGCGAATGCGACCACATAGAAGAACAGGTCATTGGCCGGGTTGTTCTCGTTGCCGATGATTCCCACGGCCAGGTTCGCCCAGGTGGTCAGGAAGCCCGCGGCAACGGCCACCCCGGCGGCGACCATGTAGGCGTTGGTGCGGGCGATCCGAGCGGCGACCTCGTAGGCCGTGCATGCCACCAGCAGCATCACGCCCATCACGATGAAGTCGCCGGCGTTCCAGTCCACCTCGTCGGTGAACTGCATCGCCAACAGCGGCAGCAGCAGCAACACCGCCGCGCCGCCCCACACCACCGCCCGCACGCCGTTCCGGCGCAATTGGTCTTGCTCGAGGATGCCAGCCATGTCGATCTCTCCCTGGTCGATGCCACGCCCGGTCGGGTGGCCTCGGCAAAGCATGGCAAGGATATCTGGCTTTTCGCGGGCAATCGTGGGGCCATCCGCGGGCCGCCGGGCATCCGCGTCCCGGCCGGGGCGCCCCGGCGCCGGCGTTATAGTCCGCAGGACCCGACCGGAGCCACCCATGCGCCTGAACGCCTTCGCCCGCCGCCTCCCTGCGCTGCTGCTGTTGGCCGCGCTGGCGCCCTTGCCCGCGCTGGCGCAAGGCGCGCCGCCCCTGCTCACGCCCGAACAGAGCCAGGCCGCCGCGGCCCGCTACCAGCAGTACTGCGCGCTCTGCCACGGCCCCGACCGCGCCGGCCACGCCAACGACCACGCGCCTTCGCTCAAGTCCGCATCGCTGATCGCCACCGGCACCCCGGTCGTGATCGGCGAAGCCATTGCCTACGGCCGCCCCGGCACGCCGATGGGCGCCTACCACGTCGAAATGGGCGGCCCGCTGACGCGCCAGGAAATCCGCGAGTTGGCTTTCTGGCTGATGGACATGGCGCCCACCGACCCGATCGAGGTCGCCGACCGCGTCGAGGGCGACCTCGCGCTTGGCGCCGAGGTCTACGCCCAGCACTGCGCCAGCTGCCACGGTGCGCAGGGCGAGGGCGGCACCGGCACCGCGCTGGGCAATGCCACCATGCTCGCGCTGACGCCCGACGGCTTCCTGCGCCACGCCATCGAGAACGGCCGCGAGGGCACGCCGATGGTCGCGTTCAAGGATGTGCTCAGCCCCGTACAGATCGACGGCGTCACCGCCTTCCTGCGCAGCCGTAGCGCGGGCTGTGAGGTGCCCGAACCGAAGTTGCACACCCCGCCGCCGCTCGATGCCTACGTCATCAACCCGGATGCGGCCGCGCCTTCCTTCACCCTCACCGAGGGCCTGTACGTCAGCGCTGCCGAACTCGACCGCGAACTCAAGGCGCGCAAGCGCATGGTGCTGCTCGACACCCGCGTCACCTCGATGTGGGAGCGCGCCCACATCGAAGGCGCCGTGCCGGGCCCCTACTACGCCAGCCGCGAGGAAGTGATGGCGAACCTGCCCACGGACGGCACCTGGATCGTGGCGTACTGCGAATGCCCGCGCGCCGCTGCTGAATCGGTGGTGCGGCGACTTCGCGAGGCCGGCGTGCAGAACACCGCCGTGCTCTGGGAAGGCATCCAGGGCTGGGTAAGCCTGGGCTACCCGGTCGTGCAGGGCCAGGCCGCGACGCCGCCGACCCCATGACCAAGGCGATGGCCGCCCCGGGGCTGGCGTGGATGCTGGCGTTTGCCGCCGGCCCGGCGCAGGCGAGCGGTTCGCCGATCGGCGACGAACTCGGATTCTTCGTGGCGTGGATGGGCCTGGCCGCGCTGCTCTTCGCGGCCAGCCTGGTGCTGGCGATCCGTCGTGCCCGGCGGCGCGGCGCGCGTTCCGGCTGGCTCCATCTCGGCGGCGCGGTGCTGACGCTGCCGGTCGGCGCGATGCTGTCGCTCGCGCTGCTCTCAACGCGGTTCGGCGCCAGCCTGTCCACGATCGGTTCGATCCTGGCCGCCACGCTGCTGCCCACGCTGGCGCTGTGGCTTGCCTATCTGGCGGCCATGCATTCCGACGACCAGCGCGAAGGGAAACGCGCCTGGAAGTCCACCCGCTGAGCACCCGGGGATCTGCGCGCCATGGACATCAAGGACATCCTCGCCGGTCTTCTCAGGCCCAACCCGGCGGCGTCGAAGCCCCGCGGCGAGATCTTCGAGCCCGGCGACGGCTACTGGTACTACCGGCCCACGCTCGACTTCCCGCCCAAGAGCACGCACGACCCGGACGATTACGAGGGCGGCGAGCGCCTCTGCGTCAACTTCACCCACATGAACCTCGGCGCCGCCGAGCGCCGAAAGCTGGCGTGCCGCTGGTATGACTGTTTCCCGACGCTGGACCGGGTACGTATCGCCTGGATCGGGGGCTCGGTATCGCAGGAAACGTTCGAGGCCGTTTGCCGTTTGCCCGCGGTCGAGGGACTGCACATCAGGATGAGCGCGATCACTTCGCTCACACCGATCCGCCAGCTGCAGACCCTGACCCATTTCCATCTGGGCAGCGGGCCTTCGGCACAGGGGTTGGAAGCCTTGGCCGATTTGCCGGCCCTGGTCGACCTGGAGATCAGCAACGTCCGTGCCGCCGGTGACCTGGGCTTCTTCGCCGGCATGGACAGACTCAAGGTGCTCGCGCTCAGCGGCGATTCCAACAGCCTCAAGCCGCTGAAGATCGGCACGCTGGCGCCCCTGGCCGGCCTGGCCTCGCTGGAGCGGCTGTCGCTGACGACCGTGCAATTGGCGGACGGCTCGCTCGAACCGCTCGCCCGCCTGCCCCGGCTGACGCGGCTGGACCTCTCGAACCAGTTCCCGATTGAGGAAGTCGCCCGCCTCGCCGGCCGCCGCCCCGACATCACCTGCGACCGCTTCGTCGCCAGCACCGGGCCGGTATCGTGGATGGCCTGCAAGACCTGCCGGCGGAGATCGATGCACCAGCTCACCGGCAAGGGCAAGGCCTGGCTGTGCGAACACTGCGATGCCGCGCGGTTGGCCCGTCATATCGCCGATTTCAATGCCCTCAAGGAGTCCGCTGCATGAACCCCACCCTGTTCACCCTCACCGCCTTCATTGCCTGGACGCTCTTCCTGCTGGTGCTGATGGAGGCCATGCGCTCCAACCTGGTGCTCACCCGCCAAGTGGCGCCGACCGGCTTCACGCCCGACAACGCCGGGCTGTCGCCCTTCATGCAGCGGCTGGCACGCGCGCACGCGAACTGCCTCGAGGGCCTGCCGATCTTCGGCGGCCTGATGCTGGTGGCGCTGGTGAGCGAGCGCACGGCGGTCACTGATCCGCTGGCCTATGCCTTCCTCGCTGCGCGCGGGCTGCAGTCGGTCACCCACCTCGCGTCGGCGTCCGCCACGGCGATCACGCTGCGATTCACCTTCTTCGCGGTGCAGATGGCGATCGGCGCGGTTTGGACCTGGGGCCTGCTGGCCGCGGCCTGAGGCCGGGCGCGGCTGCTATCCTGCGCACCCCGCCGGCCCCGGCGCCCCGCCCGGAACCCCGATGATCAACAACGACGTCCTGCGCAGCGTGCGCTTCATGCTCGATCTCGCCGACGCCACCATCATCGAGGTCGCGAAGCTGGCCGACCCCGGCTTCGACCTGGTGCGCGACGACGTCGCCGCCTACCTCAAGCGCGAGGGCGAGGATGGCTTCGAGGAATGCCCCGACGACGTGCTGGCGCATTTCCTCGACGGGCTGGTGATCCACTACCGCGGCGTCGACCCGGCGCGCCCGCCGCGGCCGGTGGAAAAGCGCATCACCAACAACCTCGTGCTGAAAAAGCTGCGGGTCGCGTTCGAACTCAAGGACGGCGACATGCACCAGGCCTTCGCCGACGCCGGCCACCCGGTCTCCAAGCCGGAACTCTCGGCGTTCTTCCGCCAGCCCGGCCACAAGAACTACCGCGCCTGCGGCGACCAGCTGCTGCGCAACTTCCTCAAGGGGCTGACGATGCGCAGCCGCGGGGTCTGAGGCGCCACGCCGCCCGGCCGTCGCACCGGCAAACTGAACCGCCCCACCGGCAAGGCTTGCATCGCCGCCGGGCAAGGCCTAGCTTGGCCACGCCCCCCGGCCCACCACGAGGTCCCCCATGAAGCTGCTCGCCATCGCCCTGTCCGTCCTCGCCCTGTCCGCCTGCGGCACCATCGTCGCCGGCCAGCCCTATCGAGGCGGCGACACCGTCCTGCTCTGCCACAAGGGCAAGAAGACCATGGAGCTGCCTGCCAGCGCCGCCCAGGGCCACCTCAACCACGGCGATCGCTACGGCCGCTGCTGAGCCCGCGGCGCGGCGCCCGCGCCTCCCCACCCTCACCGCCGCCATCGCCTGATGGCGTAGGATTGCGCGAGCCCGGCGCCGGGCGGTCCACCGCCTGCGCCGGCCGAGTCGTGTGCCAGGGGTGGGGACCGCATGGCGACGGAGAAGCGTTACCGCGCTTTCATCAGCTACAGCCACGCCGACGAAGCGGCGGCCCGCTGGCTTCAGCGCGCGCTCGAAGGCTATCGCCCGCCGGCCAGCCTGCGCGCCAGCCACCCGCACGTCCCCGCCCGCCTCTACCCCGTCTTCCGCGATCGCGACGAGCTGGCCTCGGCGCACGATCTATCCGACGCCATCCGCCACGCGCTCGATGATTCCGACGCGCTGGTGGTGGTGTGCTCGCCGGCGGCGGCGGCGTCGCGCTGGGTGGACGAAGAAATCCGGTATTTCCGGGCTTCCGGCCGCGGCCACCGGATCTTCTGCTACCTGGTGGCCGGCCAGCCGCGGCCCGAGTCGCCGCAGTGCGCGTTCCCCGCCGCGATGCTGCGCGACGAACACGGCGAGCTGCTGCACGAGCCGCTGGCCGCCGACGCCACGCCTGCCGGCGACGGCCGCCGCAACGCCATGCTGCGCATCGCCGCCGGCCTGCTCGACGTCGGCGTGGACGAACTCAAGCGCCGCGACGCCCAGCGCCAGGCGCGCTTCTGGGCCGGCATGGCCTCGGCTTCGCTGCTGGTGGCGGCGGTCACGGTCGGCCTGGCGGTCTATGCGTTCAAGTCGCGCCAGGAATCGGAGCTGCGCCGGCAGCAGGCCGAGGCGCTGATCGGCTTCATGCTTGGCGACCTGCGCCAGAAGCTCGAGCCGATCGGCAAGCTCGACCTGCTCGATTCGGTTGGCGACGAAGCCATGGGCTACTTCACCACGCTGGGCGAGCGCGGCACGCCGTCGGAGCTGCTCGCGCGCGCAGTCGCGCTCAAGCAGATCGGCGACGTGCGCTTCAACCAGGGCCAGCTCGAGGCCGCGCTGGCCTCGTTCGAACAGGCGCTGTCGCAGGCCCGCCAGCTGCACGAGGCCGAGCCGGAGAACAACGACTACCTCTACGAGCTCGGCCAGGCCGAGTTCTGGGTCGGCTACGTAGCCTGGGAGCGCGGCCAGCTCGACAAGGCCGACGAGGCGATGCACAACTACCTGCGCCACAGCCTGGCGCTGCGCCACCGCCAGCCGGACAACCCGGACTACAACCTCGAGCTGTCCTACGCCTACTCCAACCTCGGCAGCCTGGCCCGCGCGCGCGGCGACGCCAAGACCGCCCTGGCCTACTTCGGCCTATGCCGCGAGATCACCGAGCAGGAGCTGGCCAAGTCGCCCGGCGACCCGGCGCTGACCATCGCGCTGGCGGAGACCTGGTCCTGGATCGGCTCGACCACCTTCGACGACGGCGACCTGCAGGGCGGCGAGCGCGGCTTCGCCGAGGTGACGCGCCTGCTGCAGCCGCTGCACGAGCGCGGCGACGACGTCCACGCCACCGACCTGCTCGGCCGGAACCTGATCTTCCAGGCCAACGCCCAGCTGGAGCTGGGCCGGGTGGACCTGGCAACCGAACACATCGCCCGCGGCGAGGCGATCTTCGCCGGGCTGGTCGCCCGCGATCCGCAGAACGCGGCGTGGTCGCGCAGCGCGCACCGCGCCGGCCTCACGCGCCTGGGACTGGCGGCGCCCGCGCAGTGGTCGGCGGCGCAGTCGGAGGCGCTCGACGCCCTGGTGGCCGGGCTGGCTGGCCTGGCGACGCAGGACCCGACCAATGCCGGCGTGGTGCTCGACCTGGCGCAGGCGCTGCGGCTGCAGGCGCTGCGGGCGCTGGCCACCGGCGACACCGCGGCGGCCGCGGCCGCGGCCGGCGATGCGCACCGGCGCATGCAGGCCCTGGTCGCCGGCACCGACTACTCGGCCCAGCGCCTGGTGGAGCTGGCGCGGGTGGCCGAGGTGCTGGGCACGGTGCAGTCCGCCCGCGGCGACCACGCCGCCGCCCGCGCCACCTGGGCCGGTGCCGCCGACCTGCTCGACCGCCAGGCGCACCGGACCTTCGAGTTCAATCCGGTCCGGCGGCTGCTGGCCATCAACCTTGGCCAGTCCGCGGAGCTTGCCGCGTTGCAAGGAGTGCTCGACCAGGCCGGCTACCGCGATCCCCGAATGGAGCCGTCCTACACCCTCACCGGAACTTTCCGGCCAGAAGAAGACACGACAAGAGGACCCACCCATGCGACGTTCTGAACTGGTTCCGCGCCTGCTCTTCGCCGGGCTGCTTTCGCTGCCCGCGCTTGCCGCCGCCCAGGGCGGCCCCGACTTCAAGGTAGGACTCGACCCCGAGACCTGCGCGTTCTCCGGCGGCAGCGACGGCGCCGGCAACGTCGAGGCCGACGCCGGCAGCGGCAACAAGATGATCCAGGTGCGCCTGGACGATCCCCGCGACTGGGGCATCGCCGAGGTCCGCTTCGACGGCGACGGCGCCGACCAGATGGTCCATGCCGGCGGCGGCGAGGCGCACGTGGTAAACATCTTCAACCGCAACAGCGGGCCCGCCGACGTGAAGTACTCGGTCGTCGTGCAGAACAAGGCGACCGGCGAAACCCGCGACTGCGACCCGCGCATCATCAACCGCTGAGCGCGCGCCGCGGCCCCCGTGCCGCGGCGTGTTGAACGCACGCCGCGGCGGCCCTCACACCGCGGCGCGGTGCACGCCCGCCACCGCGCGGCCGGACGGGTCGGCGGCGGCGGCGAACGCCGGGTCCCAGGCGATGGCCGCCGGCGAGGAACAGGCGATCGACTTGCCCCCCGGCACCGTGCGCGCGCAGGCCTCGCCCGGGAATTCGCGCTCGAACAGTTCGCGGTACCAGCAGGCCTCGTGGGTCTGGGGCGGGTTCACCGGGAAGCGTCCCCCGGCCGCCGCCAGCTTTGCGTCATCGACCACGGTCGCGGCGTGTGCCTTCAGGCCGTCGATCCAGCCGTAGCCCACGCCGTCGCTGAACTGCTCCTTCTGCCGCCACAGGATGGCGTCCGGCAGCGCGCCGGCGAAGGCCTCGCGCAGCACCGACTTCTCGATGCGGCCGGGGCCCGCCATTTTCGACGCGGCATCCATCGCCATCGCCACGTCCAGGAATTCCAGGTCCAGGAACGGCACCCGCGCCTCCACGCCCCAGGCCATCATCGCCTTGTTGGCGCGCGCGCAGTCGAACAGGTGCAGCGCGTCGAGCTTGCGCACGCACTCCTCGTGGAAGCTGCGCGCATCCGGCGCCTTGTGGAAATAGAGGTAGCCGCCGAAGATCTCGTCCGCGCCCTCGCCGCTGAGCACCATCTTCACGCCCATCGCCTTGATGCGCCGGGCCAGCAGGTACATCGGGGTGGCGGCGCGGATGGTGGTGACGTCGTAGGTTTCGACGTGGCGGATCACCTCCGGCACGGCGTCCAGGCCTTCCTGCAGGGTATAGGTGAAGCCGTGGTGCACCGTGCCCAGCGCCTGCGCCGCGATTTCCGAGGCCGCCAGGTCGGGCGAGCCCGGCAGGCCGATCGCGAACGAGTGCAGTCGCGGGTACCAGGCCTCGGCGCGGTCGTCGTCCTCGATCCGCCGCCGGGCGAAGCGCGCCGCGCAGGCGGCCACCAGCGAGGAATCCAGGCCGCCGCTGAGCAGCACGCCGTAGGGCACGTCGGTCATCAGCTGGCGGTGCACGGCCTGCTCCAGCGCACCGCGCAGCACGGCCGGCGCCACGGCGGCGCCGAGGGTGGCGTCGTGGTCGCGCCACGCGCGCTCGTGGAAACGCAGCAGCGCGCCGGTGGCGCTGTCGAACACGTGCCCGGGCGGGAACACCGCGACGTCCGGGCAGTGCCGCGCCAGCGCCTTCATTTCCGACGCCACCCACAGCCGGCCGTCGCCGTCGTGGCCCCAGTACAGCGGGCAGACGCCCATCGGGTCGCGCGCCACCAGCACGCGCCCGGCATCGGCGTCCCAGAGCGCGAAGGCGAAGATGCCGTTGAGGCGCGCGATGCCGGCGGTGCCCGACTCGCGGTAGAGCGCGTTGATGACCTCGCAGTCGGAGCCGGTCTGGAAGTCGTAGGGCGTGGCCAGGCCGCGCGCCAGTTCACGGTGGTTGTAGATCTCGCCGTTCACCGCCAGCGCCAGCCCGCCGTCGGCCGAGCGCAGCGGTTGGGCGCCGCCGGCCGGGTCGACGATGGCCAGGCGCTCGTGCACCAGCAGGCAGCGCGGCTCGGCGAACACGCCCGACCAGTCGGGCCCGCGGTGGCGCTGGCGCGCGGACAGGGACAGCGCCAGCGGCCGCAGTGGACGCAGGTCGGCGCCGGGGCGCAGGTCGAACACTCCGAGTATCGAACACATGGGACGGGCTCCTGGTGGGTTTTTGGCGACGCAAACGGAAACGGCCCGCACTTCGTCAGTGCGGGCCGTCGTGGACTGGGGGGCTGGGTTTAGCTAGCGCGCCAAGTCGTCGACCCGCGGACGGGGACGATTGTTGTTATTGGCGTTGTTGGCGTTCGCGCAGGCCGGTGCGACCCGGGTCGGGTCGGAGCAGCGGGCGATGGCGAGGCGGCAGGACATGGGCCATCCTAGGCACGGTCTCCCTTCGCAAGCAACCCACGCCATGCGCAAAGCCGTCCGTATCCTTTCCCGCCTGCTCATCGTCCTGCTGCTGTTGGGCCTGGTCGCGGCGGGCGTGGCGTGGTGGCTGGCGCGCGGCAGCCTGGCCACGCTCGACGGCGAGCTGGCGCTCGAGGGCCTGGCGGCGCCCGCGACGGTGACGCGCGACGCGCTCGGCCTCGCCACCGTGGAGGCGGCGAACGAAGCGGACGCGGCCCGCGCGCTCGGCTTCCTGCACGCGCAGGAGCGCTATTTCGAGATGGACCTGCTGCGGCGCTCGGCGGCCGGCGAGCTCTCGGCGCTGTTCGGGCCGCTGGCGCTGGAGCGCGACAAGGAAGTGCGCGTGCATCGCCTGCGGGCGCGCGTGGACGACTCACTGCGGCAGATCGCCGGCGACCGCCTGCCGGTGCTCGAGGCCTACCGCGATGGCGTCAACGCCGGCCTGCTGGCGCTTGAGCGCAAGCCCTGGCCCTACTACCTGCTGCAGGCCGAACCCGAGCCGTGGACCGTGCCGGACATCGCGCTGGTGGGCTATGCGATGTTCTTCGACCTGCAGGACGAGACCAACTCGCGCGAGCTGGCGCTGTGGCGCATCCGCGAGGTGGTGCCGGCGCCGCTCTACGACCTGATCGCCACCGACGGCAGCGAGTGGGACGCGCCGCTGGTCGGCGCCGCGCGCGGCAACGCCGTGCTGCCCGGCCCGGACGTGCTCGACCTGCGCACGCTGCCCATGCCCGGCGAGGGCAACGGCTACGACGTGTCCGAACCGGCCGCGCCCGGCAGCAACAACTTCGCGGTCGCCGGCTCGCGCACCGCCGATGGCCGCGCCATCGTCGCCAACGACATGCACCTGGGCCTGCGCGCGCCCAACCTGTGGTTCCGCGCGCGCATGAAATACCCGGACGCGCGTGCGCCGGGCGGCCAGGTCGACGTCAGCGGCTTCACCCTGCCCGGCATCCCGGCGGTGATCGTGGGCAGCAACACGCACGTGGCCTGGGGCTTCACCAACAGCTACGGCGACTGGCTCGATTTCTACCGCGTCGAGTTCACCGACGCCGACAGGCTCAAGTACCGCGTGCCCGACGGCGTCGCCGCGCTGCGCGTGGCCAGCGAATGGATCCAGGTGAAGGGCGGCGACCCGGTCGAGCTCAAGGTGCGCGAGACGCGCTGGGGCCCGATCACGCGCGAGCTCGACGACGGCAGCGCGCTCGCGCTGCGCTGGACGGCGCAGCTGCCCGGCTCGCTCAACTTCGGGCTGGCCGACCTGGCCTGGGCCGGCAACCTCGACCAGGGCCTGGCGGTGGCCGACACCGCGGGCATCCCGGCGCAGAACCTGATGATGGCCGACCGCCACGGCCGCATCGCCTGGCGCCTGACCGCGCAGATGCCGGAGCGCGCCGGGGCGTGCGCGCCGCAGGCGCCGCTGCGGGTCGCCGACGCCTGCCGCTGGGCCGGCTGGCTGCCGTCCACCGAGAATCCGAGCGTGGTCGATCCCGCCGACGGGGTGCTGTGGACCGCCAACGCGCGCGTCGTGGACGGCGAGGCGCTGGCCCTGGTCGGCGACGCCGGCTACGCCAACGGCGCCCGCGCGAGGCAGATCCGCGATTTCCTGCGCGAAAAGCCGGTGCTGTCGGAGCAGGACCTGCTGGCCCTGCAGATGGACGACCGCGCGCTGTTCCTCGCACGCTGGCACCAGCTGCTGCTCGACGAAGCCGCGCGCAGCGGCAGCGCCGACCTGCAGGCGATCGCCGCCGCATCGGCCGACTGGAACGGCCGCGCCAGCGTCGACAGCGCCGGCTACCGCCTGGTGCGCGGCTGGCGCCTGGCCGTGGTCGAGCGCATCCAGAACGGGCTGACGGCGCCGGCCCAGGCCGCGCTGGGCGAGGACTTCGTGATGCCCGACCTGCCGCAGATGGAAGCGGTGGCCTGGCCGCTGCTGCAGTCGCGGCCGGAGCACCTGCTGCCGCGCCGCTTCGAAAGCTGGGAAATGCTGCTGGCCGACGCCGCGCGCGAGCTGCGCGGCGAACTCGAGGCCGCCGGTCCGCTGGCCGAGCGCCGCTGGGGCGAGCGCAACACCGCGCGCATCTGCCACCCGCTGGCGGGCGCCCTGCCCGGCCTGCTGCGCGGCCCGCTGTGCATGCCGGCCGAACCCCTGCGCGGCGACGGCCACATGCCGCTGGTGCAGTCGCCCGGCTTCGGCGCCAGCCAGCGCATGGTGGTTTCGCCCGGCCGCGAGGCCGAAGGCTACGGGCACATGCCGGGCGGCCAGAGCGGCCACCCGCTGTCGCCCTTCTGGGGTGCCGGCCACGCGGCCTGGGTTCGCGGCGAGCCGACGCCCTTCCTGCCGGGCGAGCCGGCCCATCGCCTCGCCCTCCGGCCGGCAGGCCCGGCCCCTGAAATGTGAACAAGTTCACATTTTGATGAAGGAAAGCTGACAGGCGTCACGAATTGGGCCATAAACGGTCCACTGCCCGGCAAGCTCCGCCGGCGCAGCGACGGGTGGATCGCCGTCAGGGGGAGCGATCCGCCTCACCGACTTCTTTGCACGGCGAGGTGGATTCACATGCAACTTCTGATCGTTTTACTGACGCAGTGGCGTCGCGCCATGCTCGCCCGCCAGGCCGCGGCCGTGCGCCAGGCCGTGCTGGCGATGAACGCCGAGCAGCGCAAGCAAACCACCGACCTCACCCTCGCCGAGATCCAGGCCGCGGCGCGCCTGCCGATGCCGCACCTGCATGGCGACAGCGAAGCCACGCCCTATCGTCCCTGGACCCCGGTCGCCGCCGTGGCGGCCGCGCGCGCCAAGGACCGCTCGATCCAGCTGCGCCAGCGCAGCATCGCGCTCTGGCTGGCCGTGGTTTACCACGAGACCCGCGGCACCCCGAACGAGGGCCTGATGGCCGTGCACCGCGAGGTGTTGGGCATCCTGCGCGAACTCAAGGACCACAAGCCCACCGTGGCCGCCGAACAGGCCTGGTTCAACCAGGCCGCCTGAGCATGGGAGAGCGGTAAGCGGGGGTCAGCGGGACAGCAGTCGCTCGGCGATGGCTCGGTAAAGCGCGGGGAGGCGCTCGAGCTCGGCCACGGCGACACGCTCGTCGACCTTGTGGATGGTGGCGTTCACCGGACCCACCTCCACCACCTCGGCGCCCAGGGGCGCGATGAAGCGGGCGTCCGAGGTGCCGCCGCCGGTGTTTTCGTCCGGCGTCGTGCCGCACTGCTCCATCAGCACCGCGCGCACCGCCGCGCGCAGCCTGCCCTCGCGGGTCAGGAAGGGTTCGCCGCCGCGGTGCCAGCGCAGGTCGTATTGCAGGCCGTGGCGGTCGAGCACGGCGTGCACTTCACGCTCCAGCGCTTCGGCACTCCAGCCCGGGTTGTAGCGGAAGTTGAACAGCACCTCGCAGTGCCCCGGGATGACGTTGTTGGCGCCGGTGCCGGAATGGATGTTCGAGACCTGGAAGCTCGAGGCCGGGAATTCCGGGTAGCCCTCGTCCCAGCGCCGCGCGGTGAGTTCGGCCAGCGCCGGCATCGCCTGGTGGATCGGGTTGCGGGCTTTCTCCGGGTAGGCCACGTGGCCCTGGATGCCGTGCACCGTGAGCGTGCCCGACAGCGTGCCGCGGCGGCCGACGCGCAGCAGGTCGCCCAGCACTTCTTTCGAAGACGGCTCGCCGGTGACGCAGAAATCGATGCGGCGGCCGGTGGCGCGGAAATGCTCGGCGACCTTGCGCACGCCGTCGATGGCGTCGCCCTCTTCGTCCGAGGTGAGCAGCAGCGCGACGGTGCCCGGATGGCCGGGGTTCGCGGCCACGAACTGCTCGAGCGCCAGCACGAAGGCAGCCACGCTGCCCTTCATGTCGGCGGCGCCGCGGCCGTACAGGTAGCCGTCGCGGATCGTCGGCGTGAACGGGTCGCTGGCCCAGGCGTCGCGCGGACCCGGCGGCACCACGTCGGTGTGGCCGAGGAAGCAGAGCACGTCGCCGCCCTCGCCGTGGCTGGCCCAGAGGTTCTTAACCGCGCCGAAGTCGATCTGCTCGCAGCGGAAGCCCGCGCGCGCCAGCCGTTCGGAAATCATGGCCTGGCAGCCGGCGTCGTCGGGGGTGACCGACGGCCGCGCGATCAGGTCGTTCGTGAGGGCCAGCACGTCGCTCATTTCTTGATCCCGAACCGAAGCTTCCAGCCGTTGTCGGTGAATCCTACGCTGACGGTGCCGTCGTCGGTCACCAGCACCGGGCGCTTGATGAGCGCCGGGTGCTCCTTGAGCAGCAGCGTCCACTCCGGGTCCGAGGCCGGCGAGTTGCGCGCCTCCGGCAGCTGGCGCCAGGTGGTGGAGGCCTTGTTGATCAGCCTGTCCCAGCCGCCCAGCTGCGCGGCCCAGGCCTTGAGCGTCTCCGCCGGCACGCGGTTCGCCCGGTAGTCGGTGAACTCGTGCGCCAGCTCGAAGCGCTTGAGCCAGTTGCGCGCCTTCTTGCAGGTGTCGCAGGAATCGAGGCCGTAGACCGTGGTCATTCCACCGCACCCCGCAACAGCTCGTTCACCGAGGTCTTGGCGCGCGTCTTGGCGTCTACCTGCTTCACGATCACGACGCAGTACAGCGAGTACTTGCCGTCGGCCGAGGGCAGCGAGCCCGAGACCACGACGCTGCCGGCCGGCACGCGGCCGTAGCTGACCTCGCCGGTGGCGCGGTTGTAGATGCGGGTGCTCTGGCCGATGAACACGCCCATGCCGATCACGCTGCCCTTCTCCACCACCACGCCCTCGACCACTTCGGCGCGGGCGCCGATGAAGCAGTCGTCCTCGATGATCGTCGGGCTGGCCTGCAGCGGCTCGAGCACGCCGCCGATGCCGGCGCCGCCCGAGAGGTGGCAGTTCTTGCCGATCTGGGCGCAGCTGCCGACCGTGGCCCAGGTGTCGACCATGGTGCCGGCGCCGACGTGGGCGCCGATGTTCACGAAGCTCGGCATCAGCACCACGTCCTTGCCGATGTGCGCGCCGGCGCGGACGATCGCGCCCGGCACCACGCGCGCGCCCAGCTTCTGGAAGTCGCCTTCGTCGAAGCCCTCGAAGCGCAGCGGCACCTTGTCCCAGAACGGCGCGGGGTAGCTTTCCACCAGCTGCATGTCGTTGACGCGGAAGTACAGCAGCACGGCCTTCTTCAGCCACTCGTTCACCTCCCAGCCCTTGCCGGCCGGCGCGGCGACACGGGCCTTGCCGGATTCGAGCAGCGCGATCGCCTCCTCCACCGCCGGGCGGGTGGAGCCCTCGATCTCGGCGGCGCTCAGCGTGGCGCGGCGCTCGAACGCGTCCTCGATGATCGCCTGCAGCTGCTCAAGGGCGGGCTTCTTTCTTGCCATGGTCCGTCTCTCCGTCGACGCAGGCCACGATGGCCTGGCTCAGCTTGTCCAACAGGGCCTGGTCCTCGACGGCGCGGTCGCGCTCGTCGGTGAGCAGGAAGAAATCCTCGACCTTCTCGCCGAAAGTGGCGATGCGGGCGTCGTGCACGCGCAGGTGGTGCTGGCGCAGCACCTGGGCCACGCCGGCCAGCAGCCCGGGCTGGTCGGTGCAGACCAGGCTCATGCGCGTGCGGCGGCCATCGGCCACGGTGTCGAAGGCGACGCGCGCCGGCACCCGGAAGTGGCGCAGCTGCCGCGGCGCGGCGCGGCGCGCCGGGCGCACGCGCGCGGGATCGCGCAGCGCGGCCTTGATCGCCGCCACCACGGCATCGGCCTCGGGCGCGACGCCCTGCGGCGCGATCAGCTGGAAGGTGTCGAGCGCATGGCCGTCGCTGGAGTTGAGCACGCGCGCCTCGAGCACGTTCAGGCCGAGGCGGTCGAGCGTGGCCACCAGCGCCGCGAACAGGCCGTCGCGGTCAAGCGCGCGCACGAACACCTCCAGCCCGCCTGCCTGCAGGTGCGGGCGCACCAGCACCACGGTGTCGCCGGCGTCGGATTCGGCGATGCCGCGCGTCTGCCACGCGATCTGCTCGGGCCGGTAGCGCAGGAAGCCGACATCGGGATACGCCGCCCAGATCGCCTGCACCGTCGCCTCGTCCAGGCCTTCGCCCAGCAGCCGTTCCATCGCCTTGGCGCGGGTCTCGGCCATGATCTCGTTGGCGTGCACCGGGTTCTCGAGGCCGCGGCGCAGCGCGAAGCGCGTGGCCGAGTACAGGTCGGCCAGCAGC
The DNA here is from genome assembly GCF_036275555.1 of Arenimonas sp. Taxonomy (GTDB): domain Bacteria; phylum Pseudomonadota; class Gammaproteobacteria; order Xanthomonadales; family Xanthomonadaceae; genus Arenimonas. The sequence goes on from NZ_DASUDO010000046.1 coordinate 27,450, forward strand.
CGGTCCTTCCACGCATTCCAGAGCTTGGGGCTGGTGCCGGCGATGTCGGCGCAGGTCAGCAGGTACAGGTAGTCGAGGTGCTCGCGGTCGGCGACCTTGTTGGCGAAGCGCGCGACGACCTCGGGGTCGGAGATGTCCTGGCGCTGCGCGGTCACCGACATCAGCAGATGCTGCTCGACCAGCCACGCCACCAGGTCGCCGTCGGCCGCGGGCAGTGCGTGCACCGCCGCGAACTCGCGCGCGTCCACCGCGCCCAGCTCGGAGTGGTCGCCGCCGCGGCCCTTGGCGATGTCGTGGAAGAGCCCGGCCAGCAGCAGCAGGTGCGGCTTGCGCAGGCGCGGCAGCACCTCGTGCGCGATCGCGAAGCGCTCGTCGATGCGGCGCGCGAAGCCGTCCATGTGCGCGAGCACGGTGAGCGTGTGCTGGTCGACCGTGTAGACGTGGAAGAGGTCGTACTGCATGCGCCCCGACACCCTGCCGAACGCCGGCAGGTAGCGCGCCAGCACGCCCAGCCGGGCCATGCGCGTCAGCGTAGCGACGGCCTGCGGCGATTCCAGCAGCGCCATGAACTGCCGGCGCACTTCCGGCGGCTGCTCGTCGCAGGGCCGGATCGCCGACAGCGATTCGCCCAGCGCCCGCGCCGTTTCCGAATGCAGGCCGCGGGCCTGCGGCGCCCGGTCCCAGGCCGCGAACAGTTCGAACATCGGGGCCGCGCCCCCGCGCAGTCGCTCCGGCGCGCGCATCGCCAGGTAGCCGTGGCGGAGCTCGTAGCCGTCGGCCACCGGCACCGGCGATTCCTCGCCCGAAAGCTGCTCCTCGAAGCGCTGCAGCAGGCGGTCGTTGATCCGCATCACGGTGGCGGCGCTGCGGAAGAAGCCCTGCATCATCTGCTCGACCGCGAGGTTGTCGCGGTGTTCGTCCTTTAGGCCCAGCATCGCCGCCAGCGTCTTCTGGTGGTCGAAGCCCAGGCGCTCCTCGCGCCGGCCAGCCAGCAGGTGCAGGCCGAAGCGCAGGCGCGCCAGCTGGCGCCACTCGCGCTCGAGGCTGGCGCACTCGTCCTCGCCCAGCAGGCCCAGCGGCACCAGCGCGCGCAGGCCGGGTACGCCGTAAAGGCGCATGCCCATCCAGGTCACGGTCTGCAGGTCGCGCAGGCCGCCCGGGCCTTCCTTGAGGTTGGGCTCGAGGTTGTGGGCGGTGTCGTGGAAGCGGGCGTGGCGGGCGCGCTGCTCCTCGCGCTTGGCGGCGAAATACTCGGCCGGCGGCCACAGCACGGCGGGGGACAGCGCGGCGGCCAGGGCCGCGGGGGCACCGTCGTCGCCGGCCAGCGCGCGGCACTCCATCAGCGAGGTCAGCACGGTGATGTCCTCGCGCCCGGCCTCGACGCACTGCGCCAGCGAGCGCACCGCCTGGCTGGTGGCCAGCCCGGCGTCCCAGAGCAGGGAGAAGAAGCGGCCGATCGCGGCCTCGTGCGCCTGCTGGGCGGCGGGTTCGCCCAGCACCAGCAGGTCGATGTCGGATTGCGGGTAGAGCTCTGCCCGGCCGTAGCCGCCGGTGGCCAGCAGCTGCAGCGGCGCACCGGGTGGCAGGCAACGGGCCCAGGCCGAGGCCACCACGGCATCGCTGGCCTCGCAGCACAAGCCGACCAGGCGGTCGATTGCCTCCCCGGCCTCGAAGCGGCGGCGCAGGTCGGCGCGGCGGGCGGCCAGGCCGGCCTTGGCGGCCTCGCGCCAGGCAGCGTCGTCGGCGGCCGCGGACAGGGCCGCGGCCAACGGGGGTTCGGGCGTGGGGACGGCGCTCACCGGCCGGCCCCGGTCACAGCTCGTTGTCGTCGCCGGGCAGGCGGGTCAGGATCTCGACGCCGTCGTCGGTGACGGCCACCGTGTGCTCCCACTGGGCCGACAGCGACTTGTCGCGGGTGACCACGGTCCAGCCGTCGCCGAGCAGTTTGGTGTGGCGGCTGCCCTCGTTGATCATCGGCTCGATGGTGAAGGTCATGCCCTTCTGCAGCACGATGCCGGACATCGGCTGGCCGTAGTGCAGCACCTGCGGGTCCTCGTGGTAGATCTGGCCGATGCCGTGGCCGCAGTACTCGCGCACCACCGAGAAGCGCTCGCCCTCGGCGTACTTCTGGATGGCATGGCCGATGTCGCCCAGGGTGGCGCCCGGCTTGACCACGCGGATGCCGCGGAACATGGCCTCGCGCGTCACCTCGACCAGGCGCCGGGCCTTGATGCTGGGCTCGCCGACGAAGTACATCCGGCTGGTGTCGCCGTGCCAGCCGTCCTTGATGACGGTGACGTCGATGTTGATGATGTCGCCGTCCTTGAGGACCTTGGACTCGCTCGGGATGCCGTGGCAGATGACGTTGTTGACCGAGGTGCAGACCGTGGCAGGGAAGCCCTTGTAGCCGACGTTGGCCGGGATCGCCTTCTGGACGTCGACGATGTGGTCGTGGCAGATCCGGTCCAGCTCGGCCGTGGTCACGCCCGGCTTCACGTGGGGGGCGACGACCTGCAGCACCTCGGCGGCCAGGCGGCCGGCGACGCGCATGCGCTCGATGTCTTCGGGGCTCTTCAGGGTGATCCTCATGGGCCGGGATTATCCATTACTTGCGGGGGGTTAGGCCAGCGGGCTATACTCCCGCGGCTCGAAACGGCCCGTTCCCCCAACGGCACGGTCCGCCTTCGAACCGCCCACGCCGGGCGTCACCGGTGAATACACACACCAGGCCATCCCCCGTCCCGGGGTGCCTCGGGACTTCCCGAGGTTCGAGACGGCCGCCTGGTGGAGGCCCAACCCCGGAGCTCCGAAGCCGCCAGCGTGCGGCCGGCTCCCTGTCGTGAAAGGAAATTCGCAATGTCCCAGGTCACCATGCGCCAGATGCTGGAAGCCGGCGTGCACTTCGGCCACCAGACCCGCTACTGGAACCCCAAGATGGGCCCGTACATCTTCGGCGCCCGCGGCAAGATCCACATCATCAACCTCGAGAAGACCCTCCCGCTCTTCGTCGACGCGATGAACTTCATCTCGGGCATCGCCCAGAAGCGCGGCACCGTGCTGTTCGTCGGCACCAAGCGTTCGGCGCGCGAGTCCATCAAGGAAGAGGCCATCCGCTGCAACATGCCGTACATGAGCATGCGCTGGCTGGGCGGCACCCTGACCAACTTCGCCACCGTGAAGAAGTCGGTCGCCCGCCTGAAGGAGCTCGAGGCCGCCGAGACCGACGGCACCTTCGAGAAGCTGGTCAAGCATGAAGTGCTGACCCTGCGCCGCGAGCGCGACAAGCTGGAAGCGTCGCTGGGCGGCATCAAGGAAATGAACCGCCTGCCGGACGCGCTGTTCGTGATCGACATCGGCCACGAGAACATCGCCGTGCAGGAAGCCAAGAAGCTCGGCATCCCGGTCATCGCCGTGGTCGACACCAACTACGACCCCAACCTGGTCGACTACCCGATCCCGGGCAACGACGACGCCATCCGCGCCGTGCAGCTGTACGTTCGCGCCGCGGCCGACGCCGTGCTCGAGGGCAAGGCCGCCTCGCCGCAGGCCCACGTGGCCGCCGACGAGTTCGTCGAGCTCGACGCCGAGGGCAACCCGGTCGCCAAGGAAGACAAGAAGGCCGCCCCGCGCGGTCCGCGTCCGCCGCGCGACGACGCCAAGCGCGCCCCGCGCGGTCCGCGCGCCGCCAAGTAAGTCACCGCGGCGTCATGCCGCGGCGCCAGAGTGCGCCGCGGCACCTGTTCCGGCCGAGGCGACCCCGCGTCGCCGCGGCTCCCACTGATTCTGGAGAACCCCATGGAAATCACCGCATCCCTGGTCAAGGACCTGCGCGAGCGCACCGGCGCCGGCATGATGGAGTGCAAGAAGGCGCTCACCGAGAACGCCGGCAACATCGACGCCGCCGCCGAGTGGCTGCGCAAGTCGGGCCTGGCCAAGGCCGACAAGAAGGCCGACCGCGTCGCCGCCGAAGGCCGCATCGTGGCCGCGCAGGACGGCGGCAAGGCCGTGCTGGTCGAGGTCAACTCCGAGACCGATTTCGTGGCCAAGGACGACAACTTCCTGGCCTTCACCGCCGCCGTCGCGCAGGCCGCGCTGGCCTCGGGCGCCGCTGACGCGGAAGCCCTGAAGTCGGCCAAGCTCGCCTCGGGCGAGACGGTCGAGGAAGGCCGCGCCGCGGTCATCGCCAAGGTCGGCGAGAAGGTGGACGTGCGCCGCCTGGCCCGCGTCGACACCACGAACCACGTGGCCGCCTACATCCATGGCGGCCGCATCGGCGTGCTGGTCGAGCTCAAGGGCGGCGACGCCGAGCTGGCCCGCGGCATCGCCATGCACGTGGCGGCGATGAACCCGCCGTACAACAAGGCGGCCGACGTGCCGGCCGACTTCCTGGCCAAGGAAAAGGAAATCGAGCTGGCCAAGATGTCCGACAAGGACCGCGCCAAGCCGGCCGAGATCCTCGAGAAGATCATCGGCGGCAAGGTCGCCAAGATCGTCAACGAGGTCACCCTCTACGGCCAGCCGTACGTGCTCAACACCGACCTGTCGGTCGAGGCCACCCTGAAGGCCGCCGGCGCCGAAGTCATCGGCTTCCAGCGCCTGGCCGTCGGCGAAGGCATCGAGAAGGTCGTAGAGGACTACGCCGCCGAAGTCGCCAAGGCCATGGCGGTCTGAAAGACCTCCCGCAAGTCACGAAAAACCCGGCTCCGGCCGGGTTTTTTGTTTTGGCCACTGATGAACACAGATGAACACCGATAGGTCAAAAGCGCTTGGAATGGACCTTGGACCCAATCCAGTGTTTTTGCTTTATCCGTGTTCATCTGTGTTCATCAGTGGCTAAGACAGCTCCATCCCAGAAGCATCGGGATTGAAGTCCCTCCCACAGGGCCGCGATCGGCTAGAATCTGCGCGTTTGCCTGCCCCCGGAGAGACCCATGAGCACCGCCCCCCTCAAGTACCGCCGCATCCTGCTCAAGCTGTCCGGCGAGGCCCTGATGGGGAACGTGGATTACGGCATCGACCCGGTGGTGATCAGCGACCTGGCGGCCGAGATCGTCGCGGTGCAGCGCGCCGGCGCCGAAGTGGGCCTGGTGATCGGCGGCGGCAACATCTTCCGCGGCGCCGGCCTGGCCGCCGCCGGCATGGACCGCGTCACCGGCGACCACATGGGCATGCTGGCCACCGTGATCAACGCGCTGGCCATGGCCGATGCGCTCGAGAAGCAGGGCGGCTTCGCCCGCGTGATGAGCGCCATCAAGATCAACGAGGTCTGCGAGGACTACATCCGCCGCCGCGCCATCCGGCACATGGAGAAGGGCCGCATCGCCCTGTTCGCGGCCGGCACCGGCAACCCCTTCTTCACCACCGACTCGGCCGCGGCCCTGCGCGCCAGCGAGATCGGCGCCGACCTGCTGCTCAAGGCCACCAAGGTCGACGGCATCTACGACGCCGACCCGAAGAAGAACCCGGGCGCGAAGAAGTTCGACCGCCTGAGCTACGACGAGGTCATCGCCCGCAACCTGCAGGTCATGGACACCGCCGCCTTCGCCCTGTGCCGCGACAACCAGGTGCCCCTGCGCATCTACGACATGATGCAGCCCGGCGCCCTGATGCGGATCCTCCGGGGCGAGGACCTGGGCACCCTGGTCTGCGCCTGAACCACCGGCCCCCTGCCCGCCTATAATGCGCGACTGCCCAGATTCGACGCGGAGCCCCAGATGCTGAACGACATCAAGAAAGACGCCACCACCCGCATGGCCAAGAGCGTGGACGGCTTCCGCCAGGAGCTCACCAAGCTGCGCACCGGCCGCGCCACCACCGCCCTGGTCGACCACCTGAAGGTGAACTACTACGGCTCGGACATGCCGCTGTCGCAGGTGGCCACGGTGTCGGTCGCCGACGCGCGCTCGCTGCTGATCACGCCCTGGGAGAAGGGCATGGTCGCCGCGGTCGAGAAGGCCATCCTGTCCTCCGACCTGGGCCTGAACCCGAACACCGCCGGCACCGCCATCCGCATCAACCTGCCGCCGCTGACCGAGGAGCGCCGCAAGGAGCTCTCCAAGCACGTGCATGCCGAGGGCGAGAATTCGAAGGTCGCCATCCGCAACATCCGCCGCGACGCGATCCAGCACGTCAAGGAACTGCTGAAGGAAAAGCAGGTCACCGAGGACGACGCCCGCCGCGCCGAGGACGAGATCCAGAAGCTCACCGACAAGCACGTCAAGGACGTGGACGAGGTGGTGAAAGCCAAGGAACAGGAACTGATGGCGGTCTGAGCCACGCCGCCCGAATGTCCGCCGCCCCGCCCGCCGCGCGCCTGCCCCGCCACCTCGCCGTCATCATGGACGGCAACGGGCGCTGGGCCGAGCGCCGCCAGCGCCCGCGCACCCTCGGCCACCGCGCCGGGGCCAAGGCCGTGCAGGTGTGCGTCGACTACTGCCTGGACCGCGGCATCGAGGCCCTCACCCTGTTCGCCTTCTCCAGCGAGAACTGGAACCGGCCGCAGGAGGAAGTGGGCGCGCTGATGAAGCTGTTCCTGCGCATGCTCGATTCCGAGGTGGACGAACTGCACCGCCGCGGCGTGCGCGTCGCCTTCCTCGGCGAGCGCGCCCAGTTCCCGGAGGCGATCCGCGTCCGGATGGCGCAGGCCGAGGCCGCCGCGCCGGCCAACCCGCGCCTGGTGCTGACGATCGCCGCGGGCTACGGCGGCCGCTGGGACATCGCCCAGGCCTGCCGCCACCTGGCGGCCGAGGCCGCCGCGGGCCGGCTCGATCCGTCCTGCATCGACGAGACCCTCGTCGGCCGCCACGTCGGCCTGGCCGACCTGCCGGCCCCCGATCTTTTCATCCGCACCGGCGGCGACCTGCGCATCAGCAATTTCCTGCTGTGGCAGCTGGCCTACACCGAGCTGTGGTTCACCGAAACCCTCTGGCCCGACCTCGATCGCACGGTGCTGGATGCCGCCCTCGCCGACTTCGCCGACCGCGAACGTCGCTTCGGCCTGACCAGTGCCCAGGTGGCCGGGAGCAACGCATGAGCCGGCGCCAGCGCGTCACCACCGCCCTGATCCTCGCGCCGCTGCCGATCCTGGCGCTGCTGTTCCTGCCCACGCCCTGGCTGGCGGCGCTGGTCGCCGCGGTGATGCTGGCGGGCCTGTGGGAGTGGACGGCCTTCGCCGGGATCGAGGACAAGACTCCGCGCATCCTGTTCCTGACCGCCAATGCGCTGATGATGGCGGCCCTGGTCTGGGGCGGCGGGCCGAGCCTGTTCACGCTCAAGCTGGTGGGCCTGGTCGGCGTGGCCTGGTGGGGCCTGGTCTGCCTGTGGCTGGCGCGCCCGGGCTTCGGCACCGGCGACAGCCAGCGCGCCCGCGGGCTGAAGCTGCTGGCCGGCAGCCTGTGCGTGGTCCCCGCCTGGTGCGCGCTGGGCTGGCTGCATTCCGAGGGCGAGTTCGGCCCGCGCTGGACCCTGTTCGCGGTGCTGCTGGTGTGGGCCGCTGATAGCGGCGCCTACTTCGCCGGGTCGCGCTGGGGCCGCCGCAAGCTGGCGCCCGCGATCAGCCCGGGCAAGACCTGGGAAGGCGTCTGGGGCGGCCTCGCGGCCAGCGCACTGCTGGCGCTGGCGGCGCTGCCGCTGCTGGGCTTGGGCTGGGCCTCGCTGCCGGCGCTGGTGCTGCTGACCGTGCTGACGGCGGCGATCTCGGTGGTCGGCGACCTGTTCGAGAGCCTGATGAAGCGGCACTCCGGCGTGAAGGATTCCGGCGCGCTCTTCCCCGGCCACGGCGGCCTGATGGACCGGCTCGACAGCCTGCTGGCCGCGCTGCCGGTGTTCGTGGTGGGCAAGGCATGGCTGGGCCTCTGAAGACGATCGCGCTGCTGGGGGCCACCGGATCGATCGGCGGCTCCACCCTCGACGTCGTCGCGCGGCACCCCGGGCGCTTCCGGATCGGCGCGCTCAGCGCCCACTCGCGGGTCGATGAACTGCTGGCGCTGTGCGCGCGGTTCCGGCCCGATTCAGCGGTCATCACCGACCCGGACGGCTACGCCGCCCTGCGCGACGGGCTGCGTGCGCTGGGCCTGCCCACGCGCGCGCTGGCGGGGCCGGCCGCCCTGGACGAGATCGCCGCCGACCCGGCCAACGACATCGTGGTGGCCGCCATCGTCGGCGCCGCCGGCGTTGCCTCCACCCTGGCCGCGGCCCGCGCGGGCAAGCGCCTGCTGCTGGCCAACAAGGAATCGGTGGTGCTGGCCGGCGACCTGCTGATGCAGGCGGTGGCGGCGGGCGGCGCCACCCTGCTGCCGGTCGACAGCGAGCACAACGCCATCTTCCAGTGCCTGCCGGCCGACGGCGGCCGCGGCGGCGTGCGCCGCCTGCTGCTCACGGCCTCCGGCGGCCCCTTCCGCGGCCGCCGCCGCGACTCGCTGGCCGCGGTCACGCCCGACCAGGCCTGCGCGCACCCGAACTGGGTGATGGGCCGCAAGATTTCGGTCGATTCCGCCACCCTCATGAACAAGGGCCTGGAGGTGATCGAGGCACGGCACCTGTTCGGCCTGCCGGCCGACCGCATCGAAGTGGTGGTGCACCCGCAGAGCGTCATCCACTCGCTGGTGGACTACGTGGACGGCTCGGTGCTGGCCCAGCTGGGCAACCCGGACATGCGCACCGCGATCGCCTACGGCCTTTCCTGGCCCGAGCGCATCGATTCGGGCGTGGCGCCGCTGGACCTGGCGGCACTGGCGCGCTTTGACTTCGAGGCGCCCGACCTGGCCGCCTTCCCCTGCCTGGCGCTGGCCTTCCGCGCGCTCGAAGCCGGCGGCACCGCGCCCGCGGTGCTGAACGCGGCCAATGAAATCGCCGTTTCAGCCTTTCTTCAGGGCGAACTGGGTTTCCTAGGCATTCCCGACCTCATCCAGGCCTGCCTCGACGCCATGCCCGCATCGCCCGCCGGCTCCCTGGACGACCTGATGGCCACCGACGCCGAAGCCCGCCGCCTGGCGCGCGGGCTCGTGGCTCGCGGGGGCGCGCGATGACCGAGTTCTTCGGCTCGATCTGGTGGCTGATCGTCAGCCTGGGCATCCTCGTCACCTTCCACGAGTTCGGCCACTACTGGGTGGCGCGGCGCTGCGGCGTGCGCGTGCTGCGATTCTCGGTCGGCTTCGGCAAGCCGCTCTGGACCCGGCGCGGCAAGGACGGCACCGAGTACGTCGTGGCGATGCTGCCGCTCGGCGGCTACGTGAAGATGCTCGACGAGCGCGAGGTCGAAGTGGCCCCGCACGAGCGCCACGAAAGCTTCAACGCCAAGTCGGTCTGGCAGCGCATCGCCATCGTCGCGGCCGGGCCGGTGGCGAACCTGCTGCTGTGCATCGCCCTGCTCTGGCTGATGTTCGTGATCGGCAAGCCCGACGCCGTGCCCGAGCTCGGGCGGGTCGAGGGCATCGCGGCCGAGGCCGGGTTCCAGCCGGGCGACCGCCTGCTGGCCGTGGGCGAGCGCGAGACGCCGACCTGGACCGACGCCGGCATCGCCCTGTCCACCGCCATCATGGATCGCGAGCCGACCGCGGTGCGGGTCCGCACCGCCGAGGGCCGCGAGGCGGTCCGGCAGCTGCCGCTCGACCGGCCGGGCCAGGTCCTGCGCGAAGAGCAGCCGTTCGAGGACCTGGGCTTCATGCTGCGCTTCCCGCCCGTGGTCGGCGGCGTCCAGCCCGGCGGCGCCGCCGAGGGCCGGCTGCAGGTCGGCGACCGCATCGTCTCGATCGCCGGCGAGCCCCTGCTGGGCTACGACCAGATCGGCCCGGCCCTGCAGCGCCTCTCCGCCCCCGGCCGCACCCTGGACCTGGTGGTCGAGCGCGGCGGCCAGCGGGTGACCGTGCCGGTGGACCCCCGCCTGGTCGGCGAGGGCGAGGCCGCCACCTGGATCCTCGGCATCCTGGCCGCGGCGCCGGAACAGGACGCCCTGCTGCGCTACAACCCGCTCCGGGCGGTCCCGGTGGCCCTGGCCCAGACCGGCCAGATGGCCTCGGACGTGGCCGGGATGCTCTGGCGGATGGTCACCGGCAAGGCCTCGCTGCAGAACATCTCGGGCCCGATCACCATTGCCCGCGTCGCCCACGGCAGCGCCAGCCTGGGCCCGGCCTGGTTCCTGAACTTCCTCGCGATCTTGTCCCTGAGCCTTTGCATCATGAACCTGCTGCCCATCCCGGTCTTGGATGGGGGGCACCTGCTGTATTACCTTATCGAGCTGGTCAAGGGCAGCCCGGTCGGCGAGCGTGCGCTCGTGGCGGGCCAGTACATCGGCTTGGCCATGCTGGCCAGCCTCATGGGACTGGCCTTCTACAACGACATTCTCCGGCTCGGTTCCTGACCCCACCCCTTTCGCGGGCGCCCGTGCGCCCGCCGCCAACGGATTGATGATGACGCGACCCATTGCTCGCCGCTGCCTCCTGAGCCTCGCGCTCGCCGCCGCCCTCGCCGGGCCCGTGCAGGCGCAGAACCAGCCCGCCTTCACGGTCTCCGACATCCGCGTCGAGGGGCTGCAGCGCATCTCCGCCGGCACGGTGTTCACCTACCTGCCGGTCGAAAAGGGCGACACCCTGGACCGCAGCACCTCGGCCGAGGCGATCCGCGCGCTGTTCCAGACCGGCTTCTTCAGCGACGTCCGGCTCGAGCGGCAGGGCGACATCCTGGTCGTGGTGGTCACCGAGCGGCCCGCCATCAACACCATCACCCTGACCGGCAACAAGGACATCAAGTCCGAGGACCTGCTGGCCGGCCTGCGCAACATCGGCCTGGCCGAGGGCGAGACCTACAACCCGCTGGCCCTGGACCGCGTCACCCAGGAGCTGATCCGCCAGTACAACAACCGCGGCAAGTACAACGCCTCGATCACCCCCTCGGTGGCCAACCTCGACCGCAACCGCGTCGACATCACGATCACCGTGGTCGAAGGCAAGGCCTCGCGCATCAGCGACATCAACATCGTCGGCAACGAGGCCTACCCCGAGTACGAGATCCGCAAGGGCTGGGAATCGGGCACCACCAACTGGCTGTCCTGGTACCGCCGCGACGACCAGTACTCGCGCGAGAAGCTCTCGGGCGACCTCGAGAAGCTGACCAACTTCTACCTCGACCGCGGCTACGTCGACTTCAACGTCGAGTCCACCCAGGTCGCGATCAGCCCCGAGAAGCGCAACATCTTCGTCACCGCGAACATCGCCGAGGGCGAGGTCTACACGATCTCCTCGACCAAGGTCTCGGGCGACACCATCCTGCCGATCGAGGACATCGAGAAGCTGGTCATCCTCAAGGAAGGCGACACCTTCTCGCGCCGCCTGGTCGAGCTGACCACCGACGCCGTCATCGCCACCCTGGGCAACATCGGCTACGCCTTCGCCCAGGTGAACCCGGTGCCGGACATCGACCGCGAGAAGCGCACGATCGGCATCAACTTCTTCGTCGACCCGGGCCCGCGCGTGCAGGTCCGCCGCATCGTCTTCAAGGGCAACGTCGGCACCTCCGACGAGGTCATGCGCCGCGAGATGCGCCAGTTCGAGGGCGCGTGGTTCTCGCAGGCCGCGATCGACCGCTCGAAGATCCGACTGCAGCGCCTGGGCTTCTTCGAGGAGGTCGACATCGAGACCCCCGAGGTCGCCGGCCAGCCGGACCAGGTCGACCTGGTCGTCAACGTCAAGGAGCGCAACTCGGGCCAGTTCACCTTCGGCCTGGGCTACCAGCAGAACTTCGGCCTGGTGACCACCATCCAGCTGGTGCAGAACAACTTCCTGGGCACCGGCAACCGCGTCAGCCTGTCGGCGCAGAACAACAGCTTCTCCAACCAGTTCTCGCTCGGCTTCACCGACCCGTATTTCACCGACGACGGCGTCAGCCTGGGCTACAACCTCAGCTACAGCGACTACAGCTACTCGAACCGCGACGCCAACCTGGCGCAGTTCGACAACGCCGTGGCCTCGGGCGAAGTGATCCTGGGCATCCCGCTGACCGAGACCGACAGCATCAGCATGTCGCTCGGCATCGACCGCAACCAGATCAGCACCGACGACTTCGCCACCCCGCCGCTGCTCATCGACTACTTGGTGGATGCGCTCGGCGACCGCGCGCGCTTCCCGCAGTTCCACGTGCCCGACGACACCGATCCCAACACCCCGATCGAGAACGACGACGCCGACCCCACCACCACCGACCCGCTGACCCTGGGCCCGAACCGGCGCTGGAACGTCAACGCCTGGCGCCTGAAGACCGGCTGGCAGCGCGATTCGCGCAACGACTTCCTGATGCCGACCCGCGGCACGCTGCATCGCATCGGCGCCGAGTTCGTGCTGCCGGGCAGCGACCTCGAGTACTACCGCCTGAGCTACGTGTTCGAGAACTACCGCCCGATCACCTCGTGGCTGGGCCTGAAGTCGGCGCTGGACATCGGCTACGGCGACAGCTACGGCGTCACCAAGGACCGCAACTGCCGCGTCTACGACGACTTCGGCAACATCGTCACGGGCGCCACCCAGCAGTGCGGCATGCCGTTCTTCAGCAACTACTACGCCGGCGGCCCGAGCTCGGTGCGCGGTTTCGAAGTCAACACCATCGGTCCGTTCTACCGGTTCACCGACACCTTCCGCCAGCCGATCGGCGGTCCGTTCAAGACCGTGGGTACCTTCGAGTTCTTCTTCCCGACCCTGTTCGACAACCGCAGCACGCGCCTGTCGGCCTTCATCGACTACGGCAACATCTACAACGGCGTCGACGAGTGGGAAGCCAAGACCCTGCGCATCTCGACCGGCCTGGCCGTGCAGTGGCAGTCGCCGATGGGCCCGATCTCGATCAGCTACGCGCTGCCGCTGCAGCGCGAGCGCACCGACCAGGTCGAGCGCCTGCAGTTCACCTTCGGCGGCCAGTTCTGAGGCAGCCGCCCTGGCCGCCCCGCCGCCCCGCTTCGACCTGGCCGGCCTCGCCGGCCGGTTCGGGCTAGAACTGCGCGGCGATGGCAGCGTCCTGATCGATGGCGTCGGCACCCTCGCGGGTGCCCGCGCCGGCCAGGTCAGCTTCCTGGCCAACCCTCGCTACCGCGCCGAGCTGGCCGGCACCGCCGCCAGCGCCGTCATCGTCTCCGCGGCGGACGCCGGCGATTGCCCGGTGCCCTGCCTGGTCGCGAAATCCCCGTACACCGCGTTCGCCAAGGTCGCCGCGCTGTTCGAAACGCCCGCGGCGCCCGCGCCCGGCATCCACGCCCTGGCCACGGTGGACCCGACCGCCCAGGTCGACGCCGGCGCCGAGGTCGGCCCGTTCTGCAGCATCGGCGCCCGCAGCCGCATCGCCGCCGGCGCCGTGCTCGGCCCGGGCTGCGTGGTCGGCGAGGACTGCGTGGTCGGCCCCGGCAGCGTGCTGGTGGCGCGCGTCACGCTGGTGGCGCGGGTGCGGCTGGGTGCGCGGGTGCGCGTGCATCCGGGCGCCGTGCTCGGCGCCGACGGCTTCGGCCTGGCGATGGACGCCGGCCAGTGGATCAAGGTGCCGCAGTTGGGCGGCGTGGTGGTCGGCGACGACTGCGAGATCGGCGCCAACACCTGCATCGACCGCGGCGCGATCGAGGACACCGTGCTGGCCGAGGACGTGCGCCTGGACAACCTGATCCAGGTCGGCCACAACGTCCGCATCGGCGCCCACACCGCGGTCGCCGGCTGCACCGCCATCGCCGGCTCCGCGCGCATCGGGCGCTACTGCCTGATCGGCGGCGCGGTGGGCATCACCGGCCATCTCGAGGTCTGCGACCGGGTGACCGTCACCGCCATGAGCCTGGTGACCCAGTCGATCACCGAACCGGGCGAATATTCCTCCGGCATGCCGGTGCAGGACAGCCGCCAGTGGCGCCGGAATGGCGCCCGTTTCAGGCAATTGGACCAGCTGGCGCGTAAGATAGGCGCCCTGTCCAAGGATTGACGCAAGGAACCCGATGAGCGACGACGCCATCAAGCTGCCCGTGGATGTCTCGTGCATCCTGCACCTGCTGCCCCACCGCTACCCCTTCCTGCTGGTGGACCGGGTGGTCGAGCTGGAGCCCAACCAGCGGATCCGGGCCTACAAGAACGTCACCTTCAACGAGCCGTTCTTCCAGGGCCATTTCCCGGGTCGTCCGGTGATGCCGGGCGTGCTGGTGGTCGAAGCCATGGCCCAGGCCGGCGGCCTGCTGACCCAGCTCTCGCAGCCGCGCGACAAGATCAGCGAAGGCAAGCTGTTCTACCTCGTGAAGGTGGACAACGCCCGCTTCAACCGCATGGTGGTGCCGGGAGACAAGCTCGACTTCGAGGTCAAGGTCAAGCGCCTGATCCGCAACATGGCGCTGTACGACTGCGCCGCCAGCGTCGATGGCCAGGTGGTCGCCAGCGCCGAGATCCTCTGCGCCGAAGGCAAGGAATGACATGATCCACCCGAGTGCGCAGATCGATCCTGGAGCGCGGCTGGGCGCCAACGTCCGGGTCGGCGCCTTTGCGGTCATCGGCCCGGACGTCGAGGTCGGCGACGACAGCCGCATCGGCCCGCACTGCGTCATCACCGGGCCGACCCGGCTCGGCCGCGGCAACGTCATCCACGCCCACGCCACGATCGGCAACGACCCGCAGGACAAGAAGTTCCGCGGCGAGCGCACCGAGCTGGTGATCGGCGACCGCAACACCATCTTCGAGTTCACCACGATCAGCCGCGGCACCGCCGACGGCGGCGGCATCACGCGCATCGGCGACGACAACTGGATCATGGCCTACGTGCACGTCGCCCACGACTGCATCATCGGCAACCAGTGCATCCTCGCCAACAACGCCACCCTGGCCGGCCACGCCGTGCTGGGCGACTGGGTGATCCTGGGCGGCTTCGCGGCCATCCACCAGTTCTGCAAGATCGGCGACCACGCCTTCATCGGCATGGGCAGCCTGGTCAATGCCGACGTGCCGCCGTTCGTGATGGTGGCCGACAAGTACGCCGGGCCGCGCGGCATCAATGCCGAGGGCCTCAAGCGCCGCGGCTTCGACGCCGAGCGCATCGCCGCGATCAAGCGCGCCTACCGGGCGCTGTACATGTCGGGCAAGCCGATGGCCGAGGTCCGCGAGCAGCTGGCCCAGGGCGCCACCGAATCGCAGGACGTGCGGCTGATGCTCGAGTTCATCGAGCGCAGCGCGCGCGGCCTGCTGCGCTGACCCGCGCGCACCGGCCGTGGCCGGCATCACCCTGACGCCCTCGCTCGAGCTGGCCCTGGCGGCCGGCAAGAAGCTGCGCATCGCCGTGGTGGCGGGCGAGGCCTCGGGCGACCTGCTGGCCTCGGGCCTGGTGCGCGAACTGCGGCTGCGCTTCCCCACGGCCGAGTTCGCGGGCGTCGGCGGCGAACACCTGCGCGCGGCCGGCCTGGACACCTGGCACGACTGCTCCGAACTGGCGGTGATGGGCCTGGCCGAAGTGCTGCGGCACCTGCCGCGCCTGCTGCGCCTGCGCCGCGCCCTGCACCGGCGCCTGCTGCAGTGGCGGCCCGACGTCTTCATCGGCGTGGACGCACCCGACTTCAACCTCGGCCTCGAGCGCCGGCTCAAGCAGGCCGGCATCCGCACCGTGCACTACGTCAGCCCCTCGGTATGGGCCTGGCGCGAGGGCCGCGCGGCGAAGATCGGCCGCAGCGCCGACCGCGTGCTCTGCCTGTTCCCGATGGAGCCGCCCATTTACGAGCGCCATGGCGTGGACGCGCGCTTCGTCGGCCACCCGCTGGCCGACGCCTTCCCGCTCGAGCCTGATCGCGACGCCGCGCGCGAGCGGCTCGGCCTGCCGGGCGAGGCGCCGGTGCTGGCCCTGCTGCCCGGCAGCCGGCTGGGCGAGATCGACCGCCTGTTCCCGGAATTCATCGAGGCCGCGCGCCGCGTCACCGTGCAGGTGCCGGGCCTGGTCGTGGTGGTGCCGGCGGCCAATCCCGGCTGCCGCGCCGCCATCGAACAGGGCCTGATCGCCCGGCCCTTGGCCAACGTGGTGGTGACCGACGGCAAGGCGCACGACGCCATGGTCGCCTCCGACGTGGTGCTGCTGGCCTCCGGCACCGCCGCGCTGGAGGGCCTGCTGGCGAAGCGCCCGATGGTGGTGGGCTACCGCATCTCCGCGCTTACCTACCGCATCGTGATGCTGCTGGGGATGATGCGCGTGAACCGCTACAGCCTGCCCAACGTGCTGGCCAACGAGCCGATCGTGCCGGAGCTGATGCAGCAGGACTGCACGCCGGAGAACCTGGCCGAAGCGGTGATGCACTGGTTCCGCAGCCCCGATGCGCGGGCCGCGCTGCTGCCGCGCTACCAGCACATCCACCTGAAGCTGCGCCGAGATGCCTCGTCCGCGGCCGCCGACGCCGTGGCCGAACTGCTGGCCGCGCCGTGAGCGAAGCGCGCGTCGCCGGCGTCGACGAAGCCGGCCGTGGGCCGTTGGCGGGGCCGGTCGCGGTCGCGGCGGTGATCCTCGACCCCGCGCGCCCGATCGCCGGCCTCGGCGATTCCAAGGCGCTGAGCGAAGCGCGCCGCGAAGCGCTGGCGCCGCTGATCCGCGAGCGCGCCTTGGCCTGGCACCTCGAGCTGGTGCCGATCGAGGAGATCGACCGCCTCAACATCCTGCACGCCACGATGGCCGGCATGGCGCGCGCCGTGCGCGCGCTCTCGCCCGCGGCCACGCTCGCGCTGGTGGACGGCAACCGCCTGCCGCCGGGCCTGCCCTGCCCTGCGCAGGCGCTGGTGAAGGGCGACGCGCGCGAGCCCGCGATCATGGCGGCGTCGATCCTGGCCAAGGTCGCGCGCGACCACCTGATGCGCGAACTCGAGTCCGCGCATCCCGGCTACGGGTTCGCGCTGCACAAGGGCTATCCCACGCCCGAACACCTCGAGGCCCTGCGCCGGCTGGGCCCATGCCCGCAGCATCGACGCAGTTTCGCGCCGGTGCGCGCCTGCCTGGCGACCGCGCTGCCGGGCATTTGACAGGCGCGCCGGGCAGGCGTAGACCAAGACTTGCATCCCGCCGGATGCGGCTGCCCGCGGCACCCGCCGACCAGCCACGCGCAGCGCCCTCCACCGGCCGGCAGCGAGACCTGCCATGCGCCATGACGCCCCCCTCCCCGCGACACCCGCCCTGCCCCTGCACGCCGCGCGCGCCGGCCTGCTGGGCGATCCCCGCGACGCCCCGGTCACGCTCGGCCACCAGGCCGTCGCCGACTTCAACGCCCTGCTGCACGAACTGCATCCGGACGCCCCGCACGTCGAGGCCGCCGCCATCGCCAGCGTCGCGCGCTGGCTGGTCGAGCTGCCGCCGGCACAGTCCGAGGCGCTGCTGCAGGCGCGCCTGGGCCGCCTGCAGGAGCTGCGCGACCTCGCCGTCGATCCCGACTGGGGGCTGGAGCCGGCGCTGGCGCGACGCATCTACCGCCTGCTCGACTACGTCTCGCAGCCGCGCGACCTGATTCCCGACGACCTGCCGCGCGTCGGCCGGCTCGACGACGCGCTGCTGGTGGAGCTGGCCTGGCCGATGGTCGCGGAGGAGCTCGAGGACTTCCGCGATTTCTGCCGCTTCCGCGACGAATCCGGCGCGCATTTCGGCGGCCACCCCGGTCGCGACGACTGGCTGGCCGCGCGCATGGAGGAAGGTGCGCTGTGGGAGCAGCTGCATCGCGTGCGCAGCCATCCCTACGTCGAATACGGCCCCGGCGATGGCACCTTGCGCGTGGTGTGACGACGCGTCGCGGCGACTCGGCGCACGAAACTGTCGCGACGCTGAATTAGCCCGGACGTCACGCTGACTTCAGGGCGTCGTGGCGCGCGCTGCAACGGTCCATGCTGGCCGCGCATCCCAGAGGATGTGCGCAGGCCCCGGAATGGTTCCGGTGGCCCGCGGCCAAACCGGAAGACCGCCATGAACGCCCGCCACGACCCCGCCCCGCTCGACCTGCCGCTGCCGCCGGAATCGCGTGACTCGCGCCGCCGACAGGTCGGGGAGATCGAACTGCGCGATGCCGCCGTGCAGCAGTTCAACCAGCTGCTCGCGCAGATCGCCCCCAACGCCCCGCGCGTCAGCGCCGACCAGCTCGTCACCCTGGCGCGCTGGCTGCAGGACCAGCCGCGCGAGCACGCCGTCGCGATCTTGTCCGAGCGCCTGGCGCGCGCCGAGCACCTGCGCCGCATGCTCAACGACACCGATTGGGACGTCTGCGTGGACACCCGCGAACGCGCGCGCATGCTGATCAGCTACCTGCAGCAGGTGGACGACCTGATCCCCGACACCCAGCCGCTGCTCGGGCAGCTCGACGACGCGCTGCTGGTCGAACTGGCGTGGCCGGCCTTCGCCGACGAAACCCTGGACTACCGCGACTTCTGCCGCTTCCGCGCCGACGAGCGCCCCCGCGGCACCCCGCGCGAGCGCCGCCTGGCCTGGGAGACCGCCTGCCTGGCCGAGGTCGCGCTGCTCCAGCAGCGCCGCCAGGTCCGCGCCCGCCACTACATCGGCGGCGAGCCGCTGCAGGCGCTGTTCCGCGTGGGCTGAACCCGGGCACGCGGTCGATTCCACGGGGCGGGCGGCAGGGCCTGGCAACAGGGACTGTCAAGCCTTGTCCGCCCCCACCCTCGGGGTAAACTGCCGGTCGGCCATCGGTCCCCGGCATGACGCCAAGCTTCGTCCACCTGCACCTGCACAGCGAGTACTCGCTCACCGACTCGACCATCCGCATCCCGGAGCTGGTCGGGCGCTGCGCGGCGCTGGGCATGCCTGCGGTGGCGATCACCGACACCAGCAACCTGTTCGCGCTGGTGAAGTTCTACAAGGCCGCCGAACCCGCCGGCCTCAAGCCGCTGGCCGGCGCCGACCTCTGGCTCGCCGGCGACGGCGGCCCGCCCTCGCGGCTCACCCTGCTCTGCCAGGACCGCAGCGGCTACCTGGCGCTGTCGCGGCTGATCAGCCGCGCCTTCCTCGAAGGCCACGCCGGCGATTACGTGGCGATCGAACCCGAATGGCTCTACCGCGACTGCGCCGGCCTCGTCGCCATCGCCGGGCGCGAGAGCCTGCTCGGCCAGCTGCTGGCCGCGGGCCGCGAAGAGCAGGCCGGACGCCTGTTGGGCGAATGGCGCGCCGCCTTCCCCGATCGCCTGTACCTGGAGCTCACCCGCACCGGGCGCGACGGCGAGGAAGCCTTCAACGCCGCCGCCGTGGCGCTGGCCGGCCACCACGACCTGCCGCTGCTGGCCAGCAACGACGTGCGCTTCCTTTCGCCCGACGACTTCGACGCGCACGAGGCGCGCGTGTGCATCGCCACCGGCCGCGTGCTCGACGATCCCAAGCGGCCGCGCGACTACAGCCGCGAGCAGTACCTGAAGTCGCCCGAAGAAATGGCGGAGCTGTTCGCCGACCTGCCCGAGGCGCTGGAAAACACCGTCGAGCTGGCCAAGCGCTGCAACCTCGAGCTGAGCCTGGGCAAGTACTACCTGCCGGATTTCCCGGTGCCCGAGGGCCACACGCTCGACAGCTGGATCCGCGAGGAGTCGCACCGCGGCCTCGACGGCCGCCTCGCCAAGTTCGAAGTCGCGCCGGGCCACGACGCCGCGGGCTATCGCGCACGCCTGGACACCGAGCTCGACGTCATCTGCAAGATGGGCTTCCCCGGCTACTTCCTGATCGTCGCGGACTTCATCAACTGGTCCAAGCGCAACGACATCCCGGTCGGCCCCGGCCGCGGCTCCGGCGCCGGCTCGCTGGTGGCCTGGGCGCTGGGCATCACCGACCTCGATCCGATCCGCTACGACCTGCTGTTCGAGCGCTTCCTGAACCCGGAACGCGTGTCGATGCCCGACTTCGACATCGACTTCTGCATGGACCGGCGCGACGAGGTGATCGACTACGTCGGCCACAAGTACGGCCGCGACAAGGTCAGCCAGATCATCACCTACGGCACGATGGCGGCGAAGGCGGCGATCCGCGACTGCGGGCGCGTGCTGGGCTATCCGTACGGCTTCGTGGATTCGGTGGCCAAGCTCATCCCGCTGACGCTGGGCGTCACGCTCGACGACGCGCTGGGCCTGAGCGAGGCCGCGAAGAAGAACGCCGACCTCGCCTCGTCCGAGCTGATCCAGCGCTACCGCGACGAGGACGACGTGCGCGACCTGGTCGACCTGGCGCGCAGCCTGGAAGACCTCACGCGCAACGCCGGCAAGCACGCCGGCGGCGTGGTGATCGCGCCGACGCCGCTGACCGACTTCAGCCCGCTGTTCGCCGAACACGTGGCCAAGGGCGAGACCGCCAAGTCGGTGGTCACGCAGTTCGACAAGGACGACGTCGAAGCAGTCGGCCTGGTGAAGTTCGACTTCCTGGGCCTGCGCACGCTCACCATCATCGACTGGGCGGTGAAGGCCATCAACGAACGGCGCAGGCGCGCCGACGTCCCGCCGCTGGACATCCTGGCGCTGCCGCTCGATGACCCGCAGACCTACGCGCTGCTGTCCAAGGGCCTGACCACCGCGGTGTTCCAGTTCGAATCGCGCGGCATGAAGGAGTACATCAAGAAGCTCCAGCCGGCGCACTTCGAGGACCTGATCGCGCTGGCCGCGCTGTACCGCCCCGGTCCGCTGGGCGCGGGCATGGTCGACGACTTCATCGACCGCCGCCACGGCCGCGCCGACGTCAGCTACCCGCATCCGCTGCTCGAGGCCATCCTCAAGCCCACCTACGGCGTGATCGTCTACCAGGAACAGGTGATGCAGATCGCCCAGGTCCTGGCCGGCTACTCGCTCGGCGGCGCCGACCTGCTGCGCCGCGCGATGGGCAAGAAGAAGCCCGAGGAGATGGCCAAGGAGCGCGTGAAGTTCGAGGCCGGCGCCGAGGCGCAGGGCATCGCCGCCAGCGTCGCCAGCCCGATCTTCGACCTGATGGAGAAGTTCGCGGACTACGGCTTCAACAAGTCGCACTCCGCCGCGTACGCGCTGGTGGCCTACCAGACCGCGTGGCTCAAGGCGCACCACCCGGCCGAGTTCATGGCCGCGACGATGTCCTCGGACATGGACAACACCGACAAGGTGGTGACCTTCCTGGAGGAATCGCGCGAGATCGGGCTGTCGGTGCTGGCGCCGGACGTCAACGAATCGGACTACATGTTCGTCGCGCTGGACCCGAAGACCGTGCGCTACGGCCTGGGCGCGGTGAAGGGCGTCGGCCGCGGCGCCTGCGAGTCGATCGTCGAGGCGCGCCAGGCCGGCGGGCCGTTCCGCGACCTGCTCGATTTCCTGAGGCGGGTGGACTCGTCCAAGCTCAACCGGCGCGTGCTGGAAGCGCTGGTCAACGCCGGCGCGCTCGATGCGCTTGGCGCCAACCGCGCCTCGCTGATGCTGCAGCTGCCCGAGGTGATCAAGGCCACCGAACAGCTGGCGCGCGAACGCGCCGCCGGCCAGGTGTCGCTGTTCGGCGGCGGCGGCGCGGAACCCGGGATCCACCTCGACCTGCCCGAGGTGCCCGACTGGCCGCTGGAAACCAAGCTGCTGGGCGAGCGCGAGACGCTGGGCCACTACCTCAGCGGGCATCCGCTCGACCCCTGGCGCGGCGAACTGCAGTCGCTGGTGGGCGTCACCCTGGCCGACCTCGATTCGCTCTGGAGCGCGAAGAAAGATCGCCGCGGCGAGGCCGCCGTGGTGCTGGCGGGCATCGTCACGGCCACGCGGCGGCGCGGCGACACGATGGGCTTCGCGCGCATCGAGGACGGCCGCGGCCAGCTCGAGGTCGCCTTCTTCCGGGAGGCCTTCGCCGAGTGCGCGCACCTGCTCTCGCGCGACCGCATCCTGCTGGTCGAGGGCAACCTGGCCGAGGACCAGTTCAGCGGCGGCTTCGTGCTGCGCGCGCGCCAGTGCTGGGACTTCCGCGCGCTGTGCGCCCAGCATGCGCGCCGGCTGGCGCTCACCGTGGACCTGCGCGCGCAGGGCACTTGGGATCGGCTGCAGCAAGTGCTGGCCGGCTTCCGGCCCGGCGCCACGCCGCTGCGCCTGGACATGCTCACCCCGGCCCGGGCCCGCGGTTCGCTCGACGTCAACGGCAGCGAGGGCGTCCGCACCGAGCCCGAGCTGATCAGCCAGCTGCGCGCCCTGCCCGGCGTCTCCCAGGTCACCCTCCACCTGCACCGCCCCTGGCAGCAGGGCGGCTGACCGCCTCCCGCCGGCGGGCCGGGGGCGGTAGAATCGCCGCCCTAGACCCTTTGCTCTAGACGGCCCGGCCCAAGCTGGCGCGTCTGAACCGAGACACCGCATGAATCCGAACTTCCTCGATTTCGAACAGCCCATCGCCGAACTGGACGCCAAGATCCAGGAGCTGCGCAAGGCCAGCACCGGCCCCGCGGTCAACATCGAAACCGAGGTCAAGGGCCTGGAGGACAAGCTGCGCGCGCGAACCGCCGAGATCTTCAAGGCGCTCACGCCCTGGCAGATCTCCCAGCTGGCGCGGCACCCGCAGCGGCCCTACACCAACGACTACATCGGCCTGATGTTCGAGGAATTCCACGAGCTGGCCGGCGACCGCGCCTTCGCCGACGACGCCGCCATCGTCGGCGGCCTGGCCCGCATGGACGGCCGCGCCGTGATGGTGATCGGCCAGCAGAAGGGCCGCGATACCAAGGCCAAGATCAAGCGCAACTTCGGCATGCCGCGCCCCGAGGGCTACCGCAAGGCGCTGCGCCTGATGAAGCTCGCCGAGAAGTTCGGCGTGCCGATGCTCACCTTCGTGGACACGCCCGGCGCCTACCCCGGCATCGGCGCCGAGGAGCGCGGGCAATCGGAGGCGATCGGGCGCAACCTCTACGCCATGGCGGGCCTGCGCGTGCCCGTGGTGGTCTCGGTGATCGGCGAGGGCGGCTCCGGCGGGGCGCTCGCCATCGCGGTGGGCGACGTGACGCTGATGATGCAGTACTCGACCTACTCGGTGATCTCCCCCGAGGGGTGCGCCGCGATCCTGTGGAAGAGCGCGGAGAACGCCGGCGAGGCGGCGGAGAGCCTCGGCATCACCGCCACGCGCCTCAAGTCCCTCGGCGTGATCGACAAGGTGGTGCCCGAGCCCCTGGGTGGCGCCCACCGCGACCCGGTCGAATCGGCCAAGAGCCTCAAGAAGGCGATCCAGGAAAGCCTGCGCACCCTCCAGGACCTCGACACGGACGAGCTGCTGGAGCGCCGGCAGGACCGCCTCGTGAACTTCGGGAAGTTCAAGGAGCTGGCG
>NZ_DASUDO010000047.1:0-103082 GCF_036275555.1 Arenimonas sp.
TAGCCGCCCTGGCCGGTATCGGCGGTCTGGCCCGAGATCGCGTTGACGCCGTCCACGCTCAGCACCACCAGGACGCGCCGCGGGCTGCGGTTGGTGAGGCGCACCGCATAGCGGTGGCCGGGCGTGCCGGGCACCCAGACCTGGCCGCGGGCCGGGTACTGCGGCAGCTCGTGGCCGGCGTCGCGATCGACAAGCGACAGCTCGACGGGGCCGTGCGCGCGGTAGGACTGCGCCGGGGCGGCGCCCGCGGCGGCGAGCAGCAGGGTGGTGGCGAGGAGGAGGCGGGTGCGTGCGGTCATGGCGGCGTGCCGGTGGAAGGTGGTCGAACTAACGCACGGGATGGCTTAACGGGGTCGGCACAGCCGCCGGGAAGCGCGCGCTAAACTCGCGGCCCGCAGGCTTTCCATTCAGCAATGACCCGCACCCGCGTCCTCACCGGCATCACCACGTCGGGCACGCCGCACCTGGGCAACTACGCCGGCGCGATCCGCCCCGCGATCGCCGCCAGCCGCCGCCCCGGCGTCGAGAGCTTCTATTTCCTCGCCGACTACCACGCGCTGATCAAGGTGCAGGACCCGGCGCGCGTGCAGCGCTCGACGCTCGAGATCGCCGCCAGCTGGCTGGCCTGCGGGCTGGAGCCGGACAAGGTGTGGTTCTACCGCCAGTCCGACATCCCCGAGATCCCCGAGCTGACCTGGCTGCTGACCTGCGTGGCCGGCAAGGGCCTGCTCAACCGCGCGCACGCCTACAAGGCGGCGGTGGACCGCAACCGCGAGGCGGGCGAGGACGACGATGCCGGCGTCAGCGCGGGACTGTTCATGTACCCGGTGCTGATGGCCGCCGACATCCTGATGTTCAGGGCGCACTCGGTGCCGGTGGGGCGCGACCAGATCCAGCACATCGAGATGGCGCGCGATTTCGGCGCGCGTTTCAACCATCTGTATGGCGAGCACTTCGTGCTGCCGGAAGCCGCGATCGAGGAGAACGTGGCCACGCTGCCCGGCCTCGACGGCCGCAAGATGAGCAAGAGCTATGACAACACCATCCCGCTGTTCGCGCCACGCGCGGAGCTGAAGAAGCTGATCTTCTCGATCGTCACTGATTCGCGCGCGCCCGGGGAGCCGAAGGACACCGAGGGTTCGGCGCTGTTCCAGCTGCACCAGGCGTTCTCGACGCCGGAGCAGTCCGCCGCGTTCGCGCGCGCCTTCGCCGAAGGCATTGGCTGGGGCGAGGCGAAGCAGGCGCTGTTCGAGCGGATCGACGCCGAAGTGGCGCCGATGCGCGAGAAGTACGAGGCGCTGATGGCCAAGCCCATCGAGATCGAGGCCATCCTTCGCGAGGGCGCCATCAAGGCGCGCCGGATCGCCACGCCGCTACTGGCTGAGCTGCGCCACGCCGTGGGCCTGCGCGACCTGCGCGAGCAGGCGGTCGCGGCGAAGGCCGGCAAGGCCAAGGCGGCGATGCCGCAGTTCAAGCAGTACCGCGAGGCCGACGGTCGCTTCCACTTCAAGCTCGTGGCCGCCGATGGCCGTGAGCTGCTGCTAAGCGACGGCTTCGTGACGCCACGCGAGGCGGGGGAATTCATCGCACGAATGAAGTCAAAGGCATTCATCGAGCAACATGGCTCGATCAAGGGCGCGCCAGCGCTTGGAGACGTCGCCTTCGTTCGCCTCGCCGAAGGGGTGGATTGGGATGTGGTCTTCAGCGAGCTCACCGCGTTTCTGGAGGAAACCTGATGGCCGACATCGCCGACCTCGCGATCCTGCTGTTCCTGCCCTGGTTCGCGATCCTCGCCGCGCTTTACTGGGTCTACCCGCGCACCCTGGCGCGCACGCCGGCGCGGCGCAACTTCGACCTGGCGATGCTGGCGCTGGCGTTCGCGGCCAGCTTCATCGCTGGCCGCTGGGGCTATTCGATCGCCAGCACCAGCATCGAGGCCGGGCCGATCTGGCGCCAGGTGCTGGCCAGCCTGCTGGCCTACAAGGCGTTCCTCGCGGTGATCGCGGTTGCCTGGGCCTGGCGCGGGATGCGCTTCCGCAAGGCTTGATGCCGGGCGGTCGAGACGGCACTCTTCAGGGCAAGACTCCCCCCGGAGGCTGCCATGGTCCGCAGCGTCATTCCCCCCGAACCGGGCGAAGCGCGCCGACTTGCCGCGCTGCGCCGCTACCGCATCCTCGACACGCTGCCCGAGCGCGCCTACGACGACATCGTCCGGCTGGCCAGCACGCTGTGCGGCACGCCGATCTCCACCGTCACCCTGATCGACCTAGACCGGCAGTGGTTCAAGGCCAGCATCGGCACAACCGACCGGGAGAATGCCCGCGAGATCGCGTTCTGCGACCACGCCATCCGCCAGCCGGACGACCTGTTCGTGGTGCGCGATGCGTCCGTGGATCCCCGCTTCATCGACAACCCGCTGGTGACCGCGCCCGGCGGCATCCGCTTCTATGCCGGCATGCCCCTGGTCACCGCCGAGGGCGACGCGCTGGGCACGGTGTGCGTGGTGGACCGCTGCCCGCGCGACCTCAGCCCGGCGCAGCTCGACGGCCTGCGTGCGCTGGGCCGGCAGGTGGTGGCGCTGCTCGAACTCCGGCGGCTCAACCTCGACAGCCAGCGCCTGCTGGCCGAACGCGACCTGCTCAACCAGAGCCTCGTGAGCTACCAGCGCGAGCTCGAGGACCTCAACCAGTCCCTCGACCGGCAGGCCAGCCATGACCACCTCACCGGCCTGGTGAACCGCAGCGGCCTGGACAAGCTCAGGGAGGACGCCCGCGCGGGGCGGGTGCGGTTCAGCGGGCCCTTCACGGTGGCGCTGCTGGACGTGGACCACTTCAAGCGCGTCAACGATGGCTACGGCCACGCCACCGGCGACAGCGTGCTGCGGATCGTGGGTGAGGAAATCCGGCGGGGCGTGCGCGGCGGCGACGTGGCGGCCCGCTACGGCGGCGAGGAGTTCCTGCTGTTCCTGCCCGATACGTCGCCGGATGGCGCGATGGTGGTGGTCGAGCGCATCCGGCAGGCCGTCGCCGCGCGTACCGACGTTGCCGTTCCCGTGACGCTGTCGGCCGGACTGGCCGCGGGCGTGGTCGGCCGCGACCGGGTCGAGGACGTCTTCCAGCGCGCCGACCAGGCGC
This sequence comes from Arenimonas sp., assembly GCF_036275555.1. Classification (GTDB taxonomy): domain Bacteria; phylum Pseudomonadota; class Gammaproteobacteria; order Xanthomonadales; family Xanthomonadaceae; genus Arenimonas. Next base: position 3,135 of record NZ_DASUDO010000047.1, read on the forward strand.
TCTACCAGGCCAAGGCGCGCGGTCGCGACCGGGTCGAGGCGGCGCAGGACTAGCGGCCGATCGCCCCTCGCCGGGTTAAGGCCGGGGTCATTGCATTGGCGCATGCTGTCCCTACACTGACTCGAACAAGGAGCCGTTCCGAATGAGTGACCCCCTGGCCGCCGCACGGACACTGGACGATCCCGCCGAGCGCGCGCGCCTCGATGCGCTGCACCGCTACCGCATCCTCGACAGCCTGCCCGAACGCGCCTACGACGACATCGTCGCGCTGGCGCGCCAGGTCTGCGGCACGCCCCAGGCGGTGATGACCTTCATCGACGAGGAGCGCCAGTGGTTCAAGGCGTCCCAGGGCATCCAGGGCGAGGAGACCGACCGCAGCATCGCCTTCTGCGACATGGCGATCCGCCAGCCGGACGAGGTGATGGTGGTGACCGACGCGTCCCGGCACCCGGTGTTCAAGGACTATCCGCAGGTCACCGGGCCGGACCACCTGCGTTTCTACGCGGGCGCGCCGATGGTCGCGCCCGGCGGGCATGCGCTGGGCACGGTCTGCGTGGTCGACGTCGAGCCACGCGACCTGACGCCGGAGCAGGAAACCGCGCTGCGGGCCCTGGCGCGCCTGGCCGTGCAGCTGCTCGAGCTGCGGCGCGGCCAGCTTGACGCCCAGCGCCAGCTGGCCGAGCGCGAACTGTTCACCCGCGACCTGCTGCGCTACCAGCGCCAGCTGCAGGACGAGAACTCGGAGCTGGCGAACGAGGCCAACACCGACGCGCTGACCGGGCTGCTCAACCGCACCGGGCTGGAGAAGGCCCGCCAGGACGCGCTGGCGCAGGGCCATGCGGCGGACGCGCCGTACACCGTCGCCGTGCTCGACATCGACTTCTTCAAGCGCATCAACGACACGCTGGGGCATGCGGCTGGCGACGCGGTGCTGCGCATCGTCGGCCAGGAAATCGCCAAGGGCGTGCGCGGCGGCGACATCGCGGTGCGTTACGGCGGCGAGGAGTTCCTGGTGATCATGCCGGGCACCCCGCTGGCGGGCGCGCGCACGGTGGTCGAGCGCATCCGCAGCGAGATCGCCGCGCGGCCGGACCTGCCGATGGCGGTCACCGTTTCCGCGGGCATCGCGACCGGCCTGGCCGGGCGGGATGTCCCGGAGCGCGTCTTCCAGCGCGCCGACCAGGCGCTGTACCGGGCCAAGCGCCGCGGCCGTGACCGGGTCGAGGCCGCCGAGGACTGAGCGGGGAGCCAGGCTCCCGGCGCGATTCGTTCTTTCAGGGGTGGCGGTCGGCGTTGCCGGCGTCGAGCGGCTCGCGCGCCTTGACCACGCAAAAGCGCTGGCCGGTCGGCGCCTGCATCACCACCCAGCGACGATGGCGCGGGCGCGAGGCTTCGGTGGCGCCGAGCGCGGTCAAGCGGGCGACCTCGGCTTCGAGGTCGTCGGTCTCGATGTCCAGGTGCACGCGCGAGGGGTGGTCCACCTTCTGCACTTCGATGTGCAGGCCATGGCGGCTGCCGTCGAGGCGGGCGTACTTGTCCTCGCCGCCTTCGTCCGGATCAAGCACGGGCAGGCCCAGCGCGCGGCTCCAGAACCGCGCCGCCTTGCCCAGCGAGCCGCCCTCGCAATCGATGATGAAGCCCGCGAGGCGGCTGTGATGCGGCACGTCAGTGCGGGCGCTGGAGGTCGTCGAGCAGGGCGCGCAGGAAGCGCGCGGCCTCGCCGCCGGTGCAGGCGCGGTGGTCGAAGGTGAGCGAGATCGGCATCGTGCGGTGCGTCTCCAGCCCGCCGAGCACCGGCACCACCGCGTGGTACAGCCGGCCGGCGCCGACGATGCAGACGCAGGGCGGCACCACCACCGGCGTGGCGTACTTGCCGGCGAAGACACCGAAGTTCGACAGCATCAGGGTGTAGTCGCGCAGGTCTTCCGGGGGCAGGCTGCGGGTGCGCACGCCGTCGCGGATGCGGTTGAGTTCGCCGCGGATCTGCCAGGCGTCGAGCTTCTCGGCGCCGCGCAGGTTGGCCACGAACAGGCCGTCGGGCGAATCGATGGCGATGCCCACGTCCACGCGCGAGTGCCGGCGCAGCGTGCCTTCCTTGGCGTTGAACCAGGAGTTGAGCGCGGGCACCGCCTGCGCGGCCACGCCCAGCGCGCGGATCAGGCGCGCCATGATGTCCTCGCCCGGCGCCCAGGCGTGGATGTCGGCGTCGTCCATCAGCGAGGTCGGCACGACTTCGGCGTGGGCCTGCGACATGGTGCGGATCATGTTGCGCTTCACGCCGCGCACCGGGTCGTCCACGTCCAGCTTCACCTCGCTGTCTGTGGGAGGGACTTTAGTCCCGATGCTCCTCGCGGTGGGCTGCGGCTTCTCGGCCAAAGGCCTCGGAACTGAAGTCCCTCCCACAGGGGTGGGGCGCGGGGCGGGTGCTGCCGGCGCCGGGTTGGCGGCAGCGCGCTTGACGTCCGCCAGCGTCACGTCGCCGTTGGCGCCGCTGGGCGTGACGCGGGCCAGGTCGACCTTGAGCTTCTTCGCCAGCGCGCGCACGGCGGGCATCGCCTTGACGCCGCCGACGGCGATGGCCTGCTCGCTGCGCACGGCGTTGGAGCTTTCCATCGCGCCGACCACGGTGCCCGCGTCGCCTTCCTCCTCCCCTGTAGGAGGGACTTCAGTCCCGATGCTTTCCGCGGGTGGAGCATTCGGGACTGAAGTCCCTCCCACAGGGGCGGCGGCGGGCTTGTGGCTGTGCGAATGCCCGGTGTCCTGGGCGTCCGCGCGCTGCGGCAGCGAGGGGTCGATCTCGACCTCGACCAACCAGTGGCCGGTCTCGATGACGTCACCGGCGCCGCCGGCGAGGCGCAGCACCTTGCCGGAATACGGCGACGGCACTTCCACCACCGCTTTCGCGGTTTCCATCGACACCAGCGGCTCGTCGAGCTTCACGACGTCGCCGACCTTGACCAGCCACTCGACGATCTCGGCGTCGGGCAGGCCCTCGCCCAGGTCGGGCAGCAGGAACAGTTTCTTCTCGCTCATGAACTATTTAATCCCTGGATCGATGTCTAGGTCGCGTTCGGGCAACCATCCGCATTCGCCAATCTGGTTCTCGGCCCACCACCAGCCGCCCGCCAGTTCAAGCAGGTGCACCACGTCCCCGGCATTGGCTTCGAGCTCGCGCGCGTCGTAGTCGCGCACCGCCAGGTCGCCGTCGAGCCGGTCCTGGTGCACCCAGCCGCGCTTGCCGCGGGGGTCGGTGGCCATGATGAACTCGGGCCACTCGGTGTCGCGCTCGCCCAGCACCACGCGCTCGCCGGCCTTGAACGCGATCGGATCGCGGTTCACCGGCCGGTAGTCGCGGCGCAGACGGGCCTGCATGGCTCAGCCCGCCGAAGCCACGCGCTGGGCCGCCGCGACGATCTTGTCGACGCTCGGCAGGTACTTCATTTCCAGCCGGAACAGCGGGATATGGGTGTCGTAGCCGGTGACGCGTTCGACCGGGGCGACCAGGTCGAACATCGACTCCTCCGACAGGCGCGCCGCGATCTCGGCGCCGAAGCCCGCGGTCTTGGCGGCCTCGTGCACGATGACGCAGCGGCCGGTCTTGGCCACGGATTCCTTGATGGTGTCGAAGTCGAGCGGCGTCAGCGTGGCCACGTCGATGACCTCGGCGCTGATGCCCTGTTCGGCCAGCTTGTCGGCGGCTTCCAGCGTTTCCTTCACCTGCGCGCCCCACGTCACCAGCGTGACGTCGCTGCCGTCGCGCAGCACGAAGCACACGTCCAGCGGCAGCGCCTCGCCGTCGTCGGGCACTTCTTCCTTGTACTGCCGGTAGATGCGCTTGGGCTCGAAGAAGATCACCGGGTCGGGGTCGCGGATCGCGGCCAGCAGCAGGCCGTAGGCGCGCTGCGGCGACGACGGCATCACCACGCGCAGGCCCGGCACGTTGGTGAAGATCGACTCGTTGGCTTCGGAATGATGCTCCGGCGCGCGGATGCCGCCGCCCCAGGGCACGCGCAGCACCATCGGGCAGGTCAGCCGGCCGCGGGTGCGGTAGCGGAAGCGGGCGGCGTGGCAGACGATGTGGTCCACCATCGGATACATGAAGCCGTCGAACTGCGCCTCGGCCACCGGCTTGAAGCCCTGCGAGGCCAGGCCGACGGTGAGGCCGGCGATGGTGGTCTCGTCGAGCGGCGTGTCGAGCACGCGCTCGCTGCCGAAGGTTTGCTGCAGGCCGGCGGTGGCGCGGAACACGCCGCCGTTCACGCCCACGTCCTCGCCCAGCACCACCACGGTGTCGTCGTGCTTCATCTCCCAGGCCAGGGCCTGGGTGATCGCTTCGATCAGGGTGATGGCGGCCATCAGCGGCCCTCCCACTGGATCGCGTCGGCGCGCTGGGCTTCCAGCTCGGCCGGCAGCTCGGCGTAGAGATAATCGAACATCGCTTCCACCGGCTGCACCTTGGTCTCGAGGTAGGCGTTCACTTCTTCGTCCACGCGCTTGCCGCACTCCTCCTTCCACGCGGCTTCCTCGGCCTCGCTCCAGACGCCTTCGGAAATCAGGAAGGTGCGCAGGCGCGACATCGGCTCGCGCTCCCAGCCGGCCTTCACCTCGGCGTCGTCGCGGTAGCGGCGGGCGTCGTCGGCGGTGGTGTGGTCGGAGAGCCGGTAGGTGACGAGTTCGAGCACGCTGCCGCCGTGGCCGTTGCGCGCACGCTTGATCGCGTGGTCCATCGCGGCGCGCACCGCGATGATGTCGTTGCCGTCCACCTGCACGCAGTCCAGGCCGCCGGCCAGGCCCTTCTGGGCCAGGGTCTTGGCGCCGGTCTGGGCCTTGCGGGGCACCGAGATCGCCCACTGGTTGTTGATGATGCACAGCACGAAGGGCAGCGTGTACGCGCCCGCGGAGTTGATGGCCGCGTAGGTGTCGGTCTTGGAGCTGCCGCCGTCGCCGACGCAGGTGACCGCCACGCGCGGCTCGCCGCGCAGCTTGAAGGCGAGCGCCGCGCCGGCCGCGTGCAGGCACTGGGTGGCGATCGGCACGCACCAGGGGTAGTCGTGCGGCGGGCCGGAGAAGTCGTTGCCGCGCTCGTCGCCGCCCCAGTACATCAGGATGTCGCGCGGCTTCACGCCGCGGACGATCTGGGCGCCGTACTCGCGGTAGGACGGTGCGAACACGTCGTCGTACTGCATCGCCGTGCCGATGCCGATGTGCGCGGCCTCGTGGCCCAGGCAGCTGGCGTAGGTGCCCAGCTTGCCGGTGCGCTGCAGCGCCACCGCCTTGGTGTCGAAGGTGCGCACGTACAGCATGGTCTTGAACAGTTCGACCAGGTTCTTCCGGTCCTTCGCGAACTCGGGCAGGTCGTCACGCACCAAACGGCCGTCGGGCCCCAGGTACTGCAGGTATTCGATCTCGAAACTGGCAACGGTCGCCATCACGGGCCCTCCCAGGCAGACCCGTTTGATAGCAGCCCCGGACCGGGCGTGGCAAGCGCCGGTCCGGGCGGGAAGGTGAAATCAGCGCGTTGCCGCGCGCGAGGCCGGCGCGCGCGTGGCGGCAGGCGCCGGCACGCGCCGCACACCGTACGCCGGCGTTGGTTTCGGCGCGCCCTTCGCCGACTGCGTGCGGCGGCCATCGACCACGTGCGTCGCGGTGGCGGTGTTGTTGCCGGGCGTGCGGTCGACGGCCAGCGCGGAAGGCGGGTAGCGATGCGTGGCCGACACGCGGATCGGGCGTCCGATCTGGCTGAACTGCGACGCCGGCACTTCCACGCCGATGAAGCTGGGTGCGCCGGTCGCGATCGGCAGGAAGCGAGCGCAGGTCCATTCCTGGACCTCCGTGTCGAAGATCGTCGGGCTGCAAAGCCAGCCGATGCCGTCCGTTACGAGGTTGGCGTAACCCGCGGCGCCCGGCGACTCGATGCGGATCAGCAGTTCGCTGTTGGCGCCAGTCGGCGGGCCGTCGGCGGCGGCGGTGATGGAGAACACCGCCGCTGCCGGGAAGCGGGTGCGCTTGGCCGCGACCTGCGCCGAGAGGTCGACCACCGGCACGACCGGTAGCGTGAAAAGCAAAGCGTTGTTGCTGAGCTGAGGGTCGAGCACGCGACTCTGCAGGCGCAGGCGCAACGTAACGTCACCCGACAGTCCGGTCGAGTCGATGTCCACCGACAGCGGACGCACGACCCGGTCGCCGATGCGATCGCCGAGGCCGCAGTACATCCGCGACAGCCCGCCGCCGACGGCTTCCGCGGGCGCGCAGGCCTGGCTGTCGAAGCCACCGCCCAGTTGTGCCGGCGGCACCGTCGCCTCGACGATCACCACGGCCTCCCGCGCGGTGCTGGGGCCGAGGTTAGCCAGGTCAAAGGCGAGCGAATTCACTTGTGTCGGCTCCAGCCTTACGGGATAAGGCCTCGCCGAGGACCCACAGTTTCTGCCGAGGCACAGGTCGGCCTGCGCGAGGACATTGACCGATCCGGTGGCGAGATTGTTGGCCGGCTTCGCCTCAGGCAGGTCATGGGTGGCCGTGGCCTGAAGCGCCAGCGTGCCGCGGACGGCGATCGCCGGCGACGTGCGGGCGGTGACGGTCATGACCGGATGGTCCAGTCGCACCGGGCAGGCCACCGCGGTGCTGCCGGCCGGCGCGGCGTCGGCGCTGCAGGTGATCGCTCTGCCCACGCTGTCGGAGAACACGATGTCACCCGGCGCCAGCACCGCATCGAGGACGAGGCGCACGCGCGGATTGCGCGGGGAATTGGGTCCGTAATTTTCCACGAGCAACAGGAACGTCGCCAGGCCAGGTTCGGTGACAACACTGCCCGAGGCGGCGTAGATCGCCAGGTCCGTGGTCTGGTCCACCGTGAAGCTCGCCTCGCCGCCATTGTCGGCCGGCACCTGCTCCTCCGAGTCGGAGCTGGCGAGGACGCGGGTGGTGACCGTGTAGTTCTCCAGCCCGGCCCGGTACGGTGGCGTGAACCGAAGCTGGAAACCATAGGTGTACGACGGGAACTCCGGCTGCAGCAGCGGCGAGGTCGTGGTGCAGGCGATGCGCGAACCGGCGCCGTTGGCCACCGGCGGCTGGCAGGCCCAGATATCCGGCGTCTGGCCGAACGCAAGGGTATCGACCTCGCCGATTGCGGCGGGCGGCAGGTCCACCAGGATTTCCAGACGGGCGTTGCGGGCCACGCCGCGGAGGGCGTTGCGTACGGAGAAATACAGGAAGGGCTGGCTCGCGAGGTTGGCGAGCTCCGGCGACACGGACGGCGCCGACACCACCAGGTCGGTGCGGTCCGAGACGCGGCGCGAGGCGGTGGCGACATTGTCCGCGGGCGTGGGGTCGGTGCCGCCGGCCCGGGCCTCGGCCCGCAGGCCGACCACGCGTCCGCCATCGAGCAGCCGGGTGCGGAACGTCAGCCCGATCGCCGCCACTTGCAGGAAGTCGTCGTTCACCGCGGTGCAGGTGAAGCGGCTGCGCCCGGGGGTGATCGCGACACCGGTGTCGCAGGTGACGCCACCGTTCAACAGGTTCAGCGTGACGTCGCTCGCCACCGCGTCCACGTCCATCGTGATCGTCACCGGGCCGGGCGGGTTGAGCGGCCCGCGGTCGACGTAGACGATCCAGCCGCCGGAATCGCCGGGGATGAGGTCGTCGGGGCCGCTGGTCGATGTCAGCCTGACGTTGAGGTCCGCGCGGCCGTCAAAGGCGAAGACGCGGGTCGAGGTGTTGTCCGACAGGTCGGGGTCGTTGTGGCCGCCGCGCAGGGTCGCGGTGAAGGTGGCATTGCGGCCATCCAGCGACAGGTCGGCCGGCACGTGGATCTGGAAGCCGTGGCTCTCGATCATCCGCGGGTTGTTGCAGGCGACGCGGCTGCCACTGGCGGCGGCCTCGACGGCGCCGCAGGTCCAGCCCGGCCATTCGGTGCTCAGGCTCCACTGCCCGGGCGCCAGGCTCGATTCGATCACCAGCTCCAGTGACGGCGCGGGGTCGGGGCCCTGGTTGGTGACGCCGACGTAGAAGATGTTGTCCACGCGCGGGCTGAAGGTGCCCTGCGAGTAGATTTCCACGCGGGTGTCGGCGTCGATGAAGGCGGCCACCGCCAGCCGCGCCATCAGCGGGTCGCGGGCGGAGAAGGTGAAACCGGGGTCGCCGGCGGCGCGCGCGCTGGCCGGGAAGTCGGCGTTCATGCGCGGATGCGCGCTGGTGATCGCGAAGCGGCGGCGCATCGGCGCGTTCACCAGGATGTGGTCTAGCGCGCGGAATTCGCCGCTGTCGTTGGCGTTGTAGCGCGTGTGCGCAGGCGCGAGCTCGGTGAGGTTGTCGAGCGGCGTGGTGAGCGGGCTGGGCATGGCCAGCCAGGTCTCCGCCGCCGGCGCGGGGCGGCCGGTGAGGATGCCCATCACGTCCACGCGGCCGTCGTTGAACGGGTCGGCCTCGAAGCCGCCGAGCATCGCGATCGCTTCGTTGGCATCGGCCTGCTGGCGCGCCTCGACCCACGCAGCGACGCGCGCGGCCTGGCGGGCGCGCCGCGCCATCACGCGATCGCCCGTGGTGGCCCAGCCGGCGCCGCCCGGCGTCAGCGAGGACGCGTCGTAGTCGTCCGCGATCTTCACGTTGACGGCAGTGAACTCGGCCTGGCGACCGCCTGCGTCGGTAAGCCGCAGGCGCGCGGCCAGCGGCGGGCGAACGAACAGCGGCTCACTCGAGCCGTCGGGATTGACGTTGGTGTCTGCCTCCGCGAACGTACCGGCCTCGAGCACCTGCACGCGCGGGCTCAGGCCATCGACGACGTAGCCGGCGACGAGGAAGCCGAGGTCGAGGCCGCTGGCGTCGCTGCCTTCGACCAGCACGGCCTCGTATTGCCGCGGCTCGGGGCAGTAGGTGGTCGGGTTGGTTTCGACCAGCGCGGCGAGATCCTCCAGCACCTGCACGTTCTCGACCCCGCCGACGGCAATGACCTCGGGATTGGCGAGGAAAGTGCACAGGCCGTTGGCGATCTTCGCCAGCCGCGCCTGGTAAACGGCTGGCGCATGCACCGGTTCGTCGCGCAGCGGGTCGTCGCTGGCGTCGTACAGCCCGCCGAGGTCCATCCATACCAGCTTCACTTCGCCCGGGGCGAGGAAAAACGCGCCTTCGCCGCGGTAGCCGGACTCGACCGCCAGCGGCGACTGTGCGTCGAGCAACAGCGCATAGCGAGCGCCGGCGTAGTCGAGCACGCCGACCGCATCGCGCACGCGGTCATTGAGGCCGACCTCGAGCGTGGCGTGGATCGAGCCGCGCTGGCCGTTTCCTTCCACCCTGAGCACCTGCGGGTTGCCGTCGTTCGCCGGCAGGGACTTGCCAGCCGGCGCGGTGGCACCCTCGAGCGGATGCAGGCCCGGTTCGCGGAACGGCAGCGCGTCGGGCGCGACCGACAGGCCTGCCATGGCGTGGAAGATGCCGTTGCCGAACACAACCTGCGTGGCCGGCGACACGTGGCTGCGGGTAGCGCCGACCACCACCAGTTCGGCGGCGTGCACGCGCATGCCTTCCAGCGGCTCCAGCGCATCGAGCCCCGCGTCGGGCGCCAGGGACGCGGGATCAATCAGCAGGGGTGCGGGCAGCGGCTCGCCACTCGCGATCACGAATTGGCTGCTGATATCGACCAGGCGCGTTACGGTGAGCTGGTGCGGGTAATCGTAGGGCTTGACCTCCTCGACCCGGCCGTACACGACGACGCGATCGCCGACGCGCTCCAGGCCCTGCATCTCAACGAACAGGCCTTCGGAGGTTTCGGGCAAGCCGTCGGTGGCGTCATCCGGGGTCTGGATGAAGTAGCCGTCGAGGGTCCTCGCAGTGACGATGCCTTCGACCATCACTTCGATGCCGGCCAGTGGCGACACCAGCCCATCCCCCTGGATCTCGTGGATCGCCGCGGGGATGGTCTCGGCCCGGTCTTCCCCGGCGCCGGGCCTGGCACCCGTGGCGCCCGGCAGCGCCAGGCCAGCAGACAGCAGCAGGCCGGCAGCGGCCAGTCGCGCGATGGACATCTCGTCGGTTCCCCAAAAAAGAAGACCCCGCCGGTGAGGCGGGGTCGTTCACAGCCTTGGGGGGAGTTTACCCACCGGGGCGCCCGGTGGGCGGGAGAAGAAAGATTCTCCCGCCGGCCGGTCAGCGGTTGAACGGGTTCTGCGGCTGGCCGACGATCGTGGCGCTTCCGGTGTCGGCGTTGTTGGCCGGATCCCGGTCGCGGCTGAGCGTGGTCGCGGTGGCTTCCACGCCGACGTCCTGGAAGGCCCCCAGGCGCACGGCGTCCACCTCGAGGCGCAGCCGCTCCATCGCGCCCGGCGCCATGGCCGCGCCGCGGCGGCAGGCGAGCTCGCTGCCGGCTTCGGTCGCCACCGGCGCGTCGCAGGTCCAGCCGCCCATCGGGGCGATCCGCACCCGCGCCGGGACCGCCTCGACCGCGATCACCAGTTCCGGCTGCAGCGCGTCGGCCGACAGCAGGTTGGCCACGGTCACGTCGAAGTGGGCGATGCGGCCGCTGGGCACCGGCTTGCGCGGGCTGTCGACCACCACCGCCAGGTCGGCGTCCAGGAACGCGCCCACGCGCAGCTGGGCCACCAGCGGATCGTGGTCGGAGGTGCGCACCGGCACGGTCGGGTCGGCGGCGTTGTCGGTGGCGAAGTCGCTGTTCACGCGGGCGTGGAAGAGGCGGGCTTCGGCGTTGGCCAGCACGGTGTCGTTCACCAGCGCGTGGTCGAGGGTCTGGATGTTGCCCTCGAACACGTACGAGTAGCGCTCGGCCTCGGGCTTGGTGGTGATGAGGTTCACCAGCGGGCGGGTGACGGCGCTGGGACCGCTGAGCAGCACTTCGTCGGCCGGCGCCGGGGTGCCGCCGATGATGCCCATCACGTCCACGTAGCCGTCGCTGAAATCGAACGCGTTGTAGTCGCCGATCAGCACCAGGTTCGCCGGCGTGGGGTCGGTCTGGATCGCTTCCACCAGCTCCGACAGCATCACCGCCTGCTGCAGGCGCTTGCCGCGCGAGCGGTTGCCGGCGGTGAGCCAGGCATCGCTGCGGGTCGCCAGCGAATTGACGTCGAGCAGCGACAGCGTGTGGTTGAGCAGCACGCGGACCGGGAATTCCTGGCCGTTCTCGCCGGTGACGCGCGCCGCCATCAGCAGCGGCGCGCGGTCGAACAGCACGCCCGAGGCGGTGCTGCCGTCCGGAGCCACCAGCGGCTCGGCGGCGAAGAGTTCGGTGACCGAATCCACCGCCACGCGCGGCGCGCCCCCGGCCACCGACGCGGTCTTGACCAGGAAGCCCAGTCGCTGGCTGCCGCTGTTGGACAGCACGGTGGCGGTGTACTGCGGGTTGTCCGGGCAGGTGCCGAACTCGTTGGTGTTGATGGCCGAGGCCAGGCGGTCGGCCGCGGCCTGGTTGGCGATCTCGACCAGGCCGACGATGTCCGGGTTGCCGAGGTACTGGCAGAACACCTCGGACAGCTTGTCCAGGCGGGTCAGGAAATCGCCGGTGAGGGCGAAGTTCTCGATGTTGTAGCTGCCGATGCGCACCGCGCCGGTCGGCGCCGCGGGCACGGCGCTGACGAAGGCGCCGCCGGTGGCGACGATGCCGCTGTTGTCGCCGAGCAGCAGGGTGAAGTCGCCGCGGTCGTAATACATCACGCCCGCCATGCCCTGCAGCTGGGTGCCGGCATCGAGGTTGAGCGCGGTGCCCGCTTCCAGGCCCAGGCTTTCCACGCGCAGGCGCTCGGGGTTGCGGTCGAAGCGCGGGATGTTGTTCATCGCCGGCAGCGGCACGGCGTCCAGCGCGGCGATGCCGGGCTCGCGCGCGGGGCGCACCGTGGTGGGCAGGGTGACGTAGAAATCGCCGAAGCCATTGGTCGGCCCGACCACGGTGGCCGCGGGCAGCGCGACCCGCATGCCCTGGTAGCGGCCCATGGCGTCGAGCGCGACGCCTTCGGACAGCACCGAGGCATCGATCAGCACCGCCGGCGGCAGCGGGTTGCCGGTCGAGAGCACGCTGAAGCTGCTGCTGCCCAGCTGGGTCAGCGGGTAGCCGTGCGGCGTGCGCGAGAAGCTGGTGATGGTGCCGCCGATGCGCAGGCGGTTGCCGACGGCGGCATCCACCGGCGGGGTGCCGCCGGTGAACACGAACAGGCCTTCGGCGGTCGCTGGATTGCCGTCCTCGTCGCCCGGCGCGCTCTGGATGAAGTAGCCGTTGCTGCGGCGCGCGGTGACGATGCCTTCGGTCAGCACCTGGGTGCCGACGGCCAGCGGCGAGCCGGTGCCGGTGCCCTGGATGTCGGCGATGCGCACTTCCGCGACCACCGACAGCCCGATGCTGGCCTCGCCGGTGCGGGCCTGGGCGTCGCTGATGGAGACCGGCAGCGAGACGGCGCCGGGCTGCGCGACGTCCACGACGGCTTCGTGCGAGAACACGTTGTCGCCGGCGGTCGCATCGCCCTGCAGGCCGTCGTCGCGGAACGCCTGCGACTCGGCGCCGCCAATGGCGGTGAGGTCGGCGGACACCGAGATGTCGGTGGAGTCGGGGTTGCGGCCGGGCGTGACGGTGACCGTGAGCAGGGTGGTGTCGCCGTTCGCGAGGCTGGCCGGGCTGGCGTTGCCGCTGCCGGCCGGATCGGTCGGCTCGGTGCCCAGGGCGCAGGTGTTCACCGCGGTCGCCGTGTTGCGCGGCGCGGGCGCGGCGACGGTGAAGTCGGCGCTGTTGTTGTCGGTGTCGGTGCAGCCGCCGCCGGCGCGGAACGCGGCCGTGGTGTTGCTGGGCGCGGGCGTGCCGCCGCTGCCTTCGAAGAGCGTGGCGGAACCGAAGCCGACGAGGTCGACGATGCGCGCGAGTTCCGGGCTGCCGCAGGGCGCGGGCGTGGCGCCGGTCGCGCCGCAGGCCAGCGGCGCGGTGCCGGTGGCCAGCGCCACCTTGCCGGCGGTGCCGCTGAGGTTCAGCGCGCCGGTGCCGTCCGGCGTGGGCAGGGCCGCGCCGGCGGTGCCGCCGCTGAGCTGGAGCAGGAAGTACTGGCCCGGCTGCAGCGTCACGTCGGGCAGGGTCGCCACGTTGTTGAACGAACCGGTGCTGCTGGCGTACTGCACCGAGAGGCCGTTGAGGGAGGCCGGCACCGGGCCGCGGTTGAAGACCTCGACGAAGTCGCGGTTGAAGGGCGCGCCGGTATTGCCGCCGCCGCCGTAGACCTGGCTGATCGCGAGGTCGGACGCGGCCCAGGCGGGGCTCGCGAGGCACAAGGCGAGGATCGTCGCGGCCAGCGGGCCGCGGTGGGTCGGGTTCATGCGGTGGATCTCCCCAGAGGTGAGCGGTGCTATCGGCGGACAGCCCGCCAAGGGGTCGGAATTTAGCCCATCTCCGGGTCAGAAGCGTGACAACGAAGGCGAGGAAACCCCTCGCGGGGACAGCCCGGGCGTCTTCACATAACATGGACGCCCTGTCCGAAAGCCGCCGACCCCCGATGACCTCGCCCGACAACCTCCGCCCGCTGGAGGACGCCATCACCACCGACCTGCGCGAGCGCCTGACCTACGGCGGCTACCTGCAGCTCGACACCCTGCTGGCCGCCCAGAAGCCGCTCTCCAACCCGGTGCACCATGACGAGATGCTGTTCATCGTCCAGCACCACGTGGCCGAGCTGTGGATGAAGCTGCTGATCCACGAGCTGCGCGCCGCCATCGCCTGCCTGCAGCGCGACGAGCTCGACCCGATGCAGAAGATCCTGGCCCGCGTGAAGCAGGTGCAGCGCCAGCTGAGCGAGCAGTGGTCGGTGCTCGAGACCCTGACCCCCGCCGATTACCTGCAGTTCCGCGACATCCTGGGCCCGGCGTCGGGCTTCCAGTCGCTGCAGTACCGGCTGATCGAGTTCCTGCTGGGCAACAAGAACGCCGGCATGGTGAAGGTGTTCGAGCACGACCCCGCCGCCCGCGCCGCGCTGGCCGGGGTGCTGCACGCGCCCAGCCTGTACGACGAGTTCCTGCGCCACCTGCACCGCCGCGGCCACGCCATCCCGGCCAATTGCGTCGAGCGCGACTGGTCGCAGCCGCACGCGCGCGAGCCCGGCCTGATCCCGGTGTTCAAGGCCATCTACGAGGACACCGACACGCACTGGGAGGCCTACGCCACCTGCGAGCAGCTGGTGGACGTGGAGGGCAGCTTCCAGCTCTGGCGGTTCAGGCACATGAAGACGGTCGAGCGGATCATCGGCTTCCGGCGTGGCACCGGCGGCAGCTCGGGCGTGGGCTTCCTGAAGCAGGCGCTGGAGCTCACTTTCTTCCCGGAACTGTTCGAAGTGCGCACGGTGCTGGGCCAGCCGGGGTGATGCCGGGGCGGGGCAGGGGCTGCTAGCATCCGGCGTCCTTTGATTTCCGGAGCCCATCGATGAGCCAAGCCCCCGCCAACACGCCCGTCGCCCCGCGCGGCTGGGTCGTGCGCGCCCTGGACCGGGTCGAGAAGATCGGCAACAAGTTGCCCGACCCGGCCATCCTCTTCCTGTTGCTGATGGTGGCGGTGTGGATCGTCTCGTGGTGGCTGTCGGGCGTGACGTTCGAGGCCATCGACCCGCGAACGGGCAACCCGATCGTGGTGAAGAACCTGCTCGAGGGCACGGCCCTGACCGGCTTCGCCGCGGCGATGGTCAACACCTTCGTCACCTTCCCGCCGCTGGGCGTGGTGCTGGTGGCGATGCTGGGCCTGGGCGTGGCCGAGCACACCGGCTTCATTTCCGCCGCCCTGCGCGCCGCGCTGACGGTGACGCCGAAGATGCTGCTCACCCCGGCCCTGATCGGCGTGGGCATCCTGAGCCACATCGCGGTGGATGCCGGCTACGTGCTGGTGATCCCGCTGGGCGCCGTGATCTTCTACGCCGCCGGCCGGCATCCGCTGGCGGGCATCGCCGCGGCCTTCGCGGGCGTGTCGGGCGGCTTCTCGGCCACGATGGGCATCCCGAGCAGCCTTGATCCGCTGCTCTCGGGCCTGACCCAGACCGCCGCGCACCTCACCGACCCGACGGTGAGCGTGAACCCGCTCAACAACTTCTTCTTCACCACGGCCTCCAGCGTGCTGATCATCCTGGTCGGCTGGTTTCTCACCGACCGCGTGATCGAGCCGCGCCTGCGCGGGACGCCGGTGGACGGCGATGCGTCGCAGATGCCCAAGCTCGACCCGCTGACGGCGTCCGAGAAGGGCGGCCTGGGCTGGGCCGCGCTGGCCATGGGCGTCACCGCGCTGCTGTTCCTGCTGACGCTGCTGCCCGAGGGCTCGGCCTGGCGCGCGCCCGACGGCACGCCGCTGCTGCCCGGCCAGAGCAACCTGCTGGTGGCGCAGGCGCCGCTGATGCAGTCGATCGTGCCGCTGATCTTCGTGTTCTTCCTGGTGCCCGGCGTGGTCTACGGCCTGGTGTCGGGCTCGGTGAAGTCCCACCGCGATGTCGTGCAGGGCATGGCCAAGGCCATGAGCGGCATGGGCTACTACATCGTGATGGCCTTCTTCTGCGCCCAGTTCATCTGGGCCTTCGGCCAGAGCAACCTCGGTGCGCTGATCGCGGTCGAAGGCGCCGGCGGACTGCGCGCGCTCGGCCTGCCGACCTCGGTGACGCTGATCGGCATCATCCTGCTCACCGCCTCGGTGAACCTGCTGATCGGCTCGGCCTCGGCCAAGTGGGCGCTGATCAGCGCGATCATGGTGCCGATGCTGATGGAGCTGGGCGTCTCGCCCGACCTGACCCAGGCGGCCTACCGCGTGGGCGACTCCACCACCAACATCATCACCCCGCTGCTGCCGTACTTCCCGCTGATCGTGGTGTTCTGCCAGCGCTACGTGAAGTCGTCGGGCATCGGCACGCTGCTCGCACTGATGCTGCCGTACTCGCTCACGCTGCTGGTGACCTGGACCGCCTTCCTGCTGGGCTACTGGGCGCTGGGCTTCCCGCTGGGCTTCGGCGCCAGCTACGAGTACGTCCCGGCCGGCTGAACCGGCGGCCCGGCCCGTTCATTCCGCGGGCCGGGTTTGTGACGATGGTTTGACGGGCGCGGTCCCTTCCGGGTACACCTTGCCGGCCTTCACAGGCCGGCCGGGGCCGGCCGGCCCGGCCTTGCCGGAACCATAACCACAAGAAAACCCAGGGGAGAGATCCAATGAGCGGCGCCGCCACCACGCCTGAATCGGGCGCACCGATTCCGCAGTACAGCCAGTTGCTTGGCCACCCGAAGCCGCTGTGGATGCTGTTCATGACGGAGTTCTGGGAGCGCTTCGCCTTCTACGGCATGCGCTGGGCGCTGGCGCTGTACATCGTGGCGCAGTTCTACGCGGGCGACAGTGCCGGCGAAGCCCCGGCCAGCCGGCTCTACGGCGCCTACCTGGCGCTGGTCTATGCCGCCGCCCTGTTTGGTGGCTACGTCGCCGACAAGATCATCGGCTACCAGCGCTCCATCCTGCTCGGCGCGGTGGTGATGGCGATCGGCCTCTTCATGATCGTCGTTCCGAACGAACTGGTGTTCAAGCTCGGCCTGGCGACGATCATCGCGGGCAACGGCCTGTTCAAGCCGAACATCTCGACCATGGTCGGCCAGCTCTATTCGTCGGGCGATACGCGCCGCGATGCCGGCTTCACGCTGTTCTACATGGGCATCAACGCCGGTGCGTTCATCGCTCCGATCCTGACCGGCTGGCTTGCCGAGCGGATGTTCGGGGGCTCGCCGGAGCTGCCGGCTTACAAGGTCGTGTTCATCGCCTCGGGCATCGGCATGGTGATCAGCCTGATCTGGTTCTGGCTGGGCCGCGACCAGCTCAAGGGCGTCGGCCGGCCGCCGGAGGGTGACGGCGGCAAGCGCAACTTGCTGTACGTCTTCGCCGGCGTGCTGGTCTCCATCCCGGTGATCTACTTCCTGCTCTCTATCGACGCCGGCAACCTGCAGTGGCTGCTGACGGCGCTCTTCGTCGGCCTTTGCGTGCTGATCCTGAGGGAAGGTTTCCGGGATGGCGCGGTGCGGCGCGACATGGCCATCGCGATGCTGATCATCTTCGCGTTCAACGTGCTGTTCTGGATGTTCTTCGAACAGGCCGGAAGCTCGTTCAACTTCCTCGCACAGAATATCGTCGAGCGCGACCTCGGCGGCTGGATCTTCCCGGTCGGCTGGTTCCAGTCCGTGAACTCGCTGGCGATCATCACGCTGGCGCCGCTGGTCGCGTGGATGTGGATCAAGATGGGGAGCCGCAATCCGTCGATCCCGCGCAAGTTCGGTCTCGGCATCATCTTCAACGGGCTGGCGTTCCTGCTGCTGATGTTCGCCCTGTCGAGCCTGGTCGACCCGCAGACGCTGAAGATCCCGTTCTGGACGCTGTTCATGGTCTACGTGATCCAGTCCGTCGGCGAGCTGTTCCTGTCGCCCATCGGCCTGTCGATGGTGACCAAGCTGGCACCGGTGCGCCTGGTCGGCTTCGGCATGGGCGGCTGGTTCCTGTCGACGGCGATCGGCAACAACCTGTCGGGCATCTTCGCCAGCCATGTCAGCGGCGAAACCGGCATGACCGTGGACTCGGCGCTTTCGGGATACACGTTCGGCTTCTGGGTGCTGCTGGGGAGCGGCGTGTTGCTGTTCCTGATCGCGCCCCTGATCCAGAAGCTGATGCACGGCGTCAAGTAAGCGCCGCCACCCGCGACACCCGACGGCGGCCTCCGGGCCGCCGTTTTTTTTCCTGGTACGGCTTTGGCGCTCCTGCCCCGTGGTCAGAGGAGGTGGCGCAGGTCGGGGAGGTATTTCTCGAGCGAGCCGGTGTTGACGGCGACGACGCGCTCGCCGCGGGTGAGCAGGCCGCGGTCGAGCAGCTGCGGCAGCGCGGCCAGGCAGGCGGCGCCTTCGGGGGAGATCCAGTGCCGGCGCTCGCGCCACACCTGCGAAAGTTCGCGGGCGGTGTCGGCTTCCGACACCGCGATCGCGGCGCCGCCGCTGGCGCGGATGATCTGCAGCACGCGGAACTGGCCGACGCCGGCGGGGACGTTCAGGCCGGTAGAAATCGTCGGCCCGGTTTGCGGCAGCGCGTGGGTGTCGTCGGCGCCCGCGTCGAAGGCGCGCACGAGGGGCGTGGTGACTTCGGACTGCACGCAGAACATCTTCGGGCGGCGGGCGTCGATCATCCCGAGCGCCTCGAGTTCGTCGAAGGCCTTCCACATGCCCAGCACGCCGGTGCCGCCGCCGGTGGGGTAGACGATGGCGTCGGGCAGCGACCAGCGGGTTTCGCCCGGCGGCGGCTCGGCCATTTCCAGGCCCAGGGTCTTCTTGCCCTCGATGCGCCAGCCCGGCTCCTGGAAGGTGGCGCAGTTGAACCAGCCGTTGGGCCAGTAGTCGGCCTTCAGTTTGGCGGCGGCCTCGCGGATCGTGCCTTTCACCAGCTCGAGGTGGATGCGGCCCGGGTGCAGGCGGGTCATCGCGGCGACCTGGCCGAGGATGGGCATGGGCGTGTCGTCGGGCATCGCCACCACGACGTCCATGCCGCCGGCGAGCCCGTAGCGCACCAGCGAGTCACCGGCGTTGCCCTGCGTGGGCACCGCCAGGCGGGTGAGGCCGGCGCGGCGCGCCATCGCCACCACCATCGCCATGCCGCGGTCCTTGAAGCTCTGCGTGGGATTGGCGCCGTAGCCGGGGTGGGCGCGGCCTTCATCCTTGAGCTGCAGGCGCAGGCCGGCCGCGCGTGCAACGGCATGGTCGCCGTAGTCGAGCAGCGGGGTGTGGCCTTCGCCCAGCGCGACGATGTGCGCGGCATCGGCGGGGTCGGTGACGTCGAGCGGCATCAGCGCGCCGAACCGCCACATGTCCTTGCGGCGCGGGTCGTACCAGGCGGCGCCGGGCTTCTCACGGGCCAGCCGCTCGAGGTCGAGCACCATCTGCACCGGCCGGCCATCGACCGGATCCAGGTTCATCGGCGGCTCGGCCGGATACTCGACGCCGGAGCCAATGCCCTTCAAGCAACGCAGGTAACCCATCTCTTGATTCCCTCGTCAGAAGCCGAAACCTAATGAACCCGGTTCATTTGCTGCGCGGGCCGCGATGGTGGCTACCGCTGCGGCCAGCAAATGAACCGGGTTCATTTGGTTTCGGGGTTTACTTGGTTTTTTCTTCGGCGGCGCCGAGGAGGTCGACCAGGCGGGCGAGGGCGGTGCGGTCCTCGGCGCTGAGGTTCGACAGCAGGCGGCGTTCGTAGGCTAGCGCGGCCGGTGCGACTTCGGCGTAGACGCGCTGGCCTTCCTCGGACAACTCGAGCACGGAGCGGCGGCGGTCGGCGCCGTGGGTGTCGCGGGTGATCCGGCCGGCCGCCAGCAGGCTGGCCACGGCGCGGCTCACGGCGACCTTGTCCATGGCCGTGCGCTCGGCCAGCTCGCTCGCCGACAGGCCGGGATAGCGGCCCAGCACGGCCAGCAGCCGCCACTCGGTCACGCCCAGGTCGAAGCGCTCGGCGTACAGCCGGGCGATGTCCTGGCTGATCCGGTTCGACAGCACCGAGAGCCGGTAGGGCAGGAAATGTTCGAGGTCCAGGATGTCCCGGTCGGGCATTGCGGCACTGCGCCTTGAAAATGGTTGCAAATGAAACTATAACGGCAGCCTCCCCCATGCAAGCCGCCCCCACCGGAGGACCGCCATGAGCGCCCAGCCCCAGACCCACGCCCCGAACCTCGGCATGAAGCCGACCACCTTCGAGAACCCGATGGGCATCGACGGCTTCGAGTTCGTCGAGTTCGCGGCCCCCGCGGGCAGCCCGATGGACCTGCACGCGATGTTCCGGTCGATGGGCTTCAGCGCCACGCTGCGCCACAAGACCCGCAAGATCACCGTCTACCGCCAGGGCGGCGTCAACTTCCTGGTGAACGAGGACCCGGACAGCTTCGCGGCCGACTTCGCCGCCCAGCACGGCCCCTGCGCCTGCGGCTTCGCGATCCGTTTCACCCAGCCGGTGGCCAAGGTGTTCGACGTGGTGAAGGGCAACGGCGGCCAGGCCATCGACCACAAGCCGGGCACCGGCGCCATCGGCGTGCCGGCGGTGAAGGGCATCGGTGACTGCATGCTCTACCTCGTGCCCTCCGGCGAGGACGCCTACGCCGCCGACTACGAGCTGATCCCGGGCGCCGACCCGAACCCGGCGGGCTTCGGCCTGACCTTCATCGACCACCTCACGCACAACCTCTACTTCGGCAACATGCAGAAGTGGAGCGACTACTACGAGCGCCTGTTCAACTTCCGCGAGATCCGCTACTTCGACATCAAGGGCGTCAAGACCGGCCTCGTGTCGAAGGCGATGACCGCGCCGGACGGCGTCGTGCGCATCCCGCTCAACGAGTCGAACGACCCGAAGTCGCAGATCAACGAATACCTCGACGCCTACAAGGGCGAGGGCATCCAGCACATCGCCTGCTTCACCGACGACATCTACACCACGGTTGAGGCGATGCGGGCGCAGGGCGTGCAGTTCCTCGACACCCCCGACACCTACTTCGAC
Organism: Arenimonas sp.; assembly: GCF_036275555.1. Taxonomy (GTDB): domain Bacteria; phylum Pseudomonadota; class Gammaproteobacteria; order Xanthomonadales; family Xanthomonadaceae; genus Arenimonas. The sequence continues at coordinate 23,632 of NZ_DASUDO010000047.1, forward strand.
GTGATCGACGAGCGCGTGCCCAACCACGGCGAGGACGTGCCGCGCCTGCGCGCCAACAAGATCCTGATCGACGCCGACCCGGAAACCAAGCAGCGCAAGCTGCTGCAGATCTTCACCCAGAACGCGATCGGCCCGATCTTCTTCGAGATCATCCAGCGCAAGGGCAACGAGGGCTTCGGCGAGGGCAACTTCCAGGCCCTGTTCGAGTCCATCGAACGCGACCAGATCCGCCGCGGCGTGCTTTAAGCGCTTTTCAGCCACAGATGAACACGGATGAACACGGATAGGTCAAGAGCCCGCTTGATTGGCTGCTGGTTTTCCTGCTCCTGATCCGTGTTCATCTGTGTTCATCAGTGGCAAAAAAATCCTTTTCGGAATCCGCCAGATGACCCTTCAGTACCAGAGTGGTTTCGGGAACGAGTTTGCGACGGAGGCCTTGCCGGGGGCGCTGCCGGTGGGGCGGAATTCGCCGCAGCGGGCGCCCTACGGGCTGTATGCCGAGCAGGTTTCCGGCACGGCGTTCACCGCGCCGCGCAGCTGCAACCGGCGCAGCTGGCTGTACCGCATCCGCCCCGCGGCCGGGCACGGCGCCTTCAGCGCGCTGGCGCATCCGCGCTTCCACAATGAATTCGGCCACGGGCCGGTGACGCCCGAGCAGCTGCGCTGGAGCCCGCTGCCGATGCCGGCGGCGCCCACCGACTGGCTCGACGGCCTGTTCACCATGGCCGGCAACGGCGGGCCTTCCGCCGGCGGCATGGGCGTGCACGTTTACGCCGCCAACAAGGACATGGCAGGCCGCTACTTCTACGACGCCGACGGCGAGCTGCTGATCGTGCCGCAGCAGGGCCGGCTGCGCATCGCCACCGAGCTGGGCGTGCTGGAGGTCGAGCCGCAGGAGATCGCGCTGATCCCGCGCGGCCTGCGCTTCGCCGTGGCGCTGCCCGATGGCCAGGCCCGCGGCTACGTGTGCGAGAACTTCGGCGCGATGTTCAAGCTGCCCGACCTCGGGCCGATCGGCAGCAACGGCCTGGCCAACCCGCGCGATTTCCTCGCGCCGGTGGCCGCGTACGAAGACCGCGAGGGCGCCTTCGAGCTGGTGGCCAAGTTCCAGGGCGGCCTCTGGCGCGCCGACATCGACCACAGCCCGCTCGACGTGGTGGCCTGGCACGGCAACTACGCGCCCAGCAAGTACGACCTGCGCCGCTTCAACACCATCGGCTCGATCAGCTACGACCACCCGGACCCGTCGATCTTCCTGGTGCTGCATTCGCCCAGCGACAGCGAGGGCGTGAGCAACATCGACTTCGTGATCTTCCCGCCGCGCTGGCTGGTGGCCCAGGACACGTTCCGGCCGCCGTGGTTCCACCGCAACATCGCCAGCGAGTTCATGGGCCTGGTGCACGGTGCCTACGACGCCAAGGCCGAGGGCTTCGTGCCGGGCGGCGCCTCGCTGCACAACAGCATGAGTGCGCACGGCCCCGACGCGGCCACGTTTGAAAAGGCTTCGAGCGCCGACTTGTCGAAGCCCGACGTGATCCGCGACACCATGGCCTTCATGTTCGAATCCCGGCACGTGATCCGCCCCACCGCCCAGGCGCTGGACGCGGGCCACCGGCAGGCCGACTATCTGCGTTGCTGGCAGGGATTGGCCCGCCACTTCGATCCGGGGGTGCGCTGATGCGGCACGCGAAACACCTTCCTTGCCTCGTGCTGGCGGCGGCCCTGGCCGCGTGCTCGGCCCCGCCGTCCGGCGACACCGAGGCCGACGCCGCGACGCCCGGCCCGACGCCGGCCGCGAGCCCGGCGCCGGCCGCGGCCACCGCGCCCGCGGCGGCGGCGCTCGTGCCGTCCAACGGCCCGCGCGGCGAGCACGATGCCGGGGTGGTCAACTTCCGCGGCTTCGGCCCGGCCAGCTTCGGCGATGGCGAGGAGCGCGTGCGCCAGGCCTGGGGCCGCCCGCTGCAGCCCTACACGCTGACGGGAACCGAGCTTTGCTACTACCTCGAGATGGATCCGCGGCCGGCGCAGGGCGCCGACGAGGCCGTGGCCTTCATGCTGGAAGGGTCGAAGTTCGTGCGCTACGACGTGTACGGCCGCGTGCCGGCGGCGCCGGGCGGCCTCGTGGTGGGTTCGCTGGCCAGCGACGTGCTCGCCACGTTCGGCAGCCGGGTCGAGGAGCAGCCGCACAAATACCTGCCCGGCGGCCGCTACCTGGTCGTCACGCCCGAATACGGAGAGGCGGCGCGCCTGGTGTTCGAGATCGACGCCGAAGGGCGGGTGGTCCAGTGGCGTATCGGCCTGCCGCCGCAGGTTTTCTACGTCGAGGGCTGCGCCTGAGGCGCGGCCGGTGATTGCAACGCGCGCACGCCGCGCCATCAGGGATTGAACGAAGATGAAACTGGGTTCCCTCAAGGAAGGCGGCCGCGACGGCACGCTGGTGGTGGTATCGAAGGACCTGGCGCGCGCGGTGCGCGTGCCCGGCATCGCGCCGACGCTGCAGCGCGCGCTGGAGGACTGGTCGAACGCGGCGCCGCGCCTGAACGGCGTGTACGAGGCCCTCGAAGGCAGCACCGCAGAAACCATCAACGGCGAGCCGGTGTTCGCGGTGGACTTCAGCGTGTTCGCATCGCCGCTGCCGCGCGCCTATGAATTCGTCGACGGCAGCGCCTACCTGCCGCACGTCGCCCGCGTCCGCAAGGCCCGCGGCGCCGAGGTGCCGGAGAGCTTCTACACCGATCCGCTGATGTACCAGGCGGTCAGCGCCGGCTTCTACGGCCCGCGCGATCCGGTGCTGGTGGCCGACGAGGCCTACGGCATCGACCTCGAGGCCGAGGTCGTGGTCGTCACCGACGACGTGCCGCAGGGCGCGACGCCGGCCGAGGCCGCCGGGCACATCCAGCTGATCGGCCTGGTGAACGACGTTTCGCTGCGCAACCTGATCCCGGGCGAGCTGGCCAAGGGCTTCGGGTTCCTGCAGTCCAAGCCGCGCTCGGCGCTGAGCCCGGTGTTCGTGACGCCGGACGAGCTGGGCGAGGCCTGGCAGGGCAACAAGCTGCACCGGCCGCTGCTGACCCACATCAACGGCAAGTGGTTCGGCGCGCCCGAGGCGGGCGTGGACATGCAGTTCGACTTCAGCCAGCTCGTGGCGCACGCGGCCAAGACCCGCCCGCTGTCGGCCGGCACCATCGTCGGGTCCGGCACGGTGGCCAACGAGGACACTTCGCTGGGCGCCAGCTGCTTCGCCGAGCAGCGCACGGTCGAGGCCCTGCGCGACGGCAAGCCCAGCACGCCCTTCATGTCCTTCGGCGACACCGTGCGCATCGAGATGCTCGATGCCGCTGGCGCCTCGATCTTCGGCGCCATCGAACAGCGCATCGCCAAGGCCTGACGCCCCCTGTAGGAGGGACTTCAGTCCCGATGCTTTTCGGCGAAGGGCATCGGGACTGAAGTCCCTCCCACAAGGGCTTGGGCGGGGGTATGCTGTGGGAACAAGACCCGGCGCCAGCCGGGCCGCGAGCCAGAGGGAAGGGGACGGTCGCATGAGCGCGGGAAACATCCGGCTTTATTCGTACTGGCGTTCCAGCGCCGCCTACCGCGTGCGCATCGCGCTCAACCTCAAGGGCCTGCCCTTCGAGACCATGCCGGTGCACCTGCTGCAGGACGGCGGCCAGCAGCACACGCCCGAGTTCAACGACCTCAACCCGCAGGAGCTGGTGCCGGTGCTGATGCACGGCAACCGCATCCTGCGCCAGTCGATGTCCATCATCGAATACCTCGACGAGACCTGGCCGACCCCGCCGCTGATGCCCGCCACCGCGCGCGAGCGCCAGCGCGTGCGCGCCATCGCCCAGATGATCGCCTGCGACATCCACCCGCTGAACAACCTGCGGGTGCTGCAGTTCATGGACAAGACCTGGAACGTGCCGCAGGCCGAGCGCGACACCTGGACCCGGCACTGGATCAAGGTCGGCCTGGACGCGGTGGAGGACACGCTGTGCGACAACCCGTCCACCGGCGACTTCTGCGACGGCGAACAGCCCACCCTGGCCGACTGCTGCCTGGTGCCGCAGGTCTTCAACGCCGAGCGCTTCGGCGTCGACATGGCGCCCTACCGCACCATCCGCCGGATCGTGCAGAACTGCATGGCCATGGATGAGTTCAGGAACGCGCGGCCGGAGAACCAGCCGGACGCGCCGGCCGCGGGCGGCAACTAGGCGCGCGGGGAAGCGCCGGGCGACCAGCGGCCGCCCCGGCGGGCCGGCTCAGTAGCCGGCGGTGGCGTTCTCGTTGCCCGGGCCGCCGCCGCCGTACATGTCGGCATACGGGTCGTGCTCGCCGGTCGCGCCTTCCGAGAGGCGGATCTTCAGGGCCAGGCCATCGCGCGAGTCGGCCTTGCGCAGCGCCTCCTCCAGCTCGACCTTGCCTTCCTTGTACATGCGGAACAGGGCCTGGTCGAAGGTCTGCATGCCCGCTTCGAGCGACTTGTCCATCGCGTCCTTGATCTCGTGCACCTCGCCGCGGCGGATGAGGTCGCGGATCATCGGCGTGTTGATCAGGATCTCGGCCGCCGGCAAGCGCTTGCCGTCCTTTCCGACCACTAGGCGCTGGCTGATGATGGCCTTGAGGTTCAGGGCGAGGTTCATCAGCACGTTCTTGTGGGCCGACTCCGGGAAGAAGTTCAGGATGCGGTCCAGGGTCTGGTCGGCGTTGTTCGAGTGCAGCGTGGCCATGCACAGGTGGCCGGTCTCGGCGAAGGCGATGGCCGATTCCATGGTGACGGCGTCGAGGATCTCGCCGATCAGGATGACGTCCGGCGCCTCGCGCATGGCGTTCTTGAGCGCGTTGTGGAAGGCGTGGGTGTCCAGGCCGACCTCGCGCTGGTTCACGATCGACTTCTTGTGCTTGTGCAGGAACTCGATCGGGTCCTCGATGGTGAGGATGTGGCCGGTGTTGTTGGCGTTGCGGTGGTCGATCATGGCCGCGAGCGTGGTGGACTTGCCCGAGCCGGTGGAGCCGACCACCAGCACCAGGCCGCGCTGCTCCATCACGATGTCCTTGAGCACCGGCGGCAGCTTGAGCTGGTCGATGCTGGGGATCTCGGACTTGATGGCGCGGATGACCATGCCCACTTCGCCGCGCTGCTTGAACACGTTGACGCGGAAGCGCCCGGTGTCCTTCACGGCGATGGCCATGTTGTACTCAAGGTCGCGCTCGAACGCGGGCACCTGGCCCTCGTCCATCAGCGAATAGGCGATCTTCTTGACCATGCCGGCCGGCAGGCCGGTGTTGCCGAGGGGGTAGAGCTTGCCCTCGACCTTGATGTAGACGGGCGCGCCGGTGGTCAGGAACATGTCCGACGCGTTCTTTTCCGTCATCAGCTTCAGGAAATAGCCGATGTCCATGTGCGTATCCTTGGATTCCCCGTTCCTAACCGTTGGGCGGGCCCCGGACGGCTACAATGGCCTGCGTCCCTTTGCCCACCTGCGAGATCGCCTTATGACATTATCCTCGCTAAAAATCCATCACGCGCTCGCGCTTTTGCTGCTTGCGTCAAGCTCCGGGGCCTTCGCCCAGGACAGCGCCGAACTGCTGGCCGCCGAAGCCGCCGTCGCCGCCGCCGAACGCGCCCAGCCACGCGGTGACGCCGCCGCCCTGCTCGCCGACGCCCGGGCCCAGCTTCAGGCGGCCCGCGACGCGCACGTGCGCCGCAAGCGCCAGGACGCCCTGCACCTGGCCCAGTCGGCCGAGGCCACCGCCGACCTGGCGCGCGCCCGCGCCGCGCTCAACGCCGCCCGCGCCGACGTCGACAGCAAGTCGGCCCGCAACGCCGACCTGCGCCGCCGCCTGCTGGTCAACGGAGGACGCCGCTGATGCGCCCCTTCCCGATCCCCTTCCTGTCCTGCGTCCTGCTGGCCGCGCTGCTGGCCGCGCCCGCCGCCGTCCACGCCCAATCCGCGGCCGAGCACGAGCAGGCCGTCGCCCGCCTGGTCGCCGACCTGCGCGGCCTCGAGTCCGACCCCTCGCTGGCCGATCTCGCCGGGCTCGAGCGCCTGAAGGCCCGCCAGGCCGTCGCCGCCGCCCAGGAGGCCAAGCGCCGCGACCGGGCCCACAGCGTGCGCATCGCCGACCTGCGCATCGCCGCCGCCCGCGCCGCGGCCGAGGCCGACCTGCTGGCCGGCCAGTCGCAGCAGCTCGACCGCGAGCGCGACCAGATCATGATCGAGGCCAGCCAGCGCGAGGCCGAACAGGCCCGCCGCGAAACCGAGCGCCTGCGCCTGCAGAGCCTGGCCCGCGAGGAGGCGATCCAGCGCGAGCTCGAGGCCACCGCCGCGGCCCAGACCATCGCGCTGGAAGCGGCCGAAGCCGAGACTGCGCAGGCCCGCAAGCTGGCCCAGGCCCGCGCCCGCGAGGCCGAGCTGGCGCGCAAGGAGGCCGAGCTGGCCGCCGCGGTCGCCGGCGGCGACATCACCGACGCGCCGGCGCCGCCGTCGCGCCGCGAGGGCGGGCGCACCATCTACACGCTGGCGGGCAACGCTTTCGGCAGCGGTAGCGCCAGCCTCACCGCCCAGGCACAGGCCAGCCTGCGCACGCTGGCGGATTCGCTGCCCGCGGGCGGCGCGATCCGCATCGAGGGCCACACCGACAGCCAGGGCGCGGATGCCGCGAACCAGGCGCTGTCGAAGCGACGCGCCGACGCGGTGCTGCGCGCGCTGCAGGAGGCGGGCGTGTCCGCCGGCCGGCTCAGCGCCAGCGGCAAAGGCGAGGCCAGCCCGGTCGCCGACAACGCCAGCGCCGACGGCCGCGCACGCAACCGGCGGGTCGAGATCATCGTGGAATGACAGCAGGATCAATCACTTGGCGCATTCAGCGAAGTCTTCACTTCACTAAGTGATTGAATCCAAAGGCCCCGCCGCGGGCCCCGGAAGCCCCCGTGCAGCGGGGGCTTTCCTTTTCCAGTCAATGGGTTATCGAGAGGCTTGCGACCCCGAAAACGGGGGAGTAGGTTCAAAGCCCCGGTGGCGCTTCGTCGCCGGGACCACCGAGCCAGGCCGATGAAAGCAGACCTCGCCCCCGCCGAGCGCACGTCCCCCCGCGATGGGGTGGGTCGGTCGCTCGGGGGCGCCGCCCGCGAAAGCGACCTGACCTTTGTCTCAATCCGCCACGCCTCGTCCTTCCCGGCCGGGGCGTTCGCGTTTCTGGAGGAGGTCAATCCGATGTTTGAAGGGCAACCGCAAAGCGAACTTGATGCGCTCATGAAGAGCGACCCGGAATTCCGCCAGCTCTACCACCGGCACCGCGAGCTGGACAAGCAGGTGCTGGATGCCGAGTTGGGCGTGCTACCGCTGGACGACACCACGCTGGGGCGCATGAAGAAGGAAAAGCTCAACGCCAAGGACCGGCTGACCCGCATGTTCGACACGCGACGACACTGAGTTCCCGCTGCGGCGGCGGCGGCCCACCTCGTCGGGTCGCCGCCGCCCGCATTTACCAGCTGATTTTTTCCCTATGGCCCCCCGGCGCAGCGCGCGCGGACAAGGGGCGGGCCAAGGGCCCGGGCTGCTAGAATCCCCGGCCGGCGCTCCCGCCGCATGCCCCTGATTCCCATGACGGTCCAGCAAAGCGTCCTCCAACTGATCGGCGACACCCCGATCGTCAAGGCCCGCCATCTCGATGCCGGCCCCTGCGAGCTGTACCTCAAGCTCGAGTGCATGAACCCCGGGGGCTCGATCAAGGACCGCATCGGCCTGAAGATGATCGAGGCGGCCGAGGCGCGCGGCGACCTCAAGCCCGGCGCCACCCTGGTCGAGGGCACCGCCGGCAACACCGGCATCGGCCTGGCCCTGGTGGCCCAGCAGAAGGGCTACAAGCTGCTGCTCGTGGTCCCCGACAAGATGAGCCGGGAGAAGATCTTCAACCTGCGCGCCATGGGCGCCGAGGTCATCCTCACCCGTTCGGACGTGGCCAAGGGCCATCCCGAGTACTACCAGGACATGGCCGAGCGCATCGCCCGCGAAACCCCGGGCGGCTACTTCATCAACCAGTTCGGCAACCCGGACAACCCGGCGGCGCACGAGCAGGGCACCGGCCCGGAGATCTGGGCGCAGATGGACGGCGACATGGACGCCATCGTCTTCGGCTGCGGCAGCTCGGGCACCATGACCGGCCTCTCGCGCTTCTTCGCCAAGGCCGCGCCGCACGTCGAGCTGGTGCTGGCCGACCCGGTCGGCTCCATCCTCACCCAGTACATCAACGAAGGCGTGCTGAGCACGAAGTCGGGCAGCTGGCTGGTCGAGGGCATCGGCGAGGACTTCCTGCCGCCGATCTCCGACTTCTCGCGCGTGAAGAAGGCCTACGCCATCACCGACAAGGAAAGCTTCCTCGCCGGCCGCGAGCTGCTGATGAAGGAAGGCGTGCTGGGCGGCAGCTCCAGCGGCACCCTGCTGGCCGCGGCGCTGAAGTACTGCCGCGAGCAGACCACGCCCAAGAAGGTGGTGGTGTTCGTCTGCGACACCGGCAACAAGTACCTGTCGAAGATGTACAACGACTACTGGATGCTGGACAACGGCTTCCTCGAGCGCCCGGTGCACGGCGACCTGCGCGACCTGATCCTGCGCCCCTACGCCCAGCGCGACACCGTGGTCGTGTCGCCCACCGACACGCTGCAGGTGGCCTACCAGCGCATGAAGATGTACGACGTCTCGCAGCTGCCGGTGATGGACGGCGACGCCATCGTCGGCATCGTCGACGAGTCCGACGTGCTGATGCACGTGTTCGGCCGCGACGAGAAGTTCAAGGAGCCGGTGGCCACGGCCATGGTGCGCAAGCTCGACAAGCTCGACGTTACCTCGCCGATGGCCGCGCTGCTGCCGGTGTTCGACCGCGGCCACGTCGCGATCGTGATGGACGACCAGAAGTTCCTGGGCCTGATCACCCGCATCGACCTGCTCAACTACCTGCGCCGCCGCGCGCAATAACCCGAATTTTAAGGACGCCAAGCCCCCCATGAGCGACCCCAAGCATTCCGGCCTCGGCACCCGCGCGATCCACGCCGGCCAGTCGCCCGACCCCAGCACCGGCGCGGTGATGACGCCGATCTACGCCACCTCGACCTACGTGCAGGCCAGCCCCGGCGTGCACCAGGGCTTCGAGTATTCGCGCAGCCACAACCCGACGCGCTTCGCCTACGAAGCCTGCGTGGCCTCGCTCGAGGGCGGCACCCGCGGCTACGCCTTCGCCTCCGGCCTGGCGGCCACGTCCACCGTGCTCGAGATGCTCGACAGCGGCGACCACGTGGTCTGCATGGACGACGTCTACGGCGGCACCTACCGCCTGTTCGAGCGCGTGCGCCGGCGCAGCGCCGGCCTCGACTTCAGCTTCGTCGACCTCGACGACATGGCCGCGGTCGAAGCCGCCGTCACCCCGAAGACCAAGCTGATCTGGTGCGAGACCCCGACCAACCCGATGCTCAAGCTCGTGGACATCGCCCGGCTCGCCGAGTTCGCGCGCAAGCGCGGCATCTGGCTGGCGGTCGACAACACCTTCAGCTCGCCCATCCTGCAGCGTCCGCTCGAGCTGGGCGCGCACCTGGTGATGCACTCGGCCACCAAGTACCTCAACGGCCACTCCGACATGGTCGGCGGCATGGTGGTGGTGGGCGATGACGCCGCCATCGCCGAGAAGTTGACCTTCCTGCAGAACGCGGTGGGCGGCATCCAGGGCCCGTTCGACAGCTTCCTGGCGCTGCGCGGCCTCAAGACCCTGCACCTGCGCATGAAGGCGCACTGCGACAACGCGATGGCGCTGGCGTCGTGGCTCGAGACGCACCCCGCCATCGACAAGGTGATCTACCCGGGCCTGGCCTCGCACCCGCAGCACGCGCTGGCCAAGCGCCAGATGCACGGCTTCGGCGGCATGATCTCGGTGTACGTGAAGGGCGGCGGCGACGCCGCGCGCCGGTTCATGGAGCGCTGCAAGCTGTTCGCGCTGGCCGAGTCGCTGGGCGGCGTGGAGAGCCTGGTCAACCACCCGGCCATCATGACCCACGCCTCGGTGCCGCCCGAGCGGCGCGCGGCGCTGGGCATCACCGACAACCTGGTGCGCCTGAGCGTCGGCGTCGAGGACCTGGAAGACCTGCGCGCGGAACTGGACGCCGCCCTGCGCGGCTGACCGACGATGAATCCGCATTCCAAGCACGCCACCTCCCTGGCGTCGGCCGCGCGGTCGCTGGCGTCGCACGCCCGCCTGCTGCGCGACCTCACCTGGCGCGAGATCAGCGGCCGCTACCGCGGCTCGGTGCTGGGCATCACCTGGTCGGTGCTGACGCCGCTGATGATGCTGGCCGTCTACACCTTCGTGTTCTCCGTCGTGTTCGGCGCGCGCTGGTCGGCGGCGGCGGTGCCGGCCGGCAAGTTCGACTTCGCGCTGTTCGTGTTCGTCGGCGTGCTGCTGCACGCCATCGTGGCCGAGGCCATCACCCGCGCGCCGAGCCTGGTGCTGGGCAATGCCAACTACGTCAAGAAGGTGATCTTCCCGCTCGAGCTGCTGCCGGCGACGGTGGTGGGCGCGGCGGCGTTCCATTCGCTGGTCGCGCTGGCCATCCTGCTCGCGGGCGTGGTGCTGCTGGGCGGTGGCCTGCACTGGACGGTGCTGTGGATGCCGGCGCTGATGCTGCCGCTGCTGCTGCTGGCGCTGGGCCTGGCCTGGGGGCTGGCGGCGCTGGGCGTCTTCCTGCGCGACACCGGCCAGGTCACCGGCGTGCTGGCCACGGTGCTGATGTTCATGGCGCCGGTGTTCTACCCGGTGTCGGCGCTGCCGGAAGGCCTGCGCGACTGGCTCTACCTCAATCCGCTGACCTTCGTGATCGAACAGTCGCGCGAGGTCATCTTCGCGGGGCAGGGGCCGGACCTGGCCCTGCTCGGTGTGTTCTGGGTCGTGGCGCTGGTGGTGGCGCAGGCCGGCTTCTGGTTCTTCCAGAAATCACGCAGTGGGTTCGCCGATGTCCTCTGACGCGCGCATCGACGCCGAGCCGGCGATCCTGGTCGAGGGCGTGGCCAAGTGCTACCAGATCTACGCCCGGCCGCAGGACCGCCTGCGCCAGGCCGTGCTGCCGCGCGTGCGCGAGCACCTGGGCTTCGCGCCGAAGCAGTACTTCAGCGAGTTCTGGGCGCTGCGCGACATCGGCTTCCGGATCGAGCGCGGCGAGACCGTCGCCATCATCGGCAAGAACGGCTCCGGCAAGTCCACCCTGCTGCAGGTGATCTGCGGCACGCTGACGCCCACCGCCGGCGAGGTGCGCGTCAACGGCCGCATCGCCGCGCTGCTGGAGCTGGGCAGCGGCTTCAACCCCGAGTTTACCGGCCGCGAAAACGTCTACCTCAACGGTTCGGTGCTGGGGCTGACGCGCGCCCAGGTGGACGAACGCTTCGAGGCCATCACCGCCTTCGCCGACATCGGCGAGTTCATCGACCAGCCGGTCAAGACCTATTCCAGCGGCATGTACGTGCGCCTCGCCTTCGCGGTGATCGCCAACGTTGACGCCGACGTGCTGGTGGTGGACGAGGCGCTGGCGGTCGGCGACGTGTTCTTCGCGCAAAAGTGCATGCGCTTCCTGCGCCAGTTCCAGGAGGGCGGCGGCACCCTGGTGTTCGTCAGCCACAGTTCGGCCGCGGTGGTGAACCTGTGCCGGCGCGCGATCTGGCTCGAGAAGGGCCACGTCGTGATGGATGGCCCGGCCAAGGACGTGTCCGAGGCCTACCACGCCAAGTCCTACGGCATGGACGTGGCCGCGCGGGCGGCCGACGACGACGCCGGCCACGAGGACGTGGCGGACGCGGAAATCACCGACGCCAGCACGATGAAGGTGTTCCGCTTCAACCCCGGCGCCGCCGCCTTTGGCGACGGTCGCGCGCGCATCACGTCGGTCGCGCTGCTGGCCGCCGACGGCCGGCGGTTGTCGCGGGTCGAGGGCGGCGAGCAGGTGCGCCTGCAGGTGGACGCCGTGGCCAACGACGACCTCGCCAGCCCGGTCGTCGGGTTCTTCCTCAAGGACCACCTGGGCCAGCACCTGTTCGGCACCAACACCTACCTGCGCGGCCAGGGTCCGCGCCCGCCCGCGGCGGCCGGCCAGCGCCTGCGCGCCGAGTTCGCCTTCCGGATGCCCTGGCTGCCGGTGGGCAAGTACAGCTTCGATGTCGCCCTCGCGGACGGCACCCATGCCGAGCACGTCCAGGCCGCCTGGGTCTTCGACGGCCTGGTGATCGAATCGATCACCAGCTCGGTGGCCACCGGCCTCGTAGGCCTGCCTTATCATTCGGTCACGTTGGTCTCGGGGGACGCCGACGGATCCGGAACACGGAGTAGTTGATGCACAAGAGTTCCTACCAGCACATGCAGCGCCTGGTCTCGACCCACCTGGCCCCCGGCCGCGCGCTGAAGGTGGTCGACATCGGCTCCTACGACGTCAACGGTTCCTACCGGACGCTGTTCACGGACCCGGGCTGGCACTACACCGGCGTCGACCTCGAGGCCGGCCCCGGCGTGGACGTGGTGCTGTCCTCGCCCTACCGGCTGCCCTTCGCCACCGGCTCGGTGGACGTGGTGGTGTCCGGGCAGGCGTTCGAGCACATCGAGCACTTCTGGATGACCTGGCTGGAGATGCACCGCGTGCTCAAGCCCGGCGGCCTGGTGTTCCTGATCGCGCCCTCGCGCGGCCCCGAGCACCGCTACCCGCAGGACTGCTGGCGCTTCTATCCCGATGGCTACCGCGCGCTGGCGAAGCTCGGCGGTTTCGAGATGGTCGAGGTCCACACCGACTGGGAGCCGCACGAAGACATCGGCAGCGCGCCCTGGGGCGACACCGTCGGCGTGTTCCGCGCGCGCGGCATGGGCTGGCGCCAGCGCTTCGGCTATTGGCTGGCCCGCGTCGGGCTGGGCATGCAGGAGTCGCGTGCATGAGCGGGGTCACGGTCACCGGCAGTCTGTCGATGGTGCCCGAGGACCTGCTCCCCAGCGCCTGGACCGGGCACGTGCCGTTCGCGTTCTGGCTGGTGGAGGCCCTGCGGCCCGCCATCCTGGTCGAGCTCGGCACCCACAACGGCACCTCCTTCCTGGCCTTCTGCCAGGCGATCAAGGCGCACGGCGCGCCGACCAAGGCCTTCGCCGTGGATACCTGGCAGGGCGACGAGCAGGCCGGCCACTACGGCGACGAAGTGCACGACCGCCTCGAGCGCGTGGTGCTGGCCAAGTACGCCGGCTTCGCGCAGCTGATGCGCATGCTGTTCGACGATGCCGCGCCGTATTTCTCCGACGGCAGCATCGACCTGCTGCACATCGACGGCTTGCACACCTACGAGGCCGTGAGCCACGACTTCGAGACCTGGCTGCCGAAGCTGTCGCGCCGCGGCGTGGTGATCTTCCACGACACCATGGTGCGCGAGCGCGAGTTCGGGGTCTGGCAGCTCTGGGAAGAGCTGCGCGGGCGCTACCCGTCGTTCGAGTTCAAGCACACCCACGGCCTGGGCGTGCTGCTGGTGGGTGACCAGGTGCCGGCGGCGCTGCGGTCGCTGGCCGGCGTGTCGGGCACGCCGGACGAAGTGGTCGTCTCGAACCTGTTCCATGCCCTGGGCCAGCGGTTCGCGCTGCTCGATCGCTTCGCGCAGGTCGAGGCGCGCACCGCCGAGGCGGTGCAGCACGCGGCCAACTACAAGCTGATGTTCGAGAACGCGGACAGCAGCCTGCGCCACGCGATGGACAGCTTCGGCGCGCAGCTCGAGTCGCGGCGCCTGGAGGTGGAGTCGGCCTCGGCCCAGATCGCCGGCCTGATGGCCGCGCTCGACGCGATCCGCGCCGAGCTGCGGGTGAACCTGTCGCTCGCGCGCGAGCGCCTCGGCCTGGCGGCCTCCGCGCAGGACGCGGCCGAACCCGCGCAGGCGCTGTCCGCCTTCCTCGAGGACCTGCGCCTGCACCGCGCGGCCGCCGACGACGCGGGCCGGGCCGAAAAGGAGGCCACGCGATCCGTTTTCGACGCCGAACTGGCGTCCAGGTTGTCCACGTCGCTCGAGGCCTTCGAAGCCGAGCGGCAGTCGCTGCTGCAGGCCCGCGTCGGCGCGGAGGCCGGGCTGGCCTCGGCGCTGGAACGGCTGGAGCAACTCCAGGTGCGCAGCGAGCAGGCGCTGGCCGCGGCCGGCCAGCGGCTCGAGGAGCAGCTGGCGGCGGCGCGCGCGGCATTCGAGGCGGAACAGGACGCCACCCGCTCCCGGCACGCCGCCGAGGCTTCGGAACTGCGTGCGCGCCTGGCGTCGGAGTCGGCCCTGCGCGCCGGCATCGAATCCGAAGCCCAGGGCCTGAAGGGTCGCCTGGACGCGGAGCTGGCGAACGCGGCGCGCCTGGCGGCGGAGTCGAACGAAGTGCGCGGGCGCCTGGACGCGGAGATCGCCCTGCGCTCCCGCCTGGAAGCCGAAGCCGCCGCCGCGCTCGCCCGGCACGAGGCCGGCATGCAGGCCCTGCGCGCGCAGGGCGAGGCCGACCTCGCCGCCGCGGACGCCGCGACCCGCCGGCTCGCCACGGCCCATGAGGCCGCGCTGGCGGCAGTCCGCGCCGATCTTCGCGACCGGGAGTTCCAGCTGCGCGACCTGCGTTCGCAGCTGGAGCTGCGCGAGCGTGAAGTCCAGCAGCTGGTGGCGAGCAAGAGCTGGCGCATCACTGCCCCCATCCGCTGGCTGCGCGGCGCCTGGACGTCCCTGCGGACGGGGCGCCCCGCGCCGCGGTACGACGCCATGCTCGACGTGCCCGCGGCGGCCGATGGCCGGGGCGGCATCGCGACGCCGGCGCTGGCACACGCCGGTGCCGGCGAAGTGTTGGCCGGCTACCTCGGGGATTTGTTCGCGGATCCGCAGTCCCGCCGCGCGCCGGACTACCGCGGCCCCGAGACGGCGCCCACGGCACCGCCGGCCGCGCTGCGCGCCAAGGCGATCGCGTTCTACCTGCCGCAGTTCCACGCCTTCCCGGAGAACGAGGCCTGGTGGGGTCCCGGCTTCACCGAGTGGACCAATGTCACCCGCGCGGTGCCGCAGTTCGTCGGCCACGAGCAGCCGCAGCTGCCGTCGGACCTGGGCTTCTACGACCTGCGCGTTCCCGGGGTGATGCAGCGCCAGGTCGCGCTGGCGCGCCTCTATGGCATCCACGCGTTCTGCTTCCACTACTACTGGTTCGGCGGCAAGCGCCTGATGGAAGCGCCGCTGGAAAGCTTCCTGGCGCAGCCCGATATCGATTTCCCCTTTTGCCTGTGCTGGGCGAACGAGAACTGGACCCGGCGCTGGGACGGTCGCGACGACGAGGTGCTGATCTCGCAGGAGCATGGGCCGGAGAACGACCTGGCTTTCATCCGGGACCTCGGGCGCTACCTGCGCGACCCGCGCTACCTGCGCATCGATGGCCGGCCACTGGTGGTCGTCTACCGCGCGTCGCTGTTGCCCGATGCGGCGGCGACCGTGGCGCGCTGGCGCGATTACTGCCGCGAGGCGGGCATCGGCGAAATCTTCGTGGCCATGGTGCAGTTCGACGCCGAGGACCCGACGCCGTTTGGTTTCGACGCCGCGATGGAGTTCCCGCCGCACAAGCTGTCCAACGGCTTCAAGCGCATCAACGAGGCGCTGGACGTGGTCAACCCGGGGTACCAGGGCAGCGTCTTCCACTACCAGTCCATCGTCGACAGCGCGAAGGCATGGCCGGACCGGGGCTTCCCGCTCATCCGCGCCGTGTTCCCGGGCTGGGACAACGAGGCGCGGCGCCCGGGCAAGGGCTACACCTTCGCCTTCTCGACCCCCGAGCGCTACCGGGACTGGCTCGCCGCCGCGGTGGCCTACGCCGAGCAGCACCCGGTGGCCGGGGAGAAGATCGTGATGATCAACGCCTGGAACGAGTGGGCGGAGGGCGCGAAGCTGGAGCCGGATTCCCGCCACGGGCACGCGTACCTGCACGCGACCCGCCAGGCGCTGGCGTCGGACCCGGCGGGCGACGGATCCGGCGCGTGAACGAGCGCCGCCCCGGCACCGTGGAGACGCTGCTCCGCGGCCTTTACCTTTTGCTTCCGTTCGGATGGGACGCGCGGCTGCGGATCAAGCGCGCGCTGTTCCGCGCCCTGGGGCCGCTGCTCGCGGGCTCCGACGCCCATCGCCGCTGGCGCGAGGACGAGGCGCGGCGCGCGGCCGAGGCCGCGCTCGCGCAGTCCGAAGCCGCGATCGCCGGGCTCACGTCGCGGCCGCTGCAGCGCCGCGCAAGGCGGCCGGGCGCGCCGGCCGGCGCCGACGACGCGCCCGCGCCCTCGGGCTACGGGCGCCGCCACGGCCTGTCGATCGTGCTGGTGGTGCATGACGCGCATCCGCACGGCGCGCAGTACCTGGCGCTGAACCTGCTGGCCGAACTGGTGCAGGGGCTCGGGCTGTCGGTCCGGGTGGTG
This sequence comes from Arenimonas sp., assembly GCF_036275555.1. Classification (GTDB taxonomy): domain Bacteria; phylum Pseudomonadota; class Gammaproteobacteria; order Xanthomonadales; family Xanthomonadaceae; genus Arenimonas. Next base: position 40,088 of record NZ_DASUDO010000047.1, read on the forward strand.
CTGCTGGGGCCCGGGCCGCTGGAGGCCGCGTTCCGCGAACTGGCGCCCGTGGACCGGCTCGATGCCGGTGATGCCGAGGCCGTGCAGCGGCTGGCGGCCTCGCTGCACGCCGCGGGCCATCGCGCCGCGCTCGCCAATTCGCTGGTGTCGGGCCGGATCGTGCGCGCGCTGGCCGAGGCCGGCCTGCGCGTGGTCACGCTGGCGCACGAGATGCCGGGCCTGGTGCTGGCGCAGGGACTCGAGCAGGCGCTGCAGGACGTGGTCGCGCATTCCGCGCGGGTGGTGGTGCCTGCCCCGGAAGTGGCCGAGGGACTGCGCCGGTTCGCGGATCCGGCGGCGGTCGATGCCCGCTGCGTGATGCGGCCGCAGGGCCTTTACGTGGTCAGCCCGAATTACGGTGGCCGCGGCCGCGGGATGGCGGCGCGACGGCTGCGCGAGCGGCTCTCGCTGGCGGCCGACACCCGCATCGTGCTGGCGGTGGGCTACGCCGATGCGCGCAAGGGCGTCGACCTGTTCGCGGAGGTGATCGAGCGGCTGGCCGCGCGCGACCCGCGCGTGCATGGCGTCTGGGTTGGCCACCAGGATGCCGCCCAGCGCGCCGCCGCGATGGCGCGGCTCGAGCGCGCCGGCCTGGCCGGCCACCTGCATTTCGCCGGCCTGGATTTCGACACCGACGATTTCTATGCGGGAGCGGACGCCTACGCGCTGACCTCGCGCGAGGACCCCTTCCCGTCGGTCCTGCTCGAAGCCCTGTCGGTCGGCACGCCGGCGGTGGCCTTCGCCGGCACGGGCGGCGGCGCGGGGCTGTTGGCGCGGATCGGCTCGGCCACGGTGCCCGGCTTCGACACCGCGGCCTTCGCCGACGCCATCGCCGCCTTGCTGCAGGACCCGGCCCTGCACGCGCACCAGGCGGCGCGCGGGATCGCCGTGGTCGAGCAGGAATTCTGCTTCCGTCGCTATGCGATGGATCTTCTGGACCTGGCCGGGGTCGCCATCCCGCGGGTGTCGGTGGTGGTGCCGAACTACAACTACGCCGGCTACCTGCGCGCCCGGCTGGCGTCGATCGCGGGCCAGGACCTGCCGGTGTACGAGATCATCGTGCTCGACGACGCCTCGACCGACGGCAGCGCCGAAAGCCTGCGCGACCTGCGCGCGGGCATCACGCCGGTGCCGCGCCTGCACCTGGCCAGCGTCAACGGCCGGTCGGTGTTTCGCCAGTGGGCGAACGGCGTGGCGATGGCGCACGGCGACTACGTCTGGATCGCCGAGGCGGACGATCTCTCGACGCCGGCCTTCCTCGAGACGCTGGTCACGCCGATGCAACAGGACGCCTCCATCGTGATGGCTTACTGCCAGTCGCGGCCGATCGACTCGGAGGGCCGGGTGCTGGCGCCGGACTACGCGGACTGGACGCGCGACCTGTCGCCGACCCGCTGGACCGCGCGCTACGTCGCCACCGGCGGGGAGGAGGCACGGGCCGGGCTGGGCCTGCGCAACACGATCCCGAACGTGAGCGCGGTGGTGTTCCGCCGCGAGGTCCTGGCGAAGGTGCTGGGGGAGCACCTGGGGGAAATCGTCGCATTGACGACGGCGGGCGACTGGGTCACTTATCTGCAGGTCCTGCAGCACGGCCGCATCCTGTTCGACCCCACGCCCTGCAACCTACACCGCCGCCACCGCGACAGCGTGGTCGCCGGCCAGGATGCGCAGGCGCACGCGCGCGAGGTGGAGGCGGCGCGGGCGTTGGCGCGGCGCCTGCACGGGCTGGACGCGCCGGCAACAAACCAAGAATTGATCAAAGGGTTTTGATGATGAGTGAGTGCGTGCAAGGCGGGAAATCGACCAGGCTCTGCCTGCTGGTGCCGACGGCGCCATCGGACGGGGCTTCGGCTTTCGCCGGCCTCTCGCAGGATGCGGCGGCAGTGAACGAGCGGCTGCTGGCCATCCTCCGTCCCTGCCTCGGTAGCGACGGCGTGCTCGCCGGCGACTGGCGGGCGACGCCCGCGGCGCATGACGCGCTGGCCGCGGTCCGCGCTTTCGCGGAGAAGGCCCTGGCCGACGCACCCGTCAGCGTGGTTTGCGACGAGCGGCTGTCGTTCCTGGCGCCGGTCTGGATCGATGCGCTGGGCGAGGCCGGCGTCGGCGCCTACCTGGCGACCCCGGGCGACGCGGCGCGCCGCCTTGATGCCGGCACCCGCGAAGACGACGCGTATCGCGAGCGCCTGCTCGCCGACTACGAATCCCAGCTGGCCACGCTGCGCGACACCACGCGCGAGCTGCGCGAGAAGCTGCACAAGATCCTTGAATCAAAGTCGTGGAAGCTCACCCGGCCGCTGCGCCACCTCGGCTCGCGCCTGCGCCGCGAGAAGGTGGCCGACATCGCCGCCGAGGAGGATGCGTTCGACGCCGAGTGGTACCTGCGGCAATACCCGGACGTCGCGGCCGCCGGCATCGATGCTTACGAGCATTACGTCACCTCGGGCAGGAAGGAGGGGCGCCTGCCCCATGCCCCGGTGGCCGCGCCGGCCAGCCCCGCCCGCGTGCCGGGCGGGCGCCGCTGGTGGCAGGCCTTCGCCGGCGGTCCCGCCGCGCCGGGCCTGGCGCCTGGCGCGGCCGCGGCGGATGCGCCGCAGGCCGACTTCGATGCCGAGTTCTACCTGCTGCAGTATCCGGACATCGCCAGCGCCGGCGTCGATCCCTACGAGCACTACGTCCACCACGGCCGCGCCGAAGGCCGGCACGCGGTGCGCCCGCGCCTGGTCATCAGCCCGGGCGGCGCGCCCTTCGACCCCACGCGCGAAACCGTGCTCGTGGTCGCGCACGAGGCGTCCCGCACCGGCGCGCCCGTGCTCAGCCTCAACCTGGTGACCGCACTGGCCGAGCGCTACAACGTGGTGGCGATGCTGCTGGGCGACGGCCCGCTGCTCGAGGAGTTCCGCGCCGGCAGCAGCTGGCTCGTCGGCCCGATGGACCTGCGCGGCGCGCCGGTGCGCGCCGCCGTCATCATCGAGCAGCTGCTGGCGCTGCACCAGCCGAAATTCGCGGTGGTCAACAGCATCGAGTGCCGCATGGTGCTCGAACCGCTGTCGCGCCGCGGCGTCGCCACCCTGAGCCTGGTGCATGAGTTCGCGGCCTACACCCGCCCGCGGATCGAGTTCCGCAATGCGCTGCACTGGGCCGACGAGACCGTGTTCTCGACGCCGCTGACGCGCGAGAGCGCCTACCTCGAGTTCCCGGACCTGGTGGAGAAGGCGTTCACCGTGATCCCGCAGGGCCGCTGCAAGCTGCCGGTGACCGCGCGCGACGAGGACGTGCGCCGGCGCGAGGATTCGCGCCTGCTGGCGGCGCTGCGCCCGAACGGCAAGGCCGATGATTCCTTCGTCATCCTGGGCGCCGGCTTCGTGCAGCAGCGCAAGGGCGTGGACCTGTTCATCCAGTGCGCCAGCCAGGTGATGGCCTCCGGGCGCGGCAAGCGCTGCCGGTTCGTCTGGATCGGCAGCGGCTACGACCCCGAGCGCGACATGGCCTACTCGGTCTACCTCGCCGACCAGCTGCGCCGCGCCGGCCTGGAGAAAGTGGTCCGGATCATCCCCGAGACCGCCAGCATCGAGACCGCCTACCGCAGCGCCGACGTGCTGCTGCTGAGCTCGCGCCTGGACCCGCTGCCCAACGTCGCCATCGACGCGATGGCGCACGGCCTGCCCGTGGTCTGCTTCGACAAGACCACCGGCATCGCCGACGTGCTGGTCGAGGCCGGCCTGCGCGACGAACTCGTCGCCGGCTACCTCGACACGCACGACATGGCCGCGAAGCTGCTGGACCTCGCCACCTCCTCCGAGCTGCGCCAGTCCGTGCGCCAGCGCGTGCAGGAGGTGGTGGAGCGCCGGTTCAACATGGGCACCTACGTGGGCCAGCTCGAGGGCATGGCGCTGGAGGCGGCCGGCAAGCTCGCGCGTCGTCCGGTCGAGGCGGCCGAGATCGAGCGCTCGGGCCTGTTCGACGCGGGATTCCACGGGTCGCGCGATTCCAGCGAAGCCGCGCTGCCGAAGGTGATCGAGTTCGATTACCTGCGCACCTGGGCCTGCGGCGTCAGCCGCCGCAAACCCTTCCCGGGCTTCCATCCGGGCGTCTACCGCGAACAGCACGGCCTGCGGCTGGCCGATGATCCGCTCGCGGACTTCATCCGCGCCGGCCAGCCGGCCGGCCCATGGCTGCAGGAAGTGATCACGGCGGATGTCGACGAAGCGCCCGTGGTCGACGGCGCGCGCGTCGCCCTGCACGTGCACGTCTATTACCCCGACATGCTGCCGGACATCCTGGCCCGCATCGGCGGCAACCGTCTGCGACCGGACTTGTTCATCAGCGTCCCCAGCCAGTCCGCGAAGACGGCGATCGAGCCGCTGCTGGCCGCCTACGACGGCAAGGTGGCGCAGGTGCAGGTGGTGCCGAACCGCGGCCGCGACATCGGTCCGTTCCTGAGCGCCTTCGGCGCCGACTGGTCGGGCTATGACATCGTCGGCCATCTACATACGAAGAAGTCGCTCGATCTCAGCGATCCCGCCTTCGGCTTCCGCTGGAATGCCTTCCTGATGGACAACCTGCTGGGCCGCCAGCGGCGCATGGCCGATGCCATCGTGGCGCGCCTGCTGGCCGATCCGTCGCTGGGCCTGGTGTTCCCGGATGATCCGAACGTGGTGGGCTGGACCGGCAACCTGCCGTTCGCCAAGGACATCGGTGAGCGCCTGGGCCTGGTCGAGTTCCCGGTCGAGTTCAACTTCCCGGTCGGCACCATGTTCTGGGCGAAGCCGGCCGCGCTGGCGCCGTTGATGGGCCTCGGCCTGCAGTGGGATGATTATCCGGCGGAGCCGCTGGGCTACGACGGCACCCGCTTGCATGCGATCGAGCGGCTGGTGCCGTTCGTGGCCCGGGCCAGCGGGTTCCGCTGCGCGGTGACGCACGTGCCGGGGGTGACCCGATGAGCTTGGCGAGCAGGGCAACGCGGGGAGATCGGCGATGAAGTTCACGGTATTCGGCGGCGGCGGTTTCATCGGCTCGGCGATCGTCGACCGGCTGCTGGGGGAAGGCCATGCCATCCGCGTGTTCGAGCGCCCGCGCGTGGCGCCCTACCGCGAGTTCGCCGCGGGCGAGCAGGTGGAGTGGGAAACCGGCGACCTGCTGAGCGCCCACGACGTGGCCCAGGCCATCGAGGGCTCCGACGCCGTCATCCACCTGGTCTCGACCACGCTGCCCAAGAGTTCCAACGACGACCCCGCGTATGACGTGAGCACCAACGTCATCGCCACGCTCAGCCTGCTCGAGGCGATGGTGGTGCAGGGCATCAAGCGCATCATCTACATCTCGTCCGGAGGCACCGTGTACGGCACGCCGCAGTACGTGCCGATCGACGAGAAGCACCCGACCGATCCCGAGGTCTCGTACGGGATCACCAAGCTCACCATCGAGAAGTACCTGCAGCTTTACCAGAAGCTGCACGGCATCCGCGCCACCATCCTGCGCGTGGCCAACCCGTACGGCGAGCGCCAGCGGGTGGAGACGGCGCAGGGCGCGGTGGGCGTGTTCCTGCACCGCGTGCTGTCCGGCCAGGCCATCGACATCTGGGGCGACGGCAGCGTGATGCGCGACTTCATCTACGTCGGCGACGTGGCCGATGCCTTCGTGCGCGCCACTACGTACCAGGGTCCCGTCACCGTCTTCAACGTCGGCTCCGGCGTGGGCACCAGCCTCAACGAGCTGGTGCGCGCGATCGGCGAGGTGACCGGAACCACCGTGGCCTGCAACTACCTGCCTGGCCGCGCGATCGACGTGCCGGTGAGCGTGCTCGACTGCAGGCTGGCCGAGCGCGAGCTGGGCTGGTCGGCGCAGGTGGGCCTGCCCGAGGGCCTGGGGCGGACGCTGGCGTGGCTCAACCGCAAGCCGCCGAAGGCCTGACGCGGATGCAGCGCACGCCGCGCGGGGAGCACCATGAACCAGCCTGACGCGGGGCTCGAGCTGTCCATCGTCGTGCCGGTGTACCGCAGCGCGACCATCCTTCCCGAGCTGGTACGGCAGGTGCGGGAGGCGATGGCGGCCGAGGGCCTGGACGGACGGTTCGAGCTCATCCTCGTCAACGACGCCAGTCCGGACGACAGCTGGCCGGTCATCCGCTCGCTGGCCGCCGGCCATGGCTTCCTGCGCGGCATCCACCTGCGCAAGAACGTCGGCCAGCACAACGCCACCATCGCCGGGCTGCACCACGCACGCGGGCGGATCGTCGCGATCATGGACGATGATCTCCAGCATCCGCCGGATGCGCTGGGCGACATGGTGCGCGCCCTCGACCAGGGCCATGACGTTTGCTACACCCGCTACCTCAACCGCCAGCACCGCTGGTGGCGGCAGGCGGGCAGCCGCTTCAACGACTGGGTGGCGACCCGGCTGCTGGGCAAGCCGCGCGGCGTCTATCTCTCCTCGTTCAAGGCGCTGCGGCGCGAGATCGTCGACGAGGTCATCAAGTACGACGGCCCCTACACCTACCTGGACGGCCTGATCCTCGACGTCACCCACGCCGTCACCGCGGTGGACGTGGTCCATCGCCCGCGCCACGACGGCAAGAGCACCTACACCCTGCGGCGCCTGCTTTCGCTGTGGGCGAAGATGGCGACCAGCTTTTCGATCCTGCCGCTGCGCCTGGCCTCCTACCTCGGCTTCCTGATGGCCGGCCTGAGCCTGGCGATGGTGGTGTTCGTGGTGGTGGCGAAGTTCATGAACCCGGACTACCCGCAGGGCTGGGCTTCGCTGATCGCCGCGGTCCTGTTCATCGGCGGCGTGCAGACGCTTTGCATCGGCATGATCGGCGAGTACCTGGGGCGGGCCTACCTGAAGTTGAACGGGCGGCCGCAGTTCGTGATCGGTACCACCACCTGGACGGAGCGGGGCGCCGATGGCGGAACCCGAGTTCGATAGGTTCGCGAAGGACTACGACCGGGTCCTGGCGGACGCCATGCCGGCGGGCATGGAGGAGTCCGGCTATTTCGTGGAGTACAAGGTCGCCGTGATGGCGCGCCGGCTGCGGGGCCGGCCCGTGCGCCGCATCCTCGATTTCGGCTGCGGCGCGGGGCGCAGCCTGCCGTTCCTGCGCAAGTATTTCCCCGACAGCGAGCTCTGGGGCTACGACGTGTCGCCTGCGTCGCTGGCCGCGGCCTCGGCGCATTGCCCCGGCGTGACGCTCTGCGCGGATGCCTCCGCGCTGGCGGGGGCGTCGTTCGATGCCATCCTCGCCGCGAATGTCTTCCACCATATCGAGCCGGCGGATCGCGTCGACTCGCTCGTCCGCTGCCGCGATGCCCTGGGCGACGACGGCCGGATGTTCCTGTTCGAGCACAACCCGCGCAACCCGGTGACGCGCTGGGTGTTCGAGCGCTGCGCCTTCGACGTGGACGCGGAGATGTTTTCGCTGGCCACGGCGCTCGAGCTCGCGGGCCGCGCCGGACTGTCGGTCGAGCACCGCGCCTACACGCTGTTCTTCCCGCGGCCGCTGGCGTGGCTGCGCGGCCTTGAACCCATGCTCGCCCGCGTGCCCGTCGGGGCCCAGTACTATGTCCAGCTGGCGCGCTGAGTCGGGCTACGTGGGCCGCTACCTCGGCACCGGTGTGTTCAACACCGCGCTGGGTTTCGGCGTCATCTTCCTGCTGATGTGGGCCGGCGTGTCGCCGGTCGCGGCCAATGGGGCCGGCTATGGCTGCGGTTTCGTCGCGGGTTTCGCGCTGTCGAAACGGCTGGTGTTCCGCAGCCGCGGCAGCGCGGCGGGCGAGGCCTTGCGCTATGCCGGCGTGTTCCTGCTGGCTTTCCTGCTGAACCTGCTCGCGCTTCGGCTCGCCCTCGATGCGCTGGCGTGGCCGGCGCCCGTGGCCCAGGTGGCCGCAGGCGTGGTCTTCACGGCATCGATGTACGTGATGTCGCGGACGATGGTGTTCTCGCCGCGATGAGCCGCGCCAAGGCCCTCGCGTTCCAGGCCGCCTGGATCGGCGGGGTGGTCGCGCCCGTGGCGTTCGCCTTCCATCGCGGGATGGCCGGGGCGCCGGCGCCGCTCCGGCTGGTCGCGGTCGGGCTGGCGGTCGCGCTGCTGCTGTGCGCGGGGCCCGCGCTCCTGCAGGGCCTGCGTGACCTCGGCCGCCGCGCCGTCGGGCTGCTGCTCGCCACGCTGCTCGTCGGCGCGGCGCTGTCCGGCGTGGTCGCGCCAAGGCCGGAGTCGGCGGCGTTCGCCGAAGTCGTGTACTCGGACGGACGCCGGGAGGCTGGGATCAGGCCGGCGCCGGTCAGCGCGTGGGGCCGCGAGCTGCCGGGCTATGCACTGCACCCTGCATTCGATGGGGCCGTCGTGCCGGATTCGCTCGTCGCAACCTTCCCGTCGCAACCAACGCAGGTGAAGCTGCTGTTCGCCAAGCCGCGCGAGGCGCTGCATTCGCCGGACGGCGCACTGAACGCCAGCGATGGCGTGTCCGTCGAAGCCGTGCCCTACGACGCCGAGGGCGCGCCGGGCCCGACGAGCCGTTTCGACCTGTCGCAGGACGCGTTCTTGTCCGGCCAGTGGATTGAGCGCAGCGTCGCCAGTGCGTCCGGCATCGCCACGCTGAAGGTGTCGGTCGGTTGGGGTCTGCCCGGGAGTACCGCGAACTTCGACACCACGCTGGTGGCCTTCGAAGTCTCGACCTGGAAGGTCCATGTCGAACGCCTGGGACGACTGTTGTTGCTGTGCCTGGGCGTGTTCATGGCGGGCCTGATGGTGCTGTCGAACCTCGCGCCCGCGCGCAGCGTCGCCACGGGCCGGCGCGCCGCGTGGCCGCAGGTGGCGCTGGTCGTCGCGGGCCTGGTGCTGCTGGCCGGGTGGTCGCAGGCCAATACGTCCTATATCTATTTCTGGGATTACCGGAACTACTGGGACAGCACCGAGCGCCTGCACGCCCTGCTGGCCGCCGGCGACTGGCGCGCGGCCCTGGGCCTGTTCGGCGACCGATACACCGGCAACTACTCCCTGTTGCCCGCGGTGCTGCCGGCGCTGCTTGGCCTGGTGGCCGGTGGCCCGACGCGCGTCGGCTTCGCGGTGGGCATCGTGGCGCTGTATGCCGTGCCGGCTTACCTGCTGGTGGCCTGGCTCGGGCGGCGCCTGCTCGATGGCCGCGGCGACACCGGGGGTGCGCGGCCCTGGGCGCTCGCGGCCTTCCCGGTGCTGGTCGGCTTGCCCGCGTTCCTCGGGACCACGCTGTACCTGATGCCGGACATCGGTGGCGTGGTGCTGGTGGTGGCCGCGCTGCTGAGCGCCTCGCGGCTGGTCGAGGCGATCGAAGGACGGGGCGGCGGCGCATCCGGCGAGGACGCGGCCCGGGCGCTGTTCAAGGCCAGCGTCAGCCTGGGCGTGCTGCTCGGCCTGATGTTCGTGTTCCGGCGCTGGTATCTGTTCTCCGCCGCCGGGATCGCCTGCGGCGTGGCGTGCCTGGTGCTGGCGCAGGTCTGGCGTTCCCCGGCTTCGCGCCGGGCGATGCTGGCGCGAACGTTTAGCGCGGTCGTGCTGGTGGGCGCCTCGGCGCTGCCGCTGCTGTGCTGGTTCCTGTTCGCGTGGTCGCGCGACCTGGCGCAGTACGACTACGCAAACCTTTACGCGTCTTACCGCGTCCCGCCGCTCCAGGACGTCGAGACCTTCGCACGGTTGTTCGGCATCGTCGTCCCGCTGCTGTGCGCGGTGGGCGGCCTGATCGCCTGGCGCGGCGGCCAGGACCGGCGGCTGCTCTTCCTGCTCGCGTTCTCCACCCTGGTGGCGGTCGCGCTCTTCCTGGGTGTGCAGAGCCCGGGGCGTCACCATTATTTCCTGCTGATGCCCCTGATGGGCGCGACGCTGGCGGTGGTGGCGCTGGCGCTGGCACGCCGCTTCGGGGTCGCGGGCATGGCTGGCTTCACGCTGCTGCTCGCGGTGGGCGGCTTGCTGTCCACGCCGTCCGCGCCCGGCCGCACCGGGATCAGCCCCTTCGCGGGCTTCGAAGACCTCCGGCCGCGGCAGCAGGCCAACGCCGAGGGGCTTCGCCAGGTGTCCCGCTGGCTGGCCCGGCCAGAGAACCGCGATCGCAAGTTCTGCCTCGTGGCCTCCAGCGTGGCGATCAACCAGGGCAACTTCCGCGAGCTGTGGCAGCTTTTCCCCGACGTGGGCCGCAACGCCTACGACGCGCGCATGGTGCGCCTGGGCCAGGTGGACAGCCTCGACGGCCCGCCCGTGCCGGGCCTCATGGCCTGCGAACTCTTCCTGGTCGGCGTGCCGTTCCAGTACCACCTGCAGCGGGACCAGCAGTACAGCCTGGAGATCATCCAGTCCGATATCGTGGACGGCACCGGCATCGGCGCGGCCATGGCGCCGGACCCCGAGGTCTTCGCGATGGGCGAGGGCGTGGAGCTGCGCGCGTACCGCACCGCGCGGGCCATCTCGACGGCCCAACACGAAGACCTGGTGAGGCGCTACCAGGCACGCAAGGCGGCCCCGGAATGAGGCCTCGGGCGAAGGGTCGCGATGCGAATCCCGCCTCCCGCTCCCCGCCGCTACAATGTCCGCTCGACGGGCCTCCGGCCACCGGGCCTTCGCGCCTGCATCCCCTCCAGGAACGACTGCCATGACCCCAGGCTCCATGAGGACGCTGGCCGAACACCACGGCGACAAGACGAACAACTTCACGCTCCTGCGGCTGGTGTTGGCTTTGGTGGTCCTGGTCGGCCACGCTTTCCCCATCACCGGGAACGGCACGGATCCCCTGTCCGAGGCCATGTTGCCGTATGCGTGGATCGGCAGCGTCGCGGTGGCGGGGTTCTTCGCCGTGAGCGGCCTGCTGGTGACTTCGTCGTTCCAGAGTCGTGGCGTGCTCTTCTTCGCGGTGTCGCGCGGACTCCGCCTCTACCCGGCCGTCATTGCCTACTCCTTCGTCGCCATCCTGGTGATCGGCCCGCTCGCGGTCGACGTGCCGCTGAAGCAGTACTTCGACGCCAATCCCTGGGACAACTTCCGTAATTCCTTGCTTTGGGCTTGGGACCGAAATCTTCCCTATGCGTTCAGCACGAATCCGCTGCCGGGCAGTACCAATGGGTCCGCGTGGACGCTTCCGGTCGAGCTGAGGTGCTACTTGATGGTGCTGATGCTCGGCTTCTTCGGCGTCCTCGAGAAGCGGGGCCGGGCGAACGTCGCGCTGCTGGCCTTGCTTTACTTCACTTACCAGCCGTTCGATGGATGGGCGCTGTTCGGCGAAAGCGAGCGATTCCTCGAGCCGCTTCGCTTCTTCCTGGTCGGCGCACTGTTCTGGGTCAACCGCCAGTGGGTTCGCCTGGGTTGGATCATGGCCGCGTTGGCGATGGCGGCACTCCTGCTTTCGGCGAAGTTTGACTTCCGCTTCCTCGAGCTTTATCCAGTTCTGCTTACCTATGTCCTGCTGGTCCTGGCCTTCAAGACGCCGGTGATCGGCCTCGATCGCTTCGGCGATATTTCGTACGGCGTCTACCTGTATGCCTGGCCGATCCAGCAGCTGGTGTGGGAGCCCGGGCAGAGCGCGCTGGCCAACATCGCCCTGTCGCTCCCCGTGGTGCTCGTGCTGGCCTACCTGTCGTGGCGAATGGTGGAGAAGCCCGCCATGTCCCTGCGACGGTATCTCGTGCGACCAGGCATTCGCGCTGGCGGCAACCTGCCTCCGCGCGCCGAGAGCGCTACCCTCGACGTGGGCCCGGCCTCGGCCGCGGGTACCCGGCCCGACTGACGACGGCCGGTACCGCGGCCAATGGTCCAACGATTCATTGACCGCGTTTTCCCGGGGTCTATAGACTTCGACCGGGCCGTACGCCCATCAAGAAAGGCTCCCTCGTGAACGAACGCTCCCCCGTCGACCACCCGACGACGCTCCTGTTTTTCCTGATCGGATCCCTCGCGCTGCTGCTGTTCGGCATGCATGAACGGATGGGGCCCGAGCTGGCCGACGACGGCGCGTTCTTCCTGCGCTATGCCGAGAACATGGTGGCGGGCGAGTTCTGGGCCTGGAACCTGGGCGAAGCGCCGGTGTGGGGCGCGAGCGCGCCGCTGTATCCGCTGGTGGTCGCGGCGGCGATCCAGCTGGGCCTGGCGCCGATGACGGCGATGGTGGCGACGGGCCTCGGGCTCACGTCCGCCAGCCTGGCCATCATCGGCGTGCTGCTGGCCCGCCATTTCGGCCTTGCCGCCGGCATCGCCTTCGTCTGCCTCGCGGCCTTCGACGCCGGGGTGACTTACTACGCCGGCTCCGGCCTCGAGACCCCGGTGACCTTCGCCGTGCTCGCGTTCGCGCTCTGGACGCTGCTCGAAGGCAAGGGCGCCTGGTGGGTCGGCGTGGCGGCCGGCCTGCTGATGATCAACAAGCTCGACCTGGTGCCCACCGGCGGCCTGCTGTTGTTCGCGATGTGGCTGCGCGACCGGCGCTTCCCGGCCAAGGCCGTGGTCGTTGCGGCCGTGGTCGCCGCCGCGTGGTACGCCTTTGCCTGGTTCCACTTCGGCGCCCCGGTGCCGAACTCGTTCCTGACCAAGCTCCTGCACCAGGACGACCTGCCGCGCTCCATCGACTGGACCTGGTTCTCTACGCTCGTGTTCACCACCGGTGCACGGCCCTGGCTGGCCGCGCTGGTGCTGCTGCTGCCGCTGGCGCGCAGCCGCCTGCTGCTGCCGGTGGCGGCGCTGATGGTCGGCACCCTGGTCACGCACGTGATTGCCTACAGCATCAAGTTCCCGTTCGAGCCCTACAACTGGTATGCGATGCCGGCGGTGCTGTGCCTGCTGGTGCTGGCGTCGATCACGATCGGCGGCCTTGCCGCGCGGGTGGCCGCGCTCGCGCCGGCGCGTGGCGGGGTACTGAAGCTGGCGTCCACCGCCGCCGTCCTTTCCGCCATCGTTTGGTTCAACCTCGATGCCGAGCGCAAGGTCACCGCCTTCAACATCGAGTTCACCGCCCTCTACGAGCATGACCGCGCCGAGGCGGGGCGATGGGTGGCCGAGAACACGCCCGAGGACTTCCGCGTCTACACCATGTGGGGGAACCCGGCCTACCACTCGCGCCGGCACGTGTTCGATGGGTCCTTCCTCAACCGTCGGCTGGATCATCCGAACCTGGTCGCGCACTTCAAGCCCGAAGTGCTGATCATGCAGAACAACCCGGGCAGCACGCCCAATGCGCCGGTATTCACGAACCATGTCGACGTGGGCTACACCATCGCCAAGGTGTTCGACGAATCGTTCAACGCCGGCCGGGATTACTTCTACGCGGTGCTGGTGCGTGACGACCTCGTCGGCCAGGTCCGCGGCATGGATCCGCCGCGCGACCTCACGGCGTTCGTATCGGCCCAGTCACCGGGCGACCAGTTCGGCGAGATCCGGTACATCGGCGACCGGGCCCTGTTCGTGCATCCGGGCGCCAGCACCCCGACCGCCTTCGACCTCGACCTGGCGGCCTATGAAGCGGCCAGCGGCCGACGCCAGCTGCGGCTGGCGGTATCGGTGGCGCCGCATCTGCCGCAGGAAGCGCTGGCGCGCGGCGGCGGCCGGGTGCGCGCCACCGTGCTCGACGGCGAGACCGTGCTGGCGGTGCAGGACGTCAGCTTCGACCAGCCGATGACCCTCGACATCGCGCCGGCGGACCATCCGCGCGTACGCGTGTCGATCGACAACGGCGGCAGCCCGGACAGCGACTGGATCAATGTCCACGTCCGCTGACCTCGTGCCCTGCGATCAGCGGAAGACGAACCGCTTGTCCAGGTAGTACTTGGTGCAATAGCCGATCGCCAGGCCGATGACGCCGCCGAGGTAGCGCATGGCGTCGGTCTTCCAGATCCAGTGGAAGGCCGCCTCGGTGCCCCAGAAGACGGCCGTGGTGGCGATGCCCATCACCGTGTACAGCGCGAAGGTCTTTGCTTCGTGCGCCGTGTCGCGGGTCACGAAGCGGAAGATGAAGGCCTTGTCCAGCACGTACTTCGCGACCAGCCCGGTCGCGGTGCCGGCCAGTACCGAGGCGATGATCGCGAACGGTCCGCCGTAGACCGCGACCACGGCCGCTTGCGTGCCGATGTTCACTGCGATCGCGACGATGGCGAAGGCGAGGTAGAGCGCGGGCAGGCGCAGCCGGTTCAGAGCTTGATCCTCCGGAACACGAACTCCGGGATGTGCGTGATCACCCGCATGATCCCCCACCAGAACCCGGGCAGGTAGGCCACCGACTTGCGCTTGGCCACGGCGCGCACGATGCCGCGGGCCACTTGCTCGGGCGTTGCCCACAGCGCGCCCTTCTTGAAGGCGGCCGTCATCGGCGTGTCCACGAAGCCGGGTTTGATGGTCAGCACGTTGACGCCGCTTCCGTTGAGCGCCTGGCGCAGGCCGCTGGTGAAGGCGCTGACGGCCGACTTCGCGCTGCCGTAGAGGTAGTTGCTGGCGCGGCCGCGGTCGCCGGCCACCGAGCTGATCACGGCCAGCGTGGCCGGCGCCTGCAGGCGCTGCGCCAACGCAATGCACAGCGCGATGACGGACGTGCCATTGGTGGCGAACTCCTTCAGCGCCGTCTCGACCGAGGCGCTGCACGCGGCCTGGTCGGGCAGGGTGCCGTGCGCTACCAGCGCCAGGTCGACGCTGCCCAGCGCCGCCCAGGCGGCATCGAGCATCGCGGCGTGGCCGGCGAGGTCGTTGGCGTCGAGCACGTGGCCGTCCACGGTGGCGCCGCGCACGCGCAGGTCGGCGGCGATGGTTTCGAGGCGGTCGGGGTCGCGCGCGACCAGGAACAGGCGGGCGCCGTCGCGCGCCAGTTCCCGGGCCGTGGCCTGGGCGATGGCGGAACTGGCGCCGATGATCAGGATGCGTTGCATGCTTACTCCATGACCCGCCGCCAGAACGACGACGAGAAGGCGGGGTCGAGGTGGGGGATGAATTCGTCAAGGCGCGGCTGGCCGGCGCGGAACATCGCCGGCGACATGCGCGCGTCCTTGGCCGGGTAGAGCGCGCCGCCCGCCGCGGACACGATGGCGTCGAGGCGGTCGAGCAGGGCGAGGGTGGACGGCCCGGCGCGCGGGAAATCCAGCGCCAGCGTGGTGCCCGGCCGCGCGAACGAGAGCAGGCCGGGCGCGGCGCGGTCGCCGAACTCCTTCAGCACGGCCAGGAACGAACCCTGCCCGCTGCGCGCGATCTCGCCCAGCAACGCCGCGACCGCATCGCGCGCCGACGCGGGCGGCAGCACGCACTGGTGCTGCAGGAAACCACGCGGCCCGTACATCCGGTTCCAGTCGCGGATGCCGTCGAGCGGATAGAAATACGGCGCGTAGTGCTGGATGCCCGCGCGCGAGCGCGCCTGCTGGCGCTGGAAGTACAGCGTGTTGAAGGGCCGCAGCGTCAGCCGGTTCACCAGCGCGAACGGCGGCGTCACCGGCATGGCCAGCCCGCGCCCGGGCAGGCGCCCGCTGCTGCCGGCCGGCGCGTGGTTGGCGCGCAGGAAATGGCCGCGACCCAGCGCCTTGCCGCGCGCCAGGCAATCGACCCAAGCCACGGTGTACTCGTGGCTGTCGGCCGATTCCGCCGACAGCGCGAAGAAGTCGGCCAGGTTCCCGAAGCGCACCGATTCCACCGCCATCCACGGACCGGGCACGCGCTGGAGCTTCAGCTGCAGCCACGACACCACGCCGGTCAGGCCCAGCCCGCCGACGGTGGCGGCGAACAGCGGCTCGCCCGGTCGCAGCAGCTGGCGGCTGCCGTCGCTGCGCAGCAGCTCGAAAGCCAGCACGTGGTCGCCGAAGCTGCCGTTGCGGTGATGGTTCTTGCCGTGCACGTCGTTGGCCAGCGCGCCGCCCACGGTGGCGAACTGCGTGCCCGGCGTCACCGGCAGGAACCAGCCGCGCGGCAGCACGACCGCCAGCACTTCACCCAGCGTGACGCCCGCCTCGCAAGTGATCACGCCGGCGTCGGCATCGAAATGCAGGAAGTGGTCGAGCCCGCGCGTCAGCAGCAGGCGGCCGCCGTCATTGAGGCAGCTGTCGCCGTAGCTGCGGCCCTGGCCGTGCGCCAGCAGCGTGCGTTCGCCCACCGGCAGCGCCGCGTCGCGGCGGCGCAACGGATGCAGCGCCTGGTCCGCGGAGCGGGGCCAGCGGCCCCAGCTTTCGCCCGTGCGCGCCATGCCCGGCCTAGATCGCCGACAGCGCGATCACCGCGCACAGCAGGCCCACGACCTGGCTGACGCGGTCGGTCACGGCGAACACCACCGGATCGTCGTCCATGCCGCCGCGGTGCGCCACCACCCAGGTACGGCTGACCCAGTACAGCACCAGCGGGCACAGCAGCCACAGCACCTGCGGCCGCGTGTACAGCGCGATGCTCTCGGGGCTGTTGATGTACAGCGCCAGCACGAGCACCGCCAGGTAGCCGGCCGAACCGCCCAGCGACTGCAGCAGCGGCAGGTCGTCCACGCCGTAGCCCCGGCCGGCGGCGGAGATCTTGCCCTCGGCCAGCATCGACGCCAGCTCCACGTAGCGCTTGAGCAGGGCCAGGCTCAGGAAGATGAACATCGAGAACGCGAGCAGCCAGAACGACAGCGCCGCGCCGATCACCGCGGTGCCGCCGATGATGCGCAGCGTGTACAGCATCGCCAGCAGCATCACGTCGAGCATGGCCACCCGTTTGAAGCGCAGCGAATAGCCAAGCGTCAGCAGGTAGTACGCGGCAAGTACGGCGGCGAAGCGCGGCTCGGCCCACCAGGCCAGCGCGAGGCCGGCCATGGCCAGCAGCGGCGCCAGCAGCATGCCCGGCAGCAGCGGCAGCGTGCCGGCGGCGAATGGGCGCAGCCGCTTGCGCGGGTGCTGGCGGTCGCTGGGCAGGTCGAGCAGGTCGTTGAGCACGTACACGCCGGAGGCGCACAGCCCGAACGCGAGGAAGCCGGCGACCGACGCCAGCACGGCCCCGGGATCCAGGAATCGGTGCGCGGCGAGCAGCGGGATGAACACCAGCAGGTTCTTGAGCCACTGGTGCAGGCGCAGTGCGCGCAGCCAGGCCTTCAGGCCGCCGCCGGTGTCGGGCAAGTGGCCCAGCAGTTCGCAGCGCTGGCCGGCCGCGCGGGCCAGGCCGTCGCCGGCGTTCACCACCAGGGCGCCGTGGGCACGCTCCCACACCGCAAGGTCGACCCGGGCATTGCCGGCGTAGTCGAAGCCACGCTCGCCAAAGCGCGCGACCAGGGCCTCCGCCTTGCCGCGGCCGGAGAGGTTGCGCTGGCCGTCGCTGGCAATGACCTCGTCGAAGCAGCCCAGGTGCGCGGCCACGGGCCGCGCCAGCGTGTCGTCGGAGGCGGTGCAGAGGACGCGATGCCGCGCCGGCTGCCCGCGAAGCAGGGCCAGCACGCGCTCGTCGTAGGGCAGGTGGGCCGGGTCGAGCGTGACCCGCGAGGCGATCTCGCGCTTGAGGCGCGCCTTGCCACCCAACAGCCAGAACGGCAGCGCCAGCAGCAGCCAGGGGCGGCTGGCCAGCAGGGCCAGGGTCGATTCAAGCAGCAGGTCGGAACGCAGCAGCGTGCCGTCGAGGTCGATGCAGAGCGGGCGGGGGGAGGCGTCTTTGGGGTCAGCCATCGGGTCAGGGGCCGGGATGGTCTCGGGAACGGCCTCGGATGATAGCGGAATCACCCTGCGATCCCTGCGCGGGCCGGGCCCCCGGCCGAAGGGACAGTGTCTTGCCCGGCGCGTGGCGGCTAGACTTGCGCCCTCGAAATCGCGATGGAGCCCGGCCGATGCCTTCCCCCGCTACCCCCTTGCCCGCGTCCCGCGCCGGCAAGGTCTACCCCTCCGCCGCCGAGGCCCTGCGCGGCCTGGTTGCCGACGGCCAGACCCTCGCGGTCGGCGGCTTCGGCCTCTGCGGCATCCCCGAGGCGCTGATCGCCGCGCTGCGCGACTCCGGCGCGAAGGACCTCACCGCGATCTCGAACAACGCCGGTGTCGACGGCTTCGGCCTGGGCCAGCTGCTGGCCACGCGCCAGATCAAGAAGATGATTTCGTCCTACGTGGGCGAGAACAAGGAGTTCGAGCGGCAGTTCCTGGCCGGCGAGCTGCAGCTGGAGTTCAACCCGCAGGGCACGCTGGCCGAGCGCCTGCGCGCCGGTGGCGCCGGCATCCCGGCCTTCTTCACCCGCACCGGCTACGGCACCATCGTCGCCGACGGCAAGGAGACCCGGCAGTTCGACGACGGCCACTGGTACGTGCTCGAGACCGCGCTCAAGGCCGACGTGTCGCTGGTGAAGGCCTGGAAGGCCGATACCGCCGGCAACCTGGTGTTCCGCAAGACCGCGCGCAACTTCAACCCGGCCTGCGCCATGGCCGGCAAGGTCTGCGTGGCCGAAGTCGAGGAGCTGGTGGAAGTGGGCGCGATCGACCCCGACCACGTGCACCTGCCCGGCATCTACGTCGACCGCATCGTGGTCAACCCCACCCCCGAGAAGCGCATCGAGCAGCGCACCGTGCGAGGAGCGAAGTAATGGCCTGGAACCGCGATGAAATGGCCGCCCGTGCCGCGCGCGAACTCACCGACGGCGCCTACGTGAACCTGGGCATCGGCCTGCCGACCCTGGTCGCCAACCACATCCCGGACGGCATGGACGTGTGGCTGCAGTCCGAGAACGGCCTGCTGGGCATCGGCCCGTTCCCGACCGAAGACGAAGTGGACGCCGACCTGATCAACGCCGGCAAGCAGACCGTCACCGCGCGTGCCGGCGCCAGCTACTTCGGCAGCCACGACTCCTTCGCCATGATCCGCGGCGGCCACATCGACCTGGCCATCCTGGGCGCGATGGAAGTGACCGACCGCGGCGACCTGGCCAACTGGATGGTGCCGGGCAAGATGGTCAAGGGCATGGGCGGCGCGATGGACCTGGTGGCCGGCGTGAAGCGCGTGGTGGTGCTGATGGAGCACACCACCAAGGCCGGCGAGCCCAAGATCCTGCCCAAGTGCACGCTGCCGCTGACCGGCGTGGGCGTGGTCAACCGCATCATCACCGAGCTGGCCGTGATGGACGTCACCGCTGATGGCCTGGCCCTGGTGGAAATGGCGCCGGGCGTGACCGAGGACGAGCTGCGGGCCAAGACCGGCGTGCCTTTCCGCCGCGCGGCCTGAGCCGCCACCGGGCCGGACGTCGCCCCGTACGGCGCCGCTGAGAAAAATCGGCGCTGGCCTCGCGGGGCCGGCGCCGGTAAATTCCCGGAGTCGGCGGGGAGCCGGCGTTCCCCGGGGATTCCATGCAAGACCAAGACCTCGAGGCGACCGCGCCGGTCGCCGCCAGCGAGCTGCCGCCGCCGCCTGTTCCGCCGCTGCCGCCGGCCCCCGAGCCGCCGCCCGTCCCGGGCCCGGTGCGGCATCCGCTCCAGTTCCACGGCAACGCGAAGGAATTCTTCGGCATCTGGTTCGTGAACCTGGTGCTGTCGGTGCTGACGCTGGGCATCTACTCGGCCTGGGCCAAGGTGCGCACCGAGCGCTACTTCTACGGCAACACCCGCCTGGCCGGCGCGCCCTTCGAATACCTGGCCGACCCGATCGCCATCCTGAAGGGGCGGCTGATCGCGTACGCGGTCGCGATCGGCCTCGGCCTGTCGGCGCATTTCCAGGTGTGGTCGGTCTACATCCCGCTGATCCTGTTCGTGCTGGTGATGTTCCCGTGGCTGATCCACCGCACGCTGCGCTTCCGCGCGCGTTACTCGGCCTGGCGTGGGCTGCGCTTCCGCTTCGTCGAGGGCGTGTACGAGGCCTACGTGAACTTCATGTTCCGGCCGGCGCTGCAGATCATCACCGCCTACATGGTGCTGCCGTGGGTGCGCATGCACCAGCACGACTACACCGTCACCGGCCACCGCTTTGGCGGCAAGCGCTTCCGCTTCGCCGGCGACCTGGGCACCTACTACATCCCGTTCCTGATCAGCATCGGCCTCGGCTTCGCGGCTTACGTGCTGCTGGTCATCGCGATGATCGGCTTCGCCTTCCTGGCCTCGGCGATGGGCGGCGACGCGGACAGCAACCAGAAGCTGTCCGAGGGCGCGATGGCCGGCATGCTGCTGCCGATCGTGTTCGTCTACCTGGCCCTGCTGGCGCTGCCGATCTACCTGCGCACCAAGCACATGAACCTGATGTGGCGCTACGCCAGCCTCGGCGGGCACCGCTTCGAGTGCACGCTGCGCGCGCGCGACATGATCTGGATCTACTTCAGCAACGGCGTGGCCATCGTCGCCAGCGTCGGCCTGCTGGTGCCGTGGGCGATGATCCGCATCGCGCGCTACCGCGCCCAGCACTTCGCGCTGCTGGCCGACGGCGAGCTCGACCACTTCGTCGCCGAGGCCGAGCGGGCCGAGGGCGCGGCGGGCTCCGAGCTGATGGATGCGCTGGACATGGACGTGGACATCGGCATTTGAACGCGCTCGACGCCACCTGGTACGACGGTCGCGGCAGCCGCGCGCGCGCGGCCCGCATCACCGAACCCGCGCCGGGCACGGTGCGCCTGGAGTCCGAAGGCATGGTGCTGGAGTTCGCGGCCGCCGAGCTGCAGCTCAGCCCGCGCCTAGGCCGGATGCCGCGCACGCTGCGGCTGCCGGGCGAGGGCCACCTCGAGCTCGAGGACACGCCGGCGCTGGAGGCCTGGCTGGGCGGGCGCGACAAGGTCGAGGGCTGGGCCGACTGGCTCGAGCGCCGCCGCAGCGCGGCGATCGGCGCGGGCGTCGGCACGGTGCTGGCGGTGATCGGCTTCTTCCAGTTCGGGCTGCCGTGGATGGCGGACCGGCTGGCGCCGGCGGTCCCGGCGGTGGTCGAGCGGTCGGTGAGCAAGCAGGCGATGGCGCTGATCGATCGCCTGCACGTCGAACCCTCGCGGCTGCCGTCGGCACGCCGCCAGGCGCTGCAGGAGAAGTTCGAAACCCTGGTCGAAGGCCTGCCGCGCGGCCGCGACCTGCGGCTCGAGTTCCGCAGCGCGCCCAAGATCGGCGCCAACGCCTTCGTGCTGCCCGACGGCCTGGTGGTGATGACCGACGAACTGGTGGCGCTGGCCGAAACCGATGAGCAGCTGCTGGCGGTGCTGGCGCACGAGGCCGGCCACCACGAGCAGCGCCACGGCATGCGCCGCGCGCTGCAGAGCTCGGCCGTGGTGGTGGTGGCGGGCTTCCTGTTCGGCGACCTGTCGGGCACCGGCTCGCTGTCGGTGTCGATCCCGGTGATCCTGCTCGAGAGCGGCTTCTCGCGCGAGTTCGAGCGCGAGGCCGACGGCTTCGCGTTCGAACTGCTGGCGCGCAAGGGGCAGTCGCCGGCCGACTTCGCCGACATCATGAAGCGCCTGACGGATTCGCACGGCGGCGACAAGGACATGGGCCCGGCGGGCTACCTGGCCACGCATCCGCCCAGCGCCGAGCGCATCGCGGCGGCGCGCGAAGCGGCCCGCTCGACGGGGTCCGCCGATTCCCCGGAGGCCGCCGCGGCGAGCGACGCCGAAACCGGAAACGAAAACGCCGACGCGGAGTAAGCCGCGTCGGCGTCGTCATGGCGCGCCGGCCTTGGCCGGCGACGCGGCCTTGCCTCAGAGCGCGGCTTCGAGCTCCGGCACGATCTGGAACAGGTCGCCGACCAGGCCGAAATCGGCGATCTCGAAGATCGGCGCCTCGGCGTCCTTGTTGATCGCGACGATGGTGCCCGCGTCCTTGATGCCGGTCAGGTGCTGGATGGCGCCCGAGATACCGATCGCCACGTAAAGCTCCGGAGCGATGATCTTGCCGGTCTGGCCGACCTGCAGTTCGTTCGGCACGTAGCCAGCGTCGACCGCGGCGCGCGAGGCACCCACGGCGGCGCCCATCTTGTCGGCCAGCGCATAGATGATCTTGAAGGCATCCGCCGAGCCGAGCGCGCGGCCGCCGGACACCACCTTGCCTGCGCCCTGCAGGTCGGGGCGATCGGACTTGCCCTGCTGCAGCGAGACGAAGCGGGTGTGCGTCGGCAGCGCGGCGTCCACCGACGCGGCTTCCACCGCGCCGCTGCCGCCGTTGGCCGCGGCCGGCCACGAGGCCGTGCGCACGGTGCCGACCACGGCCATCGAGGCCGGCGCCTCGACCGTGATGATGGCGTTGCCGGCGTAGATCGGGCGCTTGAACACGTGGCTCGATTCCACCGCCATGATGTCGCTGACCTGGGCCACGCCCAGCAGGGCCGCGACGCAGGGCATCAGGTCCTTGCCGAAGGTGGTGGACGGGCCGAGCACGTGGCTGTAGCCGGCCGCGAGCTTGGCGACCTGCGGTGCCAGCACCTGCGCGATCGGGTTCGCATTGGCGGCGTTGGCCACCGTGATGACCTTGGCGACGCCGGCGATCTTCGCGGCTTCGGCGGCAATGGCGTCGGGCGCGTCGGCCAGCACCACCACGTGGATCTCGCCGCCGATGGCCGCGGCGCAGCTGACGCAGCGCGCGGTGGAGGAGTTCAGCTGGCCGCCGAGGTGCTCGGCGACGATCAGGATCTTGCTCATCGTCATGGTCTCCTTACACCAGGCCCTTGGCCTTGAGCGCCGAGACGAGCTCGGCGACGTCCTTCACCATCACGCCCTTGCTGCGCTTGGCGGGCGGGGCGTAGTGGCTGGTCTTGAGGTGGTCGCCGCTCTCGACGCCGAGGTCGGCGAAGGCGATGGTTTCCATCGGCTTGGACTTGGCCTTCATGATGTCGGGCAGCTTGATGAAGCGCGGCTCGTTCAGGCGCAGGTCGGTGGTGACCACGGCGGGCAGGTCGACCTCGAGGGTCTCCAGGCCGGCGTCGACTTCACGCACCACGGTGGCCTTGCCGTCGGCGACGTCGAGCTTGCCGGCGAAGGTGGCCTGCGGGCGGCCCCAGAGCGTGGCCAGCATCTGGCCGGTCTGGTTGGCGTCGTCGTCGATGGCCTGCTTGCCCAGCAGCACCAGCTGCGGCTGCTCCTTCTCGATCAGCTTGAGCAGGGCGCGGGCGGCGGTGAGCGGCTGCACGGCGCTGTCGGTGACCACGTGGATGGCGCGGTTGGCGCCCATGGCCAGGCCGTTGCGCAGGTGGGCCTGGCAGTCGGCCGGGCCCATCGTGGCGACGATCACCTCGGTGGCGATGCCCTTGTCGCGCAGGCGCAGGGCTTCTTCCAGGGCGATGTCGTCGAAGGGATTGGGCGAGAGCTTCACGCCCTCGGTGACCACGCCCGAACCATCGGGCTTGACCTGGATGCGGACGTTGTAGTCCACCACCCGCTTGTAACCGACCAGAATCTTCATCGTCGCGACGTTCCTGTGGGGCAGGCCGGCGCACGGCGTGGGGCCGGGCGGCGGGCTTCGAAGGGACGCCAATTCTACCCGTTCCGCCCGTGCCTGTAGGAGGGCCTTCAGGCCCGAAGCCCTTCACTGTGGAGCTTCGGGCCTGAAGGCCCTCCTACGGGGTCTTCACGCGGCCTGGGTCGTTTCCGCGAGGGCCGCCAGCCAGTCCTCGTCGCTGCCCTCGTTCACGCCCTCGAACAGGATCGTGCTCAGGTAGCGCTCGCCGGTGTCGGGCAGCATGGCCAGGATCACGCTGCCTGCGGGCGCGGTTTCGGCCACCTGCAGGGCCGCGGCCACGGTGGCGCCGGCGCTCAGGCCCACGAACACGCCTTCTGCGGCGGCCAGGCGGCGGGCGGTGTCGCGGGCGGTGAGGTCGTCCACGGGGCGGACCTGGTCGGCGATGCCGCGGTCGAGCACGGCCGGCACGAAATCGGGCGTCCAGCCCTGGATCTTGTGCGGGGCCCAGTCCTTGCCGTTGAGCAGCTGGGCGCCGGCCGGCTCGCTGGTGACGACCTGGATGCCCGGCCTGGCCAGCTTCAGCACCTGGCCGACGCCGGTGAGGGTGCCGCCGGTGCCCCAGCCTGTCACGAAGTAGTCGAGACGCTTCCCCGCGAAGTCGCTGAGGATCTCGGGGCCCGTGGTGCTGCGGTGGTAGGCCGGGTTGGCCTCGTTCTCGAACTGGCGGGCCAGGAACCAGCCATGTCTCTCCGCCAGCTCGGCGGCCTTGCGCACCATGCCGCTGCCGCGTTCGGCGGCCGGCGTCAGGACCACCTTCGCGCCGTAGGCCCGCATCAGCTTGCGGCGCTCGATCGAGAAGGTCACGGTCATCACGGCCACGAACGGATAGCCGCGGGCCGCGCAGACCATCGCCAGCGCGATGCCGGTGTTGCCCGAGGTCGCTTCGACCACCGTCTGGCCGGGCTTGAGCAGCCCGCGCTGCTCGGCGTCGAGGATGATGGCCAGCGCCAGCCGGTCCTTCACCGAGCCGCCGGGGTTGAAGGACTCGACCTTCACGTACAGCGAGACGTGCGCCGGCGCGATGCGATGCAGCCGCACGATGGGCGTGCGGCCGATGGTGTCGAGGATGCTGTCGTAGATCGCCATGGTGTTCTCCAGAAACGGGGTCAGGTTCAGTTCCGACGACGAGGCCGATGCGCCAGGAACGGGGTCAGATTCACTTTCTCTCTCACGCGGCGGCGGCGATCGCGGGGTCGGGCCCGGGAAAGTGAACCTGACCCCGTTCCTGGAGCGGTTCGGAGCCGAACCAGTGCAGTGTGGTCGCGAGCGCGGCGACTTCACCGAGGATGAGCAGGGCGGGGGATTGCACGGCGTATTGCGTCGCGAGCTCGGGCAAACGGGCCAGCGTGCCGCTGATGACGCGCTGCTCGGCGCGCGAGCCGTTCTCGACCAGCGCGAACGGCGTGGTGGCGGCGCGGCCGTGTGCGAGCAGGCGATCGCGGAAGGCGGCGAGGCCGGCGACGCCCATGTACACGGCGAGCGTCTGCTTCTCCTGCGCCAGCGCGCGCCAGTCGAGCGTGTCCAGCGAATCCTTGCAGTGCGCGGTGACGAAGCGCACCGACTGCGCGTGGTCGCGATGCGTCAGCGGCACGCCGGCGTAGGCCGCGCAGGCCAGCGCCGCGGTGACGCCCGGCACCACCTCGAAGGCGATGCCGTGCGCATGCAGGAACTCCAGCTCTTCGCCGCCGCGCCCGAACACGAAGGGATCGCCGCCCTTGAGCCGCACCACGCGGCGGCCGGCGCGCGCGTGTTCCAGCATCAGCGCATGGATGCCGTCCTGGCTGACGTGGTGGTTCGCGGCCTGCTTGCCCACTTCGATGAACTCGGCGTCGCGCCGGGCTAGAGCCAGCACGCCGGGGCTGACGAGGCGGTCGTGCAGGATCACGTCGGCCTGGTTGAGCAGGCGCAGCGCGCGCAGCGTCAGCAGGCCGGGATCGCCCGGGCCGGCGCCGACGAGCGCCACGGAACCGGTGTCGCGGGAGGCCGGCGTCTCGGACAAGGCGGCTTCGAACGCCGTGCGCGCGCCCTCGGCATCGCCGGCGCGGAAGCGTTCGGCCACCGGCCCGGCCAGCAGCTTCTCGAAGAAGCGTCGGCGCTCGGGCAGGCGCGGGTGCCGCTGGCGGATGCGCGCGCGCTCGTGCAGCAGCAGCGTGGCCAGCGCGCCGACGGACTCGTCCAGCTCGGTCTCCAGCCGCTCGCGCAGGTGCCGCGCCAGCATCGGTGCGCCACCGCCGCTGGAAATGGCGATCTGCAGCGGCCCGCGCTCGATGCGGGCGGGCGACTGGTAGCTCGACAGCTCGAGGTCGTCCACCACGTTGGCCCAGACGCGCCGCGCCTCGGCGGCCGCGGCGACGGCGCGATTCACTTCGCCGTCGTCCGTGGCGGCGACCACCAGCCACGCACCGTCGAGCCAGTCGGGCGTGAAGCGCCCCGCCAGGTGCTCGATGCGGCCGTCCGCCCACAGCGCGGCAACGTCCGCGTCCAGCCGCGGCGCCCCGACCACCACGCGCGCGCCCGCCGCCAACAGCGGCTCGAGCTTGCGCCGCGCCACCGCGCCGCCGCCGACCACCAGCACGCGGCGGCCGCGCAGGTCGGCGAACAGGGGAAACAGCGGCGGCGGGGCGGCATCCATGGCCCCGACCCTAGGCCGCCATCCGCCGCCGGTGAAATGACGGCTGCAACAGTGCATATGCCCCGCGGTTATCAAACCCGTCTGGACGCGGCCCGCGACGCCGGGTTACGGTCGGTCCACGTCATCGGCGCCGCGCGCGCCCCACCGGACATCCCCGTGAACCCGAGCCGTTCCAGCCAATGTTGTCGCCCGCCCGTGCCCTGAGCCGCGCCTGCGACACCCTTTGCCTGGAACCGCCATGACCCTCACCCAGCTCCGCTACCTGGTCGCGATCGCCGACTCGGGTTTGAACATCACCCTCGCCGCCGACAAGGTGCACGCCACCCAGCCCGGCCTGTCCAAGCAGCTCAAGCAGCTCGAGGACGAACTCGGCTTCCTGCTGTTCCAGCGCAAGGGCCGCAGCCTCGAGGCCATCACGCCTTCCGGCCAGGAAGTGCTGGCCCACGCCCGCCGCGTGCTGGCCGAGGCCGGCAACATCCGCGCCTTCGCCGCCAACCAGCGCGGCGAGACCCAGGGCCGGCTGACTTTGGTCACCACGCACACGCAGGCGCGCTTCGTGCTGCCGCCGGCGATCGCCGCCTTGGCCCGCCGCTTCCCGGACGTCAGCATCCACCTCCAGCCTGCGTCCGAAGGCGAGGCGCTGAACGCGCTGGCGCAGGGCCAGGCCGACTTCGCCGTGGTCAGCACCGCGGGCGACACGCCGCCGGGTGGGCTGGCCGTGCCGCTGTACCGCTGGCGCCGGCAGGTGCTGGTACCCGCGACGCATCCGCTGGCGAAGCTCGACCGCGCGCCCACGCTGGCCGAACTCGCCGCGTTGCCGCTGATCAGCTACGAATCCACCAACAAGCCTGAGTCTTCGCTTCGCCGCGCCTTCGCCGAGGCCAGCCTCGAACCGCAGATCGCCATGACCGCGCGCGACGCCGACCTCATCAAGACCTACGTGCGAGCCGGCCTCGGCGTGGGCCTGCTGGCGGAAATGGCGGTGAGCGCGCGCGACGACGCCGACCTGCGCGCCTTGCCCGCGCCCGCGGCCATCCCCGACTGCACCAGCTGGGCCGTGCTGCCGCGCGAACGCGTGCTGCGCGATTACGCGCTGGAGCTGCTGCTGGCCCTGGCCCCGCAGCTCGACCGCGCCGACCTCAAGCGCGCGGTAGCGGGGCACGATTCGCCCGCTTGGCCGCTGCCGCCGACTTGGGTCGACTTGAGCCAGACCATCGGCAGCTGACAAACTCGCGGCATGATGAAGACCGCGAAAGTGAGCACGTGGATCGCCCTGGCTCTGCTGCCGGTGGCGGTGTTGCTGTTGGGCCGGCATTTCAGGCTGGTGTTCTTCGCAGGCATGGCGGCGGTGCCGCTGATGCTGTTCCTTGCCGCTGGCCACTGGCCGTTCCGCAGGGTACTGCGCTGGTGCGCACTGGGCTTGAACGGCTTGGTGGCGCTGGTGATGCTGCCGGCCTTCGCCTACATGCTGGTGAAGGTGGACGCGCCGCCGAGCTTCACCGCGGTCCTGCCGGTGCTGGCCGTCGCGCAGGTGCTGTTGGTCGCGCCGGTGCTTAACGTGCTGGCGCTGTGGATCGGCCCGGGTAACGTTGCGGTGGCGCCGGCCTCAGCCTGAACTTCGTTCGCGTCAGGCTGGCAGGGCTTCGCCGGCCCGGATCATTGCCTCGGCCACCCACTCCGCCGCGCGGATCCCATCCACGCCCGCGGAAAGAATGCCGCCCGCGTAGCCCGCGCCTTCACCGGCGGGAAACAGCCCGCGGGTGTTGAGGCTCTGCCCGTCTTCGCCGCGCGTCAGTCGCAGGGGCGATGACGTGCGGGTCTCGACGCCGGTCAGCACCGCGTCGGCCATGTCGAAGCCCTTGATCTGCTTGCCGAAGGCCGGCAGCGCTTCGCGGATCGCGTCCACGGCGTACTTCGGCAGCGCCTGCGCCAGGTCGGTGGGCGTGACGCCCGGCGTGTACGAAGGCAGTACGGCGCCCAGCGTGGTCGAGGGCTTCCCCGCGAGGAAATCGCCAACACGCTGGCCCGGCGCTTCGTAGGTGCCGCCGCCGAGCTTGAAGGCCACTTCCTCCCAGTAGCGCTGCAGCGCGATGCCCGCGAGCGGGCTGCCGCTGGGATCATGCTCGGCGTAATCCTCCGGCGTGATGCCGACCACGATCGCCGCGTTGGCGTTGCGCTCGTTGCGCGAGTACTGGCTCATGCCGTTGGTGACCACGCGGCCCGGCTCGCTGGCCGCGGCCACGACTGTGCCGCCGGGGCACATGCAGAAGCTGTAGACCGAGCGTCCGTTGCGGCAGTGGTGCACCAGCTTGTAGTCGGCCGCGCCGAGGATGGGGTGGCCGGCCTGGGGGCCGAAGCGCGCCTCGTCGATCACGGATTGCGGGTGCTCGATGCGAAAGCCGATCGAGAACGGCTTGGCCTCCATGGTCACGCCGCGCGCGTGCAGCATCGCGAAGGTGTCGCGGGCGCTGTGGCCCAGGGCCATCACCACGTGGTCGGCGCGGATCGTCTCGCCGTTGGCCAGCACCACGCCGCGGACGCGGCGGTCGCCGTCTGCGTCCACTTCGATGGCCAGGTCCTCGACGCGGTGCGAGAAGCGGATCTCGCCGCCCAGTGACTCGATGGTGGCGCGCATGTGCTCGACCATCGACACCAGTCGGAAGGTGCCGATGTGCGGCTTGCTCACGTACAGGATTTCGTCGGGCGCACCGGCCTTCACGAACTCGTCCAGCACCTTGCGGCCCAGGTGGCGCTTGTCGCTGATCTGGCTGTAGAGCTTGCCGTCGGAGAACGTGCCGGCGCCGCCCTCGCCGTACTGCACGTTCGACTCGGGGTTGAGCACCTTCTTGCGCCAGAGGCCGAAGGTGTCCACCGTGCGCTCGCGCACCTGCTTGCCGCGCTCGAGGATGATCGGCCGCAGGCCCATTTGCGCCAGCACCAGCCCGGCGAACAGGCCGCAGGGGCCCATGCCGACCACGATCGGGCGCAGCGTCTGTTCCGGCGACGGCTTCGCGATGAAGCGGTAGGTAGTGTCCGGCGTCGGCATCACCTTCACCCGGTTCGGCCGGGTTTCGGCGGCGATGCGCTTGAGCACGGCGGACTCGTTGGCCACGTCCACGTCCACCGAGTAGATCAGCTGGATGTGGCCGCGCTTGCGGGCGTCGTAGCTGCGCTTGGCCACCGTCATGCCGCGCAGGTCGGCCGCGGGCAGCTTCAGGCGGGCCAGCACGGCGTCGCGCAGGGCCGTCTCGGCGTGTTCCAGCGGCAGGGTGAGGTCGGTGAGTCGGAGCATGGGGCCGGGAAGGCAATTGCAGGTGGCCTATCGTCCCATGGACCTGCCCATGGCGGCCACGTCGCGCGGCGGCCCCTGGGATACGATGCAGGCACCATCTCCGGAGCCCGCTCCCATGCCGCAGACCCTTCCGCAGTGCTGCCCGCTTCGTTCCAGGCTCCGGTTCGGCCTGCTCGCCGCGCTGGCCACGGGCCTGGCCTGCGTCGGCGCCACCGCTTCCGAGGCCGGGTCCTGGACGCCGGATGAAGCAACGGCCGCTGGCATCGCCGCCTGCGAGGCCGAGGCGGCCAGCAGCGGCTTGCTGGCCTCACTGTGCAAGAACCGCCGCGAGACGGTCGCGCTGATCCGGCTTTGCGATGGCTTCGGGGACGCGTCCACCGCCATGGATGCCGCGATGCTGGCGCGCTGGGACCGGCGCAACGCGCCTTACCTTCGCTGGGTGGGCGAGCAGGCG
The DNA here is from genome assembly GCF_036275555.1 of Arenimonas sp. GTDB lineage: Bacteria > Pseudomonadota > Gammaproteobacteria > Xanthomonadales > Xanthomonadaceae > Arenimonas. The sequence goes on from NZ_DASUDO010000047.1 coordinate 69,821, forward strand.
GCCAAGGCCGCGTCGGCGCCGCGCCCGGACGAGCAGTGGCTTTGGGATCCCTCCGCTGCGGAGGACGGGATGGTCAGCCTTATGTCCGCGACGTTCGAGGACCAGTTCCGGTCACTGTCGCGCGAAGAGCAGGCCAAGCTCTGCGCGCATTCGCGCCGGTCCATCGACGGCGGCGCTTACGACCTGCAGCCTCCGGAGTCCTAGGCGCGCCGCGCCGTCGGCTCGTCGAAGTGCAGGCCGCACTCGCGCTTGAGGCCGAAGAAGCGCGTGTCCTCTTCGCGCATCCCCGGCGCCAAGGGCCGGGTGGTGTGGATGTCGCCGATCGAGACGTAGCCCTGCTCCCACAGCGGGTGGTAGGGCAGGGCATGGCTCGCGAGGTAGTGGCCGACGTCGCGGTCGCTCCAGTCGGCCAGCGGGTGCAGCTTCCAGCGGCCGTCCTTGAGCTCGAGGAAGTCGATGCTGGCGCGGGTGCTGGCCTGGCTGCGGCGCAGGCCGGCGATCCAGGTGCGCACGCCCAGCTCGGCCAGCGCGCGCTGCATCGGCTCGACCTTGCGCAGGCGGTTGTAGCGGTCCAGGCCCTCCACGCCCTGTTCCCAGAGCTTGCCGTGGCGGGCCTCCATCCAGCCGATGCCGATCTGCGGGCGGTAGGTCTTGAGGTTGAGCTGCAGGCGGTCGGTCAGTTCGTCCACGAAGCGGTAGGTCTCCGGGAACAGGTAGCCGGTGTCCACCAGGATCACCGGCAGGTCGGGGCGGACGCGCGTGGCCATGTGCAGCGCCACCGCCGACTGCGCGCCGAAGCTGGAGGAGAGCGCGTGTTCGCCGCTGAGCGACTGCAGCGCCCACGCGATGCGCTGTTCGGCGCGCAGGCCGGCGAGCCAAACGTTGAGTTCGGCCAGGGATCGGGCCGACTCGGCGGCGGCGGTGGGATCGGGGACGAGGCTCATGCTTGCAGCTCCAGGGCAATGCCGGTGCGCGGCTTCACCACGCCGGCGCGGACGAGGAAATCACCGAAGGCCTCGCCCTGGTCGCGCTCGGCGGCGTAGCGGGCGAACAGGGGGTCGAGCGCGGCGAGGATGTCGGGCTCCGCGATGTTTTCGCGGTAGAGGGTGTTCAGGCGCTGGCCGCGGTGGTCGGCGCCCAGCATCAGGTTGTAGCGGCCGGGCGCCTTGCCCACGAGCGCGATTTCGCCGAGGTAGGGACGCGAGCAGCCGTTCGGGCAGCCGCTGATGCGCAGCAGGATCGGCGCGTCGAGCAGGCCGTGGCTGTCCAGCAAGGCCTCGACCTTCGTGGTCAGCGGCGGCAGGTAGCGCTCCGCCTCGGCCATCGCCAGGCCGCAGGTGGGCAGGGCGACGCAGGCGACGGACTTGAGCCGCAGCGGACTGGCCGTGCGGTAGCCGTCGAGCCCGTGTGCCTGCACCAGCGCATCGATGCGCGCGCGCTGGCGGGCCGGCACGCCGGCGATCACCAGGTTCTGGTTCGGCGTCATGCGGAAGTCGCCCTCATGCACCTTCGCGATCTCGCGCAGGCCGGTGAGGTGCCGGCCGTCGGCGCCGTCGAGGATCCGGCCCGACAGCAGCCGCAGCGTTAGGTGCCAGCGCCCGTCGTGGCCTTCGACCCAGCCGAAGCGGTCGCCCGAGTGCTCGAAAGCGAAGGGCCGCGCCGCGGCCAGGGGAAACCCGGCGCGACCCTCCACCTGCGAGGTGAACCAGGCCAGCCCGCGGTCGTCGATGGTGTACTTAAGCCGGGCGCGCTTGCGCACCGTGCGGTTGCCGAAGTCGCGCTGCGCGGTGACCACGGCGGTCGCGACGGCGATCACCTGGTCCGGCGTCACGAAGCCGATCACGTCGGCCAGGCGCGGATAGGTTTCCGCATCGCCGTGCGTGGCGCCCATGCCGCCGCCGATGCTGACGTTGTAGCCCACGACCTCGCCGTCTTCGAGCACGGCGATGAAGCCCAGGTCCTGCGCGAACACGTCCACGTCGTTCACCGGCGGGATGGCGAAGCCGATCTTGAACTTGCGCGGCAGGTAGGCGTTGCCGTACACCGGCTCGTCCTCCTCGCCGCTGCCGGCCACGCGCTGCTCGTCGAGCCAGATCTCGTAGTAGGCGCGGGTGTTGGGCAGCAGGTGCTGCGACAGCGCCGCGGCCTGCGCATGCACCGCCGCGTGCGCGCGTGATTCCAGCGGGTTGGCCGCCACCGCCACGTTGCGGTTGACGTCGCCGCAGGCGGCCAGCGTGTCGATCAGCTGGGCGTTGATCGCCTGCATCGTCGCCTTCAGCCGGCCCTTGATGACGCCGTGGAACTGGAAGGCCTGGCGCGTGGTGATGCGCAGGCCGCGCTCGGCATAGGTCGTCGCGATGGCGTCCAGGCCCAGCCACTGCGCGGGCGTGACCACGCCGCCGGGCGTGCGGGTGCGGATCATGAAGCTGTAGTCGGGCTCGAGCTTCGCGACGCGGCGCTCCTCGCGGAGGTCGCGGTCGTCCTGCTGGTAGCTGCCGTGGTACTTGATCAGCACCTGGTCGGCCTCGGCCAGCGCGCCGGTGACGGGATTGGCCAGGCTCTCGAGCAGGGTGCCGCGCAGGCGGCCGCTGGCCTGCTTGATGTCTTCGACCGAGTGCGCGCCCATCAGTACACGTCCCGGGCGTAGCGGCCCTGCTGTTGCAGCGTGGCCAGGTAGTCGCGTGCGCCGTCTTCATCGCGCCCGCCGTGGGTGGCGATGACCTCCAGCAGCGCGGCCTCGACGTCGCGGCCCATCGCCGTCGCGCCGCACACGTACAGGTGGGCGCCGCCTTCGAGCCAGTCGAACAGCGCGCGGCCATGCTCGCGCAGGCGGTGCTGCACGTAAACCTTCCCGGCCTGGTCGCGCGAGAAGGCGAGGTCGAGCCGGTGCAGCTGGCCGGACTTCAGCGCCTGCTGCCACTCGAGCTGGTAGAGGAAGTCATGGCGCGCGTGCGGCGCGCCGAACAGCAGCCAGTTGCGGCCGGTCGCACCCGCGGCCGCGCGCTCCTGCACGAAGCCGCGGAACGGCGCGACGCCGGTGCCCGGGCCGATCATCACCACGTCGCGCCCGGCGTCGTGCGGCAGCCGGAAGCGCTCGTTGGCTTCGATGAAGACCGGCAGCGCGTCGCCTTCCCGGGAAGTCGCGAGCTGGTGCGAGGCGGCGCCCCAGCGACGCCCGCCCGGGGCCTCCCAGTGCACGTGGTCGACGGTGAGGTGGGCCTCCGCGCCGACCACGGCCTGGCTGGAGGCCATCGAGTACAGCCGCGGCGCCAGCGGCCGCAGGGCGGCGACGAGTTCCGCCGCCGTCCAGGCCGCCGGCCAGGCCTGCAGCAGGTCGATCAGCTGGTGGCTGGCCAGCAGGGACGCGAGCGCCTCGGACTGGCCCGCGTCCAGCAACCGCGACAGCGCGGCGTGGCCGCCGCGCTCGGCGTGCTTTTGCAGGAAGGGCCGCGCGAGTCGCGTCAGTTCGCGCCGCTCGCCCAACCACAGGTGCAGCGGCGCGCCGTCCACGTCCGCCTCGCCGTCCAGCGACAGTTCGGCGAGCACGGCCGAGACCAGTGCCGGCGGATTGCGCGGCCACAGCCCCAGCGCATCGCCGGGCTGGTAGGTGAGGCCCGAACCTTCGAGCGAGAGTTCGAGGTGGCGCACGTCCTTGCGGCTGCCGCGACTGGTGAGGCGCTGGTTGGCCAGCACCTCGGCGGCGAAGGGTTTCTCGCGCGACCAGGGCGAGGCGGGCGCCACCGCGCGCAGCGGCGTCACCGTGGCGGAGGGCGCCACGGCCAGCGCCGTGCGTGCGAGCTCGAGCGCCTGCCCGAGCCACGGTGTCGCCACGGCGTCGACGTCGACGTCGGCCTCGCCGCGTGCAAACAACCGCCGCGCGCCGAGTTCGGCCAGCCGCTCGTCGATCTCGCGCCCGGTGGCGTTGAACAGCGGATAGCTGGAATCGCCCAGCCCCAGCACCGCGTACTGCAGCTGCGGCAGCTTCGGCGCGCGCTTGCCCAGCAGGTGCGCCACGAAGCCGCGCGCATCGTCCGGCGGCTCGCCTTCGCCCTGCGTGCTGATCACGACGTACAGCAGCCGCTCGTCCTTGAGCTCGGGCAGCGGGTAGGCGTCGGCGCGCAGCAGGCGCACGGCGAGGCCGCTGGTTTCGGCCTGGCGGGCCAGCTGTTCGGCCACGCGGCGGGCATTGCCAGTCTGGCTGCCGAACACGATGGTCAGGCGTGCGCCGGCCTGCGGTTCCGCGGCCGCCGGCCGGGCGCCCGGGCGGGCGGCCAGGCCGGCGGCATAGCCCGACAGCCACCACAGGCCGGGGGCATCCAGCCCGTCGGTCAGGCGCGCCAGCAGGTCGACCTTGTCACCGGGCAGGGGCGGCACGGGCAGGGCGGCGGGGGCGGGAGGCATGGGCGTCGGGCTCTCGGAGACGATGAGCCGACGCTACGCGCGGGATTCCCGGCGCGAAAAGGAAAAGCCGGCATGCCGACATGCCCGGCGCTTATTTGCCGCTGCGGAAATAGCGCACGATAGTCGCCGCACCTTCCCCGTGGCCGCCCCATGGACCTGCCTCCCGAGTTCTTCATCTTCGTCGCCATCGGCCTCGCGGCCCAGCTGGTCGACGGGGCGCTGGGCATGGCCTATGGCGTCACCAGCTCCAGCCTGCTGCTGGCCTTCGGGCTGCCGCCGGCGGTGGCCAGCGCTAGCGTGCATGCGGCCGAAGTGGCCACCACCGGCGTGTCCGGCCTGAGCCACGGCTACTTCGGCAACGTCGACCGCAAGCTGATGTGGTCGCTGGTGCTGCCCGGCGTGCTGGGCGCGGTCACCGGCGCCTGGCTGCTCGCGTCGGTGGACTGGACCTGGCTGCGGCCGCTGGTGGCGGCCTACCTGCTGGTGCTGGGCCTGATGCTGGTGTGGCGCGCCTGGCGCGGCCAGCGGCGCGCGCCCCGGCACGGCCGCAACCTGCCGCTGGGGCTGGGCGCGGGCTTCCTGGATGCGGTGGGCGGCGGCGGCTGGGGACCGCTGACGACCACCCACCTGATGGCCCGGCACCTGGAGCCGCGCATCGCCATCGGCACCGCGAATGCGGCCGAGTTCTTCATCAGCCTGGCGGTGTCGGTGGTGTTCCTGGCCACGCTGGGCATCAGCCACGTGCACGTGGTGCTGGGGCTGCTGGTGGGCGGCGTGATCGCGGCGCCCTTCGCCGCCTGGCTGACGCGGCGGGTGCCGGCGCGGCCGCTGATGGCTTTCGTCGGCCTGCTGGTCAGCGCGGTCAGCCTCTACAACCTGCTGCGTTGATATCCTGCCCGCCATGAGCGAACCCGCCCTGTCCCACCTCGACCGCCTCGAAGCCGAAGCCATCCACGTCCTGCGCGAGGTCGCGGCCTCGTTCCGCAACCCGGTGATGCTGTACTCGGTAGGCAAGGACAGCTCGGTGCTGCTGCACCTGCTGGTGAAGGCCTTCCACCCCGCGAGGCCGCCGATCCCGCTGCTGCACGTCGACACCGGCTGGAAGTTCCGCGAGATGATCGAATTCCGCGACCGCCGCGCCGCCGAAACCGGCGTCGAACTGCGCACCCACACCAATCCCGACGGGCTGGCCCAGGGCGTCAGCCCGGTGACCCACGGCGCCACCGTGCACACGGACGTGATGAAGACCCAGGCGCTGAAGCAGGCGCTGGACCGGCACCAGTTCGACGCGGCCATCGGCGGCGCCCGCCGCGACGAGGAGAAGTCGCGGGCCAAGGAGCGCATCTTCTCCTTCCGCACCGCCCAGCACCGCTGGGACCCGAAGAACCAGCGGCCCGAGCTGTGGGACCTGTACAACACCCGCATCGAGAAGGGCGAAAGCGTGCGGGTGTTCCCGATCTCGAACTGGACCGAGCTCGACGTGTGGCTCTACATCTACCGCGAGAAGATCCCGGTGCCGGCGCTGTACTTCGCGGCCGAGCGGCCCGTGGTCGAGCGCGACGGCGCGCTGATCATGGTGGACGACGCGCGCCTGCCGCTGCGGCCAGGCGAAGTGCCGATGATGCGCAAGGTGCGCTTCCGTACCCTGGGCTGCTACCCGCTCACCGGCGCCATCGAGTCCGAAGCCGACACCCTGGAGAAAGTGATCGCCGAGATGCTGGTCGCCACCACCTCCGAGCGCCAGGGCCGCGTGATCGACCACGATCCCGGCGCGTCGATGGAGAAGAAGAAGCAGGAGGGCTACTTCTGATGGCCATCGAGAAGCCGATGCCTGCAGGAGGGACTGTAGGAGGGCCTTCAGGCCCGAAGCCCTTCGCGAGGAGCTTCGGGACTGAAGTCCCTCCCACAGAGGCTGTATCGGCCTACCTTCGGCAGCACGAGGCCAAGCCATTGCTGCGCTTCATCACCTGCGGCAGCGTCGATGACGGCAAATCCACGCTGATCGGCCGGCTGCTGCACGACACGCGCCTGCTGCTCGACGACCAGCTGGCCGCGCTGGCCAAGGACAGCCGCCGCCACGGCACCCAGGGCGAAGACATCGATTTCGCGCTGCTGGTGGACGGCCTCGAGGCCGAGCGCGAGCAGGGCATCACCATCGACGTCGCCTACCGCTTCTTCAGCACCGACAAGCGCAAGTTCATCGTCGCCGACTGCCCGGGCCACGAGCAGTACACCCGCAACATGGCCACGGGCGCGTCCACGGCCGACCTCGCCGTGGTGCTGGTGGATGCGCGCAAGGGCCTGCTGACGCAGACGCGCCGGCACAGCTACATCGTTTCGCTGCTGGGCATCCGCCACGTGGTGCTGGCGGTGAACAAGATGGACGTCGCCGGTTACGACCAGGCCACGTTCGATCGCATCGTCGCCGACTATGCCGCGCTGGCCGCCAGCTTGGGCATCACCCGCGTGCAGGCGATCCCGCTGTCGGCGCTGCGCGGCGACAACCTGCTGGCGCCGTCGCCGGCCACGCCCTGGTACACGGGCCCCAGCTTGCTGGAGGCGCTCGAGGCCGCCGAGCCCGCGCAGGACGACCCGCGCGCGCCGATGCGCCTGCCGGTGCAGTGGGTGAACCGCCCGAACCAGGATTTCCGCGGCTTCGCCGGCACCCTGGCGGCGGGCGTGGTGTCTCCGGGGGACGAGGTGGCGGTGCTGCCTTCGGGCCGCCGTTCGCGCGTGGCCCGCATCGTCACCGCCGAGGGCGACCTCGCGCGCGCGGCCAGCGGCCAGGCCATCACGCTGGTGCTGGAGGACGAAGTGGACGTGAGCCGCGGCGACGTGATCGCCGCCGCCGGCGATCCGCCGCAGGTGGCCGACCAGTTCGCGGCGCACCTGCTGTGGATGGGTGGCGCCTCGCTGCTGCCGGGCCGGCCCTACCTGCTCAAGATCGGCGCGCGCACCGTCACCGCCCAGGTCACCGAGATCAAGCACAAGGTGGACGTGAACACGCAGGCGGCGCTGGCCGCCAAGCACCTCGAGCTCAACGAGGTCGGCGTGGTCAACCTCAGCCTCGACCAGGCCATTGCCTTCGAGCCTTACGCGGCGAACCGGCGGCTGGGCGGCTTCATCCTGATCGACCGGCAGAGCAACGCCACCGTCGCCGCCGGCACGCTCGATTTCGCGCTGCGCCGCGCGGCCAACATCCACTGGCAGCACCTGGACGTGGACAAGCAGGCGCGCGCCCGCATCAAGGGCCAGCAGCCGCGCGTGCTGTGGTTCACCGGCCTGTCGGGCGCGGGCAAGTCCACCATCGCCAACCTGGTGGACAAGCAGCTGCATGCGCAGGGCTTCCACACCTTCATCCTAGACGGCGACAACGTGCGCCACGGCCTGAACCGCGATCTCGGCTTCACCGACGAGGACCGCGTCGAGAACATCCGCCGCGTGGCCGAAGTGGCCAAGCTGATGGCCGACGCCGGCCTGATCGTGCTGGTGAGCTTCATCTCGCCCTTCCGGGCCGAACGTCGGATGGCGCGCGAGCTGTTCGCGCCCGGCGAGTTCCTCGAAGTGCACGTGGACACGCCGCTGGCCGAGGCCGAGCGGCGCGACGCGAAGGGGCTCTACGCCAAGGCGCGCGCGGGGCAGATCCGCAACTTCACCGGCATTGATTCGCCCTACGAGGCGCCGGAGGCCGCCGAGCTGGTGCTCGATACGGTGGCGGAAACGCCCGAGCAGCTGGCGGCGAAGGTCGTCGCGCGGGTGCTCGAAGAGTGAGGCGAAAGCATCGGGACTGAAGTCCCTCCCACAGGGGGGGGGGAGGGCTACCTGTGGGAGGGCCTTCAGGCCCGATTCGCCACCACGGTACCGAGCTGGTCCCAAAGCACCGACGCATACCGCGCCGCTGCGCCTTCCCCATACGGCAGGAACACCGACGGCTCCGTCAGCTCCAGCTCCAGCAGCTGCGGGCCGGACTCCGACGGCAGCAGGTCCACGCGCGCATAAACCAGCGGCCCGAAGGGCAGGGCGGCCAGCACCTGGCGCGCCACGGCGTGCTCGCCTTCGGACGGCGTGCGCGGCTGGAGGTGATCGTCGTTGAACAGCGCCCGCGTCGGGCCCTCGCCGCGTTTCAGCAGCGGCGCCTTGCGGATGGCGTGGCTGAACCGGCCGCCGAAGAACAGCAGCGCGGTCTCGCCCTGGTCATCCACCGCGCGCAGGTAGGGCTGCACCATCGCGTGGCGGCCGGCCTCGAGCAGGCGGCGCACGTGCGCCACCGCCGCGGGGCGGTCCTCGCGCAGGTAGCGCTGGGCGTCGCGCGAGCCGGCGCCGACGGTGGGCTTGACCACGTACTCGGCGAAGTCGGGGAAACCGGCGGGGTCTTCGCCCGGCGCGATGAAGTGGCTTTCGATCACCGGCACGCCCTTGGCGGCCAGTTCGCCGAGGTAGCGCTTGTCGGTGTTCCAGCGCACCACGTCCGGGCCGTTCCAGAGCGTGGTGACGGCGGCGGTGCGGTCGCACCAGGCCAGGAACTCCGGCAGCCGGTCGATGTAGTCCCAGGTCGAGCGCAGCAGCACCGCATCGAAGCGGGCCCAGCTCACGGTCGGGTCGTCCCAGGCGACGACGGAGACGTCGATGCCCGCGGCTTCGCAGGCTTCGCGCAGCGGCGTCAGGTCCTCGTCCAGCCCGTAGGCGGCAATCGCAGTCGCAAGCGCAAGCTTCATGAGGCTTCCCTGTAGGAGGGCCTTCAGGCCCGAAGCTTTCCGGCCAAGCGCTTCGGGCCTGAAGGCCCTCCTACATGATTCAGAGGTTCTGGTAGTTGGGGCCGGCGCCGCCTTCCGGCGTCACCCAGGTGATGATCTGGTAAGGGTCCTTGATGTCGCAGGTCTTGCAGTGCACGCAGTTGGCGGCATTGATCTGCAGGCGCTTGCCCTCGCCGTCCTCGACGATTTCATACACGCCGGCCGGGCAGAAGCGCTGGCAGGGGTTGCCGTACTCTTCGGCGCATTTCGTGATGCAGACGTCGGTGTCGGCCACCTTCAGGTGCACCGGCTGGTCTTCGTCGTGCTCGGTGGCGGCGAAGTAGACGCCGGCCAGGCGGTCGCGCGGCACCAGGGTGCGCTCGACGTAATCGCGCTTGGGCTTTTCGGCCACGTCGAGCTTCTGCAGCGAGCTCCAGTCGGGCTTGCAGCGCCAGGTCCAGGGCGAGAGGCCCGCCGTGGCGGTTTCCCAGGCGGAGTTGACCAGGCCGAACCACAGGCCCTTCTTGAAGCCGGGCTTGATGTTGCGGACCTTCTTCAGCTCGGCCATCGCCGGCGAGGCGCGCAGCTTGGCGTCGAAGCCGGCCGCGGCCGGGGTTTCCTGCGCCGCCAGGTGCTCTGCCGCGAGCATGCCGCTGCGGATGGCCTGGTGCGTGCCCTTGATCTTGGGCACGTTGAGCAGGCCGGCGGTGTCGCCGATCAGCAGCGCGCCGGGCATCTCGACCTTGGGCAGCGACTGCCAGCCGCCGGTGACGATGGCGCGGGCGCCGGCGCTGAGGATGTTGCCGCCCTCGAGCAGGCCCTTGACCTGCGGGTGGTGCTTCCACTGCTGGAAGGCTTCGTAGGGCTGGTAGTTCGGGTCGCGGTAATCGAGGCCCGAGACATAGCCGAGCGCGATGCGGTCGCCGTCGAGGTGGTAAAGGAAGCTGCCGCCGTAGGTGTGGCTGTCGGCCGGCCAGCCCAGCGTGTGCACGATCTTGCCGGGCGTGACGCGGCCCGGCGGCACCTGCCAGAGTTCCTTGATGCCGATCGAGTAGTTCTGCGGGTCGGATTCGGCGTCGAGGCCGTACTTGCGGACCAGCTGCTTGGTGAGGTGGCCGCGCGCGCCCTCGGCCAGCACCGTGACCTTGGCCCGGATGTCGATGCCCTGCGTGTAGCCCGACTTGTGCGAACCGTCCTTGGCCACGCCCATGTCGCCGATGCGCACGCCGGCGACGGCGCCGGCGTCGTCGTACAGCGGCTCGGCGGCGGCGAAGCCCGGGTAGATCTCCACGCCCAGCGCCTCGGCCTGCGGCGCCAGCCAGGCGCACATCGCGCCCAGGCTGACGATGAAGTTGCCGTGGTTGGACATCTGCGGCGGGACGAACGGGAATTTCGTGCCGCCGTCCTTGGTGAGGAACCAGAACTCGTCCTCGGTGGCCGGCACGCAGACCGGCGGCGGGTTGTCGCGCCAGCCGGGCAGCAGCGCGTCGAGCGGACCGGGTTCGATGACGGCGCCCGACAGGATGTGCGCGCCGATGACCGAGGATTTCTCGATCACGCACACCGACAGCTCGGGCTTGAGCTGCTTGAGCCGGATCGCGAAGGACAGGCCGGCCGGGCCTGCGCCCACGGCGACCACGTCATATTCCATCACGTCACGTTCACTCATTTTCCAAGGCTCCGTACGGCAAGGTTCGGATTGTCCCGGTTTGCCCGGGGCCGGGCAATCAAGGACACTTCACGCAGCCCTGACCCGGACGCCCGCCGCATGACAGCCAGCCCCGACGCCCTTCGCCAGGCCCCGCTCTACCGCGTGCTGCACGCCCTCGCCAAGGGCGAAACCAGCAGCGAGGCGCTGACCGGCGCCTGCCTGGCCGCGATCGCGCGCGACGGCAACCTCAACGCCTGGACCTGGGTGGACGCCGCCGGTGCGCTGGCCGCCGCCCGCGCCAGCGACGAGCGCCGCGCCGAGGGCAAGCCGCTGGGCCGCCTGGACGGCGTGCCGATCGCGGTGAACGACAACTTCGACATCGCCGGCATGCCCACCAGCCTGGGGCTGCCGGGTCACCCGGGCCTGGCCGAGGAGGATGCGCACGCGGTGCGGCGCCTGCGCGGCGCCGGCGCGGTGTTCCTGGGCAAGACCAATATCGACGAGGCCGCCTTCGGCACGGTGGGGCGCAATCCGCACCACGGCGACGTGCGCAACCCGGTGCATCCGGATCGCGCGGCCGGCGGTGCCTCGGCGGGCGCGGCGGTCGCGGTGGCCGCGGGCCACGCGGTGGCGGCGCTGGGCTCGGACACCCTGGGCGCGGTGCGCATCCCGGCCGCCTTCTGCGGGCTGGTGGCGCACAAGCCCACCTTCGGCGAGATCAGCTGCCGCGGCATGGCGGCGGCGCTGCGCCGGCTCGATTGCGTGGGCCTGGTCACGCGCACGGTGCAGGACGCCGGGCTGCTGCTGCCCGTGCTCACCGGTTACGACGCCGGCGACCCGCGCTCGCGCAAGCGCCGCGTGCCGCTGTCGCCGCCGGACTGGGTGCCGGGTGAGCTCAAGGCCGGCGTGGTCGCCGATCTTTCCGTGCTGGGCGTGGATGCCGCGGTCGCCGAAAGCTTCAGCGCGGTGATGGCGCGCGTGGCGCCGGTGTTCGGCAGTGCGCTGCCGGTGGCGCTGGAAGTGGCGCCGCTGGAAGTCGCCGCCACGCGCCGCGCGGCGCTGCTGCTGATGGAGGCCGAGATCCTGGCCGCGCACGAGCCGCGCCTCGAGGGCGCGTCCACGCGCCTGCGCTGGCTGCTCGATTTCGCCAAGCGCAAGACCGCGGCCGATTTCGCCCGCGCCGACCTGCGCCTGGACCAGCACGTGGTGCGCGTGCGCCGCCTGTTCGAACAGTTCGACGTGCTGCTGCTGCCCACCACCGCGGCGCCGCCGCCGGCCTACGGCGCGGACGAACCCGCGAACCTCGCCGATCTCACCGCGCTGGCCTCCCTGGCCGGCTGCCCGGCCCTGAGCCTGCCGCTGCCGGGCGGCCTGGGCCTGCAGCTCGTCGGCGCCCCGGGCTCCGACCTGCGCCTGCTGGAACTCGCCGGCGTGATTGCGGCGGTCGCTGATACCGGGGAATAGTTTTTCAGCCACGGATGAACACAGATGAACACAGATGGGTTACCGCTGGTCCCAGACGGTCGGCGGCCGGCTCCATCGTGAGTGGTGCTGTTGCCTCAGTTGCTTTTTATCCGTGTTCATCTGTGTTGATCCGTGGCTGAAGATGCTTTACCCGATCCCCGACGGAACGCTCCACTTCAAGCCCGACTGGCTGCCGCGCGCGGAGGCGGATGAGGTGTTGGCGGGGTTGATGGATTCGATCCGGTGGGAGACGCACCGCATCCGGATGTTCGGGCGGGAGGTGGATTCGCCGCGGTTGAGCTGCTGGATCGGCGACTCCGGGGCGTCCTACGTTTATTCGCGCACGCGCTTCGAGCCGCGGCCCTGGCCGGCGGCGCTGCAGGCGCTGCGGCCGCGCATCGATGCCGCCGCGGGCGTGGTGATGAACAGCGTGCTGGCGAACCTCTATCGCAACGGCCAGGACGCGATGGGCTGGCACAGCGACGACGAGCCCGAGCTCGGCACGCGGCCGGTGATCGCTTCACTCAGCCTCGGCGGCACGCGCCGCTTCGCCTTCAAGCACCGCCGCGACCCCACGAAGAAATTCGCGCTGGACCTTGCGCACGGCAGCCTGCTCATCATGTCCGGCGACACCCAGGCCAACTGGCGCCACGCGCTCCCGCGCACCGCCCGCACCGTCGCCCCCCGCCTCAACCTCACCTTCCGCCGCATCAAACCAAATGAACCAGGTTCATTTGCTTGATGAACCTGGTTCATTTGCCTGGTGGGCTTCGGTGAGGGTCCAGGTGACGAGGTCGGTGGTGAGGGCGGACATCGCGGTGCCGAAGGCGGCGACCATGTCGTCGATCTCGGGGGAGGCGCCGGGGACGGCGTGGCGGAAACGCCGGGCGGCCACCGTGCCGCCGCCGCGGAACTGGACGAGGCGGGCCTGCACTTCGATCACGGCCTCGGGGCGGCCGTCGACGTAAACGGTTTCGAAGGCGCGCACTTCCACCAGCAGGCCGGCGTCGCCGCGCGAGCCGCCGCCGAAGCGGCCGACGGCGGCAAGCTTGCCCGCGTCCTCGAAGCCTTCGATCAGCGCGGTCTGCAGCAGCTCGGGCGCGTCGTCGGCCCAGGCCGCGCCTTTGTAAACCTGGAAACGATCGGGCGTGGGCCGCACCGCGATGCGCGAGGAGTCGAGCATCTGGTTGGCGGCGCTGGTGACCACCGTCAGGTGCCAGTCCACGGCGGGCCAGGCGGCATCCACCGTGACCGACGAGGCCGGCGCGTAGATCTTCACCTCCGTCTTCGGGCCGCCGATCGCGGCGCAGCCGGCCAGCAGGGTGGTGGCGCCGAGCAGGGCGATGGCACGGATCATGGTTCGAACTCCTCGGGTTGTTCGCGGCCCAGCAGGAAGCCGGCGGGATTGCCCTCGACCCGCTCGACGAGGTCGTCGAGCTCGCGGATCAGGCCGCGCAGCTGGCGCATGGTCGGGCCAACCTGGGACAGGCCGTCCTGGCTGAAGTCGGAGATGGCGTCGCGGTTGTCGGTGAGGATGGCGTCGGCGCTGGTGCTGGCCGACTCGAGCTTGGCCAGCGTGCGGTCCAGGCGCGCGACCAGGGCCGGCAGCTCCTGCACCAGGTTGGCGTCGAGGTTGTTGATGGTGCGGTCGGCGCTGGTCAGCGTCTGCTCGAGCTTCTCGCTGGCGGCGCGCGCATTGCGCACCAGCGCGGCGATGTCGTCGCGCTCGCTGGCGATCGAGCCGGTGATCTGGTCGAGCTGGTCGAGCGTGCGCGTCACCCGCGCCACGTTCTCGTCGCTGAGCAGCTCGTTGATGCGGTTGACGATCTCGCTGGCGTTGGCGGCGATGTTCTGCAGGGCCGAGGGCTCGGTCTGGATGACGGCCACGCGCTGCCCCTCGCGCCGCTCCAGCGCCGGGCTGCCGGGGCTGCCGCCGGTGAGCTGGATGATGGCGACGCCGGTGAGGCCGGTGAGCGCGAGCTTGGCGCGGGTGTCGGTCTTGACGGGCGTGTCGGCCGCCAGCCGGATGCGGGCGATCACCTTGCGCGGGTCGTCCTTGTCCAGCGAGAGCCGCCGCACGGCGCCGACGCTGATGCCGTTGTAGAGCACCTGGCTGCCGACGCTCAGGCCGGTCACCGCCTCCTCGAAGACCACGTCGTATTCGGCGAAGGATTTCTCGGAGGTGTACTTGGCGGCCCACAGCGCGAACAGCACCGCGAGCAGGCAGACGGCGAGCGTGAACGCACCGATGAGCACATGGTTGGCACGCGTTTCCATGGTCAAGCCTCCTTGGCCTTGGCAGCCTGCGCGGCGCGTCCGCGCGGGCCGTGGAAGTATTCCTGCACCCACGGGTGGTCGAAGCGTTCCACTTCGGCCAGCGGGGCGTTGATGAGCACGCGCCTGTCGCCGATGACGGCGACGCGGTCGCAGATGGTGTAAAGCGTGTCGAGGTCGTGGGTGATCAGGAAGACGGTCAGGCCCAGCGCCTTCTGCAGCGTCTTGATGAGGGCGTCGAAGGCGGCGGCACCGATGGGGTCGAGGCCGGCGGTGGGTTCGTCGAGGAAGAGCAGCGCCGGGTCCAGCGCCAGCGCGCGCGCGAGCGCCGCGCGCTTGCGCATGCCGCCCGAGAGCTGCGAGGGGAGCTTGGCGCCGGCGTCCTCGCCCAGGCCGGCCATGCGGATCTTGAGCATGGCCAGGTCGTGGATCATGTCGGGCGGCAGCGCGCCGTAGTGCTCCTTCAGCGGCACCGAGACGTTCTCCGCCACGGTGAGCGAGGAAAACAGCGCGCCGTTCTGGAACAGCACGCCGGTGTTGAGTTCGATCACGCCGCTGGCCCGGGCGCGGTCGGACAGTGCGTCCACGCCCAGCACCTCGATGCGGCCGCCCTGCGGCTCGCGCAGGCCGAGCACCGCGCGCATCAGCACCGACTTGCCGGTGCCCGAGCCGCCGACCACGCCGATGATCTCGCCACGGCGCACGTCCAGGTCGAGGTCCTCGTGCACCACCTGCTCGCCGAAGGCGTTGCGCAGCCCGCGCACGCGGATGGCCAGCTCGGCGGCGTCGGCGGCTTCCGTGCTCACCAGTCCATCTCCATGAAGAACAGCGCGGCGAACGCGTCGAGCAGGATCACCAGCGAGATCGTCTGCACCACGCTCGAGGTGGTGCGTTCGCCCACCGACTGCGCCGTGCCCTGCACCTGGAAGCCCTCGAGGCAGCCGATCAGGCCGATGATCATCGCGAACATCGGCGCCTTCGACACGCCGACCCAGAAATGGCGGACCTCGATCGTTTCGTGCAGGCGGGTGATGAACATCTCGGGCGTCATGCCGAGGCTGGCCACGCTGACCGCCAGGCCGCCGGCGATGCCCGCGATCATGGCCAGGAAGGTCAGCAGCGGCAGCATCACCAGCAGCGCGGCCAGGCGGGGGATCACCAGCAGCTCGATCGGGTCGAGGCCCAGCGTGCGGATGGCGTCGATTTCCTCGCCCGACTGCATCGCGCCGATCTGCGCGGTGAAGGCGCTGGCGGTGCGGCCGGCCAGCAGGATGGCGGTCAGCAGCACCGCGAACTCGCGCAGGAAGGCGATGCCGACCAGTTCGACCACGAAGATCTCGGCGCCGAAATCGCGCAGCACGGTGGCGCCCAGGAAGGCGATGACCGCGCCGACCATGAAGCTCAGCAGCAGCACCAGCGGCACGGCGTCCAGGCCCACCTGCTCCATGTGGTGCACGGTGGGCGTGAGCCGGAAGCGGGCCGGGCGCAGCAGCACGCCCAGCGCGGTCTTGAGCGTGAGGCCGAGGAAGCCGACCAGGGCGAGGATCTCGCGGGTGTAGTCCTCGACCGCGAAGCCCATGCGCGCCAGCATCTCGCGGAAGCCGTAGTCGGTGCGGCGCACCCGGCGCGGGTTCTCGCAGATCGCCTGCACGGTGCCGGTGAGCGGCTGGTAGGCCGGCTGCACCTCGACCGTGGCCAGGCCCAGTCCGACCTTCACCGCGTAGCGCGAGAGCATCATCGCGCCGGCGGAATCGAGGCGGCCGATGTCGCGGCCATCGATGTCTTCGGCCGACTCGGGCGCGGCCTCGAGCAGCGCGAGCAGGGTCGCGGCGTGCGCGAGGGTCCAGTCGCCGCGCGCGACGAGGATGCCGGGCTGGCGCTCGCTGGGTTCGATGCTGGGCGGGGGGCTCATGCCGTCGGCGTTTCCTCAGCTTTGCCCGAGGATAGCCGCCAGCGGGGGCTCGTGCCATGCTTTGCGCGCGATGACCGCCCCCGTCCTGAACAGCCAATCCACCTACGAGGCGCAGGCCGGTTTCGTTGCCGAGCTCGCGACGCGGCTGCACGCGTACGGCACCACGTCCCAGCGCCTCGAGGGGGCCATCCTGGGCGTCGCGCACCGGCTGGGCCTGGAGTGCGAGGTGTGGTCGAACCCCACCGGCATCATCCTGAGCTTCGCCGACCCGGTGCGCGGGCAGCAGAACGGCATCACCCGCGTGCTGCGGTTGGCGCCCGGCGACCAGAACCTGGGTCGCCTGGCCGCCACCGACGCGATCGCCGAAGACGTGCTGGCCGGTCGCATGGATCCGGCCGCCGGCCTGGCGGCGCTCAAGGCGCTCGACCGCCCCGCCAGCCGGTTCTCGCAGGCGCTCAACGCCTTCAGCTTCGGCCTGTCTGCCGCGGCGGTGGCGGCGCTGCTGGGCGCGGGCTGGGTCGACGTGGCCACGTCCGGCCTGATCGGCATCGTGATCGGCGTGCTCTACGTGCTGGCCGCGGGGCGGCCGCGGCTGTCGGAGGCGCTGGAGGCGATCGCCGCGCTGGTGGCGACGCTGCTGGCCGCGGCGGTGGCGACCTGGATCGCGCCGCTGTCGTTCAAGACCGTGATCATCTCTTCGCTGATCGTGCTGATGCCCGGCCTGATGCTCACCAACGCCGTCAGCGAACTCTCGAGCCAGCAGCTGATGTCGGGCACGGCGCGTTTCGCCGGCGCGCTGATGATCCTGATGAAGCTCACCTTCGGCACGGTGGCGGCGATGCAGGTCGTGGGCCTGCTGGGCTGGGTGCCGCAGGAGGCCGTGGCGCAGCCGCTGTCGCCGCTGGCCGAGCTGGCGGCGCTGCTGGTGGCGGCCTACGCCTTCGCGGTGCTGTTCCAGGCCTCGGCGCGCGACTACCCGCTGGTGATGGCGGCGGTGCTGCTGGGCTACGCGCTCACCCGCGTGGGCGGCGAGCTGCTGGGGCTGGCGTCGGACAACTTCGCGGGCGGCGCCTTCTTCGCGGGCATGGGCATCGCCGCGATCAGCAACGCCTACGGCCGCTGGCGCAACCGCCCCGGCGCGCTGATCCGGGTGCCGGGCATCATCCTGCTGGTGCCGGGCAGCGTGGGCTTCCGCAGCCTCAACTTCGTGATGGAGCGCGACGTCTGGTTGGGCCTGGACACGGCCTTCGTCCTGCTCTCGGCCCTGATCGCCCTGGTGGCCGGGCTCCTGTTCGGCAACCTCATCGTCCCGTCGCGCCGGAACATCTGATTTTTTTGCCACTGATGAACACAGATGAACACGGATAGAGCGAGGAACGGTGGTTTTTCGCCAGGTGAGAAAACTGGCGGCGAACCACCCTGGTTGGACCGCGTTATCTGCTCTTATCTGTGTTCATCCGTGGCCAAAACCGCTTTCCCACGTCGCGGTTACTTGGCGATGGCGAAGTCTTCGAGCTTGCGGCCGCGGGCGAGTTCGGCGGCCAGCCACTTCGGGGGCATGCCGCGGCCGGCCCAGGTCTGGGTGGCGTCGGCGGGGTTGCGGTACTTGGGCTCGACCTTGCTGCCCTTCTGGCTGGACTTCCTGGCCGGGGCTTTCTTCGCCGGCACGCCGGCCTTTTCGCGGACCATGCGGGCGGTGCCGAACAGTTCGTCGACGGTGTAGCCCTCGGCCTTGGCCAGGGAGACGATCTTCTTGCGCACCGCGGCGATCGGCTTGCGCTTGGCCAGCGACTTCTTGCGCTGGTTGGCCTTGGCGATCAGGGCCTGGAGTTCCTTGGCCGAGAGGCCTTCGAGGTTGATGCTCATGGGGTTTCCTTGGATGCCTGGCGGGGTGGGGGTTTCCGGGCGAGCGCCCGGAATACCCCGATGTTACCCCCGCCAAAGCCGCCGCTGGAACCCGCGCGAAGTATTGCGCGGGGTTTGAGCACGGTTTGCCGGGCGGTTTTCTCAGGCGACGCCGAGGCGGGCCATCAGGCTCGCCTTGTCGAGGTTCTCGCTGTCGGCGGCGCGGCGGGCGCGGTATTCGAACTGGCCCGACTCCAGGCCGCGGCCCGACACGACCACGCGGTGCGGGATGCCGATCAGCTCGATGTCGCCGAACATCACGCCCGGGCGCAGGCCGCGGTCGTCGATCACCACGTCCAGGCCGGCCTGCTGCAGCTCGGCGTAGAGCGCGTCGGCGGCCTCGACCACGGCCGGGTCGTTCTTGGGGTTGATGATGCAGACGGCCACCTGCCAGGGCGCCATCGGCGCCGGCCAGCAGATGCCGTTGGCGTCGAAGTTCTGCTCGATCGCGGCGGCGACGATGCGCGAGACGCCGATGCCGTAGCAGCCCATGTGCATCACCTGGGCCTTGCCCTCGGCGTCGAGCACGGTGGCCTTGAGCGCCTCGGCGTACTTCTGGCCGAGCTGGAACACGTGGCCGACCTCGATGCCGCGGGCGATGCGCAGCGTGCCCTTGCCGTCGGGCGAGGGATCGCCTTCCACGACGTTGCGCAGGTCGGCGACCAGCGCCGGTTCCGGCAGGTCGCGGCCCCAGTTCACGCCGGCCAGGTGGAAGCCCCTGCGGTTGGCGCCCACCACGAAATCGGCCATCGCGGCGACGCTGCGGTCGGCGATGATCGTGATGGCCTTGGCCGGCTTCACCGGGCCGATGAAGCCGGGCTCGCAGCCCAGGTGTTCGTTGATCTCGGCCTCGGTGGCGAGGCGGAAGTCGGCCAGGCCGGGCACCTTCGCCAGCTTGATCTCATTGACCATGTGGTCGCCGCGCACCAGCGCCAGCACGAAGCCCTGCTCGCCGACCACGGCGACCGACTTCACGGTGCGCGACAGCGCGAGGCCCATCAGCTTGGCCACTTCCTCGCAGGTGCGCTGCCAGGGCGTTTCAACCTCGCGCAGCGCTTCGGTGGCCGCGGCGCGGGCGCCGGGCGCCATCGCCTCGGCCATCTCGACGTTGGCCGCGTAGTCGCTGCCGTCGGAGAACGCGATCGCGTCCTCGCCCGAATCGGCCAGCACGTGGAACTCATGCGAGGCGCTGCCGCCGATCGCGCCGGTGTCGGCGTTCACCGCGCGGAACACCAGGCCCAGGCGGGTGAAGATGCGCGAGTAGGCGTCGTACATCGCCTGGTAGGTTTCGCGCAGGCTCTCCGCGCCGAGGTGGAAGGAGTAGGCGTCCTTCATCAGGAACTCGCGCGCGCGCATCACGCCGAAGCGCGGCCGGATCTCGTCGCGGAACTTGGTCTGGATCTGGTAGAAGTTCAGCGGCAGCTGCTTGTAGCTGCGCAGCTCGTTGCGCGCGAAGTCGGTGATGACCTCTTCGTGGGTGGGGCCGTAGCAGAACTCGCCGTCCTTGCGGTCCCTGATCTTCAGCAGCTGGCCGCCGAACTTCTGCCAGCGGCCGGTCTCTTCCCACAGCTCGCGCGGCTGGATGGACGGCATCAGCATCTCGATGGCGCCGGCGCGGTCCATTTCCTCGCGCACCACGGCCTCGACCCGGCGCAGCACCCGCAGGCCCAGCGGGCTCCAGGTGTACAGGCCGGCCGCCAGCTTGCGGATCATGCCGGTGCGGAGCATCAGCTGGTGGCTGACGACCTCGGCGTCGGCAGGGGTTTCCTTGCTGGTATTGAGGTGGAACCGGGAAAGGCGCATCGACAGGACCCGAACCGCTGGAAGGGCCGCCATTGTAGCGGCCGTGCGGCCGGGGTGTGGGCGCCGGGGCGTGCCCGCGCGCCGGGGCGCGGGCTTACTTGGCCGGGGCGCAGTACGCGTCGGCCTGGCGCTGGGCGAGGTCCTTCTCGGTGGCCAGCTCTTCCGGGGTGAGGTCCTCGGGGGTGCCGTCGCCATCCTTGTCGCGCTGCAGGCGCTGGCCCGAGCCGATCAGCTCGAGGTTCTTGGTGGCGGTTTCGCAGGCCTTCTCGGCTTCGCTCTTGGGCGCCGCTTCGGCCTGCGCCGGCGGCAGGTTGGGGTCGCGGCCATCGACGCGCTGGACTTGGGCGTCGCGGGTTTCCACCTGGCTGTACACCGAGGTGCCGTCGGCGTTCGTCGACTTGTAGACCGTGGTCTTGTCGGCGAGCAGCGGGCCCGGCGCCAGGCCAAGGGCCAGGGCGATCAGCAGGACGGGACGGGACATGGCGTGGCTCCGGGGGTTTGGCGTGGCCCCGTGATACCACCACCTTCCCCGGCCCGCAAGGCGCGGGCTATGGGGCGAATCCGGGAGCCGCTACACTTCCGGCATGGATCCCCAAGACGAACCCGCCCCGGCCCGCGGCCGCGGCATCTACCTGCTGCCCAACCTGCTCACCACGGGCGGCCTGTTCGCGGGTTTCTACGCCATCCTGGCCGCGGCCAGCGGCAATTTCGAGAATGCGTGCATCGCGGTGTTCGTCGCCGGCCTGTTCGATGGCCTCGACGGCCGGGTGGCGCGCATGACCGGCACCACCAGCGAATTCGGCGTGCAGTACGACTCGCTGGCCGACCTGGTGAGCTTCGGCATGGCGCCCTCGCTGGTGATGTACCACTGGGCGCTGGTGGGCTTCCGCGCCGACGGGCCGGTGCTGGCCAAGGTCGGCTGGGCCGCCGCTTTCCTTTACGCGGCCTGCGCGGCGCTGCGCCTGGCACGTTTCAACACCCAGGTCGGCTCGACCGACAAGCGCTGGTTCATTGGTTTGGCCAGCCCGGCGGCGGCGGGCCTGATGGTGTCCTTCGTGTGGGCGATGAACACCTTCGGCTACGGCGGGCAGGGCCTGCGCTGGCTGGCGTTCGCGGTCACGGTGGCGGCCGGCCTGCTGATGGTCAGCCGCATCAAGTACTTCAGCTTCAAGGGCTTCCCGAAGGGGGGCCGGGTGCCGTTCTTCGTGATGGCGCTGGTGGTGGTGACGATCGCGGTGCTGTTCATCGCCCAGGCCAAGGGCCTGTTCGCGATCGCGCTGGTGTACGTGCTCTCGGGTCCGGCCTGGTGGCTGTGGACCAAGCTGCGGCGCAAGCCCGCCGCATGAGCTGGCGTCCCGACCAGCAGGCGATGCTGGCGGCGATGGGCTACACGCTCTATCGCCAGGCGCCGGCCTCCGTGCCGCCGCCGGTGGTGGTGGCGCGGCCCGCGGGGTTTCCCGAGCGGCTTTGGGAGTCGCTGGTGCGGGCGGCGGGCGGGCGCGATCCCTCGGCGCTGCTGCCGCCAGCCGAACAGCTGCGCGCCGATGCCCGGGCCAAACGGGCGCTGTGGCCGGCGCTCCGGGCCCTGCGCCGCGGCCGCTGAGCCATGAACGCGCGGCCCGCCCCGGGAAGCCAGGTCCGGCCTATGCGCCAGGCCGACATCGACGCGGTATCGGCGATCGAGAACCGCGCCTACGTCTTCCCGTGGACCCCGGGCATCTTCCGCGACTGCCTGCGGGCCGGCCACCAGTGCTGGGTGCTCGAGGCCGGCACGACCCTGCTGGGCTACGGCGTGCTGAGCGCGGCGGCGGGCGAGGCGCACATCCTCAACATCTGCATCGCGCCCGAATACCAGGGCCGCGGCCACGGCCGCCGCCTGCTGCGGCGGCTGGTCGACTTGGCGCGCTGGCACAAGGCCAACCAGGTCTTCCTCGAGGTGCGCCCCTCGAACCCGCGGGCCATCCAGCTCTATCGCGACGAGGGCTTCAACGAGATCGGCCAGCGCCCGAACTACTACCCCGCGGAGAAAGGCCGCGAGGACGCGATCGTGATGGCCATGGAGCTGCTACCGCCAGAGAGCTAGCAAATGAACCAGGTTCATTTGCCTCGTCATTCAGGAACTAGTGAATAGGAACTAGTGGGCCAGCACCTCGTGAGGACGGCTCTCACCAGCTCCTATTTCCTCTTCACTAGTTTCTGTTCCCCGGACCCCGGTCGAACGCAAGCCGTAACGGCCACTCACCGGAACAGCAGCAAATGAACCTGCTTCATTTGCTGTGGTCAGCCCAGTTTTGAGCGCTGTTGCTGCAAGGCG
The DNA here is from genome assembly GCF_036275555.1 of Arenimonas sp. Lineage (GTDB taxonomy): Bacteria > Pseudomonadota > Gammaproteobacteria > Xanthomonadales > Xanthomonadaceae > Arenimonas. The sequence goes on from NZ_DASUDO010000047.1 coordinate 92,278, forward strand.
GCTTGCTGCGCCGTCCAGTCCGCCAGGCGCGCGCGCTCCTGCTCCACCACGGCCGCCGGGGCGTTCTGCACGAAGGTGTCGCTGGACAGCTTGCCCTGGCACTTGGCGATTTCGCCGGCGATGCGCTTGAGTTCCTTGTCCAGGCGCGCGGTTTCGGCGCCGAGGTCGATCAGGCCCTCGAGCGGGATCAGGAGCTTCAGCGAACCGACCAGCGCGGCGGCCGCGGCCGGGGCCTCGCCTTCGAGCCAGGTGATGGACTCGAGCTTGGCCAGGAACTTGAGCGCGGCGGCGTGACGCGCGAGGCGCTCGCGGTCGCGCGCGTCGCCGTCCTGCAGCAGCAGCGGCACCGCCTTCGCCGGCGCGATGCCCATCTGGCTGCGGATCGAGCGCAGCTGGGTCACGGCGTCCTTGAGCCACTCGATGTCGGCGGCTGCGGCGGCGTTTTCCAGCGTAGCGTCGGCGACCGGGTAGGGCTGGGTGCTGATGCTGTCGCCGGTGATGCCGAGCTTGGGGGCGACCGAGTGCCAGATCTCCTCGGTGACGAAGGGGATGATCGGGTGCAGCGCGCGCAGCAGCTGTTCCAGCACGTAGAGCAGCGTGTGGCGAGTGCTGTCGGCGGCCGCTTTGTCCTCACCCATCAGTGCGGGCTTGGACAGCTCCAGGTACCAGTCGCAGAACTCGTTCCATGCGAACTCGTACAGCGCCTGCGAGGCGAGGTCGAAGCGGTAGTCGGCGTAGCCCTTCTCGACTTCGCGCAGGGTGTGCTGGAGGCGGTCGAGGATCCAGCGTTCAGCGTCGGTGGAAGGCGTCGGGACTGAAGTCCCTCCCACGGAGAAACCTTCGCAGTTCAGGAGGCCGAAGCGGGCGGCGTTCCAGAGCTTGTTGCAGAAGTTCTTGTAGCCCTCGCAGCGCTGCAGGTCGAACTTGATGTCGCGGCCGTGGGTGGCCAGCGAAGCGAAGGTGAAGCGCAACGCGTCGGCGCCGAAGGGCGCGATGCCGTCCGGGAATTCCTTGCGCGTGGCCTTCTCGATCTTGGGCGCGTCCGTCGGCTTCATCAGCCCGGTGGTGCGCTTGGCCACCAGCGCATCGGCGCTGATGCCGTCGATGATGTCGATCGGGTCCAGCACGTTGCCCTTCGACTTCGACATCTTCTGGCCGTCGCGGTCGCGCACCAGGCCGGTGATGTACACGTCCTTGAACGGCACTTCGCCGGTGAAGTGGTCGGTCATCATTATCATCCGGGCGACCCAGAAGAAGATGATGTCGAAGCCAGTGACCAGCACCGAAGTCGGCAGGCGCTGGTCGAAGCCGCGCTCGGCCATGGCCTGCGGGTCGGGCCAGCCCAGCGTGCTGTGCGACCACAGCGCCGAGGAGAACCAGGTCTCCAGCACGTCGTTGTCGCGGGTCAGCGCCACGTCGGCGCCGAGGCCGTGCTTCGCTCGCACTTCCGCCTCGTCGCGACCCACGTAGGCCTTGCCGGCGGCGTCGTACCACGCCGGGATGCGGTGGCCCCACCAGAGCTGGCGGCTGATGCACCAGTCCTGGATGTTGCCCATCCAGTGCCGGTAGGTGTTGATCCAGTTCTCGGGCACGAAGCGCACCTTGCCGCTTTCGACCAGCTCCAGGCCCTTGGCGCCGAGCGTCTCCATCCGCACGAACCACTGATCGGTGAGGTAGGGCTCGATCACCTGGCCGGTGCGGTCGCCGCGCGGCACCTGCAGCTTGTGCTTCTTTTCCTCGACCAGCAGGCCGAGCGCCTCGAGGTCGGCCAGTACGGCCTTGCGGGCGGCGTAGCGGTCCAGGCCGCGGTACTTCTCCGGCGCGTTGCCGTTGATGGCGGCTTCGGGCGTGAGGATGTTGATCAGCGGCAGCGAATGGCGCTGGCCGACGGCGTAGTCGTTGAAGTCGTGCGCGGGCGTGACCTTGACCACGCCGGTGCCGAAGGCGCGGTCGACGTAGTCGTCGGCGATGATCGGGATCTCGCGGTCCGACAGCGGCAGCGCCACGGCCTTGCCGACCAGCGCGGCGTAGCGCGCGTCGTCCGGATGCACCATCGCGGCGGTGTCGCCCAGCATGGTTTCCGGCCGCGTCGTGGCGACGACGAGGTAGTCGCGGGTCTCGCGCAGCGTTTCATTGCCGTCGGCGTCGTGCTCGACGTGCTCGTAGGTGGCGCCACCGGCCAGCGGGTAGCGGATCGACCACAGCTTGCCGTCCTCTTCCTCGCTCACGACCTCGAGGTCGGAGATCGCGGTCTTCAGCACCGGGTCCCAGTTCACCAGGCGCTGGCCTCGGTAGATCAGTCCTTCCTCGAACAGGCGCACGAAGGTTTCGACCACGGCCTGGCTCGGGCCGGCGTCCATGGTGAAGGTCTCGCGGCTCCAGTCGCCCGAGGCGCCCATGCGGCGCATCTGCCGGGTGATGGTGTCGCCCGATTCCTGCTTCCAGGCCCAGACCCTCTCAATGAACTTGTCGCGGCCGAGCGAGTCGCGGGTCTCGCCCTTGCCCTCTAGCGCGAGGTTGCGCGAGACCACCATCTCGGTGGCGATGCCGGCGTGGTCGGTGCCGACCTGCCAGAGCGTGTCGAAGCCCTTCATGCGGTGGTAGCGCACCAGCGCATCCATCAGCGTGTGCTGGAACGCGTGGCCCATGTGCAGGGTGCCGGTGACGTTCGGCGGCGGCAGCATGATGGTGTAGGCCGGCCCTTTCCCCGAGGGCTTGAAGCAGCCGCTGGCTTCCCAGTGGGCATACCACTTGGTCTCGAAGGTCTGGGGCTCGAAGCTCTTTTCCATGTCGCTCAACAAGTTGCGCCCGGCGCAGGGGCCGGGCGAGGGGGGCCAGAAGGTGCGCAAATCTTAGCAAATCAGGGCTTTGGGCGCGATTGCGGGGTGTTGGCGAGGTACTGGCGCATGACCGACCGACACGCGTGCCGCGCCTGTTGGCGAAGTTGCACCTTTTGCGCGATTCTTCCCTGGATCGCATTTGAAAGAGGTCGGATGCTGCGTCTGAATCGCCAGGCTATTCAGCCCGAGGTGGCAGCGCGCTTGGAGACTCAGTTCGACGGGAGAGCGTATGGGCTTGGCTGGCAGGGGGTGCGTTGTTCTGGCAGCGGCGGTACTGGCAGTTTCTGGCTGCGGCGATCAAGAGGCGCCTGGTCAGGACTCCGCATCTGGGCGCGGCCATACGCAGTCCGATGCACCGCACGATCTGGGCGAGACGTCTGTACTGGAGATGTCGTTTGGCGATGCGACAAATCGTCTGAACGTCGCGAGTGAGGTCGGGGATTGGCGGTTTCTGCGTGATCAATGGCTCCTCATCGAGCCAGGAGCGAATCTCGACGCGTCTACGGCGTCGCGGAATCGACTGGCGTTATCGGTGCGACTGGCGGAGCTTGTCCAGGTTCATGTCCCTGAGCGGGAGGGAGAGGCTCGCCGTTACTTGATGGAACTATCTGTTTCCCGTTTCCCATTCCAGCGGGAAGCCGCGGCAAGAGCAATGCGCGAGTCAACCGGGCGCGAGGCAGTTGAGGCCCTGTTCGCGCGCGCGGTTGATGGTGACGCGGTGGTTTCCGCTGCGGCACTCGACTCACTTCGTTGGAAATACGAGTCGGCGACGATGAGCGCGGCGGATGCTGAATCAGTAGCGGACGCACAGCTGATTGAACGAAATATTGGCAGGCTTTGCGTCGACACCCGCCTGCCCAACGCAAACCTGGAGCGGTGCCGCGAGGTGACGCAGGCCAGGCCCTAGGCCTGACCAAGCCAACTCAACCTTTCTCCCGTAGGCATGCCGGCATCACGTCGCCGCGAACGCGTCGCGGCTGAGGTTCTCAGGGGAGCCTTCTGTGCAATGGACCTCGTCCTCGATGCGCACACCGCCAAAAGCAGACAGGTGCTCGACCTTGCGCCAATCGACTGCTTTGCCCTGCGGCGTGGCCTTGAGCCTGGCCAGCAGCGTCGGGATGAAATAGATGCCGGGTTCGATCGTGACGACCATGCCCGGTTCGAGCGTGCGGGTCATGCGCAGGTAGGGATGGCCGGCGGGGCGCGGGATCAGCTGGCCGGCTTCGTCGGTGAAGCCGGCGACGTCGTGTACCTGCAGGCCGATCGGGTGGCCCAGGCCGTGCGGGAAGAAGGTGGAAGTGAGGCCGGTCTCGAGCATCTGCGCCGGGTCCATGTCCACCAGGTCCAGCGTGCGCAGCACGTTGCCCAGCCGAAGGTGGCACTCCAGGTGCAGGTCGCGGTAGTCGACACCGGCGCGGACGCGGGCGCACAGGGCCTGCTGCTCGTCTTCCACCGCGGCGATCAGCGCCTCGAAATCGGCGTCGCCATTGCCCCAGGTGCGGGTGATGTCGGAGGCGTAGCCATCCACCTCGGCGCCGGCATCGATCAGCAGGGAGCGATGCCGGGACGGCGCGCGCGTCTCCTTGTACTGGTAGTGCAGCACCGCGCCGTGCTCGTTGAGGCAGACGATGTTGCTGTAGGGCAGGTCCAGGTCGGTGTGGCCCGTGGCGGCGAGGTAAGCGGCGTGGATGCCCGCTTCCGACAGGCCGGCCTTGAACGCGGCGCGCGCGGCCAGGTGGCCGGGCACGGCGCGGCGCTGGGCCAGGCGCATCACCGCCAGTTCGTAGGGCGTCTTGTAGGCGCGGTGGTAGTGCAGGGCGGCCAGCAGGCCCTCGGGGTTGTTGGGCGCGAAGCCGGGCAGGGCGGCGTCGGCCTCGCCCAGGATGGCGGCCTTGCCGGTCGTGGGCAGGTGCTTCACGGCCTCGGCCGGGTCGGTGATCACCCGGATGTCGAAGTGTTCGACCCAGGCGCCCTGCGGCGGGCTGGGCGGCACGTGCCAGTAGTCGTCGGGCTGGTAGTAGGCGAGCACCGGGCGCTGGCCCGGCGTGTAGGCGATCCAGCAGTGCGGGTGCCGGGTCAGCGGCAGCCAGGCCTTGAACTGGGCGTTGGGCTTGAAGGGGTAGGGGCGGTCGTCCAGGAATTCGTGCTTCTCCACGCCCGACGCCACCAGGAGGTGATCGAAGCCATGCTTCTCCAGCAGCGGGTCCACCCGCGCCTTGATCGCGGACAGGTGCGCGGGATATAGAGTGGCGGTGTCCTGGGAAGTCATGGCCGGTCCTTCGTGGGCGAGGCCCCGATTTTGCCGCATCCAGTGCAGGGGCAGGAGAAGGGTTTGGAAAATAGGCGCAAAGACGGCGGCTTCCTGGGCCAGCCCGCCTGGCTGTGGAGCCTCGGCGCGCTGCTGTTCGGCCTGGCCCTGAGCCTGCTGGCGGCCAGCCTGCACCGGGACGCCCTGGCCCGCTCCGAGCAGGTCCGCCTGGAGCGCCTCGCCGAGCGCAGCTTCGACGCCGTGGACAGCCAGCTGCAGACCTGCGGCCTGCTCGTGCGGTCGGTGCAGGCCCTGTTCCTGGCCTCGGACGAGGTGACGATCGACGAATTCGAGGCGATGTACTCGAACCTGCGCCCGCGCGAACAGTTCCCCAGCCTGCAGGCCATCGCCTACGCGAGGAAGGCCGACCGGTCGTCACCGGACGCCGCTCCGGACGGCCAGGTGCACTACCCCACCGTGCTGGTCGCGCCAATGCAGGGCAACCGCATGCTGCTGGGGCTCGACATCGCCACCCAGCCGGCCAACCTTGCCGCGGCCCAGTTCTCCCGCGATGCCGACCAGCCGGTGATGTCGGCGGCCTTCCGCCTGATCCAGCGCGCCAACATGCCCGGCAGCGACGACGGGCTGACCATCCGGCTGCCCGTGTTCAGCCCCGGCCCGCAGCCACGCGACCTGGCCGAGCGGCGCGCGCGCGAGATGGGCTCGCTGGCGGCCTCGTTCCGGGTGAACCGGCTGATCGAGGACGCGCTGCCGCGCGAGGCGCTCGATCGCTTCGACCTGGAGGTATACGACATCAGCGATGGCGAGGCGGCGCCGCGGCGGCTCTATACCAATCCGCTGGAGCTTGAACCGCGCGACGGCGTCGAGATGGCCACCTTCGTACGCGACCTCGCGTACGCCGGCCGCACCTGGCGGATGGTGGCCGACGCCGAATTGCTCGACGACGAAGCCGGCTGGCTGCCGCTGCTCACCTTCGGCATCGGCTGCCTGGCCAGCCTGCTCATGGCCACGCTGGCCTGGTCGATCGCCGGCACCCGGGCGAGGGCGCTGGCGCTGGCGCGCGACATGTCGTCGCAGTACCGCGAGAGCGAGGAGCGCTTCCGCGCGCTGAATGAACTGCTGCCCGCGCTGGTGCTGCTGGCGCGCGTGAGCGACGGCCAGGTGGTGTACGCCAACCAGGCCTGCCGCGACCGCTTCGGCATCAGCGACGAGTTCCTGAGCCCGGCGCTGGCCGAGCTGGTGGAAGACCCGGCCATGCGCGAGCAGCTGGTGGCGATGGGCGTCGATCCCGGCGCCATCTTCAACGAGACGGTGAAGCTGCGCGTGCCGGGGCAGGAGCCGTTCTGGGCCACGCTGTCGGTGTCGCGGATCATGCTGGGCGAACAGCCGCACCTGCTGGCGGTGGCCAACGACATCACCGAGCTGCGGGTGCTGAGCGAGGAGCTGAGCTACCAGGCCACGCACGATTCGCTCACCGGCCTGCACAATCGCCGCGAGTTCGAGCGCCAGCTCGACGCCGCCATCGCCGCGCTCGACGCGGGCGCGCCGCCGGCGGCGCTGCTGTACATGGACCTGGACCAGTTCAAGCTGGTCAACGACACCTCCGGCCATTACGCCGGCGACCAGCTGCTGGCGCAGCTGGCGGCGCTGTTCGCCGGCCTGCTGCCGCGCGATGCGATCGTGGCGCGCCTGGGCGGCGACGAGTTCGCCTTCCTGCTCGTGCACACCGACGAAGCCCGCGCCGCGGCGCTGGCCGAGAAGATCCGGCTCGAGATCGACGGCTACGTGTTCGGCTGGGAGCAGCGCAACTACACCATCAGCGCCAGCATCGGCGTGGTGATGATGCGCGGCCCGGGCCTGAGCCAGCGCACGCTGCTGGCGCACGCCGACACCGCCTGCTACATGGCCAAGGAGCGCGGCCGCAACCGCGTGCACCTGTTCTCCGAGGACGACCTCGAAACCACCCAGCGCCGCAGCGAGATGGAGTGGGCCGGCCGGATCCGGCAGGCGCTGGCCGACGGCCGCTTCCTGCTGCATTTCCAGGAGCTGGCGCCGCTGTGGTACGGCGAGCAGGCCGAGGGCGTGCACGTGGAGATGCTGGTGCGCCTGCGCGACGAGAGCGGCGCGATGGTGCCGCCGGGCGCGTTCATCCCGGCCGCCGAGCGCTTCGGCCTGATGCCGCAGCTCGACCGCTGGGTGGTGGACACCACGCTGGCGAACTTCCACCGCATCCACCCCTCGGGCAAGCCCGTGAAGCTGTGCGCGATCAACCTCTCGGGCCCGACCTTCGAGGACGACAGCTTCGCCGACTTCGTGCTGCAGCGGCTGGAGGACTACGGCGTCCCGCCGCAGCGCATCTGCTTCGAGATCACCGAGACCGCGGCGGTCAGCTCGATGGCGCGCGCGGTGGAGTTCATGCAGAAGCTGCGCGCCGCCGGCTGCCGGTTCTCGCTCGATGACTTCGGCTCGGGCATGGCCTCGTTCGGCTACCTGAAGAACCTGCCGGTGGACTTCATCAAGATCGACGGCAGCTTCATCCGCAACATCGAGACCGACCCGGTGAGCTACTCGATCGTGCGCGCGGTGACCGACATCGGCCACCAGCTGGGCCTGCAGGTGGTGGCGGAGTGGGTGGCCGACGACCGCGCACGCGACCTGCTGCGCGGCCTGAGCGTGGACTACGCCCAGGGCTTCGCGATCCACAAGCCCGAGGCGGCGCTGTGCTTCCGCGAGTGAGGGGCTAGTCCGCGACGGCCGGCGCGCCGACGTCGCAGGCCGGCCCGAGGTCCAGCGGCGGCCCCAGCGACACCGGGTTGCGCAGCAGCTCGACCCGCGCGGCCATGGCCGTGGTGACCAGCATTTCGTTTTCCTCGGTGACCATCAGCACGCAGCCCAGCCCGAGCCGCCGCGTGGTGCGCTCGAATCCCGACGGCCCGGCCACGAACAGCGCGGTGGCGCCGGCGTCGGCCCGCACCGGGTCGCGGTGCAGCACCATCACCGCGGCCGCGCCGCGCGCGGGCCGGCCGGTGCGCGGATCGAGGACGTGGCCCCAGCGCGCGCCGGTCGGCGATTCGCGGAACTTGTTGTAGTTGCCGGTGCTGAACAGCGCTTCGTGGTCGTCCAGCTGGACGCTGCCGAGCGCGCCGCCGAACGGGTCCTGCAGCCCCACGCGCCAGGGGCGGCCGTTGCCGTCGCCCAGCGCGACGATGTCGCCGCCCAGGCTGACGAGGGCGTGGCGAACGCCGTGGCGCGCCAGCACCTCGAGGATGGTTTCCGAGGCCAGCCCTTCGGCGATCGCCCCGAAATCCAGCTGCACGGCCGGGTTGCTGCTGGAGACGACGTCGCCGTCCACGCGCACCTGGTCCAGCCGCGGGCGCGCCTCGCGCCACTGCTGCAGCCAGGCTTCGCCCGGCGGCGCCGTCAGCACGGGGAAGGTCGAGGTGTGGAAGCCCCAGGCGGCCACGAGGCCACCGACGGCCGGATCGAACAGGCCCTCGCTGGCCTGCGCCAGCGGCCGCGAGCGCGCGATCAGTTCGACCACCGAGGCGGGCGCGACGGCGGATTCGCCGGCCGCCAGCGCCGCGTTGATGCGGGTGAGGTCGGAAGGCTCCCAGGCATGCCACTCCGCCTGGCGCTGGGTCAGGAGCGTGGAGACCTCGGCCAGCGCGGCGCTGGACTGCGCCGGCTCGGCGCCGCGGATCTCGACGTCGGCCAGGGTGCCGAACACGTAGAGCCGCTCCATGCGGACGGGCTCCTCGCGGGTGCAGCCCGCGGCGAGTGCGATGGCGGCCAGCGCCGCCAGCGCGAGGCGGCGCGGCGGTTCAGACGTACTGGCTGCCCGGCGCATCCACCCACTCCCGGATGAAGGCCACGTCCTCCGGGGCGACGTCGATGAAGCGGAAGCCGGTCCAGACCTGGCCCGGCGCGGCGGCCTCGTCGGACCACAGCTCGTGCGCGCCCACTTCGACCTGGCGCGACTTGCCGGAAGGATCGTCCAGGGTGAAGCGCAGCTGGAACAGCGCGTCGCTGGCGATCGGCTCGCCCAGGATGAGCAGCATGCCGGTCTCGGACAGATTGCTGAGCTTGCCGATCAGCATCCCGGTCATGGTGTCGAGGACGTCGATGTTGCCGACCTTGCGGCGTTTGGCGCGGCGGTATTCGTTCATTTGGCGGGCGCCTCGGCAGGCGACTGGCCGGCGAAGGAACGCAGCGCGTTCATCACCGTGCTCCAGGCGCGGTCGATCAGGGTGCCTTTCTCTTCCTCGACCACCTTCACCTGGCCCTGGACCATGGCCTTGGCCAGGCCTTCAAGCGTGTTCTCGCCGACCTTCTGGCCGCGGTGGTTCACGAACAGCACGTGGCCGGTGACGGTGGAGAACCAGGACAGGCGCCGGCGGACCTTCTCGCCCTGCTGGTTGAGCGAGAACTCGAACCAGGTGCCGAAGGGCAGCTGGCGGATCTGCTCGAGGCGCTTCTGCTCCTCGGGCGTGAGCGTGGCCTTCTTGGTCTTCTTGGCCTGCTGCAGCTCCTCGCCCAGGCGCGCGCGGGCCTTCAGGCGCATGGTCAGCTCGGTGCGGCTGGCGGCGGAATCGTCGTCGGCATTGGCCTGCGGATCGACCAGGCGCTGGGCGATCGCCAGCGCTTCCTCGGCGTGGTAGCCCACCTGCGTCAGCGAGGACTGGATGTCGCCGCGCAGCGTGGTGGCGTCTTCGCTGCTGATGGGCGCGGCGCCCGGCGCCGCCTTGGCGACGCCGATCAGGCGTTCGGCGGTGTCCAGGTGCTGCTTCCATTGCTCGGAGTCCTCGCCGTGCCGCAGCGAGGTCAGCGCCATCACGTCGGTCCAGGCCTGGCTGAGCAGGGTGTGGGTGAAGCGCGGGAGGTTCTGCTTCTTCAGCATGCCCTCGACCACGGTGGCGGCGCGCTCGCGCGCGAGCGCCAGCTTCTCCTTGCCGCGGGCCGCCTCGACGTGGCGCTTCTCGGCCACTTCTGCCTTGCGCGTCACCGTCTGCAGGTGGCCGCTGAGGTCCTCGAGCAGGTTGTTGAACAGGCCCAGGTCGCCGTCGAACTCGCGCACGGTGCGGTCGACCACCGACTGCATCTTGCCCACCAGCTGCTGGTCGGCATCGTCCTCGCCCAGCCAGTAGGCGCCGGTCTCGGCGATGGTGTTGAGCATCTGCCGCGCCGGGTGCTGCTGGCGGGTGAAGAAGGCCTTGTCCTGCAGCGCCACGCGCAGCAGCGGCACCTGCAGCTTGGCCAGCAGGGTGGACGCGGCGCTGTTCGGGCGCACGTCCTTCATGATGTGGTCGAACAGCATGCCGACCAGGTCGATGGCGTCGCCATCCTCCTCGGCCAGCGCCGGCGGCTGGTTGCCCGGGGTGTGCTGGCGCAGCTGCGCCAGCAGGTCCTGCTTGAGGTGGGTGACGGTGCGCGGCATCGGCTTGCCGTTGACCATCATCGTGGGCGCGGCCTTCTGCTGCAGCTGGCCCAGCACGTCCTGCACCTGGTCGGTGCTGACCGGCACGCCGCCGGCGCTGCCCGAAGGCTGGCCGCCCACCAGCTTGCCGAGCAGCTGGCGCCGCCCGGCGAGCAGGTGGCGCATCTGCTGGAAGGTGTCTTCGCCGCTCCCGGCCTGGCCGCCAAGGCCGCGGCCACCCGCGCCCAGGCCCGGGGATCCACCGCCCGGGCCGGCGCCGCCG
>NZ_DASUDO010000048.1:0-142891 GCF_036275555.1 Arenimonas sp.
CGCAGGGGCTCGAGGAAGTGCTGGTGGTCGAGGAGAAGCGCCAGCTCATCGAGTACCAGATGAAGGAGCAGCTCTACAACTGGCCGGACGCCACGCGCCCGCGCGTCGTGGGCAAGTACGACGAGCAGGGCGAGTGGGAAGTGCACCGCAGCGGCTGGCTGCTGCCGGCCGCCGGCGAGCTCACGCCCGCCATGATCGCGCGTGTGATCGCCGCGCGCGCGCTTCGGCATCGTCGCCTCCGGCAAGAGCTACCTCGACGTGCTGCAGGCGCTGCGCGACCTGGGCATCGACGAGCGGGTCGCGGCCGACATCGGCATCCGCGTCTACAAGGTCTCGATGCCGATCGGCTCCAGCGGCCAGGTCATGCCGACCTTGTAGACGCGGATGCCGATGTCCTCGCAGGCCTTGGGCGACAGGCCGAGGTATTCCAGCGCCTGCAGCACGTCCAGGTAGCTCTTGCCGGTGGTGACGATGCCCAGGCGCGCCTTCGGCGAGTCCACCACCACCTTGTCGATGTGGTTGGCGCGGGCGAAGGCCTGCGCGGCCTTCACCGCGTACTGGTGCAGGCGCATTTCCTGGTCCAGCGGCGGGTCCGGCCAGCGGATGTTGAGCCCGCCCGGCGGCAGCTCGAAGTCGCCCGGCAGGATGATGTCGAGCTGGTGCGGGTTCACGTTCACCGACGCCGACGACTCCACCGTTTCCGCGATCGTCTTGAAGCCGATCCAGCGGCCGGTGTAGCGGCTCATCGCCCAGCCCAGCAGGCCCATGTCCAGGATGTCCTGCACGCCGGCCGGGTTGAGCACCGGCATCATCGCGCTCTCGAACTCGCCTTCCGATCCGTGGGGCAGCGTAGACGAGCGGCAGGCGTGGTCGTCGGCGGCCAGCGCCAGCACGCCGCCCAGCTTCGAGGTGCCGGCTGCGTTGCTGTGCTTGAACACGTCGCCGCAGCGGTCCACGCCCGGGCCCTTGCCGTACCACATCGAGAACACGCCGTCGTACTTCGCGCCCTGGAACAGGTTGGTCTGCTGCGAGCCCCAGACCATCGTCGCGCCGAGGTCTTCGTTCAGGCCGGGCGTGAACTCGATGCCGCTGGCCTTGAGGTGCTTGCGCGCCTTCCACAGCTCCAGGTCGAAGCCGCCCAGCGGCGAACCGCGGTAGCCGGAAATGAAGCCCGCGGTGTTGATGCCGGCGGCGCGGTCGCGCATCTGCTGCATCAGCGGCAGGCGCACCAGCGCCTGCACGCCGGACAGATAGATCCGGCCCTCTTCGCGGGTGTATTTGTGCTCGAGCGTGTACTCGCGGTCGAGCGGACGTTCGGTCGGGAGGGTGGGGACGGACATGGGCGGTTTCCGGGGCTGGAGCAAAGACTCGGAATTATACCCGGGTCGGACGGCCGGGCCGGGTGGGCCGGGCGTGAAGCCCCTGGCGTTCACGCCCCGCCCGGGCGCCGCGCAGGCTTTCCCACGAATCCGCGAAACAGACGTGGACCCGGCCTGGGGAGGCTGCGCGGCTTGCCGGGATACCCGTCCTCCCGCAGGACATTGGCCGGGACATCCTCCTCCCGGAGAACCGTCCTAAACCCCTGTTTGAAATGAACAATCAAGGGACATTACGGCGGACATCGCGCGGGTCGTGGCCCGCACCCGCACGCCCCGCTGCCCCGCGCGAAGACCGGCTACCATGCCCGCCCATGACCGACCTCGCCACGACGCTGCGCGCCCGCCTCGGCCTGGCCTGGCCCGTGCCGGTGCCCGTCCAGCGCGGCGAGGTGGTGGCGGCCGACGGCTATACCCGCGAGCGCATCGAATACAGCGGCCACGAAGGCGACGTGATCCCCGCCTTCCTCTTCATGCCGACCGGCCGCGAACCGCAGGGCGGGGTCGCGGTCTTCCACCAGCACAACGGCGAGTTCCACTTCGGCAAGAGCGAAGTGGCCGGCCTCGTGGGCAGCCCGTTCCAGGCCTTCGGGCCCGCGCTCGCGCGCCGCGGCCTGGCGGTGCTGGCCCCGGACGCCATTTCCTTCGAAGACCGCCGCGCCGGCGTCACGGGCGTCGAGCCCGACACCTACGACTGGCTGCAGCATTACAACGCCTTGAACTACCGCCTGATCGACGGCGACACGCTGATGCGCAAATGCCTCGACGACGCGCAGCGGGCGGTGAGCGTGCTGCTGCAGCTACCGGGGATGGATCCGCGGCGCGTGGGCGTCGCCGGTCATTCGTACGGCGGCTACACCGCGCTGTACCACGCGGCCTTGGACACGCGCTGCCAGTTCGCCTGCATCAGCGGCGCCGTGTGCAGCATCGAAACGCGGCGGCGCGCTGGCACCGGATTCACGCTGTTCGAGGCGGTGCCGGGGCTGGCGCGCCTGCTCGATACCCACGATTTGCTCGCCGCCATCGGGCCGCGGCCGACGCTGGTGGTGTCGGGGACGCAGGACAAATACTCGCGGGATGCGGACGAGGTGGTGGCAAACGTCGCGGGGGACTTCATCACCGCATTGCGCTATGAGCGAGGCCACGCCCTGGACCAGGCCGCGCTGGACGCCATTGTCGTTTGGCTCGTTGGTCGCGCGTCCTGAGCGTGGCTCAGGCCAGGCCAAGGTCGGCCAACAGGCGGGGAATCTGCTGCCTGACCTTGAAGAACCCGGCCGTCGCCAACGGCCACACTTCCGCATCCCACTCGCGCCGCCACTCCGCCAGGGTGATGCCGCTGGCGGCCAGCGCGGGCGTCGCTTCGCACAGCCAGTCGTGCGTAGGGCCGCGCGTGGCGTAAGGCGTCACGATCTGCGTGGCACCCACTGACTGAGCCCATCGCGCCAGCTCGGAGGGATGGCCTGCCCGCAACGCCACGGCGGGCAGGCCTGTCCGCGCCGCGACGTCGGCCAGGGCCCCGGCTTCGAACTGGACCACGGCGTCCGAAACCTCCAGTGGTGACCGCAAATGGCTGGCGGCAAGCGTGGCCGCGGCGCGAATATCCAGCGTCGACAGCGCGAAGTCCTCCAGCCGGCAATCCTCGTCGGTGATCAGCAGCGCGGTGGGGACACCGGGTTTCGGCGGGTTGACGTCACGCAGCGCCAGCACCGGCGGCAGACCTCCGGGCTCGGTTGCCTCCAGGCCCTGCGTCACCTCCGCCAATTCGCCCGAGCGCGGCGCGAAGCGGCCGTTGGTGCAGGTCTTGATGTTGTCGGCGCGCGCCGGGTACGGCTTGCCCAGTGTGTGCAGACCCGCCACCCAGCGCCATCCCAGCGTGTTGGACGCCGCATCGCCATCCAGCAGGTGCCGGTAGAAGAAGTCCGCGCCCAAACGCCAGGGCAGCCGAAGCGTGAAGATCCAGATCGAGGCAAACCACATCCGCGCGTGGTTGTGCAGGTACCCGGTCTCGACGAGTTCGTTGGCCCAGGCATCGAAGTACGCCAGCCCCGTCTGCCCCGCCATCGCCTGGTCCATGCGGCGACGCCGCTTGCGGTCCTCCTCGACGGCGGCAAGATCGGCCTGCAGGCCCTGCGTGTAGCTGGCCCAGACCTGCGGCCGTCGCTCCAGCCAGCCCTTGAAGTAAGTCCGCCAGAACACTTCCTCGACGAACCTTTCCGCCGCTTCCAGACCATGGGCCGCGAGCGCGGCCGCCACCACTTCCTGCTCGGTCAGCAGGCGCCGGCGGATATAGGGCGATAGCTGCGACACCGCCTTGTGCGCACCGGGGCCATGGTCGATGTTGCGGCCATTGGCATAACGCCGACCCATGGCAGGCACGAAGGCAGCCATCGCATCGAGGCCGGCGGCGCGGCTGGCGGGGAAGTCGGTCATGGGTCCAGAACCTTGGGGTCTGGAAAAATTATGACGGGATGGCGAGATGGGCTTGTGAACTGCATGACGAGCCTGCCCAGCCGGCATCTTTACCGACCTGGCCCTATTCGATCCGCTGATGAGCATGACCGAATACTTCCCCATTAGGTTCTGCTCGTATCGCTCTGTGTGTCCGGTTTCGGCCAGGAGCGGACGTTCCCCGCTGCCCAGCCCGAGGGCCAAGAAGGCTACGAGCGACTTGCCCGCACTGCCATATCGAGGGTTGCACTTGACCCCGTCTGAAGGACGGGGGCGCGAAACTGTCCCGCCGGATCCGGGGTCTGCAAGTTGCCTCGACCGAACTTGACCGAGGTCACCAACCGGTACTCCCGGATGGAGTAAGGTGCTCCCACGATGAAGCGCCTGCGCCACCACCGCTTGCGTGCCCGGCTGTCGCTCCTCGCGATGGTGGCGCTGCTGTGGACGCAGTTCGCCATGGCCAGTCACCCGGCCTGCACTCTGGCGAGCATGGTCATGGCCGGCACCCATGCCGGTATGGCGCTGGCTGACGGCCCGCCCCCCGAGCCGGAGCCCTGCCATCCTTCCCCGGCACCGACCGCCACCGTCGACCTTTCGGCCGGCTGCGAGTCCCATTGCAGCCGGAGCGACCTGGCGTCCGACGCTTCGCGTGCGCTCTCCGTTCCGGCGCTCGGCCCCCTGCCAACATCGCCGCTCGTGCGGGTTTTGGCGCATGTGCCGCTGTCGCCGGCGGGAGCGGCTTCGCCAGGTCCCTTGTGCTCCTGGCATCGGCCCACGGCCCATCCCGCCAGCCTCCTGCTGATTTGATCTCCTGCCGATGACCCGTCGCGGCGCCAGGTGCGCCGCGTCCGGTCCATTCGGCGCGGCCCGCGTTGGCCTGCGTCGCCCGATCCACACCCGCGCTCCCCGGACGCGCGGAACGTGCAAGGCGAACACCATGGGATACCCGAACGTTTTTCCTGCGCGGCGCGACATCGCCGCGAACGGCGCCGCGCCATGGCTGGTGCTGCTGCTGGCCTCGCTGTGGCTTGTCGCGCCCGCGGCGGCGTCACCCACGCTGATTCCCGGCGCCGACCTCGACTCGGTGCGGGCCTGGCTTATCGAGCGCAATCCCGAGCTGCGCGCCCTGCAGGCGGAAGCCGAGGCCGCGCAGGCCCGGGTGCTGCCCGCCGGCGCGCTGCCTGATCCGATGGCCGAGGTCGAACTGATGGGCATCGACCCCGACCGCCCCAGCCTCATGCCCGGCAACGTGGACGCCACGACCTGGCGGGTCCGGCAGTCCTTCCCGATGTGGGGCAAGCGCGGCCTGGCCCGCGAGGTCGCCCGACACGAGGCGAGCGCCGCGGGCCTGGACCGCGAGGCGGTGGCCCTCGACTTGCTGGCTCGCGCCGAGGAAGCGTACGTGCGGTTCTGGCACGCACGTGAAGCCGTCGCGGTGCTCGACCGACAGATCGGGCTGCTGGGCCAGCTGGAGGAAGTGGCACGGACCCGCTATTCGCTGGGCATCGCCGCGCAGCAGGATTCGATCCGGGCGCAGGTGGCCCGCACCGGGCTGCAGCGCGAGCGTATCGCCCGACTGGCTGCGCGCGCCGAGGCTGCGGCAATGCTCAATGCGGTGCTGGCCCGCCCCGTGGATGCCCCGCTGGCCGAACCCGCCTCAGAGCCCGAATTGCCGCTCCCAGCCGAACGTCTCGACCAGGTGTTGGCGATGCTGGCCGATGCCGGACACCCCGCCCTGCAGGCCAGCGCCGCCCGGACCGAGGCGGCCGAGGCGGCCTTCGAGCTGCAGCGCCGCGCCCGCTACCCCGACCTCAGCCTCGGCTTCGGCGTCATTCAGCGGGACGACCGCGTGGAAGGCTACGAAGTGATGCTGGCCGTCGAGATTCCCCTTCAGCAGCGCGCCCGCCGCGAGCGGGAACGCGAGGCCCGCCTGAAGGGTGACGCGGCCCGCGCCCGCTCGGACGCCCTGGCTGCCGGTCTCGCTGGCCAGCTCGGTCAAGTCTGGTCGCAGGCACGCGCTGCCCGCGACCAGCGTCGTCTGATCGAACAGACCCTTGT
Source organism: Arenimonas sp. (assembly GCF_036275555.1). Lineage (GTDB taxonomy): Bacteria > Pseudomonadota > Gammaproteobacteria > Xanthomonadales > Xanthomonadaceae > Arenimonas. The sequence continues at coordinate 5,883 of NZ_DASUDO010000048.1, forward strand.
GCCGCAGGCGCAGGCCAATTTCGAATCGGCCCTGGCCAGCTACCGCGTAGGCGAAGTGGACTTTGGAACCCTGCTCGAAGCGCTGGATGCCTGGCAGGGCGCGGCCCTGGCGCAGGTGGGTGCGCGTCGCGACGAACTGGTCGCCGCCGCTGCCGTGGGCGCCATCACCGGAGGTGTGCGATGAATGGTCTGAAGTGGAGCGCGTTGGCGCTCGCGCTGGGTGCGGCCCTGGCCGTGGGGTGGTGGAGCGGACGGGCATCGGCCCCGGCGGCGTCGCCAACGGAAACTGAGGCGTCGGAGCTCGTCGAGCGCAAGATCCTGTACTACCGCAATCCCATGGGCCTGCCCGACACCTCGCCGGTGCCGAAGAAGGATTCGATGGGCATGGACTACCTGCCGGTTTTTGCGGACGAGGCCCCGCCGCCCGAGCCGGGCACCGTGGTGCTCGCACCCGGCAAGGTCCAGCAGTTGGGCGTGCGCACGGAAGTGGCGGTGCGCGAAGCGCTGGCGCCCCGGGTGCGGGCGAGCGCCACGGTGGAGGTGGACGAGACCCGGCAGTTCGCGGTTGCGCCGCGATTCGAGGGCTGGATCGAGACCCTGCACGCCAACCAGACGGGCATGGCGATCCGCCGTGGCGACGCGCTGGCAACGGTCTACAGCCCGGAGCTCGTCGCGGCCCGGCAGGAATTCCGGGTGGCTGACGACGCAGCAAAGCGATTGGCCGCAAGTGATCCGGAAAGCGCGGCGACCATGCGCCAGCTTCGCGATGCGGCGCGCACGCGCCTGCGCAACTGGGAAGTCTCCGGTGCCGGCGTGGCCCGGGCGGGCAGCGAATCCGGGCTCGTCCTCTCATCGCCCACCGATGCGGTCGTGGTCGAAAAGCTGGTCGTGCAAGGGGAACGCTTCGAACCGGGCCAGACCATCCTGCGCCTGGCCGACCTGTCGCGCGTGTGGGTCGTCGCGCAGGTTCCTGCGTCCGGACTGGCCAACCTCACCCTCGGCGACCACGCGAGCTTCGAAACCCTCAGTCTTCCCGGCCGGCGGTTTAAAGGCGACGTCGCCTTCATCCAGCCCACGCTCGACCGCGCCAGCCGGACCCTGGGCGTGCGGATCGAAGTGGAGAACCCCGATGGCGTCCTGCGCCCCGGGCTGTTCGGAGACGTCGAACTGACCGGTCAGGCATCGGCGCCGGTCGTGACCGTCGACCGCTCCGCGGTGATTGATTCGGGGACCCGCCAGGTCGTGCTGGTGCAGACCGCGCCCGGCCAGTTCACGCCGCGGGAGGTGCAATTGGGTGCGCGTTCCGGTGACCGGGTCGCCGTGCTCTCCGGCGTCGAGGCCGGCGAGACCGTCGTGGTCTCGGCGAACTTCCTGCTCGATGCCGAAAGCAACCTGCGCGCTGCGCTGGGCAGTCTGGAGGCTGGCAGCGCGCGAGAGACGGCCGCCCCGCCGGACGCGCCGGCAGACGATTCGCACGCGGGCCACGGTGAGCCGTCGGACGAACCGCCTGCCGGGCACGAGGCGCCGGCGGACGATCCCCATGCCGGCCACACGGGAGGGCACTGACATGCTCGCCCGGCTGATCGAATGGTCGCTTCGCAATGTCTTCCTTGTGCTGGTGGCCACCCTCGCGATCACGGCGGCCGGACTGTACGCGCTGGCCAGGACGCCGCTCGACGCGCTTCCCGACCTCTCCGACGTGCAGGTCATCGTGTTCACCGAAGTGCCCGGCCAGGCACCGCAGGTCGTCGAAGACCAGGTCACCTACCCGCTGACCACGGCCATGCTGGCCGTCCCGAAGTCCAGGGTCGTCCGTGGCTTCTCGTTCTTCGGCGCCTCCTTCGTCTACGTGATCTTCGAGGACGGCACCGACATCTACTGGGCGCGCTCGCGGGTGCTCGAGTACCTGAGCACCGCGTCCAAGCAGCTCCCGGAAGGTGTGTCTCCCACGCTGGGCCCGGATGCCACGGGCGTAGGATGGGTCTACCAGTACGTGCTCGAGGGCAGCCAGCAATCGCTGGACGAACTGCGCGCCATCCAGGACTGGTATGTCCGGTACCAGCTGACCAAGGCGCCCGGCGTGGCCGAAGTCGCCAGCGTCGGCGGCTTCGTCCGCCAGTATTCGGTCACGGTGGATCCGGGTCGGCTGCGGCAGTACGGCGTACCCCTCTCGCGCATCTCCGAGGTGATCGCTGCCAGCAATCGCGATGTCGGTGGGCGCGTGCTGGAGATGGCGGAAACCGAGTACATGATCCGCGGGCGCGGCTACCTGCGCGGCATCGAGGACATCGAGGGTCTGGTGGTCAAGGTGGACGGCGGCACGCCGGTGCGCGTGGGCGACCTCGCCCGGGTCGAACTGGTTCCGGACGAACGCCGTGGCCTCGCCGAGCTCGACGGCGAAGGTGAGGTGGTCGCGGGCATCGCCGTGGCGAGGTACGGCGAGAACGCATTGGCCGTGATCGACGGCCTGAAGCAGCGCATCGCCGACATCACCCCCGGGCTTCCCGAGGGCGTCTCCCTGCGCGCCGTCTACGACCGCTCCGACCTCATCCACCGCGCCATCGCCACGCTGCGCTGGACCCTGGTCGAGGAAGCCCTGATCGTCGCCTTGGTCTGCGTGGTCTTCCTCTTCCACGTCCGTAGCGCGATGGTGGCGATCATCATGCTCCCCGTCGGCGTGCTGATCGCCTTCCTGGCCATGCGCCTGCTGGGCATGAACTCCAACATCATGAGCTTGGGCGGCATCGCCATTGCCATCGGCGCGATGGTGGATGCCGCCATCGTGATGATTGAGAACGCCCATAAGCACATCGAGCGCGATGGCGGTCGCACGCCGCGCCTGCAGCTGATCATCAATGCATGCAGGGAGGTCGGCCCGGCGCTCTTCTTCAGCCTGATGATCATCACCGTATCCTTCCTGCCTGTGTTCGCCCTCGAGGCCCAGGAAGGGCGCCTTTTCCATCCCCTGGCCTTCACCAAGACCTTCGCCATGGCGGCCGGCGCGCTGCTGTCGGTGACGCTGGTGCCGGTGCTCATGCTGCTGTTCGTGCGCGGCCGGATCCTGCCCGAGGACCGGAACCCGGTGAACCGCTTCATGATTGCCGCCTACCGGCCCGTGATCGGCTTCGTGCTGCGGCACAAGGCGGCCACGGTCGGCGCGGCCATGGTCGTGCTCGCGGTGTCAGCCTGGCCCGCCTCCCGCCTCGGCAGCGAGTTCATGCCCACGCTCAACGAGGGCACGCTGCTGTACATGCCGAGCTCGCTTCCGGGAATGTCCGTGACCAGGGCGGCCGAACTCCTGCAGCAACAGGACCGGATCATCCGGAGCTTCCCGGAGGTCGAGTCGGTCTTCGGCAAGGCGGGTCGTGCACTGACCGCAACGGACCCCGCCCCGCTGGAGATGTTCGAGACCATCATCAACCTCAAGCCCGAGAACCAGTGGCGCGAGGGCATGACCACGGACAAGCTGATCGCCGAAATGGACCAGGCGCTGCAGTTCCCGGGCGTGGCCAATGCCTGGACCATGCCCATCAAGGCCCGCACCGACATGCTGGCCACGGGCATCCGCACGCCGATCGGCATCAAGGTGTTCGGCACGGATCTGGTCGAGATGGAGCGCCTCGCGCGCCAGATCGAGTCCGCCGTGCGCACGGTGCCCGGCACCACCAGCGCGTATGCCGAACGCCTGACCGGCGGGTTCTACTTGGACATCGAGCCCGACCGGGGGCAGCTGGCCCGCTACGGCCTGCCCGTGGGGGACCTCCAGGACGTCGTGGCCTCGGCATTGGGCGGCGACCTGGTCACGCGCACCGTCGAGGGCCGCGAGCGCTTCGGGGTCATCGTCCGCTACCCGCGGGGGCTGCGCGACAGCCCCGAAGCCATCGCGCAACAGGTCCTGGTGGCGACTCCGGACGGGGCGCAGGTTCCGCTGGGTGAGCTGGCAGACATCCGCATCCGCCAAGGCACGCCGTCGATCCGCACCGAGAACGCGCTGCTCTCCGCCTACATCTATGTCGATACTCGGAACGCAGACCTTGGCGCCTACGTCGAAGCAGCCCAGGAGGTCGTCGCCCGCGACGTCAGCTTCCCGCCGGGCTACTACGCGACCTGGAGCGGCCAGTACGAATACATGCAGCGCGCGATCGCGAAGATGAAGGTCGTCGTGCCGGTCACGCTTGCGATCATCTTCCTGCTGCTCTACCTCAACTTCCGCCGCGTCACCGAGTCGCTGATCGTGATGCTGTCGGTACCCTTCGCCCTGGTTGGTGGCATCTGGCTGCTGTGGGCGCTGGACTACAACCTGAGCGTGGCCGTGGCCGTGGGCTTCATCGCGCTGGCCGGCGTCGCGGCCGAAACGGGCGTGGTGATGTTGATCTACCTCGATCACGCGCTCGAGTCCCGGGCCGCCGCGCAACACGCTCAGGGCGGATCACTGGGTGCGGGCGACCTAGCAGACGCCATCGTCGAGGGCGCCGTCGAACGTGTTCGGCCGAAGATGATGACGGTGGTCGCGATCATGGCCGGCCTGCTTCCGATCATGTGGAGCACCGGCACCGGCTCGGAGGTGATGCGCCGGATCGCGGCCCCGATGGTCGGCGGCATGGTGTCGTCGACGGCGCTGACGCTCGCCGTGATCCCGGCAATCTATGCACTGGTGAAGCAGCGCCAGATTGGCTTGCGCCACGCAAGCATGGGGAACTGAAGGCAATGACAAGGAGAATGGGGATGGGGATGGGATTTTTCAGAAGCACACTGATCATGCTGGCGCTGGTGGCCGCTGCGATCAGCGGAACGATTTACTTCGGGCTGGTGGAGCCGGGGGCCGACAAGCCCCACGCCGACTGGGTCCATGGGCTGATTGAAGTCTCACGGGACCGCGCCATCGCGGTACGCGCCGAGGGTCTGGACGTTCCGGTTCTTGGCTCGGAGGCGCAGGTGCTCAATGGCGCCGGCAACTACGCGGCCATGTGCACCGGCTGCCACCTAGCCCCGGGCATGGCTCCCACCGAGCTGAGCCGGGGCCTGTACCCGGCGGCACCAGCCCTGGCCGAACTGGGCGCGCCGGACCCCGCGCGCTCGTTCTGGGTGATCAAGCACGGCGTGAAGGCCTCCGGCATGCCTGCCTGGGGAGGCAGCATGCCCGATGAGTACATCTGGAACATGGTGGCGTTCCTGCAGGCCATGCCGAACATGGACGCCGACCGTTATCGCGCATTGGTTGCCGCCAGCGGCGGCCACTCCCATGGCGGTGGCGAAGCGATGCCGCACGGACACGAGGAGACGGGCGAGCATTCCCATGACCAGGAAAGCGATGCGCCGGATCACCATGCGGATGGCACTGGTGAGGCCACGCAAACGGAGGGCGCCAGCGATCCGCCTCCCGCCGACCCGGCGAACGAGCACGACCACTCGACCCACGACCACTGAGAGAGCCAGACTCATGAACAAGCTCGTCATCTCCGCCCTCTGTTTCCTCGCCTTCGCGACACCCGTGCGAGCCGGTGGCCCGGGGGGCAACGCGCATGACGCGGAGCGTGCCACGCCAGCCATCCAGGTTCCGGCCGATGCCCGCGCCGCCGTGGAGGCCGTCAACCGCTTCTCCGCTGCGCTCGCCTCGGGGAACCTCGTCGCCGCCGGCGCCGAGCTCGACCCGAAGGTGCTCATCCTAGAGGCCGGCGGGGCCGAGCGGTCCGCCGAGGAGTATCTTGGCGGCCATGCGAAAGGCGATGCCGCCTTCCTCAAGCAGGCGCATGTCCAGCTCTTGCGGCGCACGGCGGCCGTCCATGGCGATCTTGCGTGGGTCGCCAGCGAGAGCGAACTGCACGTGAGCCGTGACGGCAAGCCGGTCACGGTACTCAGCGCCGAGACCATGCTGGTCCGGCGAAGTGAAGAGGGGTGGAAAATCATGCACATCCATTGGTCGTCGCGTACGAAAGCGCCGGACGGCCACCACTAGGAGACAGGACCATGGACCACGCCAGCCATCGCCCGCCCGTTACGCCCGTCGCCACCGCAGGCGCGCGCTACACCTGTCCCATGCATCCCGAGATCATCCGGGATGCCCCCGGCAGCTGCCCCAAGTGCGGCATGGCGCTCGAGCCCATGCTGCCGGCCGTCGAGGACGAGGGTTCGCCCGAACTCGCCGATTTCACCCGCCGATTCTGGATCAGCCTGCCGGCAACCCTGGTGGTGCTGGCGCTGGCCATGGTCGGGCACCGCTGGGGCGCACTCGATGCCGCCACCCGCACCTGGATCGAGCTGCTGTTGTCGACGCCCGTGGTGGTCTGGGCGGCGGCGCCCTTCTTCGCGCGATGGGCGGTGTCGCTGCGCACCGGCCAGCTGAACATGTGGACCCTGATCGGCACGGGCGTGGGCGCGGCGTATGCCTACAGCGTGGTCGCCACCCTCGCGCCCGGGATCTTCCCGGATTCATTCCGCGAGCATGGCCGGGTCGGCGTGTACTTCGAGGCCGCGGCGGTGATCGTGTCCCTGACGCTGCTGGGGCAGATGCTGGAACTGCGGGCCCGCTCGCAGACGTCGGCTGCCATCAAGGCACTGCTGCGACTGGCGCCGAAGACCGCCCGTCGCATCCGGGCCGACGGCGGCGAGGAAGACATCGAGGTCTCGCACGTGCACGTCGGCGATCGCCTGCGCGTGCGTCCGGGCGAAAACGTCCCGACCGACGGTACGGTCGAGGAGGGCCACTCGAGCGTGGACGAATCGATGATCACGGGCGAATCCCTGCCGGTGGCCAAGGGTCCGGGCGATCCGGTGATAGGCGCGACGCTCAACACCTCGGGCAGCCTGGTGATGGTGGCCGGCAAGGTCGGCGCGGACACCCTGCTCAGCCAGATCGTGCAGCTGGTGGCCAAGGCGCAGCGCTCGCGCGCACCGATGCAGCGCATGGCAGATGTAGTGTCGTACTGGTTCGTGCTGGCGGTGCTGGCGATCGCCGTGCTGACCTTCTTCGCCTGGGGCCTGTTCGGGCCGGAGCCGGCTTGGGTCTATGCCGTGCTCAATAGCGTGGCGGTGCTCATCATCGCTTGCCCGTGCGCGCTGGGCCTGGCCACGCCGATGTCCATCATGGTCGCCACCGGCCGCGCAGCCGGTGCGGGCGTCCTGTTCCGCGACGCCGAGGCGATCGAGAACCTGCGCAAGGTGGACACGCTCATCGTCGACAAGACCGGCACTCTGACCGAGGGTCGGCCGGCGTACCGCACCGCCGTGGCGCCGGGCGGCGGCGACGCAACGGAAGTGCTTCGACTGGCAGCCTCTCTGGACCAGGGCAGCGAACACCCTCTGGCGGCGGCTATCGTCAAGGAGGCGCTCGGGCGCGGCCTGGCCCTGTCGAAAGCGGAGTCGTTCGAGTCGGCCAGCGGCATCGGTGTGCGCGGCCGGGTCGGGGACAAGGCACTGGCGCTGGGCAACCACGCGTTGATGACGGAGGACGGCGTGGACGTCGGCGGCCTGCGGCACCAGGCCGAAGCGCTGCGCGCCGAAGGCGCCAGCGTGATGTTCCTGGCGGTGGACGGTCGTGCGGCCGGACTGGTCGCAGTCGCCGACCCGGTGAAGGTCTCCACCCCGGCCGCCCTGTCGGAACTGCGCGACGCTGGCCTTCGCCTGATCATGGCTACCGGCGATGGCGAGACTACCGCCCGCTCGGTGGCGAAAGCACTCGGCATCGACGAAGTGCACGGCGAGGTGCGGCCACAGGACAAGGCGGACCTGGTCGCGGCGCTGCAGGCGCAGGGCCGGCGGGTCGCCATGGCCGGCGACGGCATCAACGATGCCCCGGCGCTGGCCCGCGCCGACGTCGGAATTGCCATGGGCACCGGCACCGACGTGGCCATGTCCACCGGCCAGGTCACGCTGGTGAAGGGTGACCTGCGCGGCATCGCCCGCGCCCGCCGCATCTCCCAGGCGACGGTCGCGAACATGAAGCAGAACCTCGGTTTCGCCCTGCTCTACAACGCCCTCGGCGTGCCCGTCGCGGCCGGCCTGCTTTACCCGGCGTTCGGCCTCCTGCTCAGCCCGATGATCGCGGCGCTCGCCATGAGCCTGAGCTCGGCCTCGGTGGTGGCCAATGCGCTGCGGCTTCGTTCGGTGGGCGGACCCTAGTGACTCGGCCCTGATCCTGGCTTTGGCGGGCCCGCTCCCTCCGGGCTGCCCCCGCGGATCCTTGCAGGCTGCGATAGGATGCGCCCAGAGGGAAACGATGACCGACGTATCGAAGGTTCCAGCGGGCCCGGCCGCCTGGCGCCGCTGGCTGCTGCACCCGCTCCTGCTCGCGCTCTGGCTCGGCAGCTTCCTGCTCGCCGCCGCGCTCGAGCACGCGCCGCATGCCAGCCTCTGGTTCCCGCCGGCGGCGGTCACCTTCGCCGGGCTGTTCAGCGTGGGCTGGCGGGCGGTGCCGGCGGTGTTCGTGGCCTGCGTGCTGGGCACCTGGCTCGCCGAGTCCGGCAACACCGAAGGCGAAGTGCGCTTGGGCGTGTTCGCCGTGTCGAGCCTGGTGTTCGCGGTGATCCACATCGGCGCCTACGCGCTGCCGGCCATGGTGCTGCGCCGGCTCGCGCCCTCGGCGCCGGCCGAGCTGACGATGCGCCCGGTGTCGCAGTTCCTGCTGCTGGGCGCGCTGGGGGCGCTGCTGGCCGCGGGGCTGGGCACGGTCGGCCTCAGCCGCACCGACCTGCTGGACGGGCCGGACCTGTTCGAAATCGCCTCGGCCTGGTGGATCGGCGATTACGCCGCGCTGGTGACGCTGGCGCCCTTCCTCGCGCTGCTGCTGCGGAAGGTGGGCGGTGACGCGGGCTTACGTCGCTTCCCGCCGTTTGAGTGGGGGGCGTGGCGCGTTGGCCGGGAGTCCGCCTCCAAGCTGGTGCTGCTGTTCGCGGTGACGCTCGCCATCCTGCTTGCCTACCTCGAGCTGTCCAACAGTCGCGCCCTGCTGGTCGTGCTGGTGCTGCCGGTGGTGCTGCAGCTGTGGATCGTGCACACCGAATCGCTGGCCAACGCCCAGTTGGGCCTGCTGGGTTTCAGCCTGCTGACCGTGGGCGCGGCGGCCGGCTTCGACGTCGGCGACGATGCGCTGGTGCTGCAGTTCGCAGCCATCAGCCTGGCCGCCAACACTTACCTGAGCCTGGCGGCGCCGGCGCTTTATGCGGCCAATGAACGCCTGCGCAACCAGGTACGCCACGACGGCCTCACCGGGGCGCTCAGCCGCGCGCATTTCGAAGACCGCGTGGCGATGGAGCTGGCCCGCGCGCTGCGACGCAACCAGCCGGCCGCGATCCTCATGCTCGACCTCGACGGCCTCAAGGCGCTCAACGACACCCACGGCCACGCCGCCGGCGACCTTGCGCTGCGCGAGCTGGTGGTACGCAGCAAGGCCTGCCTGGGCGGAAACGACTTCATGGCGCGCCTGAGCGGCGACGAATTCGCGATCTTCCTGCCCGAGGCGGACGACGCACGGGCGCGCGCGTTGGTCTCGGCCATCCGGCAGCGGCTGGCCGCTGAACCGGTGCAGCCACTTGGCTTCCGCGTGGCCGCGAGCTTCGGCATCGCCCACGCGCCGGGGGACGGCGTCTCACTGTCGCAGCTGCTGCAGGCCGCCGACGCGGCGATGTATGCCGACAAGCGCGCCCGCCGCTAGGGCAACAGACGCACCGCCAACCACGCCGGCACGCCGATGAAATAAACCAGGTTCGCGGCCCATGCGAGCACGCGCCTGACCGCGGCAGCCCGTGGCACACCCGCGGCCAGCCCGATCCCCGTGCCGAGCTCGATGGCAACCCGCAGCACCGCCGCGAACAGCATCAAGCCCAACGCCCACGACGCCCACCACACCAACAGCCCCAGCAGCCACGCGCCGAGGCCGTACGTGTAGGCCTCGCCGAAGAACCCGCCGAAGGTGATGACCTGGTGCAGCCGGAACGCGACCAGCGCCAGCAGCAGCGGGAAGGCGATGAACTTGACCGCGGCGTGGTCCAGCCAGCCGCCGCCCGTCGCCGCGCGCACCGTGGCCAGGCGGGTGGCGAAGTCTTCGGCCGGCGCCATTGGCGCGCCGGCCGCCACCAGCGCACGCGCCAGCGCCGCGGGGTCGCGCACCGCCAGTCCTTTCGAGAACCGTCGGCCCGACGCCAGCACCAGGTCGGCGCCGCTGCCGGGCCAGGGCAGTCGCCAGGTGCGCAGCGCGGTGATCGAAGCCAGCGGCACGGCGGTGCGCTGGTGGCGCTGGTCCAGCACCAGATCGCTGCCCTCGATGCGCGCCTCGGCGGTGAACCCGCGCCGCAGCGCCCACGCCGCCAGCAGCGGCAGCGCCACGGCGACACCAAACAGCTGCAGCTGCTTGATCGACTGCACCTGGAATCCCATGCGAAGCCACATGTCGAGTACCAGCCAGGCCAGGCCCAGCACGGCCGCAATGCGAAGCGCAGCCACCACCCACCGCATGACCTGCGACAGCAGCACCACGCGCGCCGGCAGCGCCGGTACCGCCCCGCCGGCGCGCGCCGCCAGGCGCGCCATCGCGGCCAGCAGCCCCAGCACGCCAAGCAGCGCCAGCGCCGCGCCGCCCACCCAATCGCCCCAGCGCACCAACAGCGTGGGCACCGGGTCGCGCGCCGCCAGTTCGGCCGTCAGCACCGCCTGGTCACCCATCGCCGTGTTCACCAGCACCTCGCCCGTGTCGTCGATCACGGCGCTGAGGCCATTGGTCGTCACGCGCACCTGCGGCAGCCGGGTCTCGATGCTGCGGAACGCGGCCACGGAAAGATGCAGCCGCGCGCCCGCCGGGTAGCCGGTGAACCACGAGTCATTCGACATGCCGACGATGGCCTGCGCGCCCAGCCGCGCGCCGTCGATGGCCAGCTGGCCGCGGGTGTCGTCGAGGCAGATCAGCGGCAGCACGTTCACTTCGCGGCCGTCGGCGGTGCGCAGCGGCATCACGCGCACGCCGTCGCCCGGCCGCCAACCGCCGGTCCAGGGCAGCAGGCGGCGCAGCCAGGCGTGGTCGAGCCAGGCCGGCACGTGTTCGGTGAGCGGGAAGGGCGTGGCCTTGCGGTAGAAGCCCAGCAGCCCGCGGCCGGGCTCGAGGAAGGCGGCGGCGTTGTACTCGCCCGCCTCGTCGAGGTCGTAGGTGCCGAACACCAGCGGCACGCCGGCAGTGTCCACGAAACCCTGGATCTCGCGGTCCAGCGCCGCGCCGTCCTCGCTGCGCGGGTGCGCGAAGGTCGTCGGGTAAACCGTCTCCGACCACAGCAATACGTCGGCGCCGTGGTCGCGCAGCGCGGACCAGGACAATTCGTAGTGGGTGTCGAGCACCTTTCGCACCACGCCGTAGGCGCCGATCTCCTGGCGCAGCTGCTCGTAGTTCGTGATGCTTGCCTGCACCATCGCCACTTTCACGCGCGGCACCCCGGGGCCCGGCGCCGCCAGCGTGCCTAGGCGCCACTGGCCGTAGCCGGCCATGGCCACCAGCACGGCCAGGCCCGCCGCGATCGGCTTGCCGAACGCGCGCAGGCCCTCGCGCCGACGCGTGATCGCCAGCGCGATCGCCTCGTTCACCAGCAGCAGCAACACCGTCAGCAGTGCGGCGCCGCCCAGGTCCGCCGCCTGCCGCATCACGGCCGAGGGATGCAGCCCGTGGCCCAGCGTGTCGCCCAGCAGTTTGGGCAGCGCCCACTCCACGCCCACCCACGCGGCCGCACCGGCCAGCGCGCGCAGCACGGGCCCGTGGCGACGCCCGGCGAGATGCCGAACCAGCGCGAAGGCAACGATCTGCGGCTGCATCACGGGCGCCAGCACCAGCAACACCGCGGCGCCCAGGCCCGCGCCGATGCCGGTGTAAGCACCGATCGCCGCGCCGAACCAAAGGAACACGGCGGCGACGAAGGCGACGCTCATCAGCAGCCCGCTTGCCAGCGCACCGCCCATCGTACCGACGCCGCCCTGCGCGCCGCGGACGTCATCCGCTCCCATGCGCTCGCCATCCCGCGCGTCGCGCGTGCGGCCCACGCCGTCCATCGCCAGCAGCCAAGGCACCAACGCTACGAACCCGAGCAACCAGGCCAGGCCGCCGCGCGCATAAACGCCAAGCAGCAGGGCGCTGAGCAGCACCCCGGCCAAACCGCGCCAGCGCGGCGAAACCCACGACAGGAAATTCAAATCAGCGCGCTCCCCTCACGGCCTCAGCCAGCCGGCGGAATGCGCACCCGCCGGATCGGCAGGTCGGGCGGCGCCAGCTCGGGCGGGACCACGCGGTCGGCGGGCATCGCGATCGGCTGGCCCTCGGCGTCGTACAGGACGAAATCGGGCGCGAACATCAGGATCGGCTCGATCGCCACGCCTTCATCGGTGAACTGATGGTGGCGCGCATAACCTTCGGGCAACTCGTAATCCGCGGGCACGGCCAGGCCCTCCAGCGGCGGGCTGGTGCCCGGCGGATCGAAGGCGCCGATGCCCGTGCGGATGCCAAGGTCGTGCAGGGCGCCGATCACTTCGGCGCCGGTGGGCTCGGGGTCGCCGGGCCTGAAATAAGCGGCAAGGTCATTGGGATCATCGGAAGGCAGCCCGGCCGCTTCAATCGGTGCGGCCGCCGCAGGGCGCGATGCCGCGACTGGCGCCCGGCCGGCCGGGGAAGGAACCTCAGCAGAAACCACGGTAACCGGCGCGGACGGCGCCGCGGGGGCCAGCAGCAGCCACCCGCCCACGAACACCGCCAGCACCAGCACCGCCACCGCCAGACCCGGCAGCAGGAACCGCAGCGCGGCCCCTGCCTTCGGGCTCACCCGCACGCCGTCGCCCTCCGGTCCGGACGGCGGGGCGGGCGGCTGGCGCGGTTGCGTCACGGCGCGGCCGGGTTGTAGACCGAGATGGCCCAGCCCATGCGCTCATGGCCCAGCTGGTTCCAGATCGGGCTGCGGCCATTGGTGAAGCTGGTGTAGCGCGCCGCACCGGTGCCGGTGGTGCCGCCCCACAGGCCGGCGCTGACCGTGCCGCCGGTGTAGGTCGGGTGCACGTTGTCGGACTGGATGTAGTCGAAGCTGCTCGAGGACGCCACGAAGTGCGTGTTGGCATCGCGCACCGTGCCGCGCAGCGTCACCGCGATGCGGTTGACGTAGCTGGCCTCGCTCTCGCCCGGCACGTAGCGCAGCGCGTCGGAGTCGACCTGGCCGTCGCCGTTGCTGTCGTAGTCCGCGCCCATGTACTGCGCGAAGCTGTCGGCGCACTGGAAGCCCTTCTGGCGCGCCTGGTCGCACATCGACCAGTTCATCTTCGCGATCGCCGGCAGGAAGCGGTCCTGCATGCTCACCGTCGCGCCCGTGGTGGCGTCGCGGCAGCTGCTCTGCACGTTGTCGGCCGCGTAGCCGGGGTAGTACAGGTTGGAGATCACCTTGAGGCGGGTGTTCGGGCTGGCGTTGGCGTTGATGAAGTCCATCGCCCGGCCCACGTACAGGCGGCAGTTGGCCACCGCTGTGTCGAGCACGGCGTAGTTGCAGGTGCCGGTCTGGCCCTTGAAGCTGGTGCGCGCCTGCAGGCCGTCGTTGCCGCACATCTCGAAAGTCACCACGCGGGTGTTGGTGGACTGCATGTACGAGCGCTCGGCGACGATCTTGTTGTTGTACACGTCGCTGGCGATGGCGCCCGACTTGGTGCGGCGCACGCTCTCGATGTCCGCGTTCCAGCGGGCGGCCAGGTACTCGGCGTCCACGGTCGGGGCGGCGTACTTGGCGGCGTTGCTGACCGAGCCGTTGTAGCCGGCGTAGATCGAGTCGCCGTAGGCGACGATGCGGTACTTGGCGGTGGTGCCGGACCGGTCGATGGTCCAGGACACGTTCTGGTTCAGCGTGTTGGCGAGGGCCGGGCCGCCGATGGCCAAAAGCACGGCCGCCGACAGGCACCGCATCGCGGTGCCGCGGGTTTGCATGTTCATCAATGTCTCCCCTTCGAGTGGTGTACGCCACGGACGCCGGACGGCGCCCGACTTGTTCGACGAAACCTGACGCGATGGGGACGACCTCTGGACACGGGCTCGCCCTTCCCCCTTCCACCGCCCGCCGGACGCTAGCGTACGGTCAGGGGGGGCGCAATGTGCGGTGCAGCACGTTTTCGGGCCGGGACCGCGCCCGAAGGGGCCGCCGGGGCGAGAAAACACGTACTACCGGGTTGCATTGGCGACAGGTAGAGTCGGGGAATCGCGGCGTCGTTCAGGCTTTCGGGGGAAAGGCATGGGTTTGGCGGGTTTGACCATCCTGCTGGTGGAGGACCACGGCTTCCAACGCCGCCTGGGCCTGCGCCTGCTCGCCGACCTGGGGCTGACCCGCCTGCACGAGGCCGCCGACGGCTTCCAGGCCCTGGACCTGCTGCGCGCCCTGCCCGACCCGCCCGACGTGGTGCTGGTGGACCTGGACATGCCCGGCATGGACGGCGTCGAGTTCATCGGCATCGTCGCCCAGGAGCGCCTGGCCCATTCGATCGCCGTGGTCAGCGCGATGGAGCCGGCCCTGCTGCACACCGTGCAGGTGATGGCCAAGGCCTCGGGCCTGCGCGTGCTGGGCTGCATCGAGAAGCCGCTGACGCCGGGCAAGCTCACCACCGTGCTCTCGCTTTACGAGGCCGAGGTGATCGGCGGCCAGGTCGCGCTCGACATCGAAGTGACGCTGGACCAGGCCCGCGAGGCCCTGGCGCGCGGCGAGATCGTGCCCTGGTTCCAGCCGCAGGCCGAGTTCGGCAACGGCAAGATCATCGGCGTGGAAGCGCTGGCGCGCTGGCGCCTGGCCGATGGCCGCATGGTGCCGCCGGCGGTGTTCGTGCCGGTGATGGAGGCGGGTGGCCTGATCGACGAGCTGACCAGCCTGATGCTGGTGCAGTCCTGCGCCTGGTGGAAGCGCTGGCAGGCGCGCGGGCTGGACCTCAAGATTTCGGTCAACGTCTCGGCCCAGAACCTCACCGGCCCGGAAGTGGCCGACCGCTATGAAGCGGTGCTGCGCGAGCACGGCCTCAGCCCCGACCAGGTGGTGCTGGAGATCACCGAAAGCTCGGTGATGAGCGACACCGCCCGCGGCCTCGGCATGCTGGCGCGCCTGCGGCTGAAGGGGTTCGGCCTGAGCGTGGATGATTTCGGCACCGGCTATTCCTCGCTGTCGCAGCTCTCGCAGATCCCGTTCACCGAACTCAAGATCGACCGTGGTTTCGTCAGCGGCGCGCCGACCCAGCCGCGCAAGCGCGCCATGATCGAAACCAGCCTCGACCTGGCCCGCAAGCTCGACCTGAGCGTGGTGGCCGAAGGCGTCGAGACCATCGAGGAATGGCAGCTGCTGGCCCAGCTGGGCTGTGATTTCGCCCAGGGCTACCTGATCTCGGCGCCGGTGCCGGGCGAACAGCTCCCGGACGCCATCCAGCGCTGGCGCCAGACCCATCACTGACCCGGCGATGCCGCGCCCGGGCCAGAAGTTCGGCATCCGCATCCAGCTGCTGGGCCTGTTCGGCCTGCTCCTGCTCACCGGCGCCGGCGTGCTGGCCCTGGACGAATACGAGCGCCAGCAAAGCCAGCGCGCGCTGGAATCGCTCAAGGACGAATCGCTGGCCGGCCTGCGCCGCATCAAGGCGGTGTCCGACGCCTACGGCCTGGACATCGTCGACACCACCTTCCGCGTCCGCAACGACCTGATCACCTGGGAAGAGGGCGTGCAGGTCATCGACCACGCCCGCCTGCGCATCCGCGAGCACTGGGCCGCGCTCGAGCGGATGCCGCTCACGCCCGACCAGAAGAAACTGTACGAGCAGATCACCCGCGCCCGCACCCGCGCCGACACCGCGGCGCAGACCCTGCGCGGCATCCTGGTGCAGAAGGACATCGTGGCGCTGGCGCGCTTCGCGGACACCGAGCTCTACCCCGCCATCGACCCGGTGACCACGCGCATGAAGCACCTGGGCGACCTCGAGATGATCGAGGCCGAGCAGAAGGTGCGCGCGCAGGAGGCCCGCGCCGTGCGCGCCGCCTGGATCCGCACGCTGCTCAGCCTGTTCACGCTGGCGGTGGTGGCGGTGGTGGGCAGCAAGCTGGTGCGCAACGTCTACAAGGGCGTGGAAAGCCTGACCGCGCTGGCGCAGCAGATGCGGCGGCACGATTACCAGGCCATGCCGCGCTTCCACCCGGAGGGTGAGCTGGGCGAGGTGCTGGACGTGTTCCTGGTGATGCGCGACGACGTGCGCAAGTTCGAGAACGAACTCAACCAGCAGCTGCTGCGAAACGAGCAGGTGCGCGAGGCGCTGCAGGAGCGCGAGGTGTTCCAGCGCTCGCTGTTCGCGGCGGCGCGGGTGGCGATCATCTCGCTCGACCTCGACGCCCGCTTCTCCACCTTCAACCCCTACGCCGAGCGGTTGACCGGCTACCGCGCCGAGGAAATCCTCGGCCAGCTGAGCACCAACCGCCTGCTGCTGCCGGCCGAAGTCGCGAAGGTGGCGGCCGAACTCACGCAGGCGCTGGACCGGCCGGTGCAGGCCGACGCCAGCCTGATCCCGCTGCTGATCGAGTCGGGCTCGCCGCCGCGGGAATGGACCTTCGTGCGCAAGGACGGCAGCCACGTGCCGGTGCTGCTGGCCACCTCGGCCATGCGCGACGGCAGCGGCAAGACCGTCGGCTACATCGCCGTCGGCACCGACCTCACCCAGATCAAGCAGCTCGAGCAGCAGCTGCGCGCCAGCGAGGCGCGTTCGCGCGAGGCCAGCGAGGCCAAGTCCAGCTTCGTGGCGGCGATGAGCCACGAGATCCGCACGCCGATGATCGGCGTCACCGGCATGCTGGAGGTGCTCTCGCACAGCCCGCTCGACGACGACCAGCGCCGCACCATCCAGGTCATCCAGCAGTCGGCGCGCTCGCTGCTGCAGATCATCGGCGACATCCTGGATTTCTCGAAGGTCGAGGCCGGGCGGCTCGAGCTGTCGCCGACCACGGTGTCGCTGCCGGCGCTGCTGCGCTCCACGGTGGCGAACTACAGCGGCTCCGCCTCCAGCAAGGGCCTGGTGCTGAACTGCGAAGTGGACGACCGCATCGGGCCGGCGCACGTGGCCGATGGCCTG
This sequence comes from Arenimonas sp., assembly GCF_036275555.1. Taxonomy (GTDB): domain Bacteria; phylum Pseudomonadota; class Gammaproteobacteria; order Xanthomonadales; family Xanthomonadaceae; genus Arenimonas. The sequence goes on from NZ_DASUDO010000048.1 coordinate 22,962, forward strand.
CGCCTGCGCCAGGTGCTGGGCAACTTCCTGTCGAACGCGATCAAGTTCACCGAAACGGGCATGGTCGAGGCGGCGCTGGAGTGGAAGGGCCGCGCCGGCGACGGCGACCGGGTCTGCTTCCGCGTCACCGACACCGGCATCGGCGTCACGCCCGAGCAGCAGGCCCGGCTGTTCCAGCCCTTCTCGCAGGCCGAAGGCAGCACCACGCGGCGCTTCGGCGGCACCGGCCTGGGCCTGGTCATTTCGCGCCGGTTGGCCGAGCTGATGGAGGGCGACGTCCGCATGGAAAGCACGCCCGGCGCCGGCACCACGCTGCGGCTGGAGATCACGCTGCCGCGCGGACGGGTCGAGGACCTCGAGCCCGAGGCCGTGCCCGACACCGGCAAGGGCTTCCTGGCGCGGCCACTGCCCTCGGTGGCGCAGGCCCTGGCCGAACGCAGCCTGGTGCTGATCGTGGACGACCATCCCACCAACCGCCTGGTGGTGGCGCGCCAGCTGGCGTTGGCCGGCTACGCCAGCGAATCGGCCGAGGACGGCGTCAAGGGCCTGGCCGCCTGGCGCACCGGCCGCTACGCGCTGGTGCTGTCCGACGTGCACATGCCGGAAATGGACGGCTACGAGATGGCGCGCGCCCTGCGCGAGGAAGAAGCCCGCAACGGCAAGCCGCGCACGCCGGTGATCGCGCTCACCGCCGCGGCGCTGAAGGGCGAGGCCGAGCGCTGCCTGGCCGCGGGCATGGATGAATTCCTGGCCAAGCCCGTCAGCATCCCTGAGCTGGTGGGCTGCCTGCGCCGCTGGCTGCCGCACACCGTGCCGCGGGCGGGCGAAGTGATGCCGTCCTCGCTGCCGCAGGCGCACGACGACCCGACGCCGCTCGACGCCACGGTGCTGGACCTGATCACCGGCGGCAACCCGAACGAGGCGCGCGCGGTGATGGACGATTTCCTCGGCGCGACCGCCGGCGACCTGCAGGGGATGTCAGCGGCGCGCGCGGCCGGCGATCTCGAGCGCGTGGCGCGGCAGGCGCACAAGATCAAGGGCGCCGCGCGGCTGGTCGGCGCGCACCCGCTGGCCGAGGCGGCCGCCGCGGCCGAAGCCGCGGCCAAGTCCGCCGACTGGGCGCAGGTGCTGCCGCACTGCGCCGACGTCGAGACCGCCGTCGAGCGCCTCAAGCGCCACGTGGCGGAACGCTGGGGCCGGGCGCCTCAGTAGCCGGCGGCCTGGCCGTCCTTGCGGCTTTCGCTGGCGCCCACGTACACGCCGTTGGCGTGGTCGCGCATGATCGCCTGGTAGCCACCGTAGGGGCCGTCCGCGAATTCGATGGTGTGGCCCTTGCGCATCAGCGCGCGGATCACCTCGTAGTCGAAGCCCGTTTCGAGGTTGAGCACGCCGCCGTCGGTCATCTCCACCGCCTGGCCGGCCGGGTCGGTGCTGCCGTCGTGCTGGATGCGCGGCGCGTCGCCGGCTTCCTGCAGGTTCATCCCGAAATCAACCAGGTTCATGATGATCTGCGCGTGGCCCTGCGGCTGCATCGCGCCGCCCATCAGGCCGAAGCTGATCCAGGGCTTGCCGTCCTTGGTGGCGAAGGCCGGGATGATGGTGTGGAAGGGCCGCTTGCCCGGCTCGAACGAATTGGGATGGCCGGCCTTGAGCACGAACTGCTCGCCGCGGTCCTGGAAGATGAAGCCCAGCCCCGGCGCCGCCATGCCGCTGCCCATGCCGCGGTAGTTGGACTGGATCAGCGAAACCATCATGCCGTCCTTGTCGGCGGTGGTGAGGTAGATGGTGTCGCCCTGCTGCAGCGCGCCGGCGTCCACGGCGCGCGCGGCGCGGTCGGGGTTGATCAGCTTGCGGCGCTCGGCGGCGTAGTCCTCGGAGATCAGGCGCGCGGTCAGCGCGGCGGCGGCCTGCGCCTGGGTCTGGCCGCGGGCCGGCGCCGGGAAGAAGGCGGGGTCGGCGTACCAGCGCGCGCGGTCGGCGAAGGCCAGCTTCTTGGCCTCGGTGAACAGGTGGATGTGCTCGGCGCTGCCGAACGGGATCTTCGAGAAGTCGTAGCCCTCGAGGAGGTTGAGGATCTGCAGCGCGGCGATGCCCTGCCCGTTCGGCGGGATTTCCCACACGTCCACGCCGCGGTAGTTGGTGCTCACCGGCTCGACCCACTCGCCGGTGTGCGCGGCCATGTCCTCGTAGCTGAGGAAGCCGCCGTTGGCCTTGAAGTAGTCGCCGATGGTGCGGGCGATCTGGCCCTTGTAGAACGCGTCGCGGCCCTCGCGGCCGATCGTCTCGAGCGTGTTGGCCAGGTTCGGGTTGCGCCACATCTCGTTCTTGCGCGGGGCGCGCCCGTCGATGGTGAACTGCTCGGTGAAGCCCGGCCACTTCGACAGCACCGGCACGCTGCGGTTCCAGTAGTAGGCAATGGTTTCGTGGACCGGGTGGCCCTTGCGCGCGTAATCCACCGTCGGCTTGAGCACCTCGGCCATCGGCAGCTTGCCGAAGCGGCCGTGCAGCGCGAACCAGCCGTCCACCGCGCCCGGCACGGTGACCGGCAGCGGGCCGTGCGGCGGGATGTCGGTGTAGCCGTTGTCCTGGAACCACTTCAGGCTCAGCGACTTCGGCGAGCGGCCGGAGCCGTTGTAGCCGTGCAGCTTCGCGGTCTTCGGGTCCCAGACGATGGCGAAGAAATCGCCGCCGATGCCGTTGCCGGTCGGCTCCATCAAGCCCAGCGCGGCGTTGGCGGCGATGGCCGCATCCACCGCGCTGCCGCCGCGGCGCATCACGTCGAGCGCGATCTGCGTGGCCAGCGGGTGCGAGGTGGCAGCCATGGCTTCGGGCGCGATCACCTCCGAGCGGGTGGCGAAAGCGTGGCCGGTGATCCGGTCGGCGCCGTGGCTGGCGGGGGAGGCCAGGACCGCGCCGAGGGCGGCGGTGAGCAGCAGGCTGGCAGGCAGTACTTTCATCAGTAGGCTCCGGGCGGCGACTGGGGGAAGATAGCGCAAGCCACCCCCGGCGAAAGCGAAGGATCCGTGATGCGCGCCACCTTCCTGATGTTTACCTGCCTGCTGGCCCTGGGCGGCTGCAGCCGCGACGCGGCCGAACCCACCGCCCCGGTCGCGGCCGAAGCCACGCAGGCCGACCCGGCCGCCGTCGCCGCCGAGCTCGACGCCCTGCTGGCCGAGTGGCACGAGTCCGAGCTCAAGGCGAACCCGATCTTCGCCACCGCGCTCGGCGACCTGCGCTACAACGACCAGCTGCCGGACATGTTCTCGGCCAGCTACCGCGCCGAACAGGAAGCCCGCGAGCGCGATTTCCTCGCCCGCGTGCAGGCCCTGGACCGCGATGCGCTCAGCGGCCAGCACCGCCTGAGCTACGACATCTTCATCGCCGACCGCGAGTCCTCGCTGGCGGGCAACCGCTTCCCCGGCTGGATGCTGCCGGTGAACCAGTTCGGCAACTACGGCAGCTTCATGGCCCAGCTCGGTTCGGGCCAGGGCCTGCAGCCGTTCAAGGAGGTCAAGCACTACGACGATTTCCTGGCGCGCATCGCCCGCTTCCCGGTGCTCAACGACAGCGCCATCGCCAACATGCGCGAAGGCATCGCCGCGGGCGTGGTGCAGCCGGTGCCGGTGGTCGAGAAGGCCATCCCGCAGTTCGCCGCGCATGCGGTGGACGAGGTCGAGCAGAGCGTGTTCTGGGGCCCGATCAAGAACATGCCGGCTGAATTCCCCGAAGCCGAGCGCGAGCGGCTGACCGCCGCCTACCGCGACGCCATCGCCAGCACGCTGGTGCCGGCCTACGCCAAGATGCGGGACTTCCTCCGCGACGAGTACCTGCCCAAGGCCCGCACCGGCGTCGGCCAGATGCACCTGCCCGACGGCAAGGCCTGGTATGCGCACAACGTGCGGGTGAACACCACCACCGACCTGACGCCGGAGGAAATCCACCAGTTCGGCCTCGAGGAAGTGGCGCGCATCCTGGCCGAGATGAACGCCGTGCGCGAGCAGGTGGGCTTCGAGGGCGACCTGCCGGCCTTCTTCGAGCACCTGGGCACCGACGACCAGTTCTACTTCAAGACCGAGGAAGAGGCGCTGCAGGCCTACCGCGACGTCCAGAAGAAGATCAACCCGCGCCTGGAGCAGCTGTTCGACATCTTCCCGAAGGCGGATTACGAAGTGCGCCCGGTGGAAGCATTCCGCGCCGCCTCCGAGGCCGGCGCGTCCTACCAGTCGCCGTCGCCGGACGGCTCGCGTCCGGGCGTGTTCTATCTCAACACCCACAACCTGCGCGCGCAGCCGAACTTCCTGGTCGAGACGCTGTCGATCCACGAGGCTTCGCCGGGCCACCACTTCCAGATCTCGATCCAGCAGGAAGTGGAGTCGCTGCCGGCGTTCCGGCGCTTCGGCGGCTACACCGCTTACTCCGAAGGTTGGGCGCTTTACGCGGAGTCGCTGGGCAAGGAAATGGGCCTGTTCACCGATCCCTACCAGTGGTACGGCCGCCTGAGCGACGAGCAGCTGCGCGCGATGCGCCTGGTGGTGGACACCGGCCTGCACTACTACGGCTGGGACCGGCAGCAGGCGATCGACTACATGCTGGCCAATTCCTCGATGGCCGAGTCGGATGTCATCGCCGAGGTCGAGCGCTACATCGTGATCCCGGGCCAGGCCCTGGCCTACAAGGTCGGCCAGCGCGTGATCCGCGAGCTGCGCGAAGAGGCCGAGGCCGAGCTGGGCGAGAAATTCGACGTGCGCGCCTTCCACCGCCAGGTGCTGGTGGACGGTGCCCTGCCGATGGGCGTTCTGCAGACCAAGATCCGCGAGTGGATCGCGGCCGAGAAGGCGAAGCAGGGCTGATCGGTGGCGTTCGACGCCTTCGCGCTGATCCTGTCGATGCTGGCGCTGGGACTGCTGTTCCAGCGCCTGCGGCTGTTCCCGGACAGCGCCGCCGAAGTCCTGAACAAGGTGGTGCTGTACGTCTGCCTGCCGGCGTCGGTGCTGATCTACGCGCCGCGGCTGGAGCTGGGCCCGCAGGTGCTGGCGGTGGCCGCGGTGCCATGGCTGCTGCTGGTGGCCACGGTCGTGCTGGTCACCGGCGTAACCCGCGCGCTCAAACTGCGCCCCGACGAACATGCCGTGCTGCTGCTCTGCGTCGCGCTCGGCAATACCAGCTTCCTCGGCTATCCGCTGGTGCGGGCGCTGCTGGGCGAGGACGCGCTGCCTTACGCGGTGATCTACGACCAGTTCGGCGCCTTCCTGATCCTGTCCACGTTCGGGCTGTACGTCCTGGCGCGCTACGGCGGCGACGCCAAGCCCACCGCTGCGATGATCGGCCGCCGCATCGCCACCTTCCCGCCTTTCCTCGCGCTGGTGCTTGGCCTGACCGTGATGCCGGAAGCGCCGCCCGCCTGGATCGCCGGTGGCCTGCAGCGCCTGGCCGATGCTTTGCTGCCGCTGGTGGTGCTGGCGATCGGCCTGAGCCTGAAGCTGGCGCTGCCGCGCGATGAGCTCAAGCCGCTCGCCGCAGGCCTGATGCTCAAGCTCGCGGTGATGCCGCTGCTGGCGCTTGGCATCGCCCGTGTGTTCGGCATGACCGGCGTGATGCACGACGCCGCGGTGCTGGAATCGGCGATGCCGCCGATGATCACCGCCGCGGCGTTGGCGATCTCGCACCGATTGGCCCCCGGCCTCGCGGCCGCCATGGTCGGCTATGGCATCCTGCTCTCACTCGCCACGCTCCCCGCCTGGGCCTGGCTCCTCCAACGCCACCTGTAGGAGGGACTTCAGTCCCGATGCTTCCTGGCGAAGAGTATCGGGACTGAAGTCCCTCCCACAGACAGCGCTTCAAGGAGCCTGAGATGAGCCGGCCAGATTCCAACCCTGGCGTCCGCTTCCCGCCGCCGCTGATCTTCGCGCTGGGCCTGGGCGCGGGACTCACGCTGGAGTATTTCCTGGCGTCGCTGCCGCTGCTCGATCCGACGCGGGCGTGGTGGCTCGACCTGCATGCCGCGGCTTTCGGCGCGGTGGCGATCTGGCTGCTGGGCAGCGCGCTGGGCGGATTCAAGCGCAAGGGCACCGACCCGCGGCCCTGGCGCAAGGACAGCGCTTTGGTGGTCGAGGGCATCTACCGCCATACGCGCAACCCGATGTACCTGGGCATGGCGCTGGCCTATGCCGCGGTCACGCTGGCGTGCAACAGCCTGTGGCCGCTGCTGACGCTGGTGCCAGTGCTGCTGCTGGTCCGCTACTACGTGATCGCACGCGAGGAGCGCTACCTCGCCGCGCTCTTCGGCGAGGCTTACCGCGACTATTGCCGCCAAGTCCGCCGCTGGTTCTGACCCTCATTGCAGGAGGGACTTCAGTCCCGATGCTTTCTGCCGAAAGGCATCGGGACTGAAGTCCCTCCTACAGGGCGGGGTGTCAGTCGGCCGGGACGGTGCGGCTGCGGGCCCAGTCGCGCAGGGCGTTGACCTGCTCGGCCATCAACACGCTCAGCGGGCGGGTGTTGCGCACTTCCTCGAGCACGCGGGCTTCGTCCACCGGCGCCTGCGCGGCGTGGGCGGCGTAGAGTGCGCTGACCACGGCCTGTTCGATCTCGGCGCCGGAAAAACCATTCGCCGCCTCGGCCAGCGAGTCCAGCGAGAAGCCTTCCCAGTCCACTTCGCGCTTGGCCAGGTGGATGCGGAAGATCTCGGCGCGGGCGCCGTGGTCGGGCAGGTCGACGAAGAAGATCTCGTCGAAGCGGCCCTTGCGCAGCAGTTCGGGCGGCAGGTCCTGCACGGCGTTGGCGGTGGCGACCAGGAACACCTTCGACTTGCGCTCGGCCATCCAGGTCAGGAAGTAGCCCAGCACGCGCCGCGACACGCCGCCGTCGTCGCTGCCGCCGGCGCTGGCCAGGCCCTTCTCCAGCTCGTCGATCCACAGCACGCAGGGCGCGATCTGCTCGGCCGAGGCCAGCGCGTCGCGCAGGTTCTTCTCGGTTTCGCCGTGGTACTTGTTGTACAGCGTGCCGAAATCCAGCCGCACCAGCGGCACGTTGAAGCCGCCCGCCACCGCCTTGGCCGCCAGCGACTTGCCGCAGCCCTGCACGCCCAGCAGCAGGATGCCCTTCGGCGGGTCCAGGCCGACCGGCAGCGCGACGTCGCCGGTGAACGCGGCGCGGCGCTGGCCCACCCAGGACTTCAGCCGCGCCAGGCCGGCCACGTCGCTGAAGCGCGCGGTGTCGTACTCAAAGTGCAGGTTGCCGGATTTGTTGAGCAGCTCGAACTTGAGCTTGGCCAGCTCCGGCAGGTCGTCGGCGCAGATCACGCCGTCGCGGAAGATCAGGTGCCGCGCCAGCCGGCGCGCATCCACCAGCGACAGCCCGCGCAGGTTGCGCACGATCATCGCCAGCGCGTCCTTGTCTACTTCGACGCGCTTGCCGCCGTGCTCGCGCATGTACAGCGCGGCCTCGTCCTGCACCAGCTTCAGCAGCGCCTTCTCGTCGGGCAGCCGCAGCGAGAAGCGCACGGCCAGGTGCTCGAGGTCCGGCGGCAGCTCGATCTTCGCGCCCACCAGCACGATGGTGTGGTCCTTGCAGTCGCGGCGGTCGATCATCTCGCGCAGCATGCGCTGCGTGGTGGCGTAGCCGAGGTAAGGGTGGAAGTCGAGCAGCAGGTGGATGCCGCGTTGGTCCATCTCGCGGATGGTGCGCAGGGTCGTGGTGGCGTCCGGCGGCGCGATCGGCGCGTCCTCGCCGTCCAGGTCGATGCGGCGCAGGCCTTCGGTGATCGACCAGCGGAACAGCGGCCGCCAGACGTTCATCAGCAGGTGCCGGAACAGGTCCACCACGCGGCCCTCGTCGGGGGTCTCGACCACGATCAGCGCCGTGTTGGCGCGCACGAGGGAAGTGAGGTCCTGCAGCTCGCTCATCGGGGGTCCTTCATTCGAAGGGCGTGATGATACCGGAGCAGACCGGCGCGGGCTCAGCCCAGCAGCCGGCGCGCGATCGCCACGCCGGCCTCCCGGCCATCGTGCACGGCAGTGACCACGAGGTCGGCGCCGCGGACGTTGTCGCCGCCGGCGAACAGCTTCGGATGCGAGGTCGCGCCGCCCGGGCCGGTGCGGATGCGGCCGTCGGGCGTGAGGTCGACGCCGAAGCCGGCCCACCAGGCCGCCGGACTGGCGCGGAAGCCGAACGCGAGGATCACGACGTCGGCCGGAAGCACCGCTTCGCTGCCCGGCACCGGCTCGGCCGCCTGGCCGCGGCCACCGCTGGCGCGGGTCTCGACCACGCGCACACCCATCACCTGCTGGCCGCCGTCGATGCGCAGGCCCGACTCGATCGCCAGCGGCTGGCGGTTGAACAGGAAGCGCACGCCTTCCTCGCGCGCGTTCTTCACTTCGCGGCGGGAGCCGGGCATGTCGGCTTCGCCGCGGCGGTAAGCACAGCTGACCTCGGCCGCGCCGAGCCGGATCGCCGAGCGCACGCAGTCCATCGCAGTGTCGCCGCCGCCGAGCACCAGCACGCGCTTGCCGCCCAGCTCCACCGCCGGGTCTTCCGGCGACGGCATCCCGAGCTGCTTGCGGGCGTTGCCCACCAGGAAGGGCAGGGCCGGCAGCACGCCGGGCAGGTCCTGGCCGGGCAGGCGGCCGTCCACGGCCGTGTAGGCGCCGGTGCCCAGGAATACCGCGTCGAAATCACGCACCAGCTCGGCCCCCTTGTCGGCATCGACGTGCACGCCCAGGTGGAAACGCACGCCCATCGCCTCGAGCACGTCGCGGCGCGTGGCGACCACGTGCTTCTCAAGCTTGAACGCCGGGATGCCGAAGCTCAGCAGCCCGCCGATCTCGGGATAGCGGTCGAACACGTGCGCCTCGATGCCCGCGCGCGCCAGGCGGTCGGCGCAGGCCAGGCCGGCGGGCCCGGCGCCGATGATGGCCACGCGCCGACCGCTGGGTTTCACTGCGGAAAGATCCGGCCGCCAGCCCAGGCGGAAGGCTTCGTCCACGATGTACTTTTCGATCGACCCGATCGTCACCGCCTCGAAGCCGGTGTTGAGCGTGCAGTCGCCCTCGCACAAACGATCCTGCGGGCAGACGCGGCCGCAGATCTCCGGCAGCGGATTGGTCGAATGCGCGAGCTCGGCGGCCTCGAACAGGCGCCCCTCGCGAACCAGCGCCAGCCAGTCCGGGATCGGGTTGTGCACCGGGCACTTCCACTCGCAGTAGGGATTGCCGCAGTCCAGGCAGCGCGCGCTTTGGTCGGCGGCCTCGGGCGCGGCGAACTGGCCGTAGATTTCCTGCCAGCCCAGCACGCGGGTGTTCGCCGGCAGTTCGCGCGGCATCTTCCGCGGCAGCTCGAGGAACTGGAACGGCTTGGCCTTCATGCCGCGTTCCTCAGCATCCCGGCCAGCTGCTCCAGCGAAGCGGCCTTGGGCTTCACCAGCCAGAAGCGCCCGGCCACGTCGCGGAAGTCTTCCAGCAGGCCTTCGGCCAGCGCGCTGCCGGTGTGTTCGACGTGGGCCCGCAGCAGGCCGCGGAGATGATGGCGGTGGTGCTCCATGCCCTCGGGCGTGATCCGCAGCACGTCGATCAATTCATGGTTGTAGCGGTCGACGAAATCGCGCTCCCTGTCGAGCACGTAGGCCAGGCCGCCGGTGAGCCCGGCGCCGAAATTCAGGCCGGTGCGGCCCAGCACCACCACCACGCCGCCGGTCATGTACTCGCAGCCGTGGTCGCCGATGCCTTCGACCACCGCCAGCGCGCCGGAATTGCGCACCGCGAAGCGCTCGCCCGCGGTGCCGGCCGCATACAGCTCGCCGCCGGTGGCGCCGTACAGGCAGGTGTTGCCCATGATCGGCGCCTGCGCCGCGGCGTACCGCGCCGCCGCGGGAGGCCGCAGCACGATCCGCCCGCCGGCCATGCCCTTGCCGACGTAGTCGTTGGCATCGCCGGTGAGGTGCAGGTGCAGCCCGCCCGCATTCCAGGCGCCGAGGCTCTGGCCCGCGTGGCCGCGCAGGAGCACGGTGAGCGGCGCGTCCGCCATGCCGGCATCGCCGTGCACGCGCGCGATCTCGCCGGAAATGCGCGCGCCGATGCTCCGGTCGGCGTTGCCGACGTCGAAGTGGAATTCGCCGCCGGCGCCGGCGTGGATCGCGGCCCGCATCTCCTCCAGCATGCGGCGGGCCAGCCGGCCCGTGTCGCGCGGCGGGTTGCGGGCTTCGGTGCAGAAGCGCGCCGCGTCGCCCCGCCCGTCCGCGGCGGCCAGGATCGGCGACAGGTCGAGCTTGCGCTGGCGCTCGGTGATGCCCTCGGCCTGCACCAGCAGGTCGGTGCGGCCGATCAGGTCCTCCATCCGCGCCACGCCCAGCTTCGCCAGCCAGCCGCGCACGTCCTCGGCAACGAAGCGGAAGAAGTTCATCGCCATCTCGGGCAGGCCGGTGAAGTGGTGCGCGCGCAGCCGCGGGTCCTGCGTGGCCACGCCGGTGGCGCAGTTGTTGAGGTGGCAGATGCGCAGGTACTTGCAGCCCAGCGCCACCATCGGCGCGGTGCCGAAGCCGAAGCTCTCGGCGCCGAGGATCGCCGCCTTCACCACGTCCAGGCCGGTCTTCAGGCCGCCGTCGGCCTGCAGCCGCACGCGGTGGCGCAGATCGTTCATGCGCAGCGTCTGCTGCACTTCGGCCACGCCCAGTTCCCACGGCGTGCCGGCGTGGTGGATGGACGAGATCGGCGAGGCGCCGGTGCCGCCGTCGTGGCCGGAGATCGTCACCAGGTCGGCATAGGCCTTCACCACGCCGGCGGCAATCGTGCCGACGCCCGCGTGCGAGACCAGCTTCACCGACACCAGCGCCGACGGGTTCACTTCCTTGAGATCGTAGATGAGCTGGGCCAGGTCCTCGATCGAATAGATGTCGTGGTGCGGCGGCGGCGAGATCAGGCCGATGCCGGGGCGCGCGTGGCGCAGGCGCGCGATCATCGCGTTGACCTTGTGGCCGGGCAGCTGGCCGCCTTCGCCGGGCTTGGCGCCCTGCGCGATCTTGATCTGCAGCACTTCGGCGTTGACCAGGTACTCCGGCGTGACGCCGAAGCGGCCCGACGCGACCTGCTTGATCTTGCTGCGCTTTTCGGTGCCGTGGCGGGCCGGGTCTTCGCCGCCTTCGCCGGAATTGCTGCGGCCGCCCAGGCGGTTCATCGCGATCGCCAGCGCCTCGTGGGCCTCGGGCGAAAGCGCGCCCAGCGACATGCCGGCGGAATCGAAGCGGGCCAGGATGGCTTCGGCGGGCTCGACGGCCTCCAGTGGGATCGGCGCGATATCGGCGCGCGGCACCAGCAGGTCGCGTAGCGCCGAGGGCGGGCGGCCGTCGACGTGCGCGGCATACGCGAAGTAATCCGCGGGATCGCCGCTGCGCACCGCGCGCTGCAGCCCGGCGATCACGTCCGGGTTGTACATGTGGTACTCGCCGCCGACCACCAGCTTGTGGCGGCCGCCGGGGGAAATGTCGGTCGTGTCGGTCCACGCTTCCGCCGCCATCGCGCGCGCCTCGGCCTCGAGCTCGGCGAAGCCCGCGCCCTGCAGCCGGCTGACCATGCCCGGGAAGCAGCGCGCCACCACCTCGTCCGCCAGCCCGATGATTTCGAACAGCTGCGCGCCGCGGTAGCTGGCCACGGTGCTGATGCCCATCTTCGAGAGGATCTTCAGCAGGCCTTTCTTGATGCCGCGCCGGTAGCTGCGGCCCAGCTCGGCCGGCTCGTTGCCGAGCTTGCCGTCCACCACGCCGGCGCGGCCCAGCGCCGACAGCGTCTGGTAGGCGAGGTAGGGATAGACCGCGGTCGCGCCGACGCCGATCAGGCAGGCCATCTGGTGCGCGTCGCGGGCGCTGCCGGTCTCGATGACGAGGTTGGCGCGGCAGCGCAGTCCCGCGGCCGACAAATGGTGATGCACCGCGCCGGTCGCCAGCAGCGCCGGCACGGCCGCCGCGCCCTCGCGCGGATAGCGGTCGCTGAGCAGCACCAGCACCGCGCCGGCGCGCACCGCGGCCTCGGCCGCGGCGCAGATCCGGTCGAGCGCGGCCGCCAGCGTTTCATCGGGATCGAAATAGAGGTGGAGCAGGGCGTTCGCCTGTGCGAACTGCTCCAGCGCCAGCAGCTGCCGCAGCTTGCGCTGCGACAGGATCGGCGAGTTCAGCATCACCTGCACGGCGTTGGCCGGGCTGTCCTCGAACACATTGCCTTCGGGCCCCAGCTGCGTCGCCAGCGACATCACCAGCTGCTCGCGCAGCGGGTCGATCGGCGGGTTGGTCACCTGCGCGAAGGCCTGGCGGAAGTAGTCGTACACCGGCCGGATCTGCCGCGACATCACCGCCACCGGCGTGTCGTCGCCCATCGAGCCGGTGGCCTCCTGCTCGGTCTCGGCCAGCACGCGCAGCTCGGCCTCGCGCTCCTCGCGCGTCAGCTGGAACAGCTTCTGGAATCGCCGCAGCGTCGGCGCGTCGAAAGGCTCGGCCGCCAGCGAGGGATCCACCAGGCTGGTGCTGAGGTAGGTGACGCCCTGTTTCAGCCAGGCCTTGTAAGGCGCGCGCGACTTGTTGATGTCGTCGATGGCGTGGGTGTCCAGCAGCTTGCCGCGCTGCAGGTCCACCGCCAGCATTTCGCCGGGACCCAGCTTGCCCTTGGCCACCACGTCGGCGTCGGCGACGTCGTAGACGCCGGTTTCCGAGGCCACCACCAGCGTGCGGTCGGCGGTGAGCAGCCAGCGCGCCGGGCGCAGGCCGTTGCGGTCGAGCGTGCAGGCCGCGTAGCGCGCGTCGCACATCACGATGCCGGCCGGGCCGTCCCAGGGATCAAGCGAGAGGCCGTAGTACTCGTAGAACGCCGCGAGGTCGGGGTCCTTGTACTCCAGCGACGCCGTGGCCGGCGGCACCAGGATGCGGATCGCCTGCAGCAGGTCCATGCCGCCGGCCAGCAGCAGCTCCAGCAGGTTATCGAGGCTCTGCGAATCCGAACCCTGCTCGCTGACCAGCGGCTGCAGCGTCGCGAGGTCCAGGTGCGGCGAAGCCCAGTGCGCCGCGCGGGCGCGGGCCCAGGCGCGGTTGCCCTCGATCGTGTTGATCTCGCCGTTGTGCGCCAGCAGCCGGAACGGCTGCGCGAGCTTCCACGCGGGCGCCGTGTTGGTCGAGAAGCGCTGGTGGAACACCACCACCGACGAAGCCAGCTCCGGCCGCGCCAGGTCGGGATACAGCGACGCCAGCTGGTCCGGCAGCACCATCGCCTTGTAGCCCAGCGTAGCGGCCGACAGCGTGGCCACGTAGAAATCGCCGTGCGCCGCGAGCGCCTGCTCGGCCGCGCGCCGCGCCAGGAACAGCGCCCGCTCGAAGCCCGCGACATCCAGCCCGCCCGGCGTCCGCACGAACACCTGCTCGATCCGCGGCAGCCCGCGCAGCGCGATCCCGCCGCAGCCCTCGCGCACCACCGGCACCTCGCGCCAGCCGCCGACCGCCAGGCCGCGCGCCGCCAGCGCCGCCGTGAGCCCCGCGCGGCAGGCCGCGGCCGCCTCGGCCTCGTGCGGCAGGAACACCATGCCGCAGGCGTCACCATCGGCATAAGGAATGCCGGCCTCGTGCGCGATCGCCGCCAGGAACACCCGCGGCCGCCGCAGCAGCAGCCCGCAGCCGTCGCCGCTGAGCCCGTCGGCCCCGACCGCGCCCCGATGCGTCAGCCGCGCCAGCGCCTGCAGCCCTGCGTCGACCAGGGCCCGCGAAGGCCGGTCGTCCAGCTGGGCGATCAGCCCGAACCCGCAGCTGTCGCGCTCGAAATCCGGGGAATGCAGGCCCGGGACCGGGGGTGCCGGCATGCGCCCTCCGAAGTGAAGTGGGCTTTCCGCACCGTCACACAGCCCAATAGAGTTTCTGCTCGGTTGCGGGTTAGAGTGAGGCCTCTTCCCGATGTGGAGGTCCGGCATGCGTACGATCCTGGTCGCCAGCTCGAAGGGAGGCGCCGGCAAGACGACGGTGTCGACCAACCTCGCCGCCCATTTCGCCGTCGACGGCAAGGCCACCGCCCTCCTCGACGCCGACCGGCAGAAGTCCTCGACCCACTGGTGCGAGAAGCGCGCCGCCCTCGACACCGCCGTGCTGCCGATCGACGGCAGCAAGCGCGGCTGGGACAAGCACATCCCCGATGGCGTCCAGCGCCTCGTGGTGGACGCCCCGGCCGGCGCAATGGGCGAAGACCTCACCGCCTTCCTCGACATCGCCGACGCGGTGATCGTGCCGGTGCTGCCCTCGATGATCGACCTCGAAGCCACCGTGCCTTTCCTGAACTCGCTCGTGCAGCACCCGCGCATCAAGAAGGGCAAGCTGCCGGTCGGCATCGTCGGCAACCGGCTCAAGCCCTGGACCAGCAACTCCCAGCAGGCCCTGGACCAGCTCAAGGCCTGGCCCTACCCGCTGGTGGCCGAGCTGCGCGACACCCAGGCCTACGTGCTGATGGCGGCGCTGGGCAAGTCGGTGTTCGACTACCACTCCGAACAGATCCGCAGCCACCAGGACGACTGGGCGCCGCTGCTGAAGTGGCTCAAGAAGTCACTCTGACCCCGTTCTTCCGGACCCCGCATCAATCAAGGATGGCCATGCGCGAACTGATCCTGCTCCGACACGCCCACGCCGAACCGGCCGCCCCCGGCCAGGACGACTTCGACCGCCCGCTGTCCCTGCAGGGCCAGGCCGAGGCCGAGGCCGCCGGGCGCTGGCTGCGCGACCACGGCTACCTGCCCGACCGCGTCGTCACCTCGCCCGCGCGCCGCGCCCGCGAGACCACCGAGCAGGCCATGGCCGCGCTGGGCTATGTCGAGCTGCGCCAGGAAAAGCGCATCTACGACGCCACCCCGGGCATGCTGATGCAGGTCGCGGATGAACACCGCGATATCGCCCGGGTGCTGCTGGTCGGCCACAACCCCGGCTTCGAACAGCTGGCGGCGCTGCTGAGCTCGGGCCAGTCCGGCGATTTCCGCGGGATGCCCGCCGGCGGCGTGGCCGTGCTGTCCATGCCGGCCGACGCCGACCTCGAGCCCGGCATCGCCCGCCTGGCCGCGTTCTGGTGGCCGTGAGCGGATGACGTGGGCCTGGCTGGGCGCGCTTTGCCTGGCCTGCGCGGTGGGTAAGGCCGCCGCCAGCGGTGCCGCCCGGGAGCAATTCGACCCGACGGCCTCCCGCGCCACCTTCGAAGTCAGCGTGCGGGTGACGGGGCCGGCCACCGGCCGCTTCCGCCGCATCGAGGGCGAACTGACCGAGGACGACCGCGGCCGCTGGCGCGTGCAGGTGCGGGTGGACACCGAGGGCCTGGAGCTGGACGGCCCGGGCTGGATGCTGCGCAGTACCCGCTCGCGCAACTTCCTGGACGTGGAAAACCACCCCGAGATCCGTTTCCGCTCGGCGCCCTTCGCGCGCGGGCTGCTGGCCACCGGCGGGCCCCTGCGCGGCCGGCTCGACCTGCGCGGCGCCTCCCGGGGCGTGACCTTCACGCTGCTGCCGGCCGCCTGCAGCCGCCCCGGCCGGGACTGCGACATCGTGGTCAAGGGCGAGGTCAGCCGCCGCGCCTTCGGCATGACCAGCCAGCGCGTGTGGGTGAAGGACGAAGTGGGCTTCGACTTCCGGGTGAGATTGCGCGACCCTGTCGCCCCATGAGCTCCGCACATCGCCTTCTCACCGCCCTGCTGGTCCTGTTCCTGGCAGGCTGCTCCACCCTGTCCGTGCGCGAACGCCGCGACGCCGCCGACCTGGCCCTGGCCGCCCGCAGCACCGAGGTCGGCTGCCGCGAGGGCGTGGACTGCGCCGTCGACTCGCCGCTGCTGGCGCTCGGCCACGCCGCCGTCGCCGCGTCCACGCCGGAGGCGCCGCGGCACGAGGTGGTGCTGCTCGACCGCGGCCAGGACTCGCTGCTCGCCCGCCTGCACCTGATCCGCGCCGCGCGCGAGAGCATCGAGCTGCAGATGTTCATCTTCGACAAGGACGACAGCGGCGTTCTGGTGCTCGAGGAGCTGCTGGCCGCCGCCCGCCGCGGCGTGAAGGTGCGCGTGCTGCTCGACCAGCTCTACGGCCTGCCCGACCCCAACCTGCAGGCCAGCCTGGCCGGCCACCACGCCAACTTCGAGCTGCGCCTCTACAACCCCACCTTCGACGAAGCCAAGACCCAGAAGCTGCAGTACGCCGCCGGCATCCTGTGCTGCTTCATGAAGTTCAACCAGCGCATGCACACCAAGCTGGTGCTGGTGGACGGCGTGGCCGGCATCACCGGCGGCCGCAACATCCAGGACCGCTATTTCGACTGGGCCGAGGGCTACAACTACCGCGACCGCGACATCCTCGTGATGGGGCCGGTGGCGAAGGCGATGGCGGCGAACTTCGACGCGTTCTGGGGCTACGAGCGCTCGCGCCCGGCCGAGGAGCTCAAGGACGTGGCCGAGCGCCTGCACCGCAACGGCGGCCCGCCGCCGAGCTGGCTGTTCGACCCGGCGCGCCCGCCGCCGCCGCCGCGCGTCACCGCCATGCGCGACGAGGCCGGCGACGGCGCCGCGGTGATGGCGCGGATGGAGCCGCTGCGGCTCGCGGTCGGCCGGGTGGACTTCTTCGCCGACCTGCCCGAGAAGCACGAGGGCGAGCTGCGCGCCGAGGAGGACGCTTCGCTGGCCATGCACGACCTGGTGGAAAGCACGCAGGAGGAACTGGTCATCCAGACGCCCTACCTCGTGCTCTCGCGCGAGGCCCGCAAGGTCTTCCGCGGCCTGCAGAAGCGCGCGGAGAAGCCGGCGGTGTGGGTGTCCACCAACTCGCTGGCCGCCACCGACGCCTTCCCCGTGTACGCGATGAGCCACAAGTACAAGCGCCTGTACCTGCGCGAGCTGGGCTTCCGAATCTTCGAGTACAAGCCCTACCCGACCGACGCGCCGATCAACGTCGCCGCCACCGGCGTGCTGGGCGAGGAGCGGGCCGCGCACCTGCCGATGTTCGGTTCGGGCTCCTCGGGCTCGGCCAGTGGGCCGGTGCCGCTCAAGCGCGCCGGCATCCGGGTCGGCCTGCACGCGAAGTCGCTGGTCGTCGACGGCCGGATCGGCGTGGTGGGCAGCCACAACTTCGACCCGCGCTCGGACAACCTCAACACCGAGTCGATGGTGGTGGTCCATGACAGGGAGTTCGCGGGTGCGCTGCTGGCCAGCATCCGGCGCGACATGACCCCGGAGAACGCCTGGCTGATCGCGCCCCAGGAGAAGCCACCGGTGCTGTCGGGCCTGAACTACAGCCTGGGCAAGATCTCCGAGAAACTGCCGATCTTCGACATCTGGCCCTTCCCCTACGCCACCAGCTTCGAGCTGGTGCCGGGCTGCAACCCGATCCCGCCGGGCCAGCCGGGCTTTTATGACTGCTACGAGGACGTCGGCGCCTTCCCCGAGGTCGACCTGCCGCTCAAGACCGTCTACACCCGCATCCTCACGGCCTTCGGCGCCGGCCTGGTGCCCATCCTCTGAGCCGCGTGGCCGGTGTTGCGCCGGCCTGCGTTCGATTGACGGCGCCTTCGCCCCGGCCTAGGCTGCTTCCTCTTGAAAACCCCGCCGGACACGCCCGCATGCCCCTCGCCATCAGCTTCGAACTCTCCGACCGCGACCTCGAGCACTTCAACCAGGCCCTGGCCAAGGCCCGCGCCTCCGCCGGCAGCAAGACCGCCGACGAGATCATCGCCGCCGCGTCCAAGCTGCTGGTCGAAGCCAACAAGGTCGAGGTCCCGGACTTCATCGCCGAGCGCCTGGACCGGCTCGACGCGCTGATCGCGATGTCGCGCGACGAGGGCTGGCACCTGCCCGAGGAAGACCGCCAGCGCGTGCTGTCGGCCCTGGTCTACTTCGCCGACCCGTCCGACGTGATCCCGGACAGCGTGCCGGTGCTGGGTTACTTCGACGACGCCATCGCCATCGAGATGTGCGTCAAGGAGCTCAAGCACGAGATCGAGGCCTACGACGAGTTCTGCGAATACCGCCAGGGCGAGGCCGAGCGCCGCGGCCTGGATCCGGCCACCGTCGGCCGCGCCGACTGGCTCGAGGCCCGTCGCGACGAGCTGGTGGACCGCATGCACCGTCGCCGCAACCGCCAGGCTGGCGGCAGCGGCTACGGCGACAGTTCCGGCTACGCGCGCAAGGGCTACACCAGCGCCTTCCGCCCGGGCCTGCTGCGCGTCCGCTGAGCCCCGCCGCCATGGCCGGCCCGTTCCGCCACCGGCCGGCCGTGGCCGAACTGAACCGGATGCTCGTGGGCACCGCCCCCGGGCACCTGGGCATCGAGATCACCGAGCTGGGCGAGGATTTCCTGCGCGCCACGATGCCGGTGGATGAACGCACCCGGCAGCCGTTCGGGCTGCTGCACGGCGGCTCCTCGGTGCTGCTGGCCGAAACTCTGGCCAGCCTGGCCGGCTACCTGTGCCTGGACCCGGCGCTGAAGCAGCAGTCGGCCGGCATCGAGATCAACGCCAACCACCTGCGCGCCGTCACCGAAGGCGTGGTCACCGGCACCGCGCGACCGGTCCACCTCGGCCGCGCCACCCAGGTCTGGGAGATCCGCATCGAGGACGCGCAGGGGCGCCTGACCTGCATCTCGCGCATGACCGCGGCGGTGATCGGCGCCTGAGCCGCGCCGCCTGCGTACCGCGGCGTCGGGTGTTTACTCGGCCCGCGTGCGGCACAATGCCGCGCATGTCCACCCACACCGAAACGGCCAAGCCCGCCCAGGACTGGCGCCGCCCGCTGCGCTACCTCTGGCGCGCGCCGCTGCTCAGCCTGCACCTGCTGGTCGGGCTGCCGCTGACCCTGCTGATGATCAACCCGGTCTCGGCGCGGATCGAGCTGCGCGGCGAGCGCCTCGACCACCGCATCATCCGCTGGTGGTCGGGCACGCTGATGCGCATCTTCGGTTTCCGGCTGCGCCGCTACGGCACGCCGCTGCCGGGCGCGGCGCTGTTCGTCGCCAACCACGTCAGCTGGATCGACATCGAGCTGATGCACAGCCAGCGCATGATGGGCTTCGTGGCCAAGGCCGAGATCGCGCGCTGGCCGCTGGTGGGCTGGGTCGCCAGCCGCGGCGGCACCATCTACCACCACCGCGGCAGCAATGACTCGCTGCACGGCGTGATGCACCAGATGGTGCAGCGCCTGGAGCAGGGGCTGGCGGTCGGCGTGTTCCCGGAAGGGCGCACCACCGGCGGCGACGCCATCGGCACCTTCCACGCCCGCATCTTCCAGCCGGCGGTGCTGGCCAACGTGCCGGCGCAGCCGGTGGCGCTGAAGTACGGCGCGCGCGGCGACGCCCAGACCATCGTCGCGTTCGGGCCGCGCGAGAACTTCCTGCAGAACTTCCTGCGCCTGCTCGGCGAGCCGGGCCGCGTGGCTGAAGTGCATTTCCTCGAGCCCGTCGCGGCCAGCGAGGACGGCCGCCGGCGCATGGCCGAGACCTGCCGCGAGCGCATCATCTCGGCCATGGCGGGCTGAGATGGGCAGCGCCTACCGGCCGCCGCGCTGGCTTCGCAACCCGCACGTGCAGTCGGTGCTGAGTTCGATGCCGCTGCGGCGTGCGGCGGGCCTGCGCGAGCTGCGGCGGCTCGGCGCCGAGACCACCGAGCACATCATCACCGTCGAGGACGGCGTGCGGCTGCAGGGCTTCCACACCCGGCTGCCGGCGCGCGAGGCGCCGGCGCAGGGCCTGGTGCTGCTGCTGCACGGCTGGGAAGGCAGCAGCGAGTCGAGCTACATGCGCCACACCGCGGCGCAGCTGCTGGCGCGCGGCTTCGAGGTGTTCCGGCTCAACTTCCGCGACCACGGCGACACCCACCACCTCAACGAAGGCCTGTTCCACTCCTGCCGCCTGGGCGAAGTGGTGCAGGCCGCGGCCGAAGTGTCGCGGCGCTTCCCGGCGCGGCCGATGCTGGCGGCGGGCTACTCGCTGGGCGGCAACTTCGCGCTGCGGCTGGCGCTGGCGGCGCCCGGCGCGGGCATCCCGCTGGTGCACGCCGCGGCGGTGTGCCCGGCCATCGACCCGTCGGCGGTGATGCGCACGCTGGAGTCGGGCCAGCCCTTCTACCACTGGTACTTCATGAAGAAGTGGCGGCGCTCGCTGACGATCAAGCGCGCGCTGTTCCCGCAGCAGCACGACTTCGACGACAGCATCCTGGCCAAGGACATGCGCAGCCTGACGCACTGGCTGGTGGAGCGGCACACGACGATGGCCGGGGTCGAGGAGTACTTCGACGGCTACGCGGTGGCGGGCGAACGCCTGGCCGGGCTGCAGGTGCCGGTCAGCGTGCTGGCCGCGGCCGATGACCCGGTGATCCCGGTGGACGGGTTCCCGCGCCTGGCGCTGCCGTCGCACTCGTCGCTGGAAATCGCCGATTTCGGCGGCCACTGCGGCTTCCTCGAGGGCGCCCACCTGCGGGGCTACGCCGAGCGCTGGGTCGCGGACCGGCTGGCGGCCGCCGCCGCGCCCGCGCGGGCTACAATCGGGGTTTCCGCCTAGAAACCCCGTCCCCATGCTCGATCGCATCAATGCCGCCATGCGCGAAGGCGACTTCGCCGCGGCCCTCGCCACGGCCCGCGAACTCGTCGCCGCCGAACCCGCCAACGCCGATGCCTGGCACCTGCTCGGCATCGCCGCGATGGCCACCGGCCAGTCCGCCGCCGCCCGCGAGGCGCTCGATCGCGCGATCGGGCTAGATCCCGAACAGGCCGCCTTCCACGCCACCCGCGCCGCGCTCGACATGACCGAGGGCAAGCCGACCGATGGCCTGCGCGAGGCGCTGTCGCTCAACCCCAACACGCTCAGCGCCTACATCCTGCAGGTGCATGCGGCGCTGGCCCGCGGCGACCTGCCGGAAGCCCGGCGCCGCCTGCGCCTGGCCCAGCGCGTGGACGCCGGACATCCGCAGGTCTCGATGGCCGAGGGCTACGTGGCCGACGCCAGCGGCGATCGCGACCTGGCCCTGCGCTGCTTCACCGCCGCCGCCACCGCGCGCCCGAACATGGCCTCGGCCCAGCTCGCGCTCGGCCTGGCCTACCTGCAGCGCCAGACCTGGGCCTTCGCCGAACAGGCGCTGTCGAACGCGCTGCGGCTCGATCCGTCGCGCCCGCGCATCGCCCTGCGCGGCCTGGTCGAGGCGCAGCGCCGCCAGGACGACCGCGAGGGCGCCCTGAAGTCGCTGGACGAACTGGTCGAACGCTTCCCCGCCGAGCTCGACGCCATCGTGCTGCGCGCCGACCTGCGCCTGCAGTCGGGTGACCGTGACGGCGCGATCGCCGACCTCGATCACGTGCTCGCGCGCCAGCCGCGCTACATCGCCGCCCTGCGCCGCATGGCGCTGCTGCTGGCCGGCGATGGCCGCGTCCCGGACGCCCGGGCGCTCATCGAAAAAGCCCTGGCCGGTGCGCCCGCCGACCGCGACACCTGGCAGCTGCGCATGAACCTTTGCGGCCCGCTGGGCGAGACGCCGGTGGACGTGCTGCAGCAGTGGCACGCCGCCGACCCGGGCAGTGCCGAGTGCATGGAGCTGATGGCCGATTTCCACCGCAGCCGCGGCGACATCGCCCAGGCCGCGGCCTGGGCCGAGCGCGCGCTGGCCGTCGACGGCAACCTCTTCCACAGCAACATGATCATGCTCGAGGTCGAGCAGGCCCGTGACCTCGACCTCGCCCTGGTGCGCGCCGACCGCCTGCTGGTGCAGCAGGCCGACGTACTGCGCCAGCGGCAGGTCCTGGCCTGGGCCGGCGCGGCGTTGGACCAGGCGGGCCGCTATGCCGAAGCGGCCCTGTGCTGGAAGAACATGCTGCAGCGGGTCTCGCGCCAGTCGCCGCAGGTGCCGCCGCCGTCGGTGGCGCCGGCCGACAGCGTGCCCGAGGGCGGCATCGCCGCCACCCTCGCGTGGGCGCCCGTGGGCGTGCGCGCCGAGGCCGTGCTGATGGCGGCGAAGCAGCAGCTCGGCAACCGCCTCGACCTGGGGCGCGCCAGCGTCGTCGGGCCCGGCGACGGCTTCGGCCTCGTGCGCTTCCCGCCGGGCGACCCGCGCGCCGGCAGCGCCGAAACCTGGACCCAGGCCGTCACCGCCGCGGGCCTGGACCCGGCCACGTTGGTCGACTGGATGCCGCATCTCGATCCCTACACGCTGGCGGCGCTGCGCGGCGCCCGCGTGCTCTGCCTGCTCACCGATCCGCGCGATGCGTTGCTCAACTGGTTCGTGTTCGGCAGCCTGCAGAACTACCTGCCCTCGCCCGACCCGGTGGCCGCCGCCGACTGGCTGGCGCGCACGCTCGACGCGGTGGCCGACCACCGCGATGCGCATCCGGAGCGCGTGGTCTTCGCCCGCCTGGACGGCGATGCCGCCGAGGCGGCCGCGGCCATCGAACAGGCCCTGGGCCTGCCGCAGCCGCTGCCCGGCCTGCACGGTCGCGGCGCGCGGCTACCGTCCGGCCATTGGCGCCATTACCGCGAGGGCTTCGCGGAGGCGTTCGAGCGGCTGGCGCCGGTGGCGGCGCGCCTGGGTTACCCGGCCGCTTAACTGCCGGCCGGCAGGCCCATCAGCAGGGCCACGCCCAGGCCGATGCGGTACCAGGCGAAGGGCCGGAAGCTGTGGGTGGCGATGTAGCCCAGCAGCCAGCGCACGGCCGCGAACCCGGTGAGGGTCGCGGCCGCGAAGGCGATGCCCAGGCTGGCCCAGTCCTCGTCGCCGGTGCCGCCGTCGAGCACGGTTTCCATCAGCGCCCAGCCGCTGGCCGCGAACATGGTGGGGATGCCGACCAGGAACACGAACTCGGCCGCCGCCGGCTTGCGGTTCATGCCCAGCAGCAGCGCCATGAAGATCGCCGCCGCCGAGCGCGAGGTGCCCGGGAACACGCCGGCCAACACCTGCGCCAGGCCCACGGCCACCACCACTTTCCAGGTCAGCGCATCGGACGGCGGTTTGCCCTCCGAAATGCGCTCGGCGATCAGCATCCACACGCCGCCAACCACCAGGGCCCACGCGATCGGCGTCACGGTGTCCGGGAGCTCCCAGCCGAGCAGGCGCACCGGCAGGCCGACGACCGCGGTGACCGCGAAGGCGACCGCGATTTTCAGCGCGTACAGGCGGGTCGCGGCGTCGCCCAACCCGGTCGCCAGCTGCCAGATGCGCTGCCGGTAGACCAGGGTGATGGCCAGGATCGCACCGGCCTGGATGCTGATGTTGAACAGGTCCGAGCGCGCGCCCAGCCAGTGCTGGGCGATCAGCAGGTGGCCGGTGCTGGAGATCGGCAGGAACTCGGTGAGGCCTTCGATGATGCCCAGCAGGAGGGCGGACAGCAGGTCGTTCAAGGGCGATTGGCCGGTGGGTGGGGCGTTGGATGATACGGCGGGTGGCGGGGGTGGCGGGGGTGGCGGGGAGGAAGATGGGGCGAAAGGCGAGGAGGTAGTGGGTAGGAGTTAGGAGGTAGTGGGGGCGCCGGACGCGCGGCTCTTACTACCTCCTAACTCCTAATCACTACCTCCTGAAGCAATCCCCAAAATGTCACGAAGGGCAGGCAAAAATGCACCAAAACGGTGATAACGCATCCGGGGAGAACAGACTAAGTTTTATTAATCAATAAGTTGGGGTAATGCCCGGCTTGGCACGCCCTTTGCAACCCACCAGCCATCCCACCCCACCCGGAGCCACCCGCATGTCGCTCGCCCATATCGAAAAGATGATCAAGGACCACGAGATCGAGTTCGTGGACCTGCGTTTCACCGACCCCCGCGGCGTCCAGCACCACGTCACCTTCCCGGCCACCATCGTCGAGCCCGGCCTGTTCGAGGACGGCAAGATGTTCGACGGCTCGTCGATCTCGGGCTGGCGCGGCATCAACGAGTCGGACATGGTGCTGCTGCCGGATCCGGACACCGCGGTCATCGACCCGTTCACCGCCGACCCGACCCTGATCCTGACCTGCGACGTGCTCGACCCGGCCACGATGCAGGGCTACTCGCGCTGCCCGCGCGGCATCGCCAAGCGCGCCGAGGCCTTCCTCAAGGCCTCCGGTATCGCCGAGCAGGCCTTCTTCGGCCCGGAGCCCGAGTTCTTCATCTTCGACTCGGTGCGCTTCGGCAACGACATGGGCCACACCTTCTTCGAGGTGGATTCCGAAGAGGCCGCGTGGAACAGCAAGAAGAAGTACGAGGGCGGCAACAGCGGCTACCGCCCGGGCGTCAAGGGCGGCTACTTCCCGGTCGCGCCGACCGACCAGCTGCACGACATCCGCGCCGAGATGTGCAAGCTGCTGATGGCCGCCGGCCAGGAAGTGGAAGTGCACCACCACGAAGTGGCCAACGCCGGCCAGTGCGAGATCGGCACCAAGTTCAACTCGCTGGTGAAGAAGTCCGACGAGCTGCAGATGCTCAAGTACATCGTCAAGAACGTCGCGCACCGCAACGGCAAGACCGCCACCTTCATGCCCAAGCCGCTGGTGGGTGACAACGGCAGCGGCATGCACGTGCACCAGAGCCTGGCCAAGGGCGGCGTGAACCTGTTCACCGGCGACGGCTACGGCGGCCTGAGCCAGATCGCGCTGTGGTACATCGGCGGCGTGTTCAAGCACGCGCGCGCCATCAACGCCTTCTCCAACTCGACCACCAACAGCTACAAGCGCCTGGTGCCGGGCTTCGAGGCGCCGGTGATGCTGGCCTACTCGGCCTCGAACCGCTCGGCGTCCTGCCGCATCCCGTACGTGGCCAACCCGAAGGCGCGCCGCATCGAGATCCGCTTCCCGGATCCGATGAACTCCGGCTACCTGATCTTCGCCGCGCTGATGATGGCCGGCCTGGACGGCATCAAGAACAAGATCGACCCGGGCGCGCCGAGCAACAAGGACCTCTACGACCTGCCGCCGGAAGAAGAGAAGAACATCCCGACCGTCTGCCACAGCCTCGACCAGGCGCTGGACGCGCTGGACAAGGACCGCGACTTCCTGAAGGCCGGCGGCGTGATGAGCGACGACTTCATCGACGGCTACATCGCGCTGAAGATGCAGGAAGTGACCAAGTTCCGCGCGGCCACGCATCCGCTTGAGTACCAGATGTACTACGGCATCTGAGTCGCGGCAGTTCGCGTCGCAAGGCCACGGCCCGGGGAAACCCGGGCCGTTTCTTTTGGTGCCGGCCTGGCGTCAGCGGCCCGGCACCCGGCAGCAGCGGCGCACGGCGCTGATCGTCGAATCGGAGGTGCCGCCGTTGCGTACGCGGCAGGAGCCGCCGAGCCGCAAGCTGGAGTATTCCAGCGTCATGGAAGGGCCACTGGTTTCGCAGTCCAGGTTGACCTCCGTGTAGCCCACCGGGCAGGACGGCGAGAAGACCGTGGCGGTCTGGCCCGCGCCGACCGAAATCGTGCCCGCGCCGCCAGACACGCACGACAGCGAGGTCGTGCGCGGCGGTGCGAAGTAACCGACGACGTCGACCACGTAGTGGGATTCGGCGAAGGTGTAGATCGACACATCCAGGGACGATGCCGGGTTGGGCACCTTGCTGATGATGCTGTTGTTGACGATGTCGCCGCCGGCGTAGTTCACGCTCGCGGCAAGTGGCTGCACCGTGCCGTGCGGGAACACCGTGGCGAAACCCGCCTGGGCCGGCCTCGCGGCGGTGACGTTGAGCACGACGGCGCTGGGCACCTCGCCCTGCAGGCCGCAGTTGCCGGCATCGCCGCCCTGGCTGGCGTAACTGGCGGCGCCCGCGACCTCGAAGCTCCGTACCTGGGCGGCGCCGATCACGCCCCCCGCCACCCGGGTATCGACGATGCGGCAGGGCTGGATCGGGTTGTAAACCAGGTCCTCGCCCAGCGCGCCCAGGGCCTGGCCGATGTCCGGGGCCGGGCCTGCGGCGGCGAGGGCATCGATGATTTGTCCGTCGTCCACGCGATGGCCTACGCCACCCAGCGCCGCCAGCGCGCCCTCGAAGGTGTCGCGGCGCATCGCTTCGCGCAGGTTGTCGGCATCGCCCTGCGCGAACGTCGCCGCCATGTGGGCTTGCCACCCGTCCAAGTCGACGCCGTGGACCTCGCTGGCATAGCCGCCCCATGTCGCCACGAAGCGCCGGGCCAGTTCGGCGCGCTCGGCGGGCGTGGCGGCGCCGGTGCCGGCCACCAGGCTCGTGCCGGCCGTGCGCGCCGGGGCTTCCGCCAGAGCGAGTGCCGGGAAGGCGGAGGCGGCAAGCCATGCGGCGACCAGCGCGGCGCGGCGCAAGAACACGGGCGTGTGCGCATTGCGTGGCGACGTGGCGCCTACGGTTGCGGCGGGCTTGCGCCCGGCGGGCGTGGACGAAGAGGACATGCAGGTGGCTTCCGTGGCGAAGGGGGGCTTGCCGGGGCCGGCGAGCGGCGGACACGGCGGCCGGCCAAGCCTAAGTGCCGGCGCCGCGCTTGTCACACGCGCGCGGTCACGACGACCCCGCGGCCGGCATGCGGCGCTGCACCACGCCGGCCGAGAGGGAATCTGTAATATCCGGGTAGGAAACTTCGTACCAACTTCTGGGGAGAAAGCGTACGTGACTATCCGGACCCTGCGGCTTCTGCCGCTGCTCTTGCTGTGCCCGACGCTCGCCCAGGCCGGTGCCTGGATCAACGAGATCCACTACGACAACGCCGGCACCGACACCGGTGAACGCATCGAGGTCGCCGGCGACGCGGGCACCTCGCTCGCCGGCTGGACCCTTCACTTCTACAACGGCGCCGACCGAACGGTGTACGCCACGCGCAGCCTGTCGGGCACGCTGGGTGCTACCTGCGGCGCGTTCGGGTTCGCCAGCGTGGACGGCGCCGGCCTGCAGAACGGTGCGCCCGACGGCGTCGCGCTCACCAACGCGTCCGGCGCGCTGGTGCAGTTCCTGAGCTACGAAGGCAGCTTCAAGGGGGCCAACGGCCCGGCGCGCAACATTACGTCCACGAACATCGGCGTGTCCGAAACCGAGGCCACGCCGGTCGGCCACTCGCTTCAGCTGGGCGGCAGCGGCACCCAGTACGCGAACTTCACCTGGCGCGCGGCCGCGGCCTCCAGCTTCGGCACCTGCAACGTCGCGCAGACCTTCCCGGTGCCGGACCTGGCGCCGACCGTCACCGCGACCTCGCCGGCCGACGGCAGCGGCTCGGTCGCGCTGGACGCCAACCTGTCGATCACGTTCTCCGAGCCGGTGACGCTGGCCAGCGGCGCGGTGCTGCTGGCCTGCGACAGCGGCGGCAGCGTCGCGGTCGCCACCAGCGGCGGCCCGACCCAGTTCACGGTGGACCCGCAGACCAGCCTGCCGGGCCTCTCGGACTGCATCGCCGACGTCGTCGCCAGCCGCGTCACCGACCGCGACGGCACGCCGACGCCGATGGCCGCGAACTACAGCTTCGTCTTCACCACGGCCGCGGTGCCGGGCCTGGACTATTACTCGGGCGTGAGCACGACTAGCGCCTCCGCCATGCGCAGCAGCCTGCACGCGCTGATCGACGACCACCAGCGCTTCCCGTACACCTCCACGGCCACCGACACCTGGGACGTCCTGGAGTACGCCGACGAAGACCCGACCAACCCGGGCCGCATCCTCGACGTGTACCGCAACGCCAGCTACGCGAAGTCGGCCGGCGGCAACACCGAGTACAACCGCGAGCACACCTGGCCCAAGAGCTACGGCTTCACCAACGACGGCAGCGGCAACTACCCGTACACCGACACGCACATGCTGTTCCTGTCGGATTCGGGCTACAACAGCTCGCGCGGCAACAAGCCCTATGCCGATTGCCTCAGCAACTGCGTCGAGAAGGTGACGGTGGCCAACGCCGGCGCGGGCGGCGGCAGCGGCGTGTTCCCGGGCAACTCGAACTGGTACGACACCACGTACTGGCAGACCTGGGGCGACCGCAAGGGCGACGTCGCGCGCGCGCTGCTGTACATGGACGTGCGCTACGAGGGCGGCACCCACGGCGTCACCGGCGTGGCCGAGCCGAACCTGATCCTCACCGACGACCCCGGCCTGATCCAGGCCTCCAGCAGCAACCTCAGCGTCGCCTACATGGGCCGCCTGGCCGACCTGCTGCGCTGGCACGCCGAGGATCCGGTGGACGAGAAGGAAATCCTGCGCAACGAAGCGGTCTACACCTACCAGGGCAACCGCAACCCGTTCATCGACCACCCGGAGTGGGTGGCCTGCGTGTTCCAGGGCGTCTGCCCCTGAACCCGCGCGCGGCGGGTGGCCACGGGCCGCCTGCCGCGCAACCGCCGGGCGCCGCCGTCGAGACCCGTTCTCGCGGCCGGCGCGACGTCTGCACTATCCTGCGGCGATGCCCGACGCCCCGCCGCCCGCGCCGCCCACCCTCGACAGCCTGGCCACGCCCGTGGCCTGGCTCGACGCCGAGGGTCGGGTGCTGGGCTGCAATCCCGCCTTCGCGAGCTGGCTGGGTGTCAGCGCGCGGCGTCTGGTGGGCATGGCATTCCCCGAGTTCGACGCCGAGGGCGACCGCGTGGCCGGCCTGCTGCCGCGGCTGCTGCCCACTGGCGAGCCGCTCCGGGTGCGCCGCGCACGCCTGGCTTTTCCCGGCAACGCCGAGCGCTTCGCCGATGTCTGGCTGGCGCGTACCGAGGACGGCGGCCTCCGCCTCGAGGCGCATCCCGCCGATGAATTCCCGGGCGAGGACCCCGCCACCGCGCTGCCCGCCGCTCTCTCCGCCGCGCTGAAAGGCCTGGCGCACGAGATCCGCAACCCGCTCGCCGGCATGAAGGGCGCCGCGCAATTGCTCGGCCGTCGCGTCGAGAGCGACGACGCGCGCGAGCTGGTCGACCTGATCGGCAGCGAAGTCGATCGCCTCGCCGCGCTGGTCGATCGCCTGCTCAATCCGGCGCCGCCGCGCGATTTCGAGCCCACCAACATCCACGCCGTGCTCGAGCGCGTGCGCGCGCTGGCCGAGACGGAGGCCGGCTGGTCGGTGAAGCTGGTGCGCGACTTCGATCCTTCGCTGCCCGAATTCCCCGGCGACGCCGACCGCCTGTCGCAGGCGCTGTGGAACCTGGTGCGCAACGCGCTCGAATCCGGCGCCTCGCAGGTGTGGCTGCGCACGCGCGCCGAGCACCACGTGCTGATCGGCGACACCGCGCACCGCCTCGCGGTGCGCGTGGAGATCGCCGACGACGGCCGCGGCGTGCCCGACGACCTGGCCGAGCGCATCTTCCTGCCGCTGGTCAGCGGCCGCGCCGAAGGCAGCGGCCTCGGCCTGCCGCTGGCCCAGCAGGTGGCGCGCGAACACCGCGGCTCGCTCGGCTACCGCTCGCGCCCGGGCCACACCGTATTCACCCTGCTGCTGCCGGTCCCTGACGCCGGCGAAGACTGACGGGTCGCTCAGCCGTAGCTGAATTCCAGCAGAGACTGGTCCACCTGCCAGGTCACCCGCGCGGGCTGCACGGACAGCCACAGGCGCTTGGGTTCGCCGACGGGTTTCCTGCCGACGAAGCCGGCGGGCGAGAGCAGGGCCACGCAGCCGCCGTGGTCCGGGTGGCGCACCGAGGCGTAGCGGATGGCGCCGATGTCCGCGGCGCGCGCCGCGCGTGCCAGCGCCTGGCAGTCGCGGTAATCGCCGGGGTTCATCCATTTCGCGGCGTCGCGCGCCAGCGGCGGTTCGCGCGTGTCGATGGTGGTCGCGCGCAGCGAGGCCTGGAAGGCGGTGTGCACCACCGGCGGCAGCCGCGACATCGCGCTGGCGTCGCGCAGGAAGCGCCAGCGCCAGTAGCCGAGTTCGGCGCAGGCCGTGGGCAGCGCGTCGGCGCCGTAGAACACGCCCGGCTCGCCGCCGGCGCGGAAGCGCGAGCCACCCGGCAGCGGCGGGTAGCGGAAGGGCGTGGACAGCAGGTAGTGAAGCGGCTTCGCGGCCGCCGGCAGGGGCGGCTTGGCGGCGTCGAGCAGGGCCTCGAGCACTACCTGTTCGGCGGCGGTGTCCACCAGCTTCATCGTCGAGGCCACGCGCTGGTCCTCGACCACGCGCCAGGCGCGGCCGTGCCAGGGGCGGGCCTCAGACGCGAGCGCGGTGGGCGTCCAGGTAATCGGTGACATGGACCAGGCCGCGGGTCTCGAGGATGAGTTCGCGCGGGACGCCGTTGAGCCCGGCGTTGTCGCTGGCCAGCCAGGCGCGCGCGGCCTCGGTGCTGCCGACGATGGAATCGAGCGAACGGAACAGCCGCAGCAGCAGCAGGGCCAGCTCGCCCGGCTTGCTGCCGGGGTCGAGCCGGTACTGGCCCTGGTAGAGGCGGGTGACCGTGGCCTGGCTCAGGCCAAGCACGCGGCCGAGGGTGGCCTTGCTCAGGCCGAGCTGGTCGGCGGCGCGGGTGACGGCCTTGGCCAGCACGGCGTCGCGGTCGGGCTCGGGCAGTCGGACGGGGATCCGGGACATGGCGCCTCCTTTCCAATGGAAGGATAAGCCATGAAAATTTCTGGTGCAATCAGGCCCTACTTGAGCTGGGACCAGAGGTAAAAGCCGCCGAGGGCGACGAAGACGAGGATGGGAACGATCAACTGCTTCAGCATTTCCCTGGCCGCCCCGCGGCGGGCCGGCGCAGCGGGCGGGTAGTGCTGGGCAACATAGGCCTCCACGTCCCCGGCCAGTTTCGCCGGCGAGCCACGCCGATCAACGTGGAGGTCGTCCAGCGGGGCGCCGGGTCCCCAGCTCTCGTCCGGTGGGAGAAGTTCATCTTCGATCAACAGCCAGGCCCGGTAGCGGCGCCCCATGACCTCGTGGACCAGCGTGACCGTTTGGGCGGACAAGGCGCCTTGCGCGCCGAACGCCAGCAGCGTGTCTCCGGCCCCGGCGGCACCGTCCGGCAGCTCCGCCAGGTCGAGTTCGGCCAGCGACTGGACCGCATAGCGGAATCCGCTCGGCTGCCCGTCGACGCTCACTGGCACCCAGCCCTCGATGTTCTGGTCCAGGGCGAAGTCCGCGGGGAAAGCCATGATTACGCCGGTTTCCGCGATGTCAGCGGCCAACTGTGCCGCCGTGGGCAGCGCGGCCCTGCGAACGATCAAGGCGCTGTCGATGCTCATGGTGTGCTCTCGATTGGATCCTGGCGCAGAAGTCTATTGAATCCCCGCGCCAGGCGGCATGGGTTAGGCCCCAGGCGGGCGTGGACCAGGGTGGGTCGCGCTGTCCCTCGCGGCCTGCACCTTCTTGGTGCAAACTGCGGCGATGTCGCCTTCCCCTGCCCGCATCGCCGCCGATTCCCCGGCCCGCCTCTGGGTCGTCGATGACGACCGCACGGTCCGCTTCGTGCTGGCCGAGGCGCTGCGCGATGCGGGCTATGCGGTGGGCGCCTTCGAGGATCCGCGCCAGGCCCTGGCCGCGCTGGCCGACGGCGAGCTGCCCGACCTGGTGTTCACCGACGTGCGCATGCCGGGCATGGACGGCCTGGCCTTCCTCGACGCCCTGAAGGCGAAGCGCCCCGACCTGCCGGTGGTGGTGATGTCCGCCTACACCGACATCGCCAGCACGGCCGGCGCCTTCCGCGGCGGCGCCCATGAATTCCTCTCCAAGCCCTTCGACCTCGACGAGGCCGTGGCGCTGGCGGCGCGGGCGCTGCCCGCCGCCGAGGCCGCGCCGGTGCCGCCGGCCCCGGAGATGGGCGATGCCCTGGTCGGCGAAACACCGGCGATGCGCGAACTCTTCCGCGCCATCGGCCGCCTGGCGCAGGCGCCGCTCAACGTGCTGATCACCGGCGAAACCGGCACCGGCAAGGAGCTGGTGGCGCGCGCGCTGCACCGCGAGTCGCCGCGCGCGCGCAAGCCGTTCGTCGCGCTCAACACCGCGGCCATTCCCGCCGAGCTGCTGGAAAGCGAACTGTTCGGCCACGAGGCCGGCGCCTTCACCGGCGCGCAGAAGCGCCACGTCGGGCGTTTCGAGCAGGCCGACGGCGGCACGCTGTTCCTCGACGAGATCGGCGACATGCCGGCCTCGCTGCAGACGCGGCTGCTGCGCGTGCTGGCCGAAGGCGAGTTCTTCCGCGTCGGCGGCCGCGAGCTGATCAAGGTGGACGTGCGCGTGATCGCCGCCACCCACCAGGACCTCGAGGCCAAGGTGCGCGACGGCAGCTTCCGCGCCGACCTGCTGCATCGCCTCGACGTGGTGCGGCTCCGGCTGCCGCCGCTGCGCGAGCGCAAGGGTGACGTGCCGGCGCTGGCCGCGCGCTTCCTGGCCCAGGCCGCGAAGAAATTCGGTGCGCCGGCCAAGCGCTTCCACCCCGAGGCGCTGAAGCGGCTCGAGCGCCACGACTGGCCCGGCAACGTGCGCGAGCTGGAGAACCTGTGCTGGCGGCTGGTGGCGCTGGCGACCGGCGAAACCATCACCCTGCGCGAGCTGGGCAGCGCGCTGCGCAGCGAAGGCAACACCGCGGGCACCGACGACTGGACCCGCGCCCTCGCCCAGGCCGCGCGCGAGGCGCTGGCCCGCGGCGATGCCGGCCTGCACGCGGCCCTGCGCGAGCGCTTCGACCAGGTACTGCTGGAAACCGCGCTCGAACACACCGAGGGCCATCGCCAGCTGGCGGCCGAAAAACTGGGCCTGGGCCGAAACACCGTCACGCGCAAGCTGGGCGCCACTCGCCGGCGTAAATCACCCTAGCGCCGGCACCCGCCGGTTTGCGACGATCGCCGGACCCATTCCCCGAGGAGAAGCCGCGTGTTCAGCCACGTCATGGTCGGTACCAACGATATCGAACGATCCAAGCGTTTTTACGACGCCGTGTTGGGCTTCCTCGGCGCCGGCGCGCCGTTCGAAAACACCTCGGGCACGGGCCACAAGCGCCTGTTCTATCGCCACGACGGCAGTACTTTCTGCGTCACCGAGCCGATCAACGGCGAGCCCGCCACGATCGCCAACGGCGCCACCCTCGGCTTCAAGTGCAGCTCGCCCGAGCAGGTTCAGCAGTTCCACGACATCGCGGTGGCGAACGGCGGCACCAGCTGCGAGGGCCCGCCGGGACCGCGCACCAACGCGATCGGCACGCTTTACCTGAGCTACGTGCGCGACCCGGATGGCAACAAGCTTTGCGCACTGCATCGCCCGGCCTGATGCCGCGACGGGCCACCGGCTTTTGACTCCCTGTTAATGCCCGGGCCGCCAAGCTGCCGGCCCACCTCCGAATTCAGAAGGATCCGACATGACCCTGACCCGCACCGCGATGCTGCTGGGAATCACCCTCGCCCTCGCCGCCTGTGGCCGGGAGGAAGCCCCGGTGGCCGACGCGTCGCCCGCGCCTGCGCCGACGGCCGAGCCGGCACCCGCTGAACCCGCACCCGTGGCGACCCAGCTCGCGGCGTCCGCCCGCGCCACGCTGGCCGCGGTGGGCGAGAGCGGCGTCAGCGGCGAACTCGTGTTCGACATCGCCGACGGCGGCGTGCGCGTCACCGGCACGCTCGCCGGCCTGCAGCCCGGCGCCACGCACGCGCTGCACGTGCACGAATTCGGCGATTGCAGCGCGCCGGATGCGACCAGCGCGGGCGGCCACTTCAACCCGGGCCAGCAGCCGCACGGCGACCGCGCCACCGGCGGCCCGCACCACGCCGGCGACATCCCGAACCAGACCGCCGGCGAGAACGGCGAGGCGGCCGTGGACCAGACGCTGGCCGGCCTCGAGATCGCCAGCGGCGGCGCCAACGACATCGTCGGCAAGGGTGTCATCGTCCACGCGCAGGCCGACGACTACACCACCCAGCCCACCGGCAACGCCGGCGGCCGCATTGCCTGCGGCGTGATCGAGCTGGTCAACGCCCCGCCGGCCGACGCCGGCCCCGCGGAGTAAGCCGGAGCGAGCTGCCTGGCGCGCGCCCCGCTAAACTGGGCGCCGCCAGCCTCCGGGAATGCCATGTCCGACATCGCCATCCGCAACGCCACCGTCGATGACATCGAGCGCATGGCAGATTGGGCCGTCGCCATGGCCTGGGAAACCGAGCAAAAGCGGCTCGACCCGGACACCGTGCGCAAAGGCATCCGCGCGGTGTTCGACCAGCCCGGCCGCGGCCGCTACTTCATCGCCGAGCGCCACGGCGAAGCCGCCGGCACCCTCATGCTCACCTACGAGTGGAGCGACTGGCGCAACGGTGACTGGTGGTGGATCCAGAGCGTCTACGTCGCCCCTGGACACCGCCGCCAGGGCGTCTATGCCGCGCTTTACGCGCACGTGAAGCAGGCCGCCGAAGCCCGCGAGGACGTCTGCGGCCTCCGCCTCTACGTCGAGCACCACAACACCAACGCCCAGCGCACCTACGAGTCGCTGGGCATGGCCGACGCCGGCTACAAAATGTACGAAGCCGCGCTGCCCAAGACACGCCCGTCCGTCGTCGAATAGGATCCGAGCCTTCCCATGCGAATGTTGCACGGGCTGGCCGTCATCGCCTTCATCGTCCTCGCGGCGGTCGCGGTCGCGCAGTTCGACGCTGGCTTGGTTCCCTTGTGGAAAGCACTGCTGCTTCCCCTCGGCGGATTCCTGATGCCGTACGCCGTCGCGTTTTTCTGGGCGTTCAGCGTAGCCCCGCCGGACTTGCGCGAGTTGGTGCATGCCTGGCGGTCTCGAAGGACCAAGGCGGGCCGGGGGGGAGAGTAGGAACCGGGCACTGTTGGACATCCGCCTTTATCCGCGCCCATCCGCCCTTATCCGCGTTCAATTCCAGCCCCGCCATCGAAGCGGCCGCGCAATGCCGTCGCGAAGAACCTCAGCGCAGCGTCGCGCGCCACGCCTGGAACATCAGCACGCCCCACAGGTGCGTGTGCCACTTGCGCTCGCCGGCCAGGAACTCGCGCCACAGCGCGCGGATCGGCGCCGGGTCGAAGTGGCCTTCCTCGCGCAGCCGCGGCTCGGACAGCTGCGCCTCGGCCCAATCGCGCAGCGGCCCGCGCAGCCAGTCGCCGACGGGTGCGCCGAAGCCGGCCTTGCTGCGGTAGACCATTTCGCGCGGCAGGTAGCGCTCGAGCAGGCGCTTGGGCAGCACCTTGAGCTCGCCATCCCGATACTTCATCGCCATCGGCAGCGACCAGGCGAAGTCGGCGACGCGGTAGTCGAGCAGCGGCGCGCGTGCCTCCAGCGCCACCGACATGCTGGCGCGGTCCACTTTCGTGAGGATGTCCTCGGGCAGGTAGCAGGCGGTGTCGAGCGCCATCAGCGCATCGCCCGGCGTGCCGAGGCCAGGCATCGCCCGCGGATCGTCGTAGGCGGTGGCCAGGCGGCGAGCGCCGATCACCACGGCTTCCGGGTCTTTCCAATGACTGACGCGATGGCGCGCCAGGCCCTGCAGGTCGCCGGTGGCCAGCTCGGCGCGCAGTGCGGCCAGGCCGCCGAGGCGCGCGCGTTCGCCGGGATTACCCGCGAGCTTCGCCAGGGCCTTGCGCGGCAGGCGGTGCAGCAGCGCGTCGTTCTTCAGCGTGCGGGCGTAGCGGCGGTAGCCGAAGAAAAGTTCATCACCGCCGTCGCCCGAAAGCGCCACGGTGACGTGCCGGCGCGTGAGGCGGCACAGCAACGTGGTCGGGATCTGCGAGGAGTCGGCGAAGGGTTCATCGAACAGCCGGGGCAGCTCCGGCACCAAGTCCAGCGCGGCGCGGCCGTCCACGTGCAGCGGCGTGTGCGCCGTGCCGAGATGGGCGGCGACCGCGGCGGCCTGCTCGCTCTCGTCGTGCACGGCGTTGTCGAAGCCGATCGAGAACGTGCGCACGGGCTGCGACGACTGCGCCTGCATCAGCGCGGTGACCAGCGAGGAGTCGGTGCCGCCGGACAGGAAGCTGCCCAGCGGCACGTCGGCCTCCATGCGCAGCGCGGTGGCGTCGCGCAGCAGCGCGTCGAGCCGGTCGAGCGCGGCGGCCTCGTCGCCGTCGAACCCGCGCGCGATGGCGGCGCGCTGCGCGTCGAGCGCGCTCCACCACACGCGCGGCGCGGGCAGCTCGCGCGAGGCCAGCGACGCCGCGTCCAGCCGCAGCAGGTGGCCCGCCGGCAGCTTGCGCACGCCGCGCAGGATCGAATGCGGCGCCGGGATGTAGTCGAAGCGCAGCAGCAGCGCCAGCGCATCGGGATCGACCTCGGCGCGGAACCCGGGCAGCGCGCGCAGCGCCGCCAGCTCACTGCCGAAGACCAGCCGGCCGTCGCTCAGCCCGTAATACAGAGGCTTCTTCCCGAGCCGGTCGCGCGCGAGCCACAGCACGCGTTCGTGCCGGTCCCAGGCCGCGAAGGCGAGCATGCCGTTGCCGCGCGCCAGCGCGCCTTCGACGCCCCACTGCGAAATCGCCGCCAGCAGCACTTCGGTGTCGGAGCGGCCGCGGAAGCCGTGGCCCAGCGCAACCAGCTCGGCGCGGATCGCGGCGTGGTCGTAGATCTCGCCGTTGAAGGCGATCACCCAGCGCCCGTCGGCCGAGGCCATCGGCTGGTGGCCTTCCGGGCTGAGGTCGACGATGGCCAGGCGCTGGTGCGCGAGCACGAGGCCGGTGGCGGGCTCGGCCCAGGCGCCGGCGTCGTCGGGGCCGCGGTGGGCGATGGCGGCGCCGAGGCGGCGGCCCAGGGCCAGCAGCGTGTCTTCCGGATTGCGCGCGTCGGGGAGCCAGGCGCCGGCGATGCCGCACATGTCAGGGGTCCTTGGGCGGCGGGATCGGGGTTGAAACACCTCCCACCGGCGGCGCGGCATTCGGGCCTGAAGGCCCTCCTACAGGGTCCGCCACGGGTTGGCCGTTCTGGAGGAGCCACAGCATCACGGTCTTCTGGCGGACGTAGTTGGCGCGGACGTAGGCGTAGACCAGGCCATGCCAGCCGTCCCGGAAGCCGCCGCGCAGCAGGTAGCCGCGCCAGAAGCGCCACGCGGGCGCGAGCACCAGCTTCGCGAGCGAGGCGCGCTTGCCGCGGGCGAACTCGTGCTCGGCCATCATGCGCGCGTACTTCTGGGTCTTCGCCAGCTGCTGCTCGAGCGAGCGGTACGGGTAGTGGATGAGATCGCCCGCCAGCGTGCGAACCGGGCCGTCGACGCTGGCGGCCTCGTGGATCTCGCGGGTGCCGCGCCAGCCGCCGCGCCGGCGGTCGAACAGCCGCAGCACGCGGTCGGGGTAAGCGTTGCCGTGGCGCAGGAAGCGCCCGAAGTAATCGGACAGCCGCGCGAACCGGTAGCCCGCCGCGCCGTTGAAGCCGGTGTCGCGCGCGACCAGGATGGCGTCGCGCAGCGCCGGTGAAACGCGCTCGTCGGCGTCCAGGCAAAGTACCCAGTCGTGCGTGGCCTGCTCGACCGCGAACTGCTTCTGGCTGCGGAAACCCTCGAACTTCCGTAGGAACACACGGGCGCCCTTCGCCTCGGCGATCGCCACGGTGGCGTCGGTGGAATGCGAGTCCACCACGATGATCTCGTCGCAGAACGCCAGCGAATCGAGGCAGTCGGCTAGGCGGCCGGCCTCGTTGAACGTGATAATGCAGGCCGAGAGGCGCGGCGACGGGGCCGGGGAGGCGTTGATGGCGGAATACCTGCTGTTCGCGACGGAGCGCTATGCGCTGCCCATTCTGGGGCCGCTGGCGAGCGCGCTGCAAGCCGCCGGCCACGGCGTCAGCAGCCTGTTCGTGGCCGGCGCCGCGGGCGCCACGCTGCCGCCGCCGGTGCGCCCGGTGGACGTGCGCGGCGCGGTGGCGCTGCGGCCGCGCGCGGTGTTCAGCGCCGCCAACACGGTGCCCACCTTCGTGTCGGGCGCCAAGGTCCAGCTCTTCCACGGCTTCAACGTCGAGAAGCGCAGCGACCAACGCGGGCACTTCCGCGTGCGCGGGCTGTTCGACCTCTACTGCACGCAGGGCCCGCTGACCACGGCGCCGTTCGCGGCGATGGCGCGCGAGCAGGGCCACTTCGCCGTGGTCGAGACCGGCTGGCCCAAGCTCGATCCGCTGTTCCGCGAAGAGGACGCCGACGCGCGCGCGCTGCGCCTGCGCGCCCGCGGCCGGCCGGTGGTGCTGTTCGCCTCCACCTTCACCGAGCGGCTGAGTGCGGCGCCGCACCTGGCCGACGCCATCGCCGCCGAGATCGCGCGCGGCGAGCGCTTCTGGATCCTCACCCTGCATCCGAAGTGCGCGCCTGGCCTGTTCGAGCGCTACCGCGCGATGGCGGGCGAAAACGCCGTCTTCGTCGAGACCGAGCAGCTGATGGCGGCGCAGCGTGCCGCCGACGTGCTGGTGGCCGACACCACCTCGGTGGTCTCGGAGTTCGCGGTGCAGCGCAAGCCGGTGGTCACTTTCCGCAACCGCGCGCCGAAGCCGCACATGCTCGATTTCGACCGGCCGGAAGACCTGCCTGCGCAGCTGGCGCGTGCGTTCGCCCCGACGCCAGGGCTCGCGAAAGCCATCGCCGATTACGCCGACGCCATCCACCCGGCCCGCGACGGCCGCGCCAGCGAGCGCGTGATCGCCGCCACCGAAGCGCTGCTGGCCGGCGAGCTGGGCGCACTGCGGCGCAAGCCGCTGTCGGCGCTGTACCGCGGCCTGCAGGTTCGCCGCGAACTGGGCTACTGGGGCCGCGCGGCGCGCTGACGGCTCAGCGCGGGCGGCCCAGTTCGAGCAGGAAGATGCCCTCGCCGCCCTGGCGCAGGCCGTAGCCGAGCTGCAGCGGGCCGAGCCAGGAATCGAAGCCGAAGTAGACGCTGCCGTGCAGCTCGCCCTCCGCGCCGTCGAGGTCGGCGCCGGTGGCCCAGGTGCGGCCGTATTCGAGCGTGCCGCCCAGCACCGCCGGCCGGCTCAGCACGCGGCCCAGTTCGTAGGTGTAGCCGCCATAGACCAGCGCGTAGTTGTCGGCCAGCCGCTCGTTCGGCCGGTAGCCGGCGAAGCGCGTCAGGCCGCCGAGGCGGAACTGGCTCTGGATCGGGATCAGGTCGCTGCTCGACACGTGGTAGCGCAGGCCGGCGAAGCCCGAGTGCTTGCCGATCGCGCGGGCGTGGATCACGTCGAAGTTCGACTGGTCGAAATCGCCGTCCGCGCCCAGGCTTTCGCGCGAGGCCACCTGGCTGAACACCGCGTAGGTGCCGGCGCGCGGCAGGTAGGTGCTGTCGATGCGGTCGTAGGTGAGCGTGAACTCGGCTTCGCCCAGGTCGTAGTCGAGCTCCTCGAACAGCGGGTCGAACAGCTCGGGCTTGGCGGAGCCGTAGCGGCGGCGCACCGACAGCGTGGCCGCGCCGAAGTTGCCGAACTCGCGGCCCAGGCCGATCTCGCCGCCCCAGTTGGGCGCGCGGAAGTTCGCCAGCCGCTCGCCGTCTTCGTTGAAGAGGGTGAACTTGGGGCTCTCGCCGCTGAGCTGCAGCAGCGTGAAGTAGTCGCTGTTGG
Source organism: Arenimonas sp. (assembly GCF_036275555.1). Lineage (GTDB taxonomy): Bacteria > Pseudomonadota > Gammaproteobacteria > Xanthomonadales > Xanthomonadaceae > Arenimonas. Next base: position 62,289 of record NZ_DASUDO010000048.1, read on the forward strand.
CGCCCAGCGGCTGGTACCAGTCCATCAGCAGGCCGGGCTCGTCGCCCAGCTGCAGCAGCCCGCGCACTTCGCCGCCGCTTTCGTTCACGGGCGCGCGCAGCACGCCGGCGCGCAGGTTCACGAAGAAGTCGCCGCTGAAATCGGAGTACAGGCTCAGGCCGGTCTCGAGGTAGTTCGGGCCGTAGCTGTGCGGCACCACGCGCACCACCACGCCGGTGCGGCCGTCTTCCTCGATCAGGTCGTAGGTCACCAGGTCCATGGTGTCCAGGCCGTAGATGCGCTGCAGATTCTCCTGCAGGCGCGTGGTGTCCAGCGGTTGGCCGGGCGCGACGTCCAGCCGCGCCAGCAGGAAGGCGTCGGCGTAGCGGCTGCGGTTGTCCAGGCGCACGAAGTCGACCACCGGTGCGTCGCGCGAGGGCTGGTCGCGCGTGGCCATCGCGGCCTCGTAGGTTTCCGCCGGCAGCGCCAGCGCCGCGAGCCGCGGGCGCAGCTCCTCGATGCCCCGCTCGCCGAGCTCCATCGCCAGTTCGATCTTTGCGAAGTCCGAGGTCGACACCTCGGCGCCCAGCGGCGGCCGCACCAGCAGGTCGCGCGGGCCGAGCGTGGTGGTCTGGGCGCGCGCGCTGCCCACGGTCATGAAGCCGCTGATCTGGTCGACGATGGAGAACAGGCTGGCGCCTTCGTCGAGCTTGGACAGCGGCGTGCTCACGTCCACCGCGATCACCACGTCGGCGCCCATCGCCCGCACCACGTCCACCGGCACCTGGTTGGCCAGGCCGCCGTCCACCAGCACTTTCCCGTCCACCACCACCGGCTTGAAGATGCCCGGGATGGACATGCTGGCGCGCATCGCCAACGCCAGGTTGCCCGAGCCAAGCACCACGGCCTGGCCGGAGTTGAGGTCGGTGGCGACGGCGCGGAAGGGGATCGGCAGCGCGTCGAAGTCATCGCGCGTGGCCACGGGCTGGGTCAGCTCCTCGAGCAGCAGCAGCGCGCGCTCGCCGGAGAGCACGCCGGGCGCGATCTTCAGGCCCTCGTTGCCGATGCCGGGCTTGCCGGCCACCAGCGCCAGGTCGTCGTCGCGCTTGCGGCGGAAGGAGCGCTGCGGCCGCTCCAGGCGGTCCACGAACATGCTGCCCCAGTCCATCGCGCGCATCTGCTTCTCGAGCTCGACCGCGCTCATGCCCGAGGCGTACAGCCCGCCGACGATCGCGCCCATGCTGGTGCCGGCGATGCAGTCCACCGGGATGCGCTGCCGCTCGAGCTCCTTGAGCACCGCGACGTGCGCGAAGCCGCGCGCACCGCCGCCGCCGAGCACCAGGCCGATCCGCGGCCGCGTGTCGCCCTCCGCGCGCAGCCCGCAGGACGTCGCCACGGCGCCATTCGCGACGTCGGCGGACGCGGTCAGGTCCGGAGCCTGGCCTGGTTCGGGCCCCGCGCCCGGGTCCACGCCCTGGGCCCGGGCAAACGGGGCGAGGGCGACGAGGCCGATCAGCAGGACGAGGTGGGACAGGGGCATGGCGGGACTCCGAGGGACCCCGCATTGTTCCGCATCCCTCCGCCCGCAACCATCGCTTCGGCGTGAAGCCTCAGCCGCGCTTCAGGCCGACAGCACCGCGCGCGGGTCCTGCCCGGCCGGGCAGTGGTCGAAGGTGACGGGAATGCCGTGCGCCCCGAGCACCGCGGCGAACTGGCGCTGGCGCATCTGGAAGCGCTCGAAGGCGCGGCCCAGCGCGGCCGCGTCGGCGCCGGCGGGCGCGAAGCCGCCCTCGGACCAGGCGTCAGCGTCGAGCATGGCCATCCGCACCTCGCCGCCGGCGTAGCGCGCCAGCGGTTCGGGCGGCGCATCCAGCCATTGCTCGCTTTCCGGCGCCAGCAGCGCGGCTTCGACCAGCGGCCACAGCGGGCCCAGGCCGGCGTGGTCGTACTGCATGGCCATCATCGCGGCCAGGTCGTTGAGGGTCAGCAGGCGCGCGTGCTCGACCGCGGCGCCGAAGCCGTCCTGCGCCAGCAGCGCGGTGTCGGCGCCGGCCATGCCGGTGTCGAGCAGCACCTGCTCCATGCGCTCGCCGACCTCGGCCACGGCGGCCGGCCCGCCCCGCACCAGCAGCGGCAACAGGCGCAGCGGGCCCTCCGCGTGTTCGGGCGCGGGCCGCAGCGGCGGCGGCAGGCCCTCGGCGCCGGCGCCGAAGCCGATCACGCGGCCGCCGGCGGCGCCAGGGGCGCGGGCCACGAGGCGCTCGAGTTCGGCGTGCAGCGGATAGCCCGGGCGCAGCAGCTCCACCGGGTCGAACAGCGCCGCCACCAGGCCCAGGTCGAGCGCGGCGGCGCCCGGAACCAGCTTGTCGAGGTCCCGGGCGACGAGGGCGGCCAGGGCCCCGGCCTCGTCCGTCGACAGCGCCGTCCGGCCGGCCACCGCGCCGGGCGAGAGTTCGACGGCGAGGGCGCCAAGGCAGCTGAGGTCGGGATTCGGCATGGGCATACGGTGGCGTCGGGTTATGATCGCGATCATACCGCTGCACCGTTATCGCAAGGAGTGAATCCGATGTCGCCCATCCGTCGTGTCGCCATCCTCGGCGGCGTCCGCATCCCCTTCGTCCGCAACAACACGGCCTACCACGACGTCGGCAACCTGGGCATGTCGATCAAGGCGCTGGGCGCCGTGGTCGAGAAGTTCAAGCTGCACGGCGAGGCGCTGGGCGAAGTGGCCATGGGCGCGGTGCTCAAGCACAGCAGCGACTGGAACATCGGCCGCGAGGCGGGGCTGAGCTCGGGCCTGTCGCCGGCGACGCCGGGCATCACGATGCAGCGCGCCTGCGGCACCTCGCTCGACACCGTGATCCACATCGCCAACAAGATCGCCGTGGGCCAGATCGAGGCCGGCATCGGCGGCGGTTCGGACACCACCTCCGACGTGCCGATCGCGGTGAACAAGCGCCTGCGCCGCCGCCTGCTCGACGCCAACATGGCGCGCAGCTTCGGCGCGCGGCTCAAGGCGTTCAAGGGTTTCAAGTTCAAGGAGCTCAAGCCCGAGTTCCCGGGCGTCGGCGAGCCGCGCACCGGCAAGTCGATGGGCGAGCACTGCGAGATGATGGCCAAGGAGTGGCAGATCACCCGCGAGGACCAGGACCAGCTGGCCTTCGAGTCGCACACCAAGGCCGCCGCGGCCTACGAGCGCGGCTTCTTCGCCGACCTGGTCACGCCCTTCCGCGGCGTCGAGCGCGACAACATCCTGCGCCCCGACACCACCCGCGAGAAGCTGGCCACGCTCAAGCCCGCCTTCGACCGCACGTCCGGCCAGGGCACGCTGACCGCGGGCAACTCCACGCCGCTCACCGACGGCGCCTCCGCCGCGCTGCTCGCGTCCGAGGACTGGGCGCGTGCGCGCGGCCTGGAAGTGCAGGCCTACCTGCGCGACGCCCAGGTGGCCGCCGTCGATTTCGTGCACGGCGAAGGCCTGCTGATGGCGCCGTGCTGGGCCGTCGCCCAGCTGCTGAAGCGAAACAACCTGACGCTGCAGGACTTCGATTTCTACGAGATCCACGAGGCTTTCGCCGCGCAGGTGCTGTGCACGCTCAAGGCCTGGGAGGATGAAACCTTCTGCCGCGAGAAACTCGGCTGGGACGGCGCGCTGGGCCGCATCGACCGCGCGAAGCTCAACGTCGTCGGCAGCTCGCTGGCCGTGGGCCATCCCTTCGCCGCCACCGGCGCCCGCATCGTCGCCACCGCCGCCAAGCTGCTCAAGGAAAAAGGCAGCGGCCGCGTGCTGGTCTCGGTTTGCACCGCCGGCGGCATGGGCGTCGCCGCCATCATCGAACGCTGAAAGCCCGGTAAAAGGGGTCAGAGTAAATATTTGTTTCAAACAAATATTTACTCTGACCCCTTTTTTTCTCAGGGCGGCAGTAGGGGGATGCCGTGTTCGTTGCGGAGTTCGGCGACGGCCTGGTCGGCGATTTGTTCGCGCAGGGTGCGGCCGGAGAGCGAGAGCAGGGCGTCGCCGCGGGCAGCTCGCAGGGCGTTGGCGTAGGCGATGGTGGCGCGCGGGCTGTCGTTCTGCGCGGTCCACGCGTGGCCCAGCAGTTCCCAGGCGTCGGCGCCGGCGCCCTGCGCCAGCGCGCGGTGCAGGAAGTCTTCGGCCTTGCCCCACAGCCGCTGCGCGAGGCACAGCTGGCCCAGCGCAACGAGCAGCGCCGGGCTGGCCGCATGCGCCGCCAGCCAGGCTTCGGCGCGCGCGAGGCGCTGCGGGTCGCGGCCGGCCGGCAGCCGGCCGTAGGTGGCCACCAGCGATTCATTCCACTGCGCGTCCAGCGCATCGGCCAGCGCCTGCGCGCCAGTGTCCTCGAGGCCCAGCTGGGCCGAGCGGAGCGCGAACGCGGCCACGACCGGCGCCGCTTGCTGCAGGCGCGGCGGCAGCGCGTTCCAGCGCTGCAGCAGGCCGTCGGCCTGCGGCGACTGCGCCAGGGCAGCGGCGGTCAGTTCGATTTCCAATGCCGACAGCGCCGGCGCCGACAACGCTTGCTCGCGGCGCAAGGCGTTGAGCTGGGCCTGCGCTTCGTGCGCGCGGCCGGCGCCGACCAGCGCGCGGGCCTGCAGCAGCTGCGCCGCCGGCGGTGCATTGGCGAACGGCGCCAGCGCGGCCAGTACTTCGTCGTGGCGCTGCGCCGCGGCCAGGCGCGTGGCCTGCTCCAGCGCCGCGGCCTGCGGATCCTGATGCAGCAGCGCCGCCTGGTGGCGGGCGGCGGCCTCGACATCGCCGCGCCCATCGGCCGCGCGGCGCGCGCCGATCAGCGCGGGCGTGCGCAGCAGCGGCTCTTCCGCCGCCTTGAGCAGCAGCGATTCGGCGCGCTGCCAGCGACCCTGGTGCAGCGCCTCGAGCCCGGTGGCCAGGCGGCTGCGCGCGAGCTGGCGCGCATGCCGGCGCCAGGCCTGCACCGGCAGCTTCAGCAGCCACACCAGGGCCCACAGCGCGAACCAAAGCAGCCCCCAGCCGATGACGAAATACGCCAGCGTGGTGGTGTACGTCAGGCCGCGGAAGCGGACCACGACATCGCCGAGGTCCTGCGAGAACCAGGTCCAGCCCAGCGCGCCCAGGGCGGCCAGGGCCAGCCACCAGAGCAGGCTGCGGTAGAGGTTCACGGCGCCATGCCCCGCCGCAGGTCGCGCAGTTGCTGCAGGCCACTGCCGGACATCGGCAGGTCGGGGCTGAGGTCGAGCGTGCCCAGCGCGGCCAGCCGCTCGCGGCGTTCGCGCAGCGTGGCGTCCTCGGCGTAGAGACGCTGCAGCCACTGGTCGATGCGCACGATGGCGGCGCGGAAGCCGGCCTCGTCGCGGCGGTCCAGCGCGATCCGCGCCAGCGCCAGCTCGAGGCCAAGCGCGGCTTCGCCGGTGGCGCGGTCGGCGGGCGAGATCAGGTCCTGCGTGCTGCTCGGGCGCACCTGCACGATCGCGTCGAGCAGGCGCTGCCAGCCCGACCCCGTGCCGGACGCCGGCGGCGCGCCGGGCGCGCGGCTGGCCAGGCGCGGCAGGCTGGCCTGCAGGGCGTCGAGCTCGCCGGCGGCGACGCCGCGCGGATCGGCGGGCAGCGCGCGCAGCGCCGCCAGTTCCTGGCCCAGCGTCTGGCGCAGGTTGATGAACTGCGGGTCGGTCAGCGGCTCGAGCGCGTCGCGCGCCATCGCGGTGGCGCGGATCGCGCCGGGCAGGTCGCCGGCCACGTCCAGGCGCGCCTGCGCCAGGCTCAGCAGCAGCTCGGCTTCGTCCAGGCGCAGGGCCTCGCGGCCTTCGCTGGCCCGGGCCGAGAGTTCGCGCAGGCTGTCCTCCAGGATCGCGGCGCGCTGGCCCACGCCCAGCACTTCGTCGCGCAGCAGGCCGGTGCGGGCGGTGGTGTCGGTGAGGCGCTGGTCCAGGCCCTGCTGCGTGCGGCGCAGCGTGACCACGGCCTGTTCGGCCTCGAGCAGGCGGGCATCGAGCGCTTCGGGGCTCAGGTCTGGGCCTTCGGGGGCCGGGGTGCGCAGCGTGCGCCAGGCGTACCAGCCGCCCGCGGCGAGCGCGGCCACGACCAGCAAAAGCAGCAGCCAGCCCAGGGCGCCGAAGGGGCGTCGGGCGGCGGGGGATTCGGGGCGGGGTTCGAGCACGGTGTCCACTGCCGGGGGATAACGCGAAAACAGCCGTAATCCTACCGGAAGCGCCCGCCCGCGACATCGGCGGCCAGCGCGGCAAGCAGCGCGTGCGGGGCCGCGCCGTCGGCGACGACGATCGCCGCGAACGCGTCTTCGGCCAGCCGCGCCGCCAGCCGCGGGCTGCTGGCCACCACCGGGCGTCGCCGCAGCGTCTGCCGCATCGGCTCGCCCAGCCGCGACCAAAGCGCATCGAAGGCTTCGACGCTGCTAACCAGCAGCGCCGAGGTGTCGGGCAGGGCCGCGATCAGGCCGGTGCGCGAGGGACGCGGCACCAGCGGTTCGCGCCGGTAGACCTCGGCCAGGTGCACGAGCGCGCCGCGGTGGGCGAGGGTTTCGCCGATCAGGCCGCGGCCGCCGGGCGCGGTGACCAGGCCCACGGCTTGCCCGCGCAGCGACTGCAGCTCCGGCAGCGCCAGCAGGCCCTCGGAATCGGCGCGGTCCGCCGGCATCCGCACCGAGGCGATGCCTGCCTGCCGCAGGGCCGTGGCCGTGCCGCTGCCCACCGCCAGCCAGGTTTGCACGGGGGCGCCGGCCAGCGGCCGCTGCGCCCGTGCGAACCGCACCGCCGCCGGGCTGGTGAACACCACGATCGGGCAGGCCAGGGCCGCATCGAGCGCCACGCCTGCATCCATCGACAGCAGCCGCAGCGTAGAGATGGGCAGCACCCGCGCGCCCAACGCGGCCGCCGCGCGCCGCACCGGGCCGTGTGCGCCCGAGGGTCGCAGCGAGATGACATACCATCCCGCCAACACCGGCGCTGGGTTCGGATTGGCCATGCCCCAGCTTCGCACAGCCCCTTGGACGACGTCACCGCATGAAGACCCTCGAAGAACTCGACGCCTGCTACCGCGCCATGCCGCCCGTCGCGGCGATGGGCATCGAAAGCGCCGGCTGGGACGGCCAGCGCCTGCGCCTGCGCGCGCCGCTGGCCGCCAACATCAATGACAAGGGCACGGTGTTCGGCGGCAGCATGGCGTCGATCGCGACGCTGGCGGCCTGGGGCCTGCTGACGCTGCGGCTGGGCGCGGAAGGCATCAAGGCCGAGGTCTATGTCGCCGACAGCCAGCTCAGGTACCTCAAGCCGCTGGTGGCCGACCTCGGTGCCGAGGCCTGGCTGGACGAGGGCACCGACTGGGACGCCTTCCTGCGCAGCTACCGCGAACGCGGCCGGGCCCGGGCCCAGCTGCTGGCCCGGGTCACCGATCCCGAGGGCGCGACCGTGGCCGAATTCAGCGGCCGGTTCGCGGCCCTGCGGGCGCCCTGAGCGGTCCCGGGCGGTCCCGCGGCCTTTGTGCATAATGGCCGCATGAACGCCCCTCGCCTCTTCCGCCTCGCGCTGGCCCTCGGGCTGGTCGTCCTCGCCGCTTGCGCCAGCCAGGCCGTGCAGCGCAGTCCCCGCGACCAGACGCTCTACCACTACGTCAGCGCCGTGCGCTGGAGCGACTTCGACCTCGCGATGGGCTTCATCGACCCGGCCCTGCTCGAGGCCAAACCGCTGACCGACCTCGAGAAAGAGCGCTACAAGCAGTTCCAGGTCTCGGGCTACGAGGTCAAGTCCGGCTCCGAGCCGGCCCCCGACACCTACGAACAGGTGGTTGAGATCCGCGTGGTCAACCGCAATACCCAGGTCGAGAAGGTCATCACCGACCGCCAGACCTGGCGCTGGGACGCCGAGGCCAAGCGCTGGTGGCTGATGTCCGGACTGCCCGACCTGGACGCCACCCGCTGACCCGGCTTTGCCCGCGGCGGCGGCGGCGCCCATAATGCCGCCCCTGCCGTAGGAACCGCCCGCCCGCCATGGATCGCCTGCTCGAGTTCGTCCAACAAAACCCCCTGCTGTCGATCGCCTTCGTCGGCCTGACCCTGGCCCTCGTGGTCACCGAGGTCATGCGGCTGTTCCGCGGCTTCAAGGGCGTTACCCCGGCCCAGCTCACCGACCTGATCAACCGCGACAACGCCCTGGTGGTGGACCTGCGCGCCCAGGCCGAGTTCGAGAAGGGCCACATCACCGGCGCCAGGCACCTGCTGCCGAGCCAGGTGGACCCGGCCGGCAAACTGCTGGCCAAGGCCAAGGAGTCGCCGGTGGTGCTGGTGTGCGCGGCCGGCGTGACCGCCGCGGGCACCGCGCAGCAGTTGGTCAAGGCCGGCTTCAAGCAGGTCAGCGTGCTCGACGGCGGCATCGGCGCCTGGACCGCCGCGGGCCTGCCGCTGGCCAAGGGCAAGGCCTGAGCCCCGCCCGGCGTGCGATAATCGCCGACCTTTCCACGACTTTCAGACCGGAGTTGCCGTAATGGCCGAGCAGAACAATGGCGCCGCCGGCGCCGACCAGGCGCAGTTCACCATCCAGAAGATCTACGTCAAGGACGTGTCCTTCGAGGTGCCGAACTCGCCGCACGTCTTCAACGAGCAGGGCCAGCCGAACCTCGAGCTGAACCTCAACCAGAAGGTCGCCCGCATCGCCGAAGGCCTGTTCGAAGTCGCCCTGGGCATCACCCTGACCTGCAAGATCGAAGACAAGACCATCTACCTGGCGGAAGTCGAGCAGGCCGGCCTGTTCGGCCTGGTGGGCTTCGACGAGCGCACCCTGGACATGATGCTGGGCACCTACTGCCCGAACGTGCTGTTCCCGTACGTGCGCCAGACCATCAGCGACCTGGTCGTGCAGGGCGGCTTCCCGCCGTTCTACCTGCAGCCGATCAACTTCGAGGGCCTGTACGCCGAAGGCCTGCGCCGTCGCGCCGAGCAGGCGCAGGCCCAGGCCGCGCAGCTCCCCGAGGGCGGCAACGCCTGATCCCGGCGCGGCGCCCATGAGCACCGCCAAGCCGGCCATCGCCGTCCTCGGGACCGGGTCCTGGGGCACGGCGCTGGCGTCGCTGATTGCGCGCAACGGCCACCCGACCGTGATCTGGGGCCGCGACGCGGCCCAGGTCGCGTCGATCAACGGCCAGCACGAGAACACCCGCTACCTGCCCGGCATCCCGCTGCCCGACACCCTGGTCGCCACCGGCGACCTGGGCGAGGCCGTCGCGGGCGCCGACCTGGTGCTGGTGGTCACGCCCAGCCACGCCTTCACCGAAACCCTGCACGCACTGGCGCCACATCGCCGCGCGCACGCGGGCGTGGCCTGGGCCACCAAGGGCTTCGAGCCCGGCTCGGGCCGCTTCCTGCACGAGGTCGCCGGCGACGTGCTGGGCGATGGCGTGCCGCTGGCCGTGGTCACCGGCCCGTCCTTCGCCAAGGAAGTGGCGCAGGGGCTGCCGACGGCCGTCACCGTGCATTCGGACGACGAAGAGTTCACCCGCCAGGTGGCCGAAGCGCTGCACGGCCCCACCTTCCGCGCCTACACCGGCACCGACATGCTCGGCGCCGAGCTGGGCGGCGCGATGAAGAACGTGCTGGCCGTGGCCACCGGCATCGCCGACGGCATGCAGCTGGGCCTGAACGCGCGCGCCGGCCTGATCACCCGCGGCCTGAACGAGATGCTGCGCTTGAACGTGGCGCTGGGTGGCCGCGCGGAAACGCTGATGGGCCTGGCCGGCCTCGGCGACCTGGTGCTCACCAGCACCGGCGATCTCTCCCGCAACCGGCGCCTGGGCCTGGCGCTGGGCCGCGGCCAGTCGATCGCCGAGGCCGTGGCCGCGATCGGCCAGGTGGTCGAGTCGGTGCAGACCGCCGACGAAGTGATGCGCCTGGCGCATCGCCACGGCATCGAGCTGCCGATCTCCGACCTGGTGCAGCGCGTGCTGCACGACGAAATCACCCCGATCGAGGGCCTGCGCATGCTGCTCTCGCGCGAACAGAAGCCCGAGTATCCCGAAGGCCTGTTCGAGTAAGCCGCGATGATCGTCCTCGTCAGCGTGCTGCTGCTGGCGGTCGTCCTGCTCACCGCCACCCTGCTGCACCTGCTGGCCGAATTCGCCCTCGCCCGCGGCCTGGTCGCGACCCCGCTGTGGCGCCACGCCCCCGCCCTGCTCCGCACCGCCCACGCCGCCGCCCGCGACGCGTCGCTGGACGCCCCTGCGCGAACCGCGGCCGGCGGCGCCGTGTTGTGCGCGTGGCTGCTGCTGGGGGTCTTCGTCGCCTTCGCCGCCGCCGCCACGCAAATCAAATGAACCAGGTCCATTTGATTAAAAAAAAAGCCCGGCGTGAGCCGGGCTTTTTGGTGTTGCTTGGAGCGGTTGGATCAGAAGCTGGCGCGCAGGCCGACCGTGTAGATCTCGTAGTCGTCGCCGATGGTGGCTTCGCCGACCACGCCCCAGGTCTGCGTGAACTTGTACTGGGCGCCGAGGGTGCCCGAGAAATCGCCGTCGGCGTTGTCGCCGTCGTTGTAGTTGGCCTTGATCAGGCCCTCGAAGTTCTCGGTGAACGAACCACGCAGGCCAACCGAGGCGCGGTAGCCGTCTTCGCTGCCGAAATCGTCGATGTCGAAGTCATTCCAGGCCAGCTCGGAGATCAGGTCCAGGTTGTCCGACAGGTCGTGGGCATAGCCCAGGCCCAGTTCGGTCTGGCTGATGTCGAGCTCCGGACGCGAGCCGGGCAGCGTGAACTCCACGTCCGCCTGCTGGTAGCCGCCGAAGCCGTAGAAGCCCGACTCGCCGAACTCGAACGAACCGCGCACGCCAAAGCCGTCGCCGTCGCCGTCGATGGTGCCGAGCGGGGACGGAAGCTCCTGGTTCACGTGGTTGTAGTTGCCTTCGATGTAGGTGTAGCTGAGCTTGTCGTCGGCCTGCGCCGAGAACGGAATCGCGGCAGCGAGGGCCAGGGCAAAGAGGGAACGCTTCATGGGATGGATCCTTTTTTTGTGGGGGCGCCCGACGCACCGGAATGCGTCGGACTGGGGCGCAGTATGCGAATCGCAAAGTAACGGAACATTAACGACGCGCTGTTTTCGCCCTTGCCCTGCCATCAGTCATGCCCCAAGCGATCCCGCGTATCCATGCTGGCGCCACGCTTCGAACACCGCGACCGCCACGGCATTCGACAGGTTCAGGCTGCGCTGGCCCGCGCGCATCGGCAAACGCAGGCGCTGCGCTTCGGGGATCGCATCGATGACGTGCGTGGGAAGCCCGCGTGTCTCCGGACCAAACAACAGAGCGTCCCCCGTTTGGTACTGCACGGAATCGAAGCGCACGCTGGAACGCGCGCTGAACGAAAACACCCGCGGCCGTCCCAGCGCCGCCAGGCAATCGGCCAGGGATGCGTGCCGCCGCACGCTCGCGAACTCGTGGTAGTCGAGCCCCGCGCGCCGCAGCTTCGCATCCTCGAAGTCGAAGCCCAGCGGCTCGACCAGGTGCAGCGCCGCGCCGGTGTTCGCGCAGAGGCGAATCACGTTGCCGGTGTTGGGCGGGATCTCGGGTTCGAACAGGATGACGTTGATCATCCCGGCATTATCGCCCGCGCCTCAGCCCGCGCAGCGCAGCCGCCGGCCCAGTCCGCCGAGGTCGCCCGGCATGCGCGCCAGGCCCAGGGCGCCGACCGGCTCCGCCTGGCCGCAGCCGGCTTCCATCGCGGCGGGTGCCGCCACCACGACCGGCACCGGCGTCGCCGGCGCGAAGGCGGCGACCGCCACGGCCAGCAGGGGGAGGGCGGAGAAGCTGCGGCGGAGCGGCGTGGCGAAGCGCATGGTCGGAGGTCCGTGGCGGGATACCCCTGCCTCAGCAGGTTTCGTGCCAGCCGCGCGGGCCTTTCAAAGCAAGCACTTGCGCGTGTCCGGCGGGTGTCCGCCGGTGTCCGCGCTCAGGCCCGGACGCGGCAGGCGGACAGCGGCTGCCCGGCGAAGGCCTGCCACTGCGCCTCGGTCGCGGCACGCGCCGGGGTCGGGAACTCGATGCGCGCGACCAGCTGCGACTCGCCGTCGTCGTCGCGCAGGTTGCTCAGGCCCTCGAAGCGAAGCAGCCGGCGGCTGTCGCGGCCGTAGGCCACGTCGATGTGCGGCGCGATCCAGCCCAGCAGGCCGCCCAGCCGCAGGCGGAAGGTCTCGGCCGGTTCGCCGCCGAACTGCGCGCTGCCTTGGCGGTTCACCTTGAAGCCCAGCGACTCCAGCCGCGACGGCACCGCGAAGCGCAGCGGCACCGATTCGCCCGCCACCAGCGGCGTCCAGTTGTCGCGGATGAATTCATCGAAGCCGGCGTCGGCGACCAGGCGCGTGTCGTCCTGCAGCGGCGCGCTGCGCTCCGCCTCGCCCCGCCCTTCGCGCACCCACAGCGACTCGACGCCGGTGCGGCGCCGCAGGCCCTCGCGGTAGCCGATGCGTGCGTCCTCGAACACGAATTCCGGCGCCACCGCCGAGCCGCGGTAGTCGACCCGCTTGCGCGCGAACGGCGTGCCGTCGCCGCAGCGATACAGCACCAGCCGCTCGGTCGGCTCGCCGTCCTGGCGCCGCACGAGGTGCTGCTCGCGATACAGCAGGCGGTCGCTGTCGGGCTCGCGCGCCACGCCTTCCTCGAAGGTGAGCGAGGCCAGCGCCGTCGTCGGCGCGCACAGGCAGGCCAGCACCAGCAGTCGCTTCACCATGGCAGCGTTTCTCCATTCCGATCCAGGAAAACACCGGCCGGCAGGCCCGGAACGTCATTGACCAGCGTCAGCAGGCTGCGCACCGATTCGTCGGCGGACAGCTCGGCGCCCTCGCCGCCCATCGCCGTGCGCACCCAGCCCGGGCTGGCGGTGACCACGCCGATGCCCATCGGGTTCATCGCGTGCGCCATCAGCACGCCGGCCATGTTCAGCGCCGCCTTGCTGATGTTGTAGCTGGGCGTGCCGAACGCGGCGGTGGACGCGATCGAACCCAGCTTCGAGCCGAGGTTGAGCACGCGCGGCCGCGTGCCGCGCGCCAGCAGCGGCGCCAGCGCCTGCGCCAGCAGCATCGGACCGGTGACGTTGGTGGCGAAGGTGCGCGCCATCACGTCCGCGCGCAGCTCGCCGAAGCGCTCGCCGCGCTCGAGCACGCCGGCGTTGTTCACCAGCAGCTCGAGCCCGTCGTGCATTCCCGCCAGCGCCTGCACGAAGGCCTGGCGGCTCGCCTCGTCGTCCACCGACAGCGCCAGTACCTGCAGCTGCCCGGGGTGCGCCTTCGCCAACGCGGCCAGTTCGTCGGCCGATGCGGGGCGCCGGCAGGTCGCGACCACGCGCGCGCCGCGCGCCAGCAGCTGGCGCACGAACTCGAGGCCCAGGCCGCGGCTGGCGCCGGTGACGACCGCGCGTTGTGAAGGGGATGTGCTCATCGCGGCGCCACTATGGCCTTCGGCCTAGTGTAAGGACCGTCAAGGCAGGCTAGCATCCGAATCCCCCGGCATGTGCCGGAAGTCAGCCTACAAGGTAGCCCATGACCTCGATCCGCCGTCCGCGCGCCAGCGCGCTTGCCCTTGCCGTCGGCCTTGCCGTCGCCAGTCTCTCGCCGCTGCATGTCCCGGACGCCGTGGCCAAGGAACAGGCGCAGCCCGCGCTGGTCGCCGACATCGCCTTCGAGCAGTTCACCCTGCCCAACGGCCTGCGCGTGATCGTGCACACCGACCGCAAGGCGCCGATCGTCGCCGTCAATATCTGGTACCACGTCGGCGCCAAGAACGAGCTGCCGGGCCGCACCGGCTTCGCGCACCTGTTCGAGCACCTGATGTTCCAGGGCAGCGAGAACTACAAGGGCGAGTTCTTCGAACCGTTCGAACTGGTGGGCGCCACCGACCAGAACGGCACCACCAACTCCGACCGCACCAACTATTTCCAGAACGTGCCCACCACCGCGCTCGACATGGCGCTGTGGATGGAATCGGACCGCATGGGCCACTTCCTCGGCGCGGTGACGCAGGAGCTGCTCGACGAGCAGCGCGGCGTCGTCCAGAACGAGAAGCGCCAGGGCGAGAACCAGCCCTACGGCCAGGTCTTCGAGCGCCTGCTCAAGGCCAGCTACCCGGAAGGCCACCCGTACAGCTGGACCACCATCGGTTCGATGGCCGACCTCAGCGCCGCCTCGCTCGATGACGTGCAGCGCTTCTTCAAGACCTGGTACGGCCCGAACAACGCCGTGCTGGTGCTGGCTGGCGACATCGATGTCGCCACCGCGCGCGAGAAGGCGATGAAGTACTTCGGCGACATCCCGGCCGGCCCGACCATGGCCCAGCCGAAAGTCGACCCGGCCCCGCGCACCACTTCCACCCGCGACACCTTCACCGACAAAGTGCCGCAGGCCCGCGTCTACCGCGCCTGGAACACCGCCGAGTACGGCAAGCCCGACGTCGAGCACCTGCAGCTGCTGGCCCAGGTGCTGGGCGGTTCGCGCAGCTCGCGCCTCGACAAGCGCCTGGTGTTCGAAGACAAGCTCGCCGACAACGTGTCGGCCGCGGCCTGGCCGAACCTGCTGGGCGGCCTGTTCTTCATCCAGGTGGACGTGAAGCAGGGCGTGGACGTCGCCACGGTCGAGAAGGCGCTGGACGAAGAGCTGGCGAAGATCCTGGCCGACGGCCCGACCGCCGCCGAGCTCGAGCAGGCCCGCACCGTGTACAAGGCCGGCTTCGTGCGCGGCATCGAGCGCATCGGCGGCTTCGGCGGCAAGGCCGACGCGCTGGCCGAGTGCGCCGTGTTCGCGGGCGACCCGGGCTGCTTCCGCGACAGCCTGCGCACGCTCGAGACCGCGACTGCGAAGGACCTGCTCGCCACCGGCCGCCGCTGGCTGTCGAAGGGCGACCACACCATCGTCGTCACCCCCGGCGAGCGCGTGCCCACCGTCGAGGCGCCCAGCGTGACCCCGCCGGCCGCCACCGCCGTGCCCGCCGCCGACAAGAAGTACACCGTGGTCGAGACCGGCGTGGACCGCAGCAAGGGCGTGCCGGTCACCGAAACCTTCCCGTCGCTGGCCTTCCCTGCCCTGCAGCGCACCGAGCTCAGCAACGGCATGAAGGTGATCCTGGCCGAGCGCCCGGGCCTGCCGGTCGTGCAGATGAACCTGCAGCTCGACGGCGGCTACGCGGCCGACCTGGGCGGCAAGCTCGGCACCTCCAGCTTCACGATGGGCATGCTCGACGAAGGCGCCGGTGACTACGACGCCCTCACCTTCGGCGATCGCGCCGAGGCCCTCGGCGCCAACCTGGGTTCCTCCGCCAACCTCGACGGCGGCAGCGCCTATCTGTCGGCCCTGAAGGAAAACCTGGACGAGTCCGTCGCCCTGTTCGCCACCATGCTGCGCGAGCCGCGCTTCGACCAGAAGGAAATCGAGCGCGTCCGCCAGAGTTGGATCGCCGGCATCAAGCAGGAGAAGGCCCGCCCGAACGCGGCGGCGCTGCGCCTGCTGCCACCGCTGATGTACGGTGAGAACCATCCGTACGCGATCCCGTTCAGCGGCTCCGGCACCGAAGCCTCGATCGCCTCGCTGACCCGCGACGACCTCGTGGCCTTCCACCAGCGCTGGGTGCGTCCGGAAGGCGCCACCCTGGTCATCGTCGGCGACACCACGCTGGCCGAGATCACCCCGGTGCTCGAGAAGCACCTGGGCAGCTGGAAGGGCGAAGGCCAGGCCGCGGCGCAGGCGGCGATCCCGGCGGTGGCCCTGCCGGCCAAGCCGCGCGTGTTCCTGGTCGACCAGCCGGGCGCCATCCAGGCCAACGTCTACGTCGGCCAGCTGGTGCCCTCCACCCGCGATGACCAGGCCACCGAGCTCGAGATCGCCAATGCCGTGCTGGGCGGCGAGTTCAGCTCGCGCCTGAACATGAACCTGCGCGAAGACAAGGGCTGGGCCTACGGTTCCTATAGCTTCGTGCAGGCCGCGCTGGGCCAGCGCCCGTGGATCGCCTTCGCCGCGGTGCAGATCGACAAGACCAGCGAGTCGATCGCCGAGCTCAAGCGCGAGATCACCGAGTACACCACCGGCCAGGTGCCGGCGGCCGCGGCCGAGGTGGCGAAGATCCAGGCCACCGAGATCCGCAGCCTGCCGGGTTCGTACGAAACCGCCAACGCCGTGCTCGGCGCCATCGGCGGCATCGTCCGCTACCAGCGCCCGGACGACTACGTGGTCCGCCGCCGCGCCGAGATCGAGGCCCTGACCCCGGCCGTGGTGCAGGAGGCCGCCAAGGCCATCCGGCCCGAGGCCCTGACCTGGGTGATCGTGGGCGACCTGTCCAAGATCGAGGCGGGCGTGCGTGCGTTGAACCTCGGCGAGGTGCAGGTGGTGGATGCCGACGGCAAGCCGGTGGCCGCCGCGAAGTAAGCCGCCGGACTCATTGCCGGTTCAGCACGGGCGGGGCGACAATCCCGCCCGTGTTCTTTTGGAGAGACAACGTGCGCAAGCTTGCCCTGGTCCTGCTGCTGATCCCCCTCGCCTCCGCCTGCACCTGGGTGAAGATGGCGCCCGGTGCCAAGGAAGTGCGCGTGGCCCGTGCCGACCAGGACCTCTCGGCCTGCACCAAGCGGGGCGAAGTGTCGGTCTCGGTGAAGGACCGCCTTGGCCCCTACGACCGCAACGACCTCAAGGTCCGCGACGAGCTCGAGACCCTGGCCCGCAACGAGGCCCCCAGCCTGGGCGCCGACACCGTGCAGCCCAAGGGCCAGCCGATGGATGGCGAGCAGCGCTTCCTGGCCTTCAGCTGCGGCAGCGCCAGCCTCGGCACCCGTGCCCCGGCGCCCCGCCCGGCGGCCGAGGGCGAGGCCGAAACCTACCCGATCGCCGACTGAGGCGCCGGGCACGGTTCTTCACATCCCGGGGCCGCGGAAGTTGAGAGGACGGTTGTAAACAGGTAACTTTGACGGGTTTCCCTCAAGGCGAATCCTGCCCATGCTGTTCCAGCACGTCTCCATCGCCGGCCTCGCCCACATCGATGCCCCGCATCGGCTGAGCTCCGCCGACCTCAATGCCAAGCTCCAGCCCACGATGGACCGGCTGGGCATCAAGACCGACGTGCTGCAGGACATCGCCGGCATCTTCGCCCGTCGCCTGTGGGACGACGAAACCCAGGCCTCCGATGCCGCCACCCTGGCCGCCGAGAAGGCCCTGGCCGACGCCGGCGTGCCGCGCGAGAAGATCGGCCTGCTGGTCAACACCTCCGTCAGCCGCGACTTCCTCGAGCCGTCCACCGCGTCCATCGTCTCGGGCAACCTGGGCTTGGGCGAGAACTGCCAGAACTTCGACGTTGCCAACGCCTGCCTCGCCTTCCTCAACGGCATGGACATCGCCAGCCGCATGATCGAGCGTGGCGAGATCGAGTACGCCCTGGTCGTGGATGGCGAGACCGCCAACCTCGCGTACAAGAAGACCATCGAGCGCCTGAGCGCGCCCGACGTCACCGAAGAGCAGTTCCGCAACGAACTGGCCACGCTGACGCTGGGCTGCGGCGCCGCCGCCATGGTGCTCTCGCGCGCCGAGCTCACCCCCGACGCGCCGAAGTACCGCGGCGGCGTCACCAAGGCCGCCACGCAGTGGAACACCCTGTGCCGCGGCAACCTCGACCGCATGGTCACCGACACCCGCATGCTGCTGATCGAAGGCCTGAAGCTCGCCACCGCCACCTTCGGCGCGGCGCGCCAGGCGCTGGGCTGGGTGGTGGATGAACTCGACGAGTTCGTCATCCACCAGGTCAGCCAGGTGCACACCCAGGCCTTCATCAAGGCCTTCGGCATCGACCCGAAGAAGGTGCTCACCATCTTCAACGAGCACGGCAACATCGGCCCCGCCTCGGTGCCGATCGTGCTGAGCAAGCTGCGCGAGATGGGCCGCCTGAAGAAGGGCGACCGCGTCGCCCTGCTGGGCATCGGCTCCGGCCTGAACTGCTCGATGGCCGAAGTGGTCTGGTAACCCCAGCACTTCTCCCTCTCCCCTCGGGGAGAGGGCCGGGGAGAGGGAAGCCCCCTCGCCACGAAAGCCCGCCCCCCCCGGCGGGCTTTTGCATTCCAGCGCCAGCCCGCGCGCAGACGCTCCGGCCTTCCCTCGGCACTGCCGGACCGCCCACCCGCCTGTGTCAGACTCGGCGCCATCGTCCCTGCGGCCACACCGATGATCCGCCCGCCTTGCCTCGCCCTGATCCTCATCGCCGCCCTGGCACTGGCACCGGCCTTCGCCGCGGGCCAACCCCCGGTTCCCGATACGCCAGCGGGCCAGGTCTTCGGCCAGTGGCTCACCTCGTTCAACGCGGCCGACGCCACGCGCATCGGCGAGTTCCAGCGCACCTACGAACGCGAAACCCCGGTCGAGGATGTGTTGCAGCAGCGCGCGGAGACCGGCGGCTTCACCCTGGTCGCGCTTGAGTCCGCGTCGCCGAACCAGCTGTCCGCCACGCTGCAGGAAGTGGAGCTGCCCGACAGCCGCCTCCGTTTCGATCTCACCGTCGAACCCGGCACGCCGCACCGCATCACCGCGCTGGACGTGGAGTACCTGCCCACGCCGCGTCTGGACGAAGCGGCCGCGATCGCCGCCGTGGTGGCGCGAGCCGATGCGCTGGCCAGGCAGGATCGCTTCAGCGGCGCGGTGCTGGTGGCCCGCGGCGACAAGATCCTGCTGGAGCAGGCCTGGGGCCTGGCCGACCGCGCGCAGGGCACGCCGAACACCATCGACACCCGCTTCCGCCTCGGCTCGATGAACAAGATCGTGACGGCGGTGGCGGTGCTGCAGCTGGTCGAGGCGGGCAAGCTCGCGCTCGACACCCCGATCGGCGAGTACCTCCCGGATTGTCCGAATCCGGACGCGGCGGCGAAGGTCACGATCCGCCACCTGCTCACGCACCGCGCCGGCGTCGGCGAAATCGGGTTCGGTGAATCGCCGGAGTTCAAGTCGCCCGCCGAATTCATCGCGCGGCGCGACGCGATGCGCACGCCCTCCGATTACCTCGCGCAGTACGCGGGCCAGGCGCTGGCCTTCGAGCCCGGCAGCCAGACCGAGTACTCCTCGCTGGGCTTCATGGTGCTGGGCGCGCTGGTCGAACGCGCCAGCGGTCAGGACTACTACGCCTACGTGCAGCAACACATCCTCGATGTCGCGGGCATGGCGCGCACGGGCTCGCTGCCGGAGACCACGCCGGTGGAGGGCCGCGCCGTGGGGTACCTGCGCCAGGGCAAGGCCTGGGTGCCGAACGGCGACACGCTGCCGTTCCGCGGTTCGCCGGCCGGCGGCGGCTACGCCACCGTGCGCGATCTTCACCGCTTCGTGCAGGCGCTGCAGGCCGGCCGCCTGCTGTCGCCGGCGATGGTGGCCGAAGCCACGCGCCTGCAGAGCGGCTGGCAGGGCCTGGGTTTCGAAGTCGTGGGCGAGGGCGCGCTGGCGAGCTACGGCCACGGCGGCATGGCGCCGGGCATGAACGCGCACCTGCGGGTTTATCCGCAGCTCGACCTCACCATCGTGGTGCTGAGCAACCTGGATCCACCGGCGGCTGGCCTCGTTTACGCCTACCTGCACGAACGCATGCCGGTTCCCGAATGACCGCGACGCGCCCGCAAGCCACACCTCGCTTCCGCTGGGCATTCCCCGCCTTCGCGGCGGCGGTGATCGCGGCCAACGCCGTGCTGGTGCACCAACACCCTTCGCTGGCCGGCGCGCCCGCGCCCGAATGGCCGGTGATGTTCGACCTGCTGCTGTTCCTGCCGCTGGTCTGCCTCGCGCTGCACTGGCGCCAGGGTTGGCGAACCGCGGCGCTGAAAGCCGCGGCGGTCGCGGGGCTGGGCGCATTGGCCGGCAGCCTGATCCTCCCGGCCGACAGCAAGCTCCTTTGGCGCACCGTCGAAGAGCTGCGCCTCCTGCTGATCGTGGGCGTGCTGCTGGTGCAGGCCGGCGTGCTGGTGATGCTGCTGCGCGCGGTGTTCAACGCGCGCCACGGGCAGAACCTGGAGCTCGCCCTGGCGGAGGCGATCAGGCAGCGCTTTGGCGATACCGCGTTCGCGCGGGTGCTCCAGCTCGAGGGGCGCCTCTGGCTGTACGCGCTCGCGCGGCGTCCGGTGCGCCACGCGTTCCCGGGGCATCGGCATTTCAGCGTCGGCAGGCAGGGCATGAACGCTTCGAACCAGTTCGCCTTCCTGGTGCTGGTGGGCGCCGAGCTGCCGGTCGCGCACCTCCTGCTCATGATGTTCGATCCGTTCGTGGCCCTGGTCGTGACCGCGCTGTCGGCCTACGGCTTCCTGTTCCTGCTGGCCGAGTACCGCGCCACGCAGCTGCGGCCCGTCAGCGTCACCGAGGACGGCCTGCAGCTTCGCCACGGCGTCGCCACCGATTTGCGGCTGGATTGGGACGCCATCGCCTCCGTATCGCCCACCTGCGGCGCGGTGCGGCGCGCCCGTGGCGAGCTGCGGATGGTGGGGATGGGCGAGGCGAACGTGCGGATCGAACTGAAGGCAGGGACGTCGCTGCCCGGCCTGTTCGGGTCGCGCCCGGTCGAGCGGATCCATCTCGGCGTGGATGATCCCGAGGGACTGTTGGCGGAGATCCGGGCCAGGCAGTCCGGCGCCTGAGCAGACGTTGCCCTCAGCGGGTCGGCGCGTGCGCCTCGAAGAACGCCCACATCACCGCCGTCGCGTCGACCGATCGGCTGCCGTGGCTGCGCGCATGCCCGGGCCAGTCGTGCTCGCCGCGGCGAAAGCTGTAGAGCACCACCGGGGCCTTCTCGTCGCACACCCAGCGATGCCGGCGCACGCCTTCCGCGCGCTGCTTCGGGCCGTCCAGCGCTTCAACCGTAGCGGTTGGCCTGCAGCCCTCGCGCGCCGCCCAGGCCTGGCCCAGCGCCGGGATGTCGAGCGTGCGTTGTCCGCCCCGGTACGGCAGCGATGAATCCCGTTCGCCGTGGAAAAGGACCACCGGCGGCTTGTCGCCGAGGCCGCTGTCATCGGGCGCGGCCCCGGCCACGAAACCCGCGGCCACCACGCGGGTCGGCTCCTGGCAGGCAAAGCGCCAGCTCATCTGCGCGCCGCCCGAATAGCCATTCATGAACACGCGCGCGGGATCGACCAGGCCTTCGGCCGCCAGTGCGTCGATGAGTGCGCGCAGGAAATACACGTCGGGGCTATGCGGCCCGAAGATCCGCCAGCGCTCGCCCCGCGACAGCGGGTAGGCCACCGCGGCGCCGTGCGCGGCGGCAACCGCGTTCCAGCCCGACATCGCCTCGATCTGCCCCGCCGTCTGGCCGTGGCCGTGCAGCGTGATCACCAGTGGCGCACGTTTTGCATCGGGCGGTAAGAACAGGTTGAACTGGCGGCGCTCGCCGGCAGCATCGAGTTCACGCGGCGTCGCAGCCGCATCCGCGACGGCGGGCGACGCACTCGCCAGCGCGACCAAGAAGACGGCACGCCAGAGCAAGGCCGACGACTCGAGCGCCGGCTCCACCGACTAGCCCCGCACCGCCGCCTCGATGGCCGCCACGTCGATGCAGGTCATCGTCATCATCGCTTCGAACGCGCGCCGGCCCACCTCGGGATCCGGATCGGCGAGAGCGCGCGTGAGTACGCGCGGGGTGATCTGCCAGTTCACGCCCCAGCGGTCCTTGCACCAGCCGCAGGCACTGGGTTGGCCGCCGTTGGCGAGGATGGCGTTCCAGTAGCGGTCGGTCTCCGCCTGGTCCCCGGTGGCGACCTGGAACGAAAATGCCTCGGTCTGCGGGAAGGCCGGGCCGCCGTTGAGTCCGAGGCAGGGGAGGCCGAGCACGGTGAAGGTGACCGTCAGCACGTCGCCCTTCTTGCCCGAAGGAAAATCGGACGGGGCCTTGAAGATGCCGTCGACCTGGCTGTCGGGGAAGGTCTCCGCGTAGAAGCGGGCGGCGTCCAGTGCGCCGCCGTCGTACCAAAGGCAAACGGTGTTGCGGGCGATGGGTGCGGTCATGGCGGCTTCCTCGCGGCGCGGTATTCCCTGCACCCGGGACGCTAGCACCCGGTGTCCCCCGTTGCCACCACGGCCCGGCCGGGTCGACCACCTGCCGTCGACAAGATCGACGCGCGCCCGCTGCTGCGCGGGCGCGCGCGACGCGTCAGGCCACCTTGAGCCGCGCGATCGCCGGCGCCGCCGCCAGCTCGCCGAACAGGTCCTTCGGATCGCGCAGCACCGGGATCAGGCCGGCCTCGTGGCCCAGGCCCAGCTCCTTGGCGCAATCGCGCACCAGGCGCAGGGCCGAATAATCCTCGAGCGCGAACCCGACCGAATCGAACAGCGTCACTTCGGCGCCGTTGCGGCGGCCGGCGGCGCGCAGCGTCAGCACTTCCCACAGCTCGGTGGCGGGGAAGTCGGCCGGCATCTGCTGCAGCTCGCCCTCGATGCGCGACTGCGGCTCGAACTCGACGAACACCGACGCATTCGCCACCACCTCCGGCGCGAGCTCGGTCTTGCCGGGGCAATCGCCGCCCACGCCGTTGATGTGCATGCCGGGCTCGATCATCTCGGGCGTCAGGATGTCGGCATTGGCCTTGTCCGCGGTGACCGTGGTCACGATGTCGGCGCCGCGCACGGCCTGGGCCACGCCGGCGCTGCGCACGACGCGCAGGGCGGGCGCGGCGACGGCCAGGTTGCGCACCAGCTTGTCGGTGGCGGCCGGGTCGGTGTCGAACACGCGCACTTCCTCGATGCCCATCAGGTGGTGGAAGGCGAGGGCCTGGAACTCGCTCTGGGCGCCGTTGCCGATCAGCGCCATCGTCTTCGCGTCCTTGCGCGCCAGCAGCTTCGCGGCCATCACCGAGGTGGCGGCGGTGCGCAGCGCGGTGGTCAGGGTCAGCTCGCTGATGAGGGTCGGCATGCCGGTGTCCATGTCGGCCAGCACGCCGAACGCGACCACGGTCGAGAGGCCCAGCTTGGTGTTGCCCGGATGGCCGTTGACGTACTTGAAGCTGTATTCCTTCGCGTCCGCGACCGGCATCAGTTCGATCACGCCCAGCGCCGAGTGCGCGGCCGAGCGCGGGCTCTTGTCGAACTCCGGCCAGCGGCGGAAGTCCGCCTCCAGGTAGTCGACCAGGCGGCCGAGCAGGGCCGGCAGGCCGTTGGCGGCGACGATGCGGGTGAGGTCCTGGGTGGTGAGCTGGGTCATGGCCATCGGGGTGCTCCGGGTGGGCGATTCGGTGAGGCCATTGTCCGGACCCGGGTGCCAGGGCGAAATGGCAAGAATGCTACGTTTTAGCCAGAAACCTGCTAAAACGGCAGTAAGAAATGCCGGAGTGTCCAGATGGACGACCTCGACCAGCGCCTGATCGCCAAGCTCCGCCACGACGGCCGCGCCGCGGTCGCCGACCTGGCCAAGGCCCTGGGCGTCTCCCGCGGCACCGTCACCAACCGCATGGCGAAGCTGCAGCAGGAGGGCGTCATCGCCGGCTACACCGTCCGCCTGCGCCCCGATGCCGCCCCGGACGAGATCTGCGCCTGGACCTCGCTAGCCGTCGAAGGCAACCAGCACCGCGTCATCCGCGCGCTGCTCGGCGAACCCGGTGTCGCTGCCCTGCACGACACCAACGGCCGCTGGGACCTGCTGGCCGAACTGCGGGTGGGCAGCCTGACCGAACTCTCCGCCACGCTCGAGCGCATCCGCGGCATCGAGGGCGTGAGCGCCAGCGAAACCAGCGTGCACCTGCGGACCCTGCGCGGATAAGGAATCCATCGATGAAGTTCACGAGCCGGCAAGACATCGCTCGATACTACGACCGGGTGACCGCCCGGGCTGAGGACCTCGCGCCGCACCTGCGGCGGGCCCGGGACCCGTTCGAAGAATCCGACATCGAAGACGTCGCCAGCCTGTTGGCCGGGGGAGTGGAAACGGTGTTCGCGCCCCTCGCGGCGCACCAACGCACGGCCTATTCGGCATTGCAGGCGCTGGGGCCCGAGCTCCTGGTCTGCGAGCGCACGACGAGGAACGCGGTTGACCGACCACTTTGGCTCTGTGATGCCTTTGTCGGCGCCGGCGAGCGGTACGTGCGTGTCGGCGCGTACTTCCGGGGGGACTCGATCGCCGAGGCAGGCGCGCGCAGCGTGTACTGGTTTCGCTATGCGGCGCTTCCGCCACCGATTGCCGAGGCGTACTACTCGACGATCGCCGGCCTGGAAGTCATGGATCGGTTGCCGGGGGATCCGCTGCAGAGTCGCGTGCTGCCGGCGATGATCCATGTGTGGCTTCGCGCGGACCAGGTTGGCAGCGCCGTGCCGCCAAAGACCATGAAGGCGGGGCTGTCCGCGGTGGCCGATCCGGACGCGGTGCCGCGCCCCGATGGCCTGGTCTGGAAGTCCTTCGCCTGCGTCCTGGACAGTCGGGAGAAAGAGGCCCAGGGTACGGAGGGCGACCTGCTGTTCGTCCAGGAGCGCAGCGCGACGCAGCGGGTTTTCCACGTGCATGACGGAGACTTCGCATCGATCCGCCTGGTCCAGGACCCGGTGCACCTCTACGACCAGTACGTCGCCTGGGTATTCGCCGGTGGCGTCGGCCGATTCGACTTCTGCGCACACAGCAGGCCGGCATGACTACCCCCAAACTCTTCGAACCGCTTTCCGTTGGCGCGCTGTCGCTCGCCAACCGCATCGTCATCGCGCCCATGTGCCAGTACTCGGCGGTGGACGGAAGGATGACCGACTGGCACGTGATCCACCTCGGCCAGCTGGCGCTGTCGGGCGCCGGCCTGCTCACGATCGAGGCCACGGCCGTGCTTCCCGAAGGGCGGATCTCCTACGGTGACGTCGGGCTCTGGGATGACGCCACCGAGGCGGCGATGGCGACGGTGCTGCAGTCCGTTCGCCGATGGTCTTCGATGCCGATCGCGATCCAGCTGGCCCACGCCGGCCGCAAGGCGTCCACCGACCTGCCGTGGCAAGGCGGCAGGCAGATCGCGCCCGATCACGCCCACGGCTGGCAGACCGTCGCGCCGTCCGCGTTGCCATTCCACGACACCGACAACGCCCCCGTGGCGATGACGCCCGAGCAGATGGACGAGGTGCGCGACGCCTTCGCAGCCGCCGCGCGCCGCGCTGCGCGCCTGGGGCTCGACGCCGTCCAGATCCACGCCGCGCACGGCTACCTGCTGCACCAGTTCCTGTCGCCGCTGTCGAACCGGCGCGACGACGAGTACGGCGGCTCGCTGGAGAACCGCATGCGCTTCCCGCTGGACGTCTTCGACGCGGTGCGCGCGGCCTTCCCGGCGGACAGGCCGGTCAGCGTGCGCGTGTCCGCCACCGACTGGGTCGCCGGCGGCTGGTCCACCGAGGACACGGTGGCTTTCGCGAAGGCGCTCGAGGCGCGCGGCTGCAGCGCCATCCACGTCTCCACCGGCGGACTGCATCCCGCGCAGCAGATCCCCGTCGGCCCCGGCTACCAAGTGCCGCACGCGCGCACGGTGAAGCAGGCCGTGGCGATCCCCGTGGTCGCGGTCGGAATGATCACCGACTACGACCACGCCGAGGCCATCGTCGCCACGGGCGACGCCGACCTCATCGCCATCGCCCGCGGCATCCTCTACGACCCCCGCTGGCCCTGGCACGCCGCCGCGCACCTGGGCGCCAGCGTCACCGCGCCCCCGCAATACCTGCGCTCCCAGCCCCGCCAGTTCCCGAACCTCCTGACCGCAAATGAACCAGGTTCATTTGCTTAAGGTGCCTGGCTCGAACCGTTCGTCCGGGCAAATGAACCTGGTTCATTTGCGGTCAGCGGATTTGGCCGTCGACGAGGGTGATGGTGCGGTCGCATCGGGCCGACAGGCGCGGGTCGTGGGTGACCAGCAGGACGGCGCAGCCGAACTCGCGGTTGAACTTGCGGAAGAGTTCGAACACCTCGCCGGCGGACTGGCTGTCGAGGTTGCCGGTGGGTTCGTCGGCCAGCAGCAGGGCAGGGCGGGTGACCAGCGCGCGGGCGACGGCGACGCGCTGCTGCTGGCCGCCGGAGAGCTGGTCGGGCTTGCGGTGCTCAAGGCCCGACAGTCCGACGTCGGCCAACAGCGCCCGCCCGCGGTCGAGCTGCTCGCGCGTGGGCTTGCCGCTCGCCACCATCACAGGCATCAGTACGTTCTCCAGCGCGGTGAAGGCCTGGATCAAATGGTGGAACTGGAACACGAAGCCGATCGCACTGCCGCGCAGCGCCGTGCGGCCGGCATCGTCCATGCCGCGGGTCGCCTGGCCGAGCAGGTAGAGTTCGCCCTGCGTCGGGCGGTCGAGCAGGCCGATCACGTTGAGCAGCGTGCTCTTGCCCGAGCCCGAGGCGCCCACCAGCGCCGCGAAGTCGCTGCGCTGCAGCCGCAGGTCCAGCCCGTGCAGCACCTCCACCTCGGTCGGCTTGCCGACGTTGTAGCTCTTGCGCAGGCCCGCGAGCCGCAGCACTTCCTGCCCGGCGTCATGCGTCTCAGACATGGCGGATCGCCTCCACCGGGTCCAGGCCCGAGGCGCGCCGCGCCGGCACCGCCGCCGCCACGATGCCGGTCACGGTGGCCAGCGCCGCCGCGCCGACCAGCAGCCACGGGCTCACGGGAATGAAGAACAGCTTCGGCCCGAACGTGTTGAACGCGCCCACCAGCGCATAGCCCGCCACCCCGCCGACCAGCGACCCCGCCAGCCCGAAGATCGCGCCCTGCATCAGGAACACCCGCAGCATCTGCGGCCGCGTGGTGCCCATCGCGCGCAGGATGCCAATCTCGCGCGTGCGCTGCACCACGCTCACCGACAGCACGCTGGCGATGCCCAGCGCCACGCTCAGCGCCACGAACAGGCTGATCATCTGCGTGCTCAGGCTTTGCGAGCGCAGCGCGTTCATCAGCTGGGCATTGGTCTCCATCCAGCTCTCGGACTTGAGCCCGGTCAGCCGGCCGATGCGCGCCGCGATCGACTTCGCCGCGAAGATGTCGTCCACGGTCACGTCGATCACGGTCGCCGCGCCCGGCAGGTCCAGCAGCGACTGCGCCTGCTTCATGTCCAGGTACACGTAGCGCGAATCCAGTTCACGCACGCCCAGCTCGAAGATGCCCGCCACGTTCACCACGCTCTCGCGCCCCTGGCCGCCATCCAGCCGCAGCTTGTCGCCCACCCGGATGCCGAGGTCGGCGGCCAGCTGCTTGCCGATCACCGTGTCGCCGGCACCGATGCGGAACACGCCGGCCACCACGTCGTCCTGGATCGGGATGATGCGCTGGTAGCGCCCGGCGTCGATGCCCACCAGCGCCACCGACTCCAGCGCCTCGCCGCGCCGCGCGAACGCCGGGCCTGAGATCACCGGCGACACCGCGGTCACCTGCGGCAGCGTGTCCAGCACGTCGCGCACCTGCTGCCAGTTGTTGATCGAACGCAGCCGCTGCGCGCGCTTGTTCTCCAGCACCAGCTGCACGCTGCCGTCGGCGGGCGCCAGGATGCGGTTGGTTTCCTCGGTGGGCTGCACGCGGATATGCGCCTGCGTGCCCAGCGTGCGGTTGATGATGTTGCCCTGCAGGCCGGTGATCAGCGCGGTCAGGAACACGATCACCGCCACGCCCGTGGCGATGCCGACCAGGATCAGCGTGCTCTGCGCCTTGCCCTCGCGCAGGAAGCGGGTGGCGATGGTCCATTCGATCCACATCGGCGTCAGTCGAGCTTGGCCGGCAGTTCGTTGCGGGTGGCGGCGTCGCCGGCAGCGGCGGGCAGCGCGCTGTCGCGCGCGCGCACGCGGTCGCCCTCGGCCACCGGTGCCTTGGCGTCGGCCAGTACCCGGTCGCCTTCGGCCAGGCCCTCGGTGACCTCGGTCATCGCCAGGCCGCGCAGGCCCAGCGTCACGGTGCGGCGCACGGCGCGGCCGTCCACCACCGCCCACAGTTCGGCGCGGCCGTCGTCGGTGGTGGCCAGGGCGTCGTTGGGCACGACGATGGCGCGTTCGCGGCGGCCGGTCTCCACGTTCACCGACACGGTCATGTCCTGGCGCAGGAAATCAGGCGCGGGCGACACGGTGAGCCGGATGTCCACCGAGCCGCGCTGCGGGTCCACGCTGGGCGCGATGAAGCTGACGCGGGCCGGGAAGGGGCGCGAGGGGAAGGCATCGGCCACGCACATCGCCGGCTGGTCCAGCGCCAGCACCTCGAGGTTCTTCTCGTCCAGCGGCAGCAGGATCTCGGTGTCGCCGGCGCGCGCGATCTCGAACAGCACGCGGCCGGGCTGCACCAGGTCGCCGGGCTCGGCGTTGCGGGTGAGCACGGTGCCGGCCACTTCGGCGCGGATCGTGGTCTTGGCCAGCTGGGCCCGCGCGGTTTCGAGCCGGGCCCGGGCGGCGGCCTCGGCGGGTTGGCCGGCGGCGAGGGCGGTGGCGGCCAGGCGGGCCTGTTCGGCGGCGGAGCGGGCGGTGGTCTCGGCCTGGGTGGCCTGCTCCAGGGCTTCGCGGGCGATCAGCTGGCGGGCGAACAGGTCGCGGCGCCGCGCGGCCTCGCGGCTGGCCTGGGCCAGCCGGGCCTCGGCCTCGCGCAGCGCGGCCTGGGCCTGCGGGCGGGTCGCCTGCTGCAGCTGGGCGAGGGCGGATTCGGCCTCGCGCACGGCGGCTTCGAGGTCATCCGCGCGCAGCACCGCCAGCACGTCGCCCGGCTGCACCACGTCGCCTTCCTCCACCCGCCGCTCGACCACCACCGCGGTAACCGGGCTGCCCACCTGCGCCCGCGACACCGCCGCCACCCGGCCGGTGGCGACCACGGTCTGCACCAGCGGCCGGGCGGTGACCGGGTAGCCGTCGAGCACCGGGCCGCGCAGGGACTGCAGGCCGGTCCAGCCCAGGACGAGCGCGACCAGGGCCAGCGCGGCAAGGACGAGGGGGCGCTTCATGGACGGGCTCCGGGGTGTGCTCCGCCGAGGATAGCGAGTCGCCCGGTGATGCCGGGGAAAAATGTACCAGGTTCATTTGTTCGGCCGAGATCGCACGCCTTTGCCAGCATCCGGCCCGAATAAATGAACCTGGTACATTTTTCCTCGTAGAATCCGGGGCCATGAATCAGACCACCCTCAGCGCCGAACAGGCGCGCGTCCTCGCCAAGGGTCCGTTCCCGGACTATCCCTTCGTCCCGAAGTCCTTCGTGCACCCGAATGGCCTCACCCAGTCCTACCTGGACGAGGGCGAGGGCGACCCGGTGCTGATGCTGCACGGCAACCCGTCCTGGTCGTACTACTGGCGCCACCTGGTGCTGGGCCTGCGCGACGACTACCGCTGCATCGTGCCCGACCACATCGGCATGGGCCTGTCCGACAAGCCCGACGACAAGGCCTACAGCTACACCCTGCGCAGCCGCATCCAGGACCTGGACCGCCTGCTGACCCACCTGGGCGTGGGCGACGACCTCACCCTGGCGGTGCACGACTGGGGCGGCATGATCGGCTTCGGCTGGGCGCTCAAGCACGGCGCCCGCATCAAGCGCCTGATCATCCTCAACACCGCGTCCTTCCCGCTGCCGGCCAGCAAGCCCTTGCCCTGGCAGCTCAAGCTGGGCCGCGACTACAACCTCGGCGCGCTCGCCATCCGCGGCTTCAACGCCTTCGCGGCCGGCGCCACCCGCCAGGGCGTGGTGCGCAAGATGCCCGCCGACGTGCTCAAGGCCTACGAGGCCCCGTACGACAGCTGGAAGAACCGCATCTCCACCCTGCGCTTCGTGCAGGACATCCCGTTGGCGCCGGGCGACCGCGCCTGGGACCTGGTGGAAGAGGCCGGCAAGCGCCTGGCGTCCTACGCCGACCGCCCCGCCTACCTGGGCTGGGGCCTGCAGGACTTCGTGTTCGACCACCATTTCCTGAAGGGCTTCGAGGAGGCGCTGCCGCGCGCCGAGAAGCAGGTCTACGAGGACGCCGGCCACTACGTGCTCGAGGACAAGCACGAGGTGCTGGTGCCGCGCCTGCGCGACTTCCTCGACCGCAACCTGCTGTGAGATGACGGCGGCCTGCAACATCGCCGCCGCGCTGCCGCGGCTGGCCGCCGAGGCGCCCGATCGCGTCGCCATGCGCTGCCCGGGCTCGCGCGGGCCCGGCGGCTTCGCCCGCCACGACCTCACGCTCAGCTACCGCGAACTCGACCAGCGCTCCGACGCGATCGCGGCGGGACTCGCGAAGCACGGCATCGGCCGCGGCACCCGCGCGGTGGTGATGGTGCGGCCCTCGCCCGAGTTCTTCCTGCTGATGTTCGCCTTGTTCAAGGCGGGCGCCGTGCCGGTGCTGGTGGATCCGGGCATCGACAAGCGCGCGCTGAAGCAGTGCCTCGGCGAAGCTAAGCCCGAGGCCTTCATCGGCATCCCGCTGGCGCAGTTCGCGCGGATACTGCTGCGCTGGGCGCCGTCGGTGCGCACGCGCATCACGGTGGGTCGCCGTTGGTTCTGGGGCGGCGCGACGCTGGCTGAGGTCGAAGTCGCGGGCCACGGCGCGGGCCCGCAGCTGGCCGACACCGCGGGCGACGACGTCGCCGCGATCCTGTTCACCTCCGGCTCCACCGGCGTGCCCAAGGGCGTGGTCTACCGCCACCGCCACTTCGTCGCGCAGATCGACCTGCTGCGCGACGCCTTCGGCATCCGGCCCGGTGGCGTGGACATGCCGACCTTCCCGCCGTTCGCGCTGTTCGACCCGGCCCTGGGCCTGAGTTCGATCATCCCCGACATGGATCCCACCCGGCCCGCCAAGGCCGACCCGCGCAAGCTGCTGCACGCGATGAAGGCCTTCGGCGTCGACCAGCTGTTTGGCTCGCCGGCGCTGATGAAGGTGCTGGCCGACCACGGCCAGAAGCTCGACGGCCTGCGCCGCGTCACCTCCGCCGGCGCGCCCGTGCCCGCCGACGTGGTGGCGCGCATCAGCGCCCTGCTGCCGGACGACGCGCAGTTCTGGACGCCCTACGGCGCCACCGAGTGCCTGCCCGTCGCGGTGATCGAAGGCCGCGAACTGCAGTCCACCCGCGATGCCACCGAACACGGCGCCGGCACCTGCGTCGGCCGCCCGGTGCCGCCGAACGAGGTGCGCATCATCGCCATCACCGACGCCGCGATCACCGACTGGTCGCAGGCGCAGGTGCTGGGCGCGGAAGCCATCGGCGAGATCACCGTCGCCGGCCCCACCGCCACCGACGAATACTTCAACCGCCCGCAGGCGACCGCGCTGGCGAAGATCCGCGAGACCCTGCCCGACGGCAGCACGCGCGTGGTGCACCGCATGGGCGACCTCGGCCGCTTCGACGCCGAGGGCCGGCTGTGGTTCTGCGGCCGCAAGTCGCACCGCGTGCGCACGGCGCTGGGCAACCTCTACACCGAGCAGGTCGAGCCGGTGTTCAACACCCATCCCGACGTCGCGCGCACCGCGCTGGTCGGCGTGGGCGAGGGCAACGACCAACGGCCCGTGCTTTGCGTCGAGATGGCGCCGAACCTGCCGATGTCGGAGCACGAGCGCGTGCTCGACGAGCTTTATCGCCTCGGCATGGGCTATGTGCACACCGCGCGCATCCACGATTTCCTGATCCACCCGGGCTTCCCGGTCGACATCCGCCACAACGCCAAGATCGGCCGCGAGCAGCTGGCGGCCTGGGCCGCGAAGCAGCCGCGCGTGCCGCGGAGGAACGCATGAAAGTGCTCGTGACCGGCGGCGCCGGCTTCCTCGGCCAGGCCCTGTGCAAGGCGCTGCAGGCCGAAGGCCACGACGTCACCAGCTTCCAGCGCAGCCACTCGCCGGCGCTCGAGGCGATGGGCGTGCGCCAGGTGCGCGGCGACCTCGCCGACGCCGCGGCGGTGCTCGCCGCCTTCGCGGGCCAGGACGCCATCTTCCACAACGCCGCCAAGGCCGGCGCGTGGGGAAGCGTGGAAAGCTACTTCAGCGCCAACGTCACCGGCACGCGCAACGTGCTGGCGGCGATGCGCGCGCACGGCATCGCGCGGCTGGTGTACACGTCCACGCCCAGCGTCACCCACAGCGGCCGCACACCCGTGGAAGGCGGCAACGAGGACAACACGCCTTACGGCGAGCACTTCCGGGCGCCGTATCCGGCCACCAAGCTGATCGCGGAAAAAGAGGTGCTGGCCGCGAACGACGCCACGCTCGCCACCGTGGCGCTGCGCCCGCGCCTGATCTGGGGCCCGGGCGACACCCAGCTGCTGCCGCGCCTGGTCGAGCGCGCGAACGCGGGCCGCCTGCGCTTCGTCGGCGGCGGCCACAACCGCATGGACACCACCTACATCGACAACGCCGCGCAGGCACACGTCGATGCCTTCAAGGCGCTGGTGCCAGGCGCGCCCTGTGCGGGCAAGGCGTATTTCATCTCGAATGGCGAGCCGCGGCCGGTGCGCCAGATCGTCAACGACATGCTGGCCGCCGCGGGCGTGCCGCCGGTCACCGGCAGCGTGCCGTACCCGGTGGCGTACGCGGCGGGCGCCGTGCTCGAGGCCGCGTGGACGCTGCTGCGCCTTCAAGGCGAGCCACCGATGACGCGCTTCCTCGCCGAACAGCTGTCGACGCCGCATTGGTACGACATCTCCGCCGCCCGCCGCGATTTCGATTACGTGCCGCGGTTGTCCACCGCGGAAGGCCTGGCGCGCCTGGCCGCCTGGTGGCGCGCGGGCGCTCGCTAGTTCCGCGTGAAGGCGAGCATAAACCGCGCCTGAGGACGATCCTGCGCTTAACCCCGCGGTCAGGAAGCGGGGGCTAGGGTCGGGTTGCCCATCAGAGGCATCCCCCAATAACAGGAGAGCAACCATGCTCCATTACGCGCTGATCTTCCTCGTGGTCGCCATCATTGCGGCCGTCCTCGGTTTCGGTGGCCTGGCCGGCATGGCAGCCACGATCGCCAAAGTGCTGTTCGTGATCTTCCTGATCCTGGCGGTCGTGTCCTTCCTCAAGAAGGCCACCTGACGGCCCACCCCCGGGCATCACGCCGGATGGCTAGAATGGCGGCATGACGCAAGCCGCCTCCCCCTTCGACGCCCTCAAGCCCCTGGCCGGCCGCGCGCTGGAACTGGCGCTCAACCGACTGGTTGCCCTCGATCCCGACACCGCCGGGGCGCTCGCGCGCCTCGGCGGTCGTCGTATCGGCCTGGCGCTGGAGGCCCCACCGGTGGCCCTCGACATCACGGTGCACGAGGGCCGGCTGCAGGTGGGCCCGCCCACCGACGAGCCCGACCTGGGCATCCGCGCCACGCTCTCGGGCGTGCTGTCCCAGCTTCCCTTTTTCCGCGCCAGCGGTGCGCCGCCGGTCGGCAAGGTCCGCATCAACGGCGACGCCGAGCTGGCGCGCACGCTGCAGCATCTCGCGCAGCGCTTCGATCCTGATTTCGAGAAGCCCTTCGCCGACCTGCTTGGACCGGTGATCGGGCCGCAGGTGGCGCGCGTGCTGGGCGAGGCGCTCAAGGCCGGCGGCGAATTCGTGCGCGGCTTCAGCCGCGACACCGTCGACTACCTCACCGAGGAATCGCGCGACCTGGTCGGCAAGGCCGAGCTCGCCGCCTTCCACGACGACGTGGATGACCTGCGCGATCGCGCCGAGCGCCTGCTTGCGCGTTTCGCCCGTCTGAACGCGGGGCAGGGCGCTTGAGCGCGGTCGGCCTGGTGCGCGGCGGCTCGCGCGGGATCACCGCCACGCTGCGCGCCGTGGGCATCGCCCGCGTGCTGCTGCGGCACCGGCTCGATGATTTCCTGCGCGACACCGCCTTCGGCCGCTGGCTGTGGCTGCTCAAGCCGATCACGCCCGCGCGCGAGGCCGCCGACCTGCCCCGCGGCCAGCGCCTGCGGCACGCGCTGCAGGAGCTGGGCCCCATCTTCGTGAAGTTCGGGCAGGTGCTGTCCACCCGCCGCGACCTGCTGCCGCCCGATATCGCCGAAGAGCTGACGCTGCTGCAGGACCGCGTCGCGCCGTTCCCGGGCGAGGAGGCGCGCGCGCTGGTCGAGGCCGCGCTGGGCAGGCCGGTCGGCGAGATCTACGCCGAGTTCGACCTCACGCCGCTGGCCTCGGCCTCGATCGCGCAGGTGCACGCCGCGCGTTTCCACGACGGTCGCGAGGTGGTGGTGAAGGTGCTGCGCCCCGACATCCGCGCCCGCATCGACGCCGACATCGAACTGCTGCGCACCCTGGCCTCGCTGGCCGACCGCCACCACCCGAACGCCGACAAGATCCGCGCGCACGAGGTGGTGTCCGAGATCGCCGCCACGCTGTACGCCGAGCTCGACCTGCAGCGCGAGGGCGCCAACGCCAGCCAGATGCGCCGCACCTGGCTGGGCAGCGACGACCTTTACGTTCCCGAAGTGTTCTGGGACTACAGCACCGAGACCGTGCTGACGATGGAGCGCGTGCGCGGCATCCCGTCCGACGACATCGTGGCGCTGGACGCCGCCGGCATCGACCGCAAGGCGCTGGCGGCCAAGGGCGTGCGCGTGTTCTACGCGCAGGTGTTCCGCGACAACTTCTTCCACGCCGATGCCCACGCCGGCAACATCTGGGTGGACGCAACGCGCCAGGCCAATCCGCGCTACATCGCCATCGACTTCGGCATCGTTGGCCAGCTCGACCGCCGCGACCAGTACTACCTGGCCGAGAACTTCATGGCGATCTTCCAGCGCGACTACCGCCGCATCGCCGAGCTGCACATCGAGGCGGGCTGGATGCCTTCGCATATCCGCATCGACGAACTCGAGGCGGCCACGCGCGCGGTGTGCGAGCCTTACTTCACCCGCCCGCTGAGCGAGATCTCGCTGGGCGAGGTGCTGGTGAAGCTGTTCAAGACCGCGCAGCGCTACGAGCTGACGCTCCAGCCGCAGCTGATCCTGCTGCAGAAGACCCTGCTCAACATCGAGGGCGTGGGCCGCCTGCTCGACCCCAAGCTCGACATCTGGGCCGAGGCGCGGCCGGTGCTGGAGAAGATCCTGCGCGAGCGCTACAGCCCCGCCACGCTGGGCGCCGAGTTCCGCAAGCGCCTGCCCGAGCTGATCACGCATGCGCCCGACATGCCGCGCCTGCTGCACGACTTCCTGGCCCAGCAGGTGCGCGGGCAGCACAGCATCAACATGCGCAGCGAGGACCTCGCGGAGCTGGCGCGCATCTCCAAGGCCGGGCAGCGGCAGACCATCTACGCCATCCTGGGCACCGGCCTGATGGTGGTGGCCGCGGTCTTGGTGGGATTGGAAGCGGGCGGCCCGCGCCTGCTCGGCATCCCGGCCGCGGCGGGCATCGCCGGGCTGGGCGCGTTCGCGGCGTTCCTGGCGGCTTGGCCGCGTCGTTGAGCCGGCTGCGCGCCTCGGCGTGACCTGCAGAGACTGACGGCCCCGGCATGACCGGGGCCGTCTGCTTTCAGGGGCAGCCCAGTCCGCGCGTGGTGTTGAGCTTGTCGAGCTGCAGGATCTGCGCGCCGCTTTCGCCGGTCAGCTCGATGGTCGCGCGCTTGCAGCTCTCGAAGATCAGCTTCGCCGTGCCCCACACGCGGCTGGACGGCGCGGGGAAGGTCTGGAAGCCGCCGCCGTCGAGCACGTACATGTCGATCGTCACCGGCACGTCCCAGGCGAAGGCCGCGGTGCCCGGGTTGAAATCACCGTAGAGCCACAGCTGCTCGCCGTCGTTGTGGTAGCCGTAGAAGTACAGCAGGAAGCGGTTCTCGCCGACCATGTCCAGGTTGAAGCCCTGGCCCGAGGTGCCGGTGTTGTACCAGCTGCCCGACAGGTCGACCGGGAAGGCCGACGCCGCTGCGGGCGTGCCGTCGGCCACCTGGAAGCTGTGGCGCGTGTTCACGCCCTGATAAGTCGCTTCGAAGGCCCACAGCCCATGCGGCGCGTTCGACGGCAGCGCCAGGTTCCAGTACCACCAGGCGCCGGAATACGTGGTGCCGGCGGTCTGGCTCCAGCTCGAGAACACGCTGCCGTCGGGCCGCAGCACGCGGTACTGGGTGCTGGTGCCGGCCACCTGGTCGCGGTAGCCGGCCATCACGCTGAAGCTTTCGCCCGGCACGAAGGTGTTCTTGAAGTTGGGCGTGTCCACCGTGTTCGGGCAGCTGGCCATCTGGGGCGGTGCGCCGTGGGTGGAAAGGCGGTTGATGCGAGAGTCCCGGTAGGGGCGCGTCTCGGCGTAGGTCATGGTGGGGCTGGCGTTGCAGGCGCCGGCGTGCGGTTCGATCACCGCGGCGCCGACGGCGTTGCTGGCGCGGAACTCCAGGTGCAGGTGCGGCCCGGTGGAAATGCCCGAACTGCCGACCTTGCCCAGCGGCGTGCCCGCCGGCACCGGCGCGCCGATCGGCAGCGTGGTGACCGAGCCGTTCTTCATGTGCAGGTAGCGCGCCACCGAGCCGTCGGCGTGCTGGATCACCACGTAGTTCGGCGTGTCCGGTGCGTTCATCGAGCAGGAGCGGTCGTTGTTGCCGTCGCCCCTGGCCACCAGCGTGCCGGGCGCCGCGGCCAGCACGTCCACGGCGCCGGCATCCATCAGCGTCCACGGGAAGGGCCAGATGAAGTAGTCGATGCCGCGGTGGTTGTAGCCGCCGGCGGTGTCGTAGGTGCGGGTGCCGCAGGTGTAGTCCTGCAGCTGGCTCGGGAAGCCGGCGTTGAGGTCCACGAAGTTCGAGATGCCGTGCCACTGCTTGCCGGCGCCGTTTACCGGGCCGAGCGGCCACAGCATGCCGCTCACTGCCTGCGTCCGCGGAACGACGGATTTGCCGCTGCGCTGCAGGGTGGCGAGGTTCTGGTTCACCTCGTCCACGAGGCGGCGGTCGAGTTCGGGCGAGACGTGGTCGGCCATGTCGGCGGCGGTGAGGTGGCCGCCGCCGTCGGGCGGGCGGGCCGTGCTGGTGCCGGCCAGCAACAGGCAGGCCAGGCCGGCGAGCAGGCGAGGTGTGGTCGTATTCATGGCGTTCCCCTGGGTTCCCGGCGCCATCCTACGCCAGCGTCGCGCGCATGCGAGAATCGCGCCCCCGCCGCCCGGACCCGCCGCCTTGACGCTCGCGCTGCCCGTACTCCTCGCCGACGAACAGATCGCTGTGGTCAACAAACCCGCCGGCCTGATGGTGCACGACAGCGCCCTCGCCCGCGGCGAGACCGACTTCGCCGCCGACCGCCTGCGCGAGCAGTTCGGCCGCCCCGTGTTCCTGGTGCATCGGCTGGACCGCGCCACCAGCGGCTGCCTGCTGCTGGCCTTCGACCGCGACAGCGCCTCGGCGCTCGGCAAGGCGCTGATGTCGCAGGACTTCGAGAAGGACTACCTGGCGGTGTGCCGCGGCTGGCCCGAGCCGGCCGAGGGCGTGATCGACCATCCGCTCGACGGCGGCCCCGGCAAGCCGCAGAAAAAGCCCGCCGTCACCGCGTACGCGCGCCTGGCCACCGCCGAACTCGAGATCCCCAGCGCCCAGCACCCGACCTCGCGCTACGCGCTGCTGCGCTGCACGCCGCAGACGGGCCGCTTCCGCCAGATCCGCCGCCACCTCAAGCACATCCACCACCACATGGTTGGCGACAGCAGCCACGGCGACGGCCGCCACAACCAGGCCTTCCGCATGATGGGCGTGCACCGGATGCTGCTGCACGCGTACCGGCTGTCGTTCCCGCATCCGCTGGATGGCCGCCGCATCACCGCCATCGCGCCCGGTGATGACGAGTGGAACCGCGCGATGGCGCGGCTGGGCTGGTCGGACGTGATGGCGACCGCGCTGCAGCCACCGTCGGTTACCTGAACAATCCCGCCTTGGCCAAGCACCCGCGCCAGCGGCGATAATGCCCCCTCGCACGCCCCGGACCACCGCCTTGGCCAAGCTCTATTTCTACTATTCGGCGATGAACGCCGGAAAGACCACCACGCTGCTGCAGAGCGCGCACAACTACCACGAGCGCGGCATGCGCACGCTCATCCTCACGCCGCGGCTGGACGACCGCTATGGCGAGGGCGTGGTGGCGTCGCGCATCGGCCTCAAGGCGCGCGGCACCATCTTCGGCCGCGACGACGACCTGCTCGCGATGGTGCGCGACGACATCGCCGCGCGCGGACCGCTGCACTGCGTGCTGGTGGACGAAGCGCAGTTCCTCTCGAAGACCCAGGTCTGGCAGGTCACCGAGATCGTCGACCGCCTGAACGTGCCGGTGCTGGCCTACGGCCTGCGCACCGACTTCCGCGGCGAACTGTTCGAAGGCAGCCAGTACCTGCTGGCCTGGGCCGACAACCTGGTCGAGATCAAGACCATCTGCCACACCGGCCGCAAGGCCACGATGGTGCTGCGCGTGGACGAGAACGGCCGCGCCATCTCCGACGGCCCGCAGGTGGAGATCGGCGGCAACGAGCGCTATGTTTCCGTCAGCCGCGGCGAGTTCAAGAAAGTGATGGCAGGCGAGGGCGTGATCGACCTGCAGCAGCCCCAGCTGCCCTTGGGCGAGTAAAAAAGGGGTCAGAGTAATTATTTGTTTGAATTCGCGTCGACGGGCCAAAACTCGCTTCGAAAGCCTATTCACCAGCGACTTTGCACGGCCTTCCGCGAGGTCTAATGCCGACTGGCCGGCCGATCGCCGCTTCGACCATAGCCTGGAAGCGGGGGCCACCCAGCGAGCGCTCTTTGCCGATGTGTTGGCGGATGGCGGTGAGGTCCTCCTCGGGCAGTGATTCGCAAAGCAGCTCGCGATAGGCCGCTGCCTGGTTGGCTTCCTCGCTGGCGAGGGAACGCAGGCACGGATGCGAGGTGATCATCGGGTCCGGCTTCATCCCGAGATGATGGTGGACGCTTGACCACGGATACCGCTCAGGCCTGTCCACAAGCCCAGCCCTGACCGGATTGAGTTCAATGTATCGGCAAACGGCCAGCGCGTATCGGTCCGAATCGACCAGGCTGGACTTGAAGCGACCCTCCCAAAGTGTCCCCGTTCGCCCGTGTCTGCGATTGAATGAACGGACATAACGGCTCCCCACTTGTGCCATGGCTCTTGAGATCCCGCCGTTCGCCGACGGGGTGGCGAGAAGATGGACGTGGTTCCCCATCAAGACGTAGGCATGCAGCGCAACCTCGTGCTCAGTAAGGGCCTCCGAGAGCCAATGCAGATAGCGCGTGTAGTCGCCGGCATCTACAAACGTGGCGGCGCGGTTGACGCCCCGCTGGGTTACGTGGAGCGGAAAGCCAGGTAACTCGAGGCGGGGTTGGCGGGGCATCGTCCGGGCTCGCAGGGGCGTCGAGGCCAGCATGTCCTGTCGACGCGTGATGGCGCGGTAGGCCATTGGCGGCTGCCTCTGTCGGAGCCCGTCGATTCAAACAAATAATTACTCTGACCCCTTTCTTTCTGTGGCTAGCCGCGGCCGCAGCCGGCGGCCAGTTCCGCGATCTCATCGGCCAGGCGTTGCCGCTCCGGCTGGCCGACGCTTGCCTCGGCCAGCATCTGTTGCTGGAGCGCGCGGCCATCGCCGCTGCGGCCTTGCCGGCAGAGCAGCCGCGCCTGCAGGGCGCCGATGCGCCAGTCCCACGCGTCGGTCGGGGTGGGGCGGGCGCGGGGCAGGTTGCGCAGCGCGTTCAGTGCCGCATCGGCGCCCGGCACGTTGCCGACGTCGATCAGCACTTGGGTTCGCGCGAGGGCGACGGGCAGGTGCTCGTCGCTGCCGGCGGTGATGCCCGCGGCCAGCAGCCGCTGTTCGGCGGACGCGAGCAGCGACAGCGCCGCTTCTGAATTCATGCGTGTCATCGCCACCCGCGCCAGCAGCAGGTCCGCGCGCGCTGCTTGAAGCGGGCTGTCGGCGAGGGCCAGCTGCTGGCATTCCAGCGCCAGCAGCTCGGCGCCGTCGGCCTGGCCCAGGGCCAGCCGGACCTGGGCGAGATCGCACAGCACCGACGAGCGCGGGCCGAGGTCGTTGCCGCGGCGTACCAGCTGCAGGCTGCGCTGGAAGGCGTCCTGCGCCTGCGCAAGCCTTCCTTGTTCCCACGACAGCCGGCCGAGCTGCTGCCACGACGCCGCCACTTCCGGATGCTCGGGGCCGAAGCGCGCCAGCAGGCGCTCGTGCGCGGTGCGCAGCAGGCGCTCGGCTTCTTCAAGTTTTCCGTTCTGAACCAGCAGCGCGCCCAGCGGGCGCTGCACGCCAGTGCTGGCGGGGTGGCCGGGGCCGAAGCGGGTGAGCGCGATCTCCATCGCCTGGCGGTAGGACGATTCGCTCTCCACGCGATCGCCGATCACCAGGTGCAGGCTGCCGAGCTCGCGCCAGATTTCCACGCCCAGCGCATTGCGGTCGCCGCCGCTCTCGCGCAGCAGCGACAGCGCGGCGCGCATCGCGAGGATGGCTTCGGCGTGGCGCCCTTCGTCGGCCAGCAGGCCGGCCAGGTCGGCCTGGCTTTCGGCCTGCAGCGCCTTGAGTTCGGGGCCGGCGCGCAGGGCCAGGGCCTGTCCGAACAGATCGCGCGCCACGTCGTGGCCGCCGAGCCGGCGGTGGCAGCGGCCGAGCTGCGACAGGAATTCCGACACCTCGCGCGGCTGCCGCGCCGACTGCTGCTGGCTCACCGGCAGCCACGGCAGCAGCGCGCGCACGCACACTTCCGGCTGGCCCAGCGCCCGCAGGCTGCGGCCGCGCATCGCGGCGGCCTCGATGCCCAGGCGCGCGGGCGCTTCGCCCGCCAGCGTGCCCAGCACCTGCGACTGGCGATCGAGCAGCTCCAGTGCCTGGCGGTCGTCGCCCAGGCCTTGCCGCAGCCGCACCACCAGGCCCAACAGCTCGGCGCGCGCCTGCGGTTGGCCCAGCAGCTCGGTGTCGGCGCGGCGCACGCCGGCGTCGAGCAGCGTGCGCACATCCAGGCCGTCGCCGTCGCCGGCCTGGTCGGTGTTCTCGAACAGCGCCACCACGAAGTCCTGCATCGCCTGCGCGCGCTCGGCCTCCACGATCGCGCGCCGCGCCTGCCACGACACGAAGCCCAGCGCCGCCAGCAGCAGCCCGCTAACGAAGAAACCCGC
Organism: Arenimonas sp.; assembly: GCF_036275555.1. Classification (GTDB taxonomy): domain Bacteria; phylum Pseudomonadota; class Gammaproteobacteria; order Xanthomonadales; family Xanthomonadaceae; genus Arenimonas. Next base: position 103,203 of record NZ_DASUDO010000048.1, read on the forward strand.
CACCAGCGCCACCGAATTGCGCCCGATGAACTTCGCGGTGCGATAGCCCAGGCTCTGCGGCCGCGCCAGCACCGGCTCGCCGTCGAGGTGGCGGCGCAAGTCCTGCGCCAGCGCCTCCACGGAGACGTAGCGGTCCTCGGGCGCCTTCGCCAGCGCCTTCAGCAGGATATTGTCGAGGTCGCCCGACAGTTCACCCGCGATGCGTCGCGGCGCCGCCGCACCCGCCTCGCGCGCCAGCTTCAGCGCCGCGGTGGAAGGGCGCACCGCATCGCCGGTGAGGATGGCCTCCTCGAACGCCGCATCGGTGGCGCGCGCCGGGTCGTAGGGCTTGCGGCCCACCAGCATTTCGTAAAGCACCACGCCCAGCGAATACACGTCGGTCATGGTGGTGATCACGCCGTTGCGCAGCTGCTCGGGCGCGGCGTAGTGCAGGGTGAAGGCGCGGGTGCCGGTGCCGGTGATCTCGGTGTCGCCGTTGGCCGATTCATCGAGCAGCTTGGCGATGCCGAAATCGAGCAGGCAGACCTCGCCGGCCGGCGTCACCATGATGTTGGAGGGCTTGAGGTCGCGATGCACCACCAGGTTGGCGTGCGCATGGCTCACCGCCGCGCACACCTGCAGGAACAGCTTCAGCCGCGCTTCTTTCGACAGCGACAGTTTGCGCGCGTAGTCGGTGATCGGCTCGCCCTGCACGTAGTCCAGCGCGAGGTAAGGCTGGCCGTCGCTGCTCACGCCGGCGTCGAGCAGGCGGGCGATGTGGGCGTGGCCCAGGCGCGCCAGGATCTGCCGTTCGCGGGTGAAGCGCGTGCGCAGGCCGGCGTCGCCGAGGCCCGGGCGCAGCAGCTTCAGCGCCACGCGGCGGTCGTAGAGGCCATCGGCGCGTAGCGCCAGCCACACCTGGCCCATGCCGCCTTCGCCCAGCGGGCGCTCGAGCTTGTACGGGCCGATCTTCTGTCCCGGCTGCGGCGAGAACACCGCCGCATCCACCACCGACTGCGAAAGGAAATCGGGCCGCTCGTCCTCCAGCGCCATCAGGCGCTGCAGTTCTTCGCCGAGGCAAGGGTCGGCGCGGGTGATCTCGGCGAGGCGGCGGTCGCGGACGGCGGGCTCGAGCTCCAGCAGCTCGTCGAGCAGCGCCGACAGCGTGGTCCAGCGCTCGGTGTCCACGGGTCGCCCGGGCTCAGCCCTGCAAGGCGGCCAGCAGGAACATGCGGGCCTTCTGCCAGTCGCGGCGCACGCTTCTTTCCGAACGCTTCAGCAGGCCGGCGATCTCGGTCTCGGACAGGCCGGCGAAGTAGCGCATCTCGACGACCTGGGCCAGGCGCGGGTCGAGGTCGTGCAGTTTGTTCAGCGCGACATCGAGGCCGAGCATGTCCTCGTCCAGGCGCATGCCGCCGCCGGCGTCCTCGGGCAGGTCGGTGACGCGGTGCAGGTCGCCGCCGCGCTTCACGGCCATGCGCTGGCGGGCGTAGTCCACCACCACCGAGCGCATGGCGCTGGCGGCATAAGCGAAGAAGTGGGCGCGGTCCTCGAACTCGGCCTCGGCGCGGCCGGCCAGCTTGAGGTAGGCCTCGTGCACCAGGGCCGTGGTGTCGAGCGTGTGGCCGTGCTGCTGGCCGCCCAGCTGGCGCCGGGCCATGCCGTGCAGCTCGCGGTACAGCGTGGCCAGCACCCGGTCGAGCGCCGACTTGTCGCCGCCGCGCGCGGCACTGAGCCACTGGGTGATGTCAGCCGTTTCGTTCATGGTTCCCCGGGTCCCGTCTGCGCGGGCTGGGCAGACTATAGCCCAAGCCGGGTGCCGGGCGTTCGGGCCTGAAGGCCCTCCTACAAACGCCCTGTAGGAGGGCCTTCAGGCCCGAAGCCCTTCACCGCTGGCACCGGGAACACCAGGCCGTCGCCCGATTCCCCATCCGCCCATCCTTGATCGGCCGCCCGCAGGCCTTGCAGGGCTCGCCCTCGCGGCCGTACACGAACAGCTCCTGCTCGAAATAGCCGGGTGCCCCGTCCGGGCTCAGGAAATCCCGCAGGGTCGTGCCGCCCCGGGTGATGGCGTAGGCGAGGATGGCCTTCACGGCAGTGGCCAGCTTTCCGTAGCGCTCCCGGCTCACGCTGCCGGCCGCGCGGCCGGGGGCGATGCCGGCCTGGAACAGGCTCTCGGCGGCGTAGATGTTGCCCACGCCGACCACGATCGCCTGGTCCATCAGGAAGGCCTTCACCGGCGCCTTGCGGCCGCGGCTGCGCTCGAACAGGTAGTCCCCGTCGAAGTCATCCGACAGCGGCTCGGGGCCGAGGTGGGCCAGCAGCTCGTGGGTCTCGCCGGCCGGCTGCCAGAGCAGGCAGCCAAAGCGGCGCGGGTCGGTGAAGCGCAGCACCCGGCCCGAATCCAGGGCCAGGTCGACGTGGTCATGGGTTTCGACCGGGGTGCGGGCCGGCAGCACGCGCAGCATCCCCGACATGCCCAGGTGAAGCACGGCGCTGCCCGGAGCAGTGTCGAGCAGCAGGTATTTCGCACGGCGGCGCACCGAAAGCACCGATTGCCCCGGCAGCTCGCGCGCCACTTCGGGCGGGATCGGCCAGCGCAGGTCGGGCCGGCGCAGCACCACGCCGGTGATGCGGCGGCCTTCCACGTGCGGGGCCAGGCCGCGGCGGGTGGTCTCGACTTCGGGCAATTCGGGCATGGCGGCATTGTAGTGCGCGGCCGGGCGAGGCCCGCGCGAATTGCTGGTTCAGGAGGGCAGGGCTAGCCTAGGCCGATGCGCCCCCACCTCCGCCCCGCGTCGTCCCGCCTGCTGGCGTCCCTCCTGCTGTTGGCCCTGGCGCTGCCCTGCGCCGCGGCCGCCGCGCCCCCGGGCCCGGCCGACCTGCTGCGCACCGCGGCCGAGACCCTGGCCGACCCGCAGGCCAAGGCCACCAACGACGCCCTCGATGCCGCCGCCGAAGCCGATCGCGAGGCGGCCGACCTGGCCGAGCGCCTGGCCGCGCTGCGCACCGAAGCCGCCAACGCCCCCGCCCGCAGCCGCGAACTGACGGCGCAGCTCGAGGTGGACCGGCAGCAGTCGCTGCGCGAATGGCAGGCGCGCCTGCCCGCGCGCGCCGACGTCGAGACGCTGGAGATCGCGCTGGAACAGGAGCGCCTCGCGGCCGAACAGCTGCGCAGCCAGATCGAAACCCTGGCCACCGAGATGGCCGCCAGCTTCGCCCAGCCCGCGCGCAGCGCGCAGGACATGGCCGCGATCCAGGCGCGCCTGGACGAACTGGCGCAGCCGGCCGCCCCGGCCGAAGGCGAGCCCGATCCGCTGGTGCGCGCCCGCGCACTGCGCAACGAGGCCGAACGCCGCAAGCTCACCGCCGACCTCGCGCTGCGGCAGGCGCAGCAGGACCTGGCCGCCACCCGCCAGCGCCTGCAGGAGCTGGAGCTGCGCGCGCTGCGCCATCGTCTGGCCGTGCGCGAGCCGCGCATGGCCGTGCTGCAGCGGCGCATCGCCGACCTCGGCCGCGAAGAGCTCGCCGGCCTGGCGGAGCAGCTGACCGCGCAGGCCGACACGCTGGCCACGCAGGACCCGGCGGTCGCCGAAGCCGCCCGCGTCAACCGCGCGCTCGGCGAGGAGCTCGTGGAAACCAACGAAGCCCTGGCCCGGCAGCGCAGCCAGCTGGTGGGCGAAGAAGAAGCGCTGGCCCGCGATCTCGCTGGCCTGCAGGACGCCCGCACGCGCCTGGAGCTCGGCGGCCAGAGCGAGCAGGTCGGCACCTGGCTGTGGGCCGAACTGCGCCGGCTCGAACCCGAGGCGCGGCTCAACGACCGCCTCGACGCCGTCCGCGAATCGTTGGGCCAGCTCCGCCTTCGGTTGATCACGCTGGGCGAACTGCAGCGCGAGCTGGCCGACCTGCCCGACGCGGTGCGCACGCTGCGCCGCCAGGCGCCCGGCAGCGAGGAAGACGCTCCCGACGTGGCCGCGGCCGCGCAGGATCCGCTGCCCGCGCTGCTCGAACAGCGCCGCGACCTGGCCAGCCGCCTCGAGCCGCTGATCTGGCGCCACGTCGCCGCGCTCGAGCAGTCCGAGCGCAGCCTGCAGGCGCGCCTGGACGCGAACACCCAGCTGCGCACCACGCTCGACCGCCACCTGCTGTGGATCCGCAGCCATCCGCCGGTCGGCGGCGACTGGCTGGCCACGGTGCCGGCCGGCGCGCAGGACCTGGTGAAGCCGTCGCGCTTCGCCACCTCGGCGATGCTGGTGCAGCGCGATTTCGCCGAGCGCCCCTTGGCGTACCTCGGGGCGTTGCTGCTGATCGTGGGTCTGTTCGTGCTGCGCCTGCGTGCGCCGGAACGCCTCGAGGCGATGGCGCAGGCGGTGCGGCAGGTGCGCGCGGATCGCTATCGCCGCACCTTCGAGGCGCTGGGTTGGACGCTGGCGGCCGCGCTGCCGGGTGCGGTCGCGCTGTTCGCGGCCGGCAAGCTGCTGCAGGGCGTGGGCGACAGTGGCAAGTACAGTGATTCGCTGGGGCTGGCGCTGCAGGCGCTGGCGCTGCCGGCGTTCACGCTGGCCTTCCTGGCCTGGATGGTGCGCGAGCGCGGGCTGGCGCACGCGCACTTCCGCTGGACCAAGACCCGCCGCGAGGCGCTGGCGCGCTGGCTGCCGAAACTGATGTTGGTGCTGTTGCCGCTGTACTTCGTGGTGGCCTTGTCCTTCATCCGCAACCAGGAGCTGGCGATCTCGGTGCCGGGACGGATCGCGATCGTCTTGGCCAGCCTGTTCTCGGCCTGGGTGCTGTGGGACCTGCTGCAGCCGGCGCGGCTGTGGCACACGCGCGGCCATGATCCGGAGCCGTCCGGCACGCGCCGCGTGCTGCGCGTCCTGCTGCCGGCGGGCCTGGTGGCCATGGCGCTGCTGGCGCTCGATGGCTACGTGTATTCCTCGGCGATCCTGCTCGACGCGCAGTTCGCCAGCGTGGGCATGGTGACGGCGGCGGCGGTGCTGCACGGACTGCTGGCGCGCTGGTTCCTGCTCGGCGAGCGGCGCCTGGCGCTGCATCGCCAGGACCAGAAGCGCGAGGCGGCCGCGCAGGCGGCGGCCGAAGGCGCGGCCGAGGCCGAGGATGGTGGCGAAGCCATCCCGATGGAGCTCGAGCAGGAGATCACGCTGGAAATGGTGAATGCGCAGAGCCGGCGCCTGCTGCGCGCGTTCAAGCTGACGCTGCTGGTGGTGGGCCTGGCCTGGGTCTGGGCCGACGTGCTGCCGGCCTTCGCGCGCTTCGACGAGATCGCGCTCTGGCACGTCAGCGACACCGCCGAGGACGGCAGTTCGGTGCAGGTGGCGGTGACGCTGATGGCGGCGCTGCTGGGGCTGCTGGCGCTGGCGCTCACCTTCGTGGCGGCGCGCAACCTGCCGGGCCTGCTGGAAATCGGCCTGCGCTCGCGCGCCAACATCGACGCGGCCTCGCGCTACGCCATCACCAGCGTGGCGCGCTACGCGATCGTGCTGGTCGGCGTGGTGCTGGGCCTGGGCCTGCTGGGCCTGCACTGGGGCCAGCTGCAGTGGATGGCGGCGGCGCTGACGGTGGGCCTGGGCTTCGGCCTGCAGGAGATCTTCGCCAACTTCGTGTCGGGGCTGATCCTCCTGTTCGAGCGGCCGTTCCGCGTGGGCGACGTGATCACGGTGAACAACCTCGACGGCACCGTGACCCGCATCCGCACCCGCGCCACCACCATCCTGGACTTCGACAACAAGGAAATCGTGGTCCCGAACAAGGCCTTCATCACCGGGCAGCTGGTGAACTGGACGCTGAGCGACGAGACCACCCGCATCACCATCAAGGTCGGCGTGGATTACGGCACCGACCCGGCGCTGGTGCACAAGTTGCTGCTGCAGGCCGCCAACGAGAACGCCCGCGTGCTGCAGGACTGGCCGCCGCGCAGCTGGCTGCTGGAGTTCGGCGCCAGCACCCTCGACTTCGAGCTGCGCGTCTTCGTGGCCGCCATGACCGACCGCCTGGCCGTGCGCAACGAAATCAACATGCGCCTGATCGAGCTCTTCGACGAGCACGGCATCGAATTCGCCTACCCCCAGATGGACATCCACGTCCGCGACCTCCCCAGCAAATGAACCAGGTTCATTTGTTTCCTCCGGCGCGCTTTCTTGCCATGCTCGTGCGCCCGGAATGGAGTGCCTGCCTTGCTGGATTTACTGAGACGCGTCTTCGGAAGCGCACCTGCCCCAACCCCGGCCGCGGCGGCGGGGCAGGCCGTTGCTGACCCGGTAGTCCGCGCGGGCGGCCAGTCGCTGGACCTGCTGGAGGGCGCCGACTGGCACGAGGGCCTGCCGTATCCCGACTGGTCCCGCGCGGTGGCCTGGCTTCAGGAATTGCCCGACGCCGATCGCGCCGGCGCCTGGCTTCAGTGCGAGCGCGCCTGGCTCCTGCAGCTGCGTGACGCCTTGGGTGGACCGTACCGCCTGCTCGAATCCGACCGTGCCTTCCTGCTCGCCGCGAACGAGTCGGTGACGGCGGAGGCCACGCTGCAGTTCCTCGGCCGCACCGAGCGGCGCGTGCAGGCGATGTTGGAGGAGCTGGCGGCCCCGGCGGACCTGGGCAAGGAGATCCTGGTCCTGTTCGAAAGCATCGACGACTACTACCGCTACATCTCCTACTTCTATCCGGAGGATGGCGAGTTCGCGATGAGCTCGGGCATGTTCATCAACGCCGGGTGTGGCCACTTCGTCGTGCATGGCGAGGACCTCGCGCTGTTCGAGCCCACCATCGCCCACGAGATGACGCACAGCCAGCTGGCGCACCTGCCGATCCCCGCGTGGCTGAACGAAGGCATGGCCGTCAACGCGGAGCAGCGGCTGACGCGGCTGGGCGCCGATGCCTGGTCCGTGCAGCACCTGGAGGCCCGCCATCGAAAGTTCTGGACGCCGCAGACCATCCAGTGGTTCTGGTCCGGCGCCGCCTACGTGCGGCCGGACGAGGGCAGCGAGCTGGCCTACGACCTCGGCCGCCTGATCGTGAACGGCCTGAGCAGCGACTGGGCCGGCTTCAAGCGCTTCGCGCTGCAGGCGAACCTCGCGGACGCCGGTGCCGCCGCGGCGCACGACCAGCTGGGCCTCGATCTCGGCGAGTTCGTGCGTCACTTCCTGGGGCAGGGCGACGGCCACTGGGGCCCGGATCCCGCCACGTGGGAGCAACCCCCGGAGCGCGGCCAGTTCTGACCTGGGCGGCGGGGTCGGCAGTACGACTTTCCTATTGTGGCCGTGGGCCGTACTTGCCTAGCCTTGTGAACGCCTCCTGGAACGCCTCGCCCGAATCGCCATGCGCACGTTGGTCCGCTCCAAACGATTCTGGTTCGCCGCCTTGTTCGCGACGATCGGACTGTCCGCCTACGCGCTGCGGGGCGACGTGCAGGTGCGCCACGGCCCGCACGGCCTCGAGGCGGTGCAGGTCTACGACACGGAGTTCACCGTCACCGACGAAGTCGACGACGGCCCCTACGTTCGCTACGTGGCCAGCGGCATCGAGGCGCGCTGGGTTTGCGCCGGCGAAGTGCAGACGCAAACCGTGGAAGCCACGACCTGGCCGGTGACGCTGCCGCCGCGCTGCGGCTACCCCGGCACGCTGCGGATCGACCGGCCGCCGCCGGTGCAGGCCAATGCGCGCATCGAGGGTGCGGACAAGCTGGTGGCGCTGTCCGACGTGCATGGCCAGTACGACCTGATGGTTCAGCTGCTGCGCGCGAACGGCGTGATTGACGCCCAGGGCCGCTGGGCTTTCGGTGACGGCCACCTGGTGATGGCCGGCGACGTGTTCGACCGCGGGCCGCGCGTCACCGAGGCCTTCTGGCACCTGTACACGCTGGAGCAGGAGGCGCGCGCGGCCGGTGGCGCCGTGCATTTCCTGCTGGGCAACCACGAGGCGCTGGTGCTGCGCGACGACCTGCGCTACCTCAACGGCAAGTACCTCCGAACCGCGGCCCTGCTGGGCGTGACGTATCCGGCGCTGCATGGCCCGGACACCGTGATCGGCGCCTGGCTGCGAAGCAAGAACACGCTGCTGCAGGTGGACGACCTGCTGTTCCTTCACGCCGGCGTGCATTCGTCCTACCTGGCGCTTGGACTCACGCCGGCGCAGGCGAACGAACGCTTCCGCGCCTCGCTGGGCCTGGACAAGATCCAGCTCGCCAAGGATCCGGTGCTGCAGGCGCTGCACGGCAGCGACGGCCCGATCTGGTACCGCGGCTATTTCCTCGACGAGGGCCTGCGCCAGCAGGAGGTGGAAGCCTGGCTCCGCCAGCTGGGCGTGGCGCACGTGCTGGTCGGCCACACCTCGCAGCCGGTGGTGCACCCGTTGTTCGAGGGCCGGGTGATCGCCATCGACAGCAGCATCAAGAAGGGCAAGTACGGCGAGCTGCTGTTCCGCGAGCAGGGCACCTTCACCCGCGGCACCCCCACCGGCGAGCGCTTGCCCCTGGCCCCGCTGGAAACCGGGCACTGACCGGGCAAGAAAAGGGTCCGGTTCAGTTTTGAAGTGAACCCGACCGCGTTTTCCGGGACAATGCGCGCCCCTTGCCGCGCTTCCCGGACATGAACCAGCCCACGCCCCTGCCGCCCGCCCTGGCCGGCGATGACCTGATCGAGCGCCTGCGCGCCGCGGCCGACCTGCTCGAGGCCGTGGCGGCGAACCGCGAGGTGCTCGAGGCGCTGCCGATGCCCGAGCAGAAGCGCCTGAAGGCGGCCGTGCACCGGTTCCACAACCCGGACCCCATCGACCACCGCAAGGCGCGCCGTGAGAAGAAGCGCGCCCAGGTGCGCGAGAAGAACGCCCACGACGACGCCGTGCTCAACGCCACCGGCATCCGCGAGCTGCGCAGCAAGCCGGTGTTCACCACGCCGAACTACTTCCCGCCGGCGCAGAAGCCCGTCGACCACATCACCGACGAGCCCGCGCGCGAGACGATCGAGCCGCAGCACTGCTACGTGTGCAAGGAAAAGTACACGCGCATCCACCACTTCTACGACCAGATGTGCCCGGCCTGCGCCGACTTCAACTTCCTCAAGCGCACCGAGACCGCCGACCTCACCGGCCGCGTGGCGCTGCTCACCGGCGGCCGCGTCAAGATCGGCTACCAGGCCGGCCTGAAGCTGCTGCGCGCGGGCGCCTCGCTGATCGTCACCACGCGCTTCCCGCGCGACTCGGCGGCGCGCTATGCGCAGGAGCCGGACTTCGCCGAGTGGGGCCACCGGCTCGAGGTGTTCGGCCTGGACCTGCGCCACACGCCCAGCGTCGAGGCCTTCTGCCAGACCCTGCTCGCCACGCGCGACCGGCTCGACTTCATCATCAACAACGCCTGCCAGACCGTGCGCCGCCCGCCGGCGTTCTACGCCCACATGATCGCCGGCGAAACCGCCGCCCACGGCGACATGCCCGAACACGTACGCAAGCTGCTGGGCAGCTACGAGGGCCTGCGCGGCTACGACATCGTGCCCGACGGCAACGCGCTGGTGCACGACGCCACCGCGGCGCCGGGCCTGGTGCGCGCGGCCGAGCTGTCGCAGGTACCGCTGCTCGCGGAAGAACTGCTGGGCCAGCAGCACCTGTTCCCCGAGGGCCGCCTGGACGCCGACCTGCAGCAGGTGGACCTGCGCGGCCGCAATTCCTGGCGCCTGCAGATGCACGAGGTGCCGTCGGTGGAGCTGCTGGAAGTGCAGCTGGTCAACGCCATCGCACCCTTCCTGATCAACGCGCGCCTGAAGCCGCTGATGCTGCGCACGCCCGAGCGCGACAAGCACATCGTCAACGTCTCGGCGATGGAGGGGCAGTTCTACCGCAACTTCAAGACCACGCGGCACCCGCACACCAACATGGCCAAGGCCGCGCTGAACATGATGACGCGCACCTCGGCCGCCGACTACCACGGCGACGGCATCCACATGAACGCGGTCGACACCGGCTGGGTGACCGACGAGGATCCGCTGGAAATCGCCGAGCGCAAGACCCGCGAGGAGCGCTTCCACCCGCCGCTGGACATCGTGGACGGCGCCGCGCGCATCGTCGATCCGATCATCGACGGCTTCAACACCGGCACCCACGTCTGGGGCCAGTTCCTGAAAGACTATCGCCCCACCGATTGGTGAGAACCCCCTTGTGGGAGGGACTTCAGTCCCGATGCCTTTCGCAGGAAAGCATCGGGACTGAAGTCCCTCCCACAGGGAGACAGGGTTAGGGCAACACCAGCCAGCCCTGGCCGTAGAAGAGGAAGTACAGCCCGAAGCGCAGCGCCAGCAGCAGGGCGAAGGCGTACCAGCCCAGGTGCGATTCCGGCACCACGCGCCCCAGCGTGGCGCGCAGCGGCGCCAGCACCGGCCACAGCGCCCAGCTGAAGAGCTTGTACACCGGGTTCTTCATCGGATCGCCCGGGATCATCAGCCGCAGGATGCCGCGCCCGACCAGGGTCCACATCAGCACGGCCAGCAGGTATTGCAGCAGGGTGTAGAAGGTCAGCATGGCCTGATTCTAGTTCCGGTCCGCACGAAAAAGCGCCGGTGCCTGGGGGCACCGGCGCCGGGGACGCCGCGACCAACGGGGAGGAAGGTCGCGGCGATCAAGCTCAGCCCTTCGCGAGCCTCGGGTAGCGCAGGTCCTCGACCATGTCCTTGACCTCCTGCGACGGCTCCTTCGTCATCAGGCTCACGGCCCAGATGGTGATGAAGCCCAGCGGGATGCCGAAGATGCCGGCCGAGACGTCCTTGATGCCGAACCAGGGCGTCATGCCCAGGAACTTCACGTTGATCAGGTAGTAGAGCGTCAGGCCGAAGCCGACCAGCATGCCCGCCACCGCGCCCGCCTTGTTCGCCCGCTTCCAGAAGATGCCCAACACCAGGGCGGGGAAGAAGGCCGCGGCGGCGATCGAGAAGGCCCAGGCGACGATGGACAGGATGGTGGCCGGTGCGTTCGAGGCCGCGTAGGCCGCGATCGCCGCCACGCCCAGCAGCAGGATGCGGGCGATGGTCAGCCGCTTCTTGGCCGAGGCGTTCGGGTTCACCATCTTGTAGTAGACGTCGTGCGAGAGCGCGTTCGAGATCGTCAGCAGCAGGCCGTCGGCGGTGGACAGCGCCGCCGCCAGGCCACCCGCGGCGACCAGGCCGGCGATGACATAGGGCAGGCCGGCGATTTCCGGCGTGGCCAGCACGATCGCATCGGCGTTGAGCACCAGCTCGGCCAGCTGCAGGATGCCGTCGCCGTTGCCGTTCACCGCGCAGCCCTTGATCGTGGTCATGGCATCGACCGCGTCGCAGACCGACACCAGGCCCACCTGCGTCCAAGACGCCACCCAGCCCGGCAGTGAAGCGATGGATTGCCCGATCACGTTCGAATACACCTCGAGCTTGGCGAACGCCGCGTACGCCGGCGCCGTGAAGTACAGCAGGAAGATGAAGAACAGCGACCAGCCCACCGACTTGCGGGCTTCCTTGACGCTGGGCGTGGTGAAGAAGCGCATCAGGATGTGCGGCAGCGCCGCGGTGCCCACCATCAGGCAGAAGGTCAGCGCCAGGAAGTTCACCATGTCGTTCTTCACGAACGGCGTGGCGTGCCCCGCGGTGACGCCGAGCTGCTGCTCGAGCTGGCCGATCTGCTGCAGCACCTCGCCGTAGGCCAGCTGCGGCACCGGGTTGCCGGTCACCTTGATCGACAGCCAGACCACCGGCACCAGGTAGGCGATGATCAGGATGATGTACTGGGCCACCTGGGTCCACGTGACCGCACGCATGCCGCCCAGCAGCGAGCACACCAGCACGCCGATCAGGCCGACCCACACGCCGGTGGCCAGGTCGATGCCGAGGAAGCGGCTGGTGATGATGCCGGCGCCGTAGATCTGCGCGATCACGTAGGTGAAGCTGGCCGTGATGGCGCAGATGATGCCGATCGTGCGCGGCAGGTTGCCGCCGTAGCGTGCGCCCAGGAAGTCCGGGATGGTGTACTGGCCGAACTTGCGCAGGTAGGGCGCCAGGAACAGCGCCACCAGCACGTAGCCGCCGGTCCAGCCCATCACGAAGGCCAGGCCGTCGTAGCCCTGCGCGTACAGCGTGCCGGCCATGCCGATGAAGCTCGCCGCCGACATCCAGTCGGCGCCGGTGGCCATGCCGTTGTAGAGCGCGGGCACGCTGCGGCCGGCGACGTAGTATTCGTCGGTCTCGGCGGTGCGGCTCATGATGCCGATCATCGCGTACAGGCCGATGGTGGCGGCCATGAACACGTAGCCGATCCAGACGTTGGGCAGCCCCATCTGCTCCGCGATCGCCAGCGCGATCACGAAGAAGATGAAGCCGCCGGTGTACATGCCATAGATCTTGGGCAGGTTGTTGATGAATCCAGCGTTGGACGCCATGGTTCAGCCCTCCTCGGAAACGCCGAATTCGTTGTCCAGCCGGTTCATGTACCAGGCATAGAAGACGATCAGCACGACATAGACGACCAGCGATCCCTGCGCGCCCATGTAGAAGGCGAACGGGAAGCCGAGGAAGGTGAACTGGTTCAGCGGGACCGCGAACCAGATGACCACGTAGGTGACGACGAACCAGATCGACAGCAGGATCGCCGTGATCCGGAGGGTGCGGCGCCAGTACTCCTTGCGCCGCTCTTCGGTGACAGGTGCGTTCATTCTTGGCCTCCCGGCGCGGTCAGAAGTTGTACTTCACGTGCATGTGCAGGCGGTTGAGCTCGCCCTTCGCGCCGCTCTCGATCTCGCGTTCGCCGAAGATCAGCTCGGCGCCGACGTCGAGCTTCGGGAACGGGCTGTAGATCAGGTTGGCGTGGATGGACTGCGCCGACTCGGTGACGCCCAGCCCCGTGAGCGCGGTGTCGTTGTCGAACTGCGCCATCGAGTAGAAGACGTTCGAGCGCCACTTCGGGCTGAACACGTGGCGCCAGGCCACGAAACCCGCGGTGCCGTCGAGTGCCTCGAGCGAGCCGTCGGCCGCCTGCATCGCGTCCGGCCCCAGGCCCAGGCCGAGGTATCGGCCCAGGCCGCTGCCGCCGTTGACCATGTAGCGGATGTCGTCCTTGGCGCCCAGGTTCCACTTGCCCGAAACGCTGACCGCGAACGAGGTTTCGGATTCATCGAGCAGGGCGGTTTCGTATTTCAGCTGGCGCGCCAGGCCGGCGACCGTGAAGTGGCCCCAGTCGCCCTTGTGCAGGTAGCGCAGGGTGACATCGGGCACGTTGTTGTCGTCGCTGTTGAGGCGCGCGCCCGAGCCGAAGGCGGAATAGGTGGTCTCCGGGTTCTCCAGGGACACCGACCACGGGCCGCGGGTGTAGCGCAGCTGCGCGTCGCGCACGAAGATCGTGCCTTCGGTCGGGCCGACGAAGTCCACGGCGTCCGGCAGCGCGGCCACGTCCTGGAAGTTCGACCAGGTCTGGCCGGCCAGCCAGTTGCCCCAGCTTACGTAGGCGTGGCGGATGGTGACGCCGTAGGTGTTGGTTGAGATCTCGTTGCCCAGCGCGCCGCCGAACAGGTCCATCTCGAGGTAGGCCTTGACCTTCTGGCCGGCGATCTCGGAGTCGGCGCCGAACCACAGCCGCGAGAACTGCGCGTGCATGTCGAGGTCGGCGCTTTCGCTGCTGCCGGGCGCGCCCACCGGGATGGTGCCCGGCACGTAGAACAGGCGCCCGGTGCTGCCATCGGCGATTTCGCCGCCGTCGGTGTCGGTATACATGGCGTCGAGCTTCACGAAGCCGCCGAAGCTGAACTTCGTGCCCGGGGCCGCGGCGGGCATCACCGTGGTGGACTGGATCGGATTGGGCGGCGGCGCGGCGGCCACCTGGGGCGCAGCCGCGGCGTTGGCGGCCTTCTGCGCGTCCAGTTCGGACTTGAGCACCTGCACCATCTGTTCGAGCTGGGCGATGCGCGCCTCGAGCGTCTGCGGGCTGGCGTCCTGCGCCAGCGCGTGGGTCGGCGCGGCGATCGCCAGCAAGATGGCAAGCGCGAGCGCAGATCGTTTCGTCTGCTTGGATCGGTTCATCCTTCCCCTCCCGGAAATCGGACCGTTGGCCATGATGGCGGGCCGAGTCTGTGACCGGACCGACGCGTGGGGCCATTACCCATTGGTCGAAGAGGGAATGTTTTCCTTAGACGAAGGTCTAATTGGGCGCCACGGGCGTGCCGCCAGAATGACCGGACGCACCCGACGCGGGTAACCTTAGGCACGCAGCGCGCGGCCGCCGGCCGCAGGAGCCCCCATGTCCGACCGCATCCATCCCGTTCCCGCCGGCTTCGAGGCCGCCGCCACGCTCAAGCGCGCCGACTACGACCGTCTCTACGCCGAATCACTGCGTGACCCCGAGGCGTTCTGGAGCCAGGTCGGCCGCCGCCTGCAGTGGTCGCGCCCCTACACGCGCGCCAAGGACACCAGCTTCGCGCTCGAGGACTTCCACATCCGCTGGTACGCCGACGGCCAGCTCAACGTCAGCGTCAATTGCCTCGACCGCCACCTCGCCGAGCGCGGCGACAAGACCGCCATCCTCTGGGAAGCCGACGACCCGAAGACGCCGTCGCGCCGCATCAGCTACCGCGAGCTGCACGCCGAGGTGTGCCGGCTCGCGAATGCGCTCACCGCGCTGGGCGTGGTGAAGGGCGACCGCGTCACGCTCTACCTGCCGATGATCCCCGAGGCCGCCGTGGCGATGCTCGCCTGCGCGCGCATCGGCGCGATCCACTCGGTGGTGTTCGGCGGCTTCTCGCCCGATTCGATCGCCAACCGCATCGCCGACTGCGCCAGCAAGCTCGTCATCACCGCCGACGAAGGCCTGCGCGGCGGCAAGGCCATCCCGCTCAAGGCCAACGTGGACGAAGCCCTGCGCAAGCCGGGCACGAACACGGTGGAGACCGTGCTGGTGGTGCGCCACACCGGCGGCGGCGTGCCGATGCAGATGCCGCGCGACCGCTGGTACGACGCCGTGGTGTCCCCCCAGCCGGCCACGCACGCCGCGCCGGCGATGGACGCCGAGGACCCGCTGTTCATCCTCTACACCTCCGGCAGCACCGGCAAGCCCAAGGGCGTGCTGCACACCACCGGCGGTTACCTCACCTGGGCCAGCTACACGCACGAGTGCGTGTTCGACCTCAAGGACGACGACGTGTTCTGGTGCACGGCCGACGTGGGCTGGGTCACCGGCCACAGTTACGTCGTGTACGGGCCGCTGGCGAACGGCGCGACCACCGTGATGTTCGAAGGCGTGCCCAGCTACCCGGACACCGGCCGCTTCTGGGAGGCCGTCGACAAGCACCAGGTCACCATCTTCTACACCGCACCCACCGCGATCCGGGCGCTGATGCGCGAGGGCGACGCGCCGGTCAAGCGCAGCTCGCGCAAGTCCATCCGCCTGCTCGGCACCGTCGGCGAGCCCATCAATCCCGAGGCCTGGGAGTGGTACCACCGCGTGGTGGGCGACGAGCGCTGCCCGATCGTGGACACGTGGTGGCAGACCGAAACCGGCGGCATCCTGATTTCGCCGCTGCCGGGCGCCGTGGCCACCAAGCCCGGGTCGGCCACGCTGCCGTTCTTCGGCGTCCAGCCCGCGCTGGTGGATGCCGAGGGCAAGCGGCTCGAAGGCGCGACCGAGGGCAACCTGGTGCTGCTCGATTCCTGGCCGGGGCAGATGCGCACGGTGTACGGAGACCACCAGCGCTTCATCGACACCTATTTCAAGACATATCCGGGCACGTACTTCACCGGTGACGGCTGCCGGCGCGATGCGGATGGCTACTACTGGATCACGGGGCGCGTGGACGACGTCATCAACGTCTCGGGCCACCGCATGGGCACGGCGGAAGTGGAGAGCGCGCTGGTCGGGCATCCGGCGGTGGCCGAAGCGGCCGTGGTGGGTGCGCCGCACGACATCAAGGGCCAGGGCATCTACGCGTACGTGACGCTGAAGGCGGGCGTCGAGCCCACCGAGGCGTTGCGCAAGGAGCTGGTGGCGCACGTCCGCAAGGACATCGGCCCGATCGCCGCGCCGGACTGGCTGCAGTGGGCCCCGGGCCTGCCGAAGACGCGCAGCGGCAAGATCATGCGGCGAATCCTGCGCAAGATCGCCGAGGCGGGCCCCGACGGCGTGGACCGCGCCGGTTTGGGCGACACCTCCACGCTGGCGGACCCGGGCGTGGTCGACAGCCTGGTCAACGAGCGGCAAGGGCGCTGAGATGCACGCGGCCACCCCGACCATCCTGGTGGCCGACGACCATCCGCTGTTCCGCGAGGCGCTGAAGGGCGCGGTGGCGAAGCTGCTGCCGTCGGCGCGGCTGGTCGAGTCCGACAGCGCCGACGCCCTCTTCGCCAGCGCCGAGGCCTGGCCCGAGGCCGACCTGCTGCTGATGGACCTGAACATGCCCGGCGCGCACGGCTTCAGCGCGCTGGTGCACCTGCGCGGCATCCAGCCGCAGCTGCCGATCATCGTGGTGTCGGCGCGCGAGGAGGCGAGCGTGGTGCGGCGTGCGCTGGATCACGGCGCGGCGGGCTTCATCCCGAAGTCGTCCGATCCGGCCACGATCCGCGCCGCGATTTCCGCCGTGCTCGACGGCGGCCAGTGGATGCCGCCCCAGGCCGAAACGGGCGACGGCCTCGCGCCGGAGGAAGCCAGCATCGCCGCACGCATCCGCGAACTCACGCCCCAGCAGTTCCGCGTCCTCGGCATGCTCGGCAGCGGCCTGCTGAACAAGCAAATCGCCCACGCCCTCGGCGTCTCCGAGGCCACGGTCAAAGCCCACATGACCGCCATCATGCGCAAGCTAGGCGCCAACAACCGCACCCAAGCCATCCTAATGGCCGGTCGGCTGGCACTCGATCCGGGTAGCGTACAGGCGCCCGCTGAAGGCTGAAGAATCAGCCGGGTCGTTTCGCAGCGGCCTGGCGCAGGGCGGGCCACCACGCGAACGCGATCTCCACCGCGAACAGCGGCAGCACGAAGCATAGCCAGTCGCGCGTCACGTCCCGGACTTCGATCATCGTGATGAAGGGCAGCAGCCACTCCTGGGTATCGCGCAGCAGGCGGATGATGATGAAGGCCACGGCGACGGCGTAGGTCCTGGCGACGAACTGTTCGTGCAACACGAACGCGCGCCGGCGCGCACACCACCACGCCGCCGCGGCGAAGCCGAACCACAGCACGGCAAACACCCCCGTCGGCACGCCCCGCCCCTCGCCCTCCTGGGTCATCGCCAGCGGCAACGCCGTGCTGGCTGCCACCAGCGAGCCGCCCAGGAAAAGCTGACCGGCCCGGCGGTGCCAGGCGGGGAAGCGCGCTCGAAGTCGGCGGCTGAACTGGAACGGCGGCAGGAAGAGGATCGGCAAGGTCACCGTCAGGTGCAGCATCAGCAGCGCGGTGCGCCACCCTGGTTCGGCCGAGCGGTCACGAACGACCGCCGATACGAGCTCGGCGGCCAGGTAGAAGGCACCGGCGGCGAACAGCACCGTCAGCACGAGGGCTTTGGAATAAGCCAGCGGCGGCGATCGCGGCGTGGAAGTCATCGCGGGTTTCCCGGGGACCCGGCCACCCTACGACAGGCGCTCGCGCGGGTCTACGGGGCCCAAAGCGAGACGGCCGTCACGAAAAATTCGCACCTCCCGCATGGCTGTGCCAGTATCGACCCGCCGGGCCCGCCCCGCCTGCTGACCAGACGCCCCCACGGCAGGTCCTGCGCCTTCGATCTTTTCTCGACAGGAGTAAGCAGATGAGCAAGTTCACCACCTGGGCCAAACGCGGCCTCTTCGTCCTCGCCCCGCTCGCGCTGTTCGCCGCCATGTCCGCTTCGGCGGCGCCGTCGGAAGACAGCGTGCCGTCCGCCGTCCGCGAGGCCCTTCAGCGTGACCTTGGCCTGGCGCCGGGGCAGCTGGCCCAGTACCTGAAGGTCGAGCGACAGGCGCTCCAGCTTGAGCGCCAACTCGCCAACGCACAGGGCGACCGCTTCGCCGGCAGTTGGCTGGAACGCAAGGCCAATGGCGACTACCAGCTTGTCGTGGCGAGCACCTCGCTGCAGCCGCAGCGCGGCCCGGCCGACACCGAGATCCGCAGCGTGCGCCACAGCCTCGCGGCGCTCGGCGCGTCCAAGCGCGAGCTCGACACGCTCACCGCGCGCGGCGGCAAGGCGCCGGACGGCGTGTACGGCTGGTTCGTGGATGTGCGCAACAACAGCGTCACCGTGAACATCGCGCCGGGCGGCGAGCAGGCGGCGGTCGATTTCGTCGCCGCCAGCGGTGCCGACGCCGGCACGGTGCGCTTCGAGACGATGGCCTCGGCCCCGCGTCCGCTGGCCACGCTGCAGGGTGGCAGCGAGTACCTGTCGAACGACGGCACCAACTATTACTACTGCTCGGTTGGCTTCGCCGTCACCCGGCAGGGTGCGCAGGGTTTCGCCACCGCGGGCCACTGCGGCGCGGCGGGTGACCGCGTGTTCGTGGCGGTGAATCGCCGCACGGTCAGCCAGATCGGCGCGTTCGCCGGCTCGAGCTTCCCCGGCGCAGACCGGGCCTGGGTGCAGGTGGACAACAACCACACGCTGCAGCCGGTGGTGGATGGCTACAACCAGAGCGACATCGTGGTGCGCGGCAGCACCGAAGCGCCGATCGGCGCCGCGGTCTGCCGCTCGGGCCGCACGACGGGCCTGCACTGCGGCGTGATCGAAGCCAAGAACGTCACCGTGCAGTACCCCGGCGAGCAGGTGAACGGCCTGACGCAGGTGAAGGTGTGCGCGGAGGGCGGTGACTCCGGCGGCTCCTTCATCACCACCCCGGGCCAGGCCCAGGGCGTGCTGTCGGGCGGCAACTACAGCTGCAAGGGCAAGCAGGCGAACCTGGCCACCAGCTACTTCCAGCCCATCAACCCACTGCTGCAGGCCTACGGCCTGACCCTCACCACCACGCCCTGACCGCAACACCCAAATGAACCAGGTTCATTTGCAGGGCAAGTCGCAAATGAACCTGGTTTATTTGTTGCGTGCCATGGATGCGAAGACGCCGTCGCGGCGGACCCAGGCGTGGTACAGGGCGCCGGAGAGGTGCAGCAGGATCAGGCCGAAGAAGGCGTAGCCCAGCACGCCGTGCGCGCAGCGCAGCCACGAGTAGAGCGCGGCGTCCTGCGGCGCCAGCGCGGGCAGCACCCAGCCGCCGGGCAGCACCACGCCGTAGCCGCCGGCCGAGGACATCGCCCAGCCCAGCAGCGGCATCGCGAACATCAGCGCATACAGCACGACATGCGAGGCGCGCGCCGCGCGCGCCTGCAGCGGCGGCAAGGACGCGGGCAGCGTCGGCGCCGGATGGCGCCAGCGGTACCACAGGCGCCACGCGGCCAGGCCCAGCACCGCCAGCCCCAGCGGCCGGTGCAGCGCCATCAGCCAGGGGCGCGCCTCCAGCGAAGCCACCATCCCCACGCCGATGAAGATCATCGCCAGGATCATCGCCGCCATCGCCCAGTGCAGCCAGCGCGCGGTGCGGTCGTAGTGCGTCTTCGTGGCCATCAGTTCGCCTCCCCGGCCGCGCGCTCGCGCTGGCGGCGGTTGAAGGACACCGCATACGCCGCGGCCCGCGCCGCCAGCACCGGATCGGCCGACGCGGCGATGCCCTCCGGCAGGATGGTCGGGTCGAAGTTGATGTCGCGGCAGTTGCCGTCGGCCTCGGCGTAGGCGCGTTCGAGCACGAACGTGCCGGCGGCCACGCGCTGGCGATCTTCCGGCCAGGGCTGCGACGGGTCCTCGATCGGGTCGCCGGCCTCGGCCAGCGTCACCGCCAGCGTCCAGCGCACCGGGCCGCGCGCCAGCCGCGCGGCCAGCTCATCGGCGAGGTAGCTGGCCTCGGCCGCCTGGCGCTGTTCGGGCGGGAAGTCCTCGAACGGCGCCTGCGGCACGAACGACCAGCGCACGTAGCGCGCCTCGCCCGCGGCATTGGTGAATCGGAAGGCATGCACCCCGTTGTAAGCCGTATTCGCATAGCTGCTGGACCAAGGCGCTGACTGCGCCCAGGCCATGAAGTTGGCAATCTCCGGGTGACGCTGGGCAAACGCCTGCTGCTTCGCCGGATCCGGCTTGCCCGTGGCCGGGTCCGGCCGCGACGCCAGGATCTGCTCGGCGAAGGCCTGCGGGGTGGACACGGCGAAGAAGGGGAAGCTGTTCATCGCCAGCCGCCACTGCTGGCCGTCGTCGGTGTCGAACTGCAGGGCCAGGCTGCGCACCCGCGCCATGGCCTCGGGGCCGTTCGGGTCGCCGCCGCCGATGGACATGCGGCCCAGGGCCGGCGTGCGCGCCTGGGTGAACACGCGGGCCTTCGACAGCCCCGCGCCCTCCGCGGTGGGCTCGAAATAGCCGGCCACGCACACCCCGCGCGCATGCGCCCGCCGAAAACCGACGAAGGGCTTGCCGTTCTCGATGGTGTCCACCAGCCGCGGCGCCGTCACCCGCGAAGGCGTCAGCCAGCCTGCGGTCCAGGCCAGCGCCGCGGCCAGCCCGCCCACCACGGCGGCGATACCCAGGAACGGAAGCAAGGCCCGCCAGCGCGGCGGGGCAGGGGGCACGGGTTCGGACATGGCAGGCCTCGCGATCAGGACGCCGCAGTAAGCCACATCCCCCCGTTGGCCCCGGGTGAATCAAATGAACTCGGTTCATTTGATCCGGACCGGGACCATGGGCACGGGTATCCAGCGCGCGGGATCACCTACGATCGGGCAACGCCTGCGCTACCAGGCTCATCGCCGATGAAAATGAACCTGGTACCGTTTTTCCGCCGCCTGTGGCAGGTGCTGCGCCAGCTGCTGGCCGCCATGGCCCTGATTGTCGGAACAGCGCTGGCTTTCCGGTTCCTGCTCTATCCGGCGGTGCTGTGGGCCTTCGATCCGGGACCGGCGGTCGCCACCCAGCTCAAGCGGCTCGGCATCCTGGCCTTCGCCACCGTGGGCTACTGGCTCTACGTGCGCTACGTGCGCAAGCGTCCGGTCACCGAGCTGCGGCCGGCGCCGGTCGGGGCCGCGCTGGGCGGGCTGGCGGGGGCCGCGCTGATCGGGCTGGCGCTGCTGCCGCTGTTTGCGTTCGGCGCCTATGCGGTAACCACGCAGCGCGGCTTCCAGACGGGCTTGCTGGAGGTCGCGGGATTCCTGTTCGTGGCCGCGATGCTGGAGGAGTTGGTCTACCGCGGCGTGCTGTTCCAGACGCTGGAGTCGGCCTGGGGCGCGGTGCCGGCGCTGTGGCTGCAGTCGCTGGTGTTCGGCGTCGGCCACCTCGAGAACGTGTTCGCGCTCGACGGCAGTGGCTGGGACATGGCCGCCACCGTGCTCTCGGTGACCCTGCTGGGCGCGATGTGGACGCTGCTGTTCTTGTTGACCCGCAACCTGTGGATCTGCGGCCTGAACCATTTCGCCTGGAACTTCACCATCCTCTGCAGCGGCGTTCCGCTGTCGGGCATCGAAGAATGGCGCGCGCAAGCCCCCATCGAAACCGCCTACCGTGCCCCCGACTGGATCACCGGCGGCCTGTTCGGGCCCGAGAATTCGGCGGTCACGCTGGTGCTGGTGGCGCTTGCGGTGGGCTTGCTGTGGCACCGGGCGGCGAAGCACGCGAAGCTGGGGCCCGCCACGGCCACGCCCTTGGCCTGAAGGCCGTACCGCCCGCGCCACCCCAAATGAACCAGGTTCTTTGGTTGCGGGCTGTCCCAGCCAGAAAGAAAATGAACCTGGTACCGCTTTTGCCGGGCTTGCCGCAGGCGTGTCGTGGCCGTGTCGGGTCGGTGTCGTCACGGGACACGGGGCGACAGCGAGAGGATGGCCGGGTCTTCCACACCGATCCAGGGAATCGCCATGCACATCGACAGCGCCCGCCTCCGCCAGCTCCGCACCGCCCGCCAGTGGTCGCAGGAGCAGCTGGCCGAACTCAGCGGCCTCAACCTGCGGACCATCCAGCGCCTCGAGGGCGGGGCCAAGGTCTCGACCGAATCCCTGCGCGCCCTGGCCGCCGTGTTTGAAGTGCCCGCCGACAGCCTGCTGGTCGCCGAGCCCGGCCCCAGCCAGCCCGCGCTGGCGGCCATGCGCGACGGCGTCGTGCGCGGCCTGGACTTCGTCGGCACCACCCGCCGCGCCGACTTCTGGTGGTTTGCGCTGGCAGTGCTGATGCTGCTGTCCCTGGCCCAGATGCTTGCCGAGGCCGTGGCGCACCCGCTGCCCATGCAGCTGGCCTCGCTGGCCACGCTGCTGCCCTGGATCGCCGCCGTCACCCGCCGCCTGCGCGACGCCGGCCTGAACGTCTGGTGGCAGCTGATCTCCCTGGCCCCGGTGGCCGGCATCGTGGCCCTGCTTTACCTGTGCACCTTCCCGACCAGGCCGACCAAATCGGCCGAAGCGGCGAACGTGGTCGCCTGACAGCAGGACCCGCTTCACAAATGAACCTGGTTCATTTGCTGCACACTCCGGGGAGGCTAAGGTTCGCGGCTTTCCCGGAGGTCTCCATGCGCCCATTGCTGATTGCCCTTGCTGTTTCCCTGGCCTTGCCGGCGCTGGCCGCGGAGCCGGTGCCGCCGGTCGAGAAGGCCGAGCTGCATGACATCGCGCGGGCGCCTTCGGCGGCGCGCATCGAGGCCGACATCCGCAAGCTGGTGTCGTTCGGCACCCGGCACACGCTGTCGAGCCAGACCGACCCGAAGCGCGGCGTCGGCGCGGCCACGCGCTGGATCCACGCGGAGTTCGAGCGCATTTCGCGCGATTGCGGCGGCTGCCTCGAGGTGCAATACGTCACCGGCACCGTGCAGGGCGAGCCGCGCATCCCCGGCCCGGTCGAGGTGGTCAGCGTCATCGCCATCCAGCGCGGCAGCGCCGATCCGAACCGCTACGTGATCATGAGCGGCGACATCGATTCGCGCGTCACCGACGTGATGGACGCCGAGTCCGACTCGCCCGGCGCCAACGACAACGCCTCGGGCGTGGCCGGCACGCTCGAAGCCGCGCGCGTGCTGACGAAATACCAGTTCCCCGGTTCGATCGTGTACGCCGCGCTCTCGGGCGAGGAGCAGGGCCTGTTCGGCGGCAGGTTCCTCGCCGGGAAGGCCAAGGCCGAAGGCTGGCGCATCGAAGGCGTGCTCAACAACGACATGATCGGCAACAGCGCCGGCATCAACGGCGTCATCGACAACACCACCGCCCGCGTCTTCGCCGAAGGCACCCGCGCCACCGAAACCGCCGAGGAAGCGCGGATGCGTCGCTTCACCGGCGGCGAGGTGGACTCGCCCACCCGCAACCTCGCGCGCTACATCGACCGCATGGCCGGCTACGTGCCCAATCTCGACGTGATGATGGTCTACCGCCTGGACCGCTTCGCCCGCGGCGGCCACCACCGCCCCTTCAACGACCTCGGCTACCCCGCCGTGCGCGTGATGGAAACCAACGAGCATTACGATCGCCAGCACCAGGACCTGCGCACCGAGGATGGCCGCGTCTACGGCGACACCATCGACGGCGTCGACTTCGACTACGCCGCCAAGCTCACCGCCTTGAATGCCGTCAGCCTGGCCGGCATGGCCTGGGCCCCGCCGCCGCCGGCCGAGGTAAAGATCGAAGGCGCCGTCACCGCCAACACCACGCTCAGCTGGCGCAAGCCCGCCGCCGCGCAGGCCCCGAACCTGGCCGGTTACAAGGTGTACTGGCGCCTCACCACGGAACCGCAGTGGACCCACAGCCGCTGGGCCGGGAATGTCGAGACCTTCACGCTCGAGGACGTCGTGATCGACAACTATTTCTTCGGCGTCGCGGCCGTGGCCAAGGACGGCACCGAAAGCCCGGTCGTCTTCCCCGGCGCCGCCGGCAGCTTCGGCCCCTACTGACCGCGCCCGCGAACCAGGTTCATTTTGGCTCCCCTAAAATGAACCTGGTTCGGCTTCGATGGTGTTGCTTCCGGCTACTCGCCCCAGCCGATCAATCCCGATCCGGCGCGCCAAGAGGGAACAGCGGCCGATACGGCCGCGCGCCCTCCACCGCCCGCGCCACCGACGGCCGCGCCAGCAGCCGCGCGCGATAGCCGCGCAGCACGGGATACTGTTCGCCGATGCGATGCACCCAGTCGGCGTAGAACAGCGACGGCGCCGCCGCGCAGTCGGCGAGGGTGAACGCTTCGCCCGTCGCCCACGTCATCCCGGCGAGCCGCGTTTCCAGCCAGCCATAGGCCCGCTCCAGCTTCTCGGCCGACAGCGCCAGCCCTTCGCTGCGTCGGGTCGTATTGCCGCTGAGGGCGCCGCTGACGGCGTGCTGGACCGCATCCATCACGTGCAGGTCGAAGAAGCGGTCCATGAACCGAACGTCCAGCGCCTGCGCCGGATCCTCGGGGATCAACCGCACCGGCCCGGGATGCCTCTGCTGCAGGTACTCGATGATGATCGACGTCTCCACGACCTGGTGCTCGCCGTCCACCAGCAGCGGGAACTTGCGCAGCGGCCAGCGCCGCAGCCATTCGGCCGTATGCGCGGGCTGGTCGGGGCCGACCTGGCGGAACTCGAAGGGCGTCGCGTTCTCATGGAGCGCGATCAGGACCTTCCAGGTGTAGCTCGAGAAAGCGTGGCCGTAGATCGTCAGTGGCATGGTTGCGAGACCGGTCGGGTGATGCGCCGATCATCCGGGCTTGCCTGGCGGCGCGCAAATCGGTGCCGCCCGCGTGCAATCAGCGGTCAGCGGCGGCGCCGCTGCGGGTCGCGATGACCTCGTCGATCCAGTCCGCGTAATGCGCAAGCCGTACGCCATAGCTGGTTTCCCCGTACCGGCCCGGGAAAACATCGGTGCCGACCACGATGCCGCGTTTCCATGCCGCGATGCCGGCGAGTTCCCAGTCTTTCCCCGCCGCCACCAGGATCGGGCCGCCGCTGTCGCCGCTGCCCATCGAGGCCTCGAGCGGCAGCGCGTGCGGCGGCGCGTCGAAGCGGTAGCCGATCCAGCGGCCTTCCGCGTGGGTGATCCGGTTGTAGCCCTGGCGCAGGTCGGTCCGTCGCGGCGCCTGCAGTGCGTGACCTTCTGAGCCTTTGCCGGTCGCGCCCCGGCCCATGATCCGGACGGTCTTTCCTAGCGTCTCGCCGCCGTGGATCCGCACCGGCGCGACGTCGGCGGCGGGCTCGGCGAGCTCGATCAACGCGATGTCGTCGGACGTTTCCAGGAACGCGAAGAACTCATCCCAATCGCCGGACGCCAGCGCCGCCTCGACCATGGCCTGGGGCGGCGGCTTGAATCCCGGATGGGCCACGACGCGCCGCACAGCGCGCGGCGTTCCGCCCACGACCACGACCTCCGGCGCCTGCTGCCAGCTCACCGCATGCGCGGCGGTGACGACCCACTGCGGCGCTATCAGGACCCCGTGGCCCTCGCCGGGCAGGTCGGCCAGCGCGGGGAACGCGGACACCGCGATGCGGTGCTGCCGGTCCGGGACGTCGTCGCGGATCACGACGGCGTGCGCATTGAACGCGGCCAACAGGAGAAGCAAGGCGGCACGGCGCATGGGCAGGTTCCGGGCTGGGTTGGATCGATTGTCGGAATCCGTGTTCGGCTTGGCAATGCCTCCGCGCGAAAGCCCGGAGCTAGCTGCCGCCACTCCGCCGCTGCGCCCCCAGGAACGCCCGCAAGCTCGCCGGCTTCACCGGCTTGGTCAGTACCGGGATGCCGAGGTCACGCGCCGCACGCTTCACGGTATCGCTGCCATCCGCGGTTACCAGCACCGCCGGGGTGTGCGCGCCGCAGACCGCGCGCAGCGCCTGCAGCGCGCCGAGGCCGTCGAGTTCGTCGTGCAGGTGGTAATCGGCGACCAGCACATCGGGCCGGTCGGCTTGCGCCGCGGCCAGGGCGCCGGCCACGGTTTCGGCCACGCGCACGTCGACGCCCCAGCGGCCGAGCAGTGCCTCCATGCCGTCGAGGATCTCGCGGTCGTTGTCGAGGCAAAGCACCTTCAGGCCGCCCAGGTCGCCCTGCGGCGGGGCGCTACGCGCCGGCGTGGCGGGCGCGGCGGTCTCGGCCAGCGGCACGCTGAGGTTGAACACGCTGCCGCGGCCGGGCCAGCTGCGCACGCCGATGGGGTGGTCGAGCAGGCGCGACACGCGCTGGCAGATGCTCAGGCCGAGGCCGAGGCCGCGCTCGCCCCAGGGCGAGGGCTGGTCGAAGCGGCGGAACTCGTCGAACACCTGCGCCAGATGGTGCGGCGGGATGCCCGGTCCGGTGTCCCACACCTGCACCTCGACGCGGTCGCCCCGGCGGCGGGCGCCGATCACCACGCGGCCTTCCTTGGTGTAGCGCAGGGCATTGGCGACGAAATTCTGCAGCGCACGGCGCAGCAGCCGCCGGTCGCTGCGCACCGACAGCGGGCCGGCATGCACGCGGAAGCCGAGGCCGCGGCTGGCGGCCAGCGGCGCGTACTGCGCGCTCAGGCTGGCCAGCAGCTCATCGAGGCGGAACACCGCGGACTCGGGCTTGAGCGAGCCGGCGTCCAGGCGCGAGATGTCCAGCAGGCCGTCCAGCAGTTCCTCGGCATCGCGCAGCGACACGTCCACGCGCTCGGCGAGGCGCTGCTGCTCGGGCGGGTCGTCGGCCTCGCGCAGGGCGCTGGTGAACAGGCGCGCGGCGTTGATCGGCTGCAGCACGTCGTGGCTGATGGCGGCCAGGAAGCGCGTCTTCGACTGGTTGGCGGCTTCGGCCTCGCGGGTGCGCTGCTCGACGCGCTGCTCGAGGTTCTCGTTGGCTTCGCGCAGGGCCTGTTCGGCGCGCTTGTAGTCGGTGACGTCGCTGTAGGTGGTGACGTAGCCGCCGCCGGGCAGGGGCTGGCCGCGCATTTCCACCACCTGGCCGTTGGCGCGCACGCGCTCGAACACATAGGGCGAGCCTTCGCGCAGATACGCCACGCGCTTGGCCACTTGTTCGTCCGCGTCGCCCGCGCCCATCTCGCCGCGTTCGGCGTTGTAGCGGATCAGGTCGGCCACGGGGCGGCCGACGTAGAGCATGCCTTCCGGGTATTCGAACAGATGCTGGTAGCGGCGGTTCCAGGCCACCAGCCGCAGGTCGCGGTCGACCACGCTGACGGCCTGCGACAGGTTCTCCAGCGTGGCCGAGAGGATCGCGCGGTTGAAACGCAGCTCGTGGCTGGCTTCGTCGAGCAGCGACATCACCTCGCCCAGCTCCATGCCCGAGCCGCGCAGCGCGGTGGTGAGCGTGAGGCGCGCCGAAGCCGCGCCGATCGCGCCGGCCAGCAGGCGTTCGGTGAACTGGATCAGGGCCCGGTCGGCGGGCTGCGCGGGCGCGAGTTCGTGGCCCTGGGCGGCGGCGTAGTCGCCGAACGCCCGCCGGGCCTGTCGGTCGCCGAGGATGCGCGCGGCCAGTTGCTGCAGGTCGGCGGCGCTGAGGTTGCCCTGCCAGCCACCGCCGGTGGCCAGCGGGCGCTGCGCGTAGGGGTCGAGGAAGGGCGTGGCGCGCAGGCGCTCCTCGAGGCTGGGGCGGAACCGCGCCGACACCACCAGCAGTGCGCCGATGTTCACCAGCAGCGACCAGAAGGTGCCGTGCGTCAGCGCGTCCCAGCCCTGCAGGCCGAACAGCTGCTCTGGCCGCAGCCAGCGGATGTCGAGCGGGCCGTCCGACAGCCAGCCGGTGTCGAACCAGCCCGCGCGGCTCAGCGTCGGCAGCAGCAGCGTGTAGATCCAAAGCGTGAAGCCCGCCAGCAGTCCCGCGATCACGCCGCGGCGGCTGGCCCCGCGCCAGTACAGGCCGCCGATCAGCGCCGGCGCGAACTGCGCCACCGCCGCGAAGGCCAGCAGGCCGAAGGCCGCGAGGCTGTTGCCGGTGCCGGTGCCGGTGCCGGCGCCGCGGTAGTAGGCGTAGGCCAGCAGCGCGATCGCGACGATGGCGATGCGGCGCACCCACAGCACGCGCTGGCCCAGGTGCTGGCGCTGGCCGGCATCGGTGAGGCTGTCGCGCCAGAGCAGCGGCATCACCAGGTCGTTGCTCACCATCGTCGCCAGCGCCACCGACGCCACGATCACCATGCCCGTCGCCGCCGAGAAGCCGCCGATGTACGCGGCCAGCGCCAGCGCCGTGTTGTCCATGGCCAGCGGCAGCGCCAGCACGTAGGCATCCGGCGAAATGCCGGCGCCCAGCACGAACTGTCCGGCCGCGGTGATTGGCAGCACGAACAGGCAGATCACCGCCAGGTAGCCGGTGAACAGCCAGCGCGCGCTGCGCACGTCGGCCACCTCGCCGCATTCCACCACCGCCACGTGGAACTGGCGCGGCAGGCAGACGATGGCCGCGAATGCCAGCAGCGTCTGCGCCATGAAGCCCTGCGGGATGCCCGGCGCGACGAAATCGCGGGTCGCGGCCTGGAAGCGCGCCAGCAGGTCCTCGCTGCCGGGCAGGTGGCCCAGCGCGAACACGCCCACGGCGACGAAGGCCACCAGTTTCACCAGCGATTCCAGCGCCACCGCCAGGATCATGCCGTGGTGGTGCTCGGTGGCGTCGATCTCGCGGGTGCCGAACAGGATCGCGAACAGCGCCAGCAGCAGCGCTACGTACAGCGCCGGGTCGGTGAGCGGGTGCCGCGCCACGGCCGGGTCGGCCACGGTACCCGAGAGCACGTCGATGCTCATCGCCACCGCCTTGAACTGCAGCGCGATGTAGGGGATGGCAGCAATGACCGCGATCAGCGTGACGATGGCGGCGATGTTCTGGGCGCGGCCGTAGCGGGCGGCCAGGAAGTCGGCGATCGACACGGTGCTCTGCTCGCGCGCCACCAGCACCAGCCGCTCGAGGATGCGCCAGCCGAACACGAACAACAGCATCGGCCCGAGGTAGATCGGCAGGAAGCCCAGCCCCGATTTCGCCGCCGTGCCCACGGCGCCGTAGAACGTCCAGGACGAGCAGTACACCGCCAGCGCCAGCGAGTACACCATCGGCCGCAGCCAGCTGCGCCCCGGGTACAGCGGCTTGCGGTCGCCCAGCCACGCCACCCCGAACAGCAGCCCCACGTAGCCCACCGACACCAGCAGCAGGACCCAGCCTGGAATCACGGACCCTCCCTCCGCGCCTCACCGCCCCGGAGTGTAGTAGCAAATGAACCAGGTTCATTTGCTACGACCAAAGTCGAAGGTGGCGGACGAATGCCGTCGCGCGGCGGACATGAACGCCAGCCCGTGGCTAACGCCGACGTAACGGACGCGACCCGACAAGGTGCGTACTGTCGGTCCTGCACTACGACGCAAGGTCGTAACGGCCACTCAGCCGCGCCGCAACACCCTTCCTTACTCCGCACTGAGCCCCCCACCCCTGCCTCCGCAGGGGACACGGCGCACGCCGTTCCGGATCCGCCCCCGCGGGTCCACCAGAAAGGAATCCCCATGAGCAACCACACCTCCCCCACGACCCCGGTCGCC
This sequence comes from Arenimonas sp., assembly GCF_036275555.1. GTDB lineage: Bacteria > Pseudomonadota > Gammaproteobacteria > Xanthomonadales > Xanthomonadaceae > Arenimonas. The sequence goes on from NZ_DASUDO010000048.1 coordinate 132,599, forward strand.
GCCAAGGCGGCTCCGGCCAGCCTGAACCTGCTCGACACCGCGGCCGCCAACGGCAGCTTCAAGACCTTTGGCAAGGCGATCGAACAGGCCGGCCTCGCCGACTCGCTGCGCGCCACCGGTCCGTTCACGGTGTTCGCCCCCACCGACGCCGCGTTCGACAAGCTGCCGGCCGGCAAGCTCGAAAGCCTGATGAAGCCGGAGAACAAGGAAGAACTCGCGGGCATCCTCAACTACCACGTCGTGAAGGGCAGCCAGTCGGCCGCCACCATCGGCAAGTGGGACTCGGCGCGCACCCTGCAGGGCCAGTCGGCCCCGATCAAGATGGCCGACGGCAAGTGCTCCGTGGACGGCGCCATCGTCACCCAGGCCGACATCGCCAGCAGCAACGGCATGATCCACGCGATCGACAAGGTAAACCTGCCGATCGAACTGGGTTCGGCGAGCGCCCCGGCTTCCAAGCCGATGCCGACCAAGCAGTAAATCGAGGCAACCCGGCGGCGGGGTCATGATCCCGCCGCTTCCCGCGCCAGAAGCAAATGAACCAGGTTCATTTGCCGCGCCCCGTCCCAAAGGCGTGACGTACGACTGCGTAGGGTGACAAGCCGGCCAAATGAACCTGGTTCATTTGTTGCCTCCGCTCGGGGCTGCCGTCAAAATCGGGGGCATGCCCGTGACCTGTGCCGCTGAACGCTCGCTCCCCTGCCGCCCCGAAGTCGCCTTCGCGATGGCCACCGACCCCGACCGCTTCCCGACCTTCTTCACCGGCTTCGGGCCGATCCCGGCCGTGCGCGGGATCCGGCTGCACTCGCCGCTGGCGGTGGGCAGCCAGCGCCGCGTGCACAATGCCGACGGCACCGTGCTCAGCGAGCGCGTCATCGCCCACGACCCGCCGGTGCGCCACGCCTACACCCTTTCCGGCTTCCGGCCGCCGTTCGCCTGGCTGGTCACGAAAGGCGAGGCCAACTGGACCATCACCGGCCACGAGTTCGGCTCGCGCGTGCGCTGGGACTACGAATTCGAACTGACCCGCCGCTGGCTGTGGCCGGTCGCCGCGCTGGTGCTGAAGCTGTTCATGGCCCGCGCGATGCACCGCTGCCTGAAGAACATGTCGCGCGCGCTGATGACCCCCGACCCGGCGCCCGGCCGCCCCTGATGGGCGAGTGGCTCCTGCTGGCGATGGCGCCCATGTTCCTGGGCTTCGTCGGCTGGGAAGCCTGGCATTGGCGTCGCCGCGGCGCGGCGCACTACAGCCTGCGCGACACGCTGTCGAACGCCGCGCTGGCGCTGATGCACCAGGCCGCCGATGCGATCGCCTGGCTGCTGGTGATCGGCCTGTTCTGGTGGGTCTACCAGTACCGCCTGTTCGACCTGCCCACGACGTGGTGGACGATCGCGCTGCTGTTCGTGGCGCAGGATTTCTTCTACTACTTCTTCCACCGCGCCCACCATCGCGTGCGCTGGATGTGGGCCTCGCACGTGGTGCACCACTCGTCCGAGCGCCTGAACCTGTCCACGGCGTTCCGGCAAAGCCTCACCTATCCCGTGTCGGGCATGTGGGTGTTCTGGCTGCCGCTGGCCTTGCTCGGGTTCTCGCCGCCGCACATCGTGATCGTGGTGGCGCTCAACCTGGGCTTCCAGTTCTTCGTGCATACGCAGGCGGTGGGCCGGCTGGGCTGGCTGGAGAAGGTGTTCAACACGCCCTCGCACCACCGCGTGCACCACGCGCGCAACGCGAAGTACATCGACCGCAACTACGCCGGCGTGCTGATCGTCTGGGACAAGCTGTTCGGCAGCTTCACCGAGGAGGACCCGGACGTTCCGTGCGAGTACGGCATCGTCAAGCCGGTGCGCACGCACAATCCGGTCACGCTCACCTTCCACGAGTGGCGCGACATGCTGCGCGACGCGGCGCGGCCGCAGACGCTGCGGTCGCGGCTCGGGCAGTTGTTCGGTCCGCCGGAAAAGGCGCACGCGCAAGCGGGCGAAGCCCGCGCCGACTGATCGGTTGGCGGCTGCGGCGCACGCTGGGGCACAATGGAGGCCCCCGCTCGCGCACCCCGCGCCGCCCCCCGAGAGGAATGCATGGACCAGCCGCTGATCCCCGATGTCGCCCTGGTGGACAACACCGAGCAACGCACCCCGCTGGTCCTCGTGCTGGACTGCTCGGGCAGCATGGCCGGCGAACCCATCGAGCAGCTCAACCAGGGGCTCCAGCTGCTCGAGCAGGAGCTCAAGCAGGACGTGATCGCCGCCAAGCGCGTGCGCCTGCTGGTGGTACAGTACGGTGGCCTGGACGCCGCCGAGGCCGTGGGCGATTGGCACGACGCGATGGATTTCAGCGCGCCGCGCCTGTTGGCCAACGGCACGACGCCCACCGGCAAGGCCGTCGACCTGGCGCTGGCGCGCATCGAGGAAGAGAAGCAGGGCTTCCGCCAGGCCGGCGTGGCCTACACCCGGCCGTGGCTGTTCCTGATGTCCGACGGCCAGCCCACCGACGACTGGCGCGTGGCGGCCCAGCGCTGCCGCGAGGCCGAACTGGCGAACAAGGTCGCGGTGTTCCCGATCGCCGTCGGTGCCGGTGCCCGCGCCGATGCGCTGGGTGAGTTCAGTGCCCGCGGCGACGCCGGGGTGAAGCGACTGGACGGCCTGAAGTTCCAGGAACTCTTCCTCTGGCTCAGCGCCAGCATGAAGGTGGTCTCGCAGGCGCGGCCGGGTGGCCAGGCCCAGTTGCCCGCCGTGGATGGATGGGCCAGCGTGGAAGTCTGAGCATGCCCTGGCATGTGTGTGCGGCCACCGCCACCGGGAAGTCGCACCTCGATGCCGGCACGTCCTGCCAGGACGCGCTGTCGCACCAGGTCCGCGACGGCGTGCTGGTGGCCGCGGTCTGCGACGGCGCCGGCTCGCAGCCGCTGAGCGGCGAAGGTGCGCAGGCCATCGCCCGCGACGTGGTGGCCGGGCTGGTTGCGCGCCTGGCCGCGGGCGTGCCGCTGCCGACGCTGGCGGCGGCCGATCTCGAAGCCGAGGTCGCGGCTTGCCTCAGCGCCGTCCGGGAGACCCTGCAGGCGCGCGCCGACCAGGCCGGCGTGGCGCTGGGCAGCTATGCCGCCACCCTGGTCGGCGTCGTCACCGACGGCGAGCGCGGCGGCTTCTTCCACGTCGGCGACGGCATCGCCGTGGCGGACGCGCGCGACACGGCCCTCGCGCCGGTGCTGTCGCTGCCCGAGAACGGCGAGTACGCCAACGAAACCTACTTCGTCACCGGCCAGGACTGGCGCGCGCACCTGCGCCTGACGCCGATCAGCCATCCCGTGCGCCGCGTCGCGCTGATGTCCGATGGCGCCGCCAGCTTCGTCATGGCGCGCGGGTCGGGCGGGCTGTTCCCGGCCTTCATCGATCCGGTGCAAGCCTTCCTCTCGGCGGCCCCGGAGGCGCAAGGCAGCGCCGCGCTGCAGGGCACGCTGGCGGATCCGCGCACGTGGCGCATCACCGGCGACGACAAGGCGCTCCTGCTGGCGCTGTGGCAGTGAACGCGGCCCCGCGATGAGCCTGAAGGCGGGCGACACGGTCTTCATCGAAGGCGGCGGCCCGCTGACCCTGGGGCCGCTGGTGAAGAGCGGCGGCGCCGGCAGCGTGCACTTGGTCGCGGGCGATCCGCGCCGCGTGGCCAAGCTCTACCACGCCGGGCTGGCCAGCCCCGAATACGAACGCAAGCTCGCGGCGATGCTGGCGCTGGCGCCGGCACTGCCGGCCATCCGCGACGGCGACCGCGAGCACGTGCAGATCGCCTGGCCGCAGGCGCTGCTGCGCGATCGCCGCGGCCGCTTCCTCGGCTTCCTGATGCCGGCGGTGGACATCAAGGCCACCAGCGAACTGGAAACCATCCTGCAGGAGCGCCAGGCACGCGCACATGGCCTGCCCACCGGCCTGGGCGCGAAGCTGACCCTGGCCGCCAACCTGGCCTCGGTGATCGCCGCCCTGCACGACGAGGGCCACCACGTCGTCGACCTCAAGCCGGTGAACCTGCGTTTCTATCCGCGCTCGCTTTACATGGCGCTGCTCGACTGCGACGGCTTCAGCATCCAGGGCCAGGGCGAGCGCTTCCCGGCCCCGCAGTTCACGCCCGATTACCTGGCGCCGGAGTTCCAGCGGCAGGGACTCGATGATGCCGGGGAGCAAACGCAGGATCGGTTCGCGCTCGCGGTGGTGGCGTTCCAGCTGCTCAACTTCGGCCTGCACCCCTACGCGGGGCGACCCGCCAGCGACCAGTTGGCCACCGACCTGCCCGGTCGCATCGCCCAGGGCGCCTACGCCTACGGCCTGCGCCGCAATCCGCTGATCCACCCGAGCCCGGTCAGTGGCCACGAGGCCTTGCCCGGGGAACTGCGTCGCCTGTTCGACCAGGCGCTGGGTGGCGGGACGACGCGGCCGGCGGCGGCGGAGTGGGCCGAGGTGCTGCGGGGTTACGCGTTGCGCGCGAACCAGCGCCTGGTGGCGTGCGAGCGCGACGCGGCGCACCAGCATTTCGCGGGCCTGGCCTGCGCGGCCTGCGACCGGGTCGCGCTGATGGCGCGTACCGCGCGCGCGGCGCCGGGCGTGCGCCGGGCCGCGGCTCAGCAGGCGGCGGCGCAGGCGGCGGCGGTTCGCATGCGTGCGCCGATGCCCGCCGCGGCAGCGCCGGCGCCGGGTCGTGCCTGGGGCGTGGCGACCGCCCGCCCGGCACCGGCGCCGCCACCGGGCCTGCCGTTCCCGCCGTTGCCGCCGATGTCGTCGGCGACGCGGCGGCACCTGCAGTGGCGACGGCGACGCCATCCCCTCTTGCCCTTGCTCGCGCGGGTCTGGCGCAAGATCTACGAATGGAGCATCGCGGCCATCGGCGTGGTGGTGGTGGTGGCCATGATGAGAGTGCTGGGCCTGGCGAACGCGCCGCCGCCGCGGCCCGCACCGCCCGCGTCGGCGGTGCCGGTGGCGCCGGACCCGTCGCGCATCGCGGCACGGATCCGTGCGACCGATAGTCGGGCACTGGCGGCGTCGGCGGCCCTGGCCGCCGGCGACCGCCCGGCGTTCCAGGCGGCGTTGGATGACCTCGAGCGTCATGCGGCCGTGCCACGCGGCACCCGCGCGACCATCGCCCGGCGCGACGTGCGCCTGCTGTCGCGGGTCGTGCCGGGCGGCGAGGAGGCCTATCGCCGCGAAGTCGATGCCTTGATCGGCCGGCTCACGAAGGACCCCGAGGACGCCGAAGCCGCGTTCCTGAGCGGCTGGATGCTGCTGCACGAGGGTGACCGCGCACGCGCGCGCGAGTACTTCGCGCGCGCCGTGGGTGCGGCCCCGGATTTCCCGGCCGCGTGGTATGGCCTCGGGCTGTCGGCGGCCACCGATCCCGAGCGCATCGCGCTGTTGGCGGTGGCCGAAACGCGGTTCCCGAACGAGACCGCCGCCGGCCTGGTCCGCAGCCGATTCGAACGCGACGTGGCGCCGCGCATCGGCGAAACCGAGGCGCGCATGCAGCGGCTGGCGGCCCAGGCCCGCCGGATGGCGCAGCCCTTCACGGACGCGGACCTGCCTGCCGAGGTCGCGCGGCTGGCCGCGCAACCGCTTCCGCCGCCGCCGTCGCCCTGACCACCGGAACGGCGGCCGCATCCATCCTGGCCGCCGCCACGAAAGTCTTACTGACCGGTACCCCGGGCCGTGGCAGGCTGGCGGCCATGACCGCCACGGTGCCCGGGCTGGACCTGGATTCGCCGCCCTTCGACCTGCTCGACGCGGGCCAGAAGGCGCGCGTGGCCGCCGCGGTGGACCTCGGCTTCCATCCGGGCGGCACGCGCCTGATCGAAGCGGGCCAGGCCTCGCCGCACGTGTTCGTGATCCTGAAGGGCCGCGTGCAGGCAAGTGATCCGGGCGCGGCGGGCGACGAATCGCGCTTCGCCGACTACGGGCCGGGCGATCTGTTCGGCGCCTTTGCCGTGATCGCGGGCCGGGCGCGGCATCGCTACACCGCCGTGGGCGACGCGCTCTGCTTCCTGCTGCCGGCCGCGGTGTTCGAGGCGTTGCTGGCCGAGAATCCGCGCTTCGCCGCCTACTTCCACGAAGCGCTGTCGGTGAAGCGCCGCCTGCTGGCCGAACGGCAGCAGCCCAGCGAACTCAGCCGCCTGATGCTGACGCGCGTGCGCGACGCCCAGCTGGCGCCGGTGCATGCCGTGCCCGACCACACCGGCATCGGCGCCGCCGCGCTGGCGCTGCGCGAGCACAAGGTGGATTGCCTGGTCGTCACGGGCGACCCGGCCGGTGCGGGCATCGTCACCCGCACCGACCTGCTTGATGCGCTGACCACCGGCGGCCTCGACGCCAGCGCGCCCATCGGTGCGCTCGCCAGCCGCCCGCTGCGCGCCGTGCGCGCCGACGACGTGCTGTTCCAGGCGATCGTCACCATGACCGAGCACCACATCGAACGCGTGGTGGTGCTTGACGACGAGAAGCCGCTCGGCACGCTCGGCATGGCCGAGGTGCTGGCGCACTACGCCAGCAGCTCGCACCTGATCAGCCTGCGGCTGGCGCGCGCGCAATCCATCGATGAGATCGCCGACGCCGCCGGCGGCATGACTGACCTGGTGCGGCAGCTGCACGCGCAGGGCGCGAAGATGAGCTACCTGATGGAGCTCGTGAGCGCGCTCAACCGCCGCGTCATGGCCCGCGTATTCGAGCAGGTGGTGCCGGCGGAACACCGCGGCAAGCTCTGCCTGCTGGTGCTGGGCAGCGAAGGCCGGCGCGAGCAGATCCTCAAGACCGACCAGGACAACGCGCTGGTCATCGCCGAGGGTTTCGCGTGGGACGGACTGCCGGCGGCGATGGATGCCTTCTCGCAGGCGTTGGCGCGCATTGGTTATCCCTCTTGCCCGGGCCGTGTGATGGCCAGCAACCCGCACTGGCGGCTGGACCAGTCGGCCTGGCGCGCGCGCATCGCGCAGTGGGCGCGCGTGGCCGATGGCCAGACCGCGCTCGATCTGGCGATCGCGCTCGATGCCCGGCCGGTGGCGGGTAACGCGGCGCTGTTCGACGAGATCGCGCCCTCGCTGCGTGCGCTGGGCAGGGACCACATCCTGCTGCGCTACCTGGCCGAAGCCACGCTGAGCAAGGGCAATCCGCTGACCTGGCGCGGACAGGTGCGCGAGGCCGAGGGACGCGCCGACCTCAAGCGCGGCGGCGTGTTCCCGATCGTGCACGGCCTGCGCACGCTGGCCCTGAAGCATGGCATCGCGCACCGCAACAGCTTCGACCGCTGCGCCGCGCTGGTGCAGGCCGGGGCCCTCGACGCCGAACTCGGCCGCGACCTGCCGCAGGCGCTGGCGGTGCTGATGCGCCTGCGCCTGGGCCAGCAGCTGGCCGACCTCGACGCCGGCCACGCCCCCGGCAACGGCGTCGACGTCCACGCCCTGCGCCGCCTCGACCGCGAGCTGCTGCGCGACGCCCTCCGCGTCGTCAACGCCTTCAAGTCCCACGTCGCCAACACCTTCCACCTCCCCGCATGAAGCAAATGAACCAGGTTCATTTGGGTGTGGCGCGGGGTCAGCAAATGAACCTGGTTCATTTGCCGTGAACCGGGTGCGGCGGTGGTGGCTGGGCAGGAGGCATCGCGCGGGCGAGTGGGGGTTCCTGTTTGATGCGGCGCCGGCGGGGGAGTGGGTGTCGCTGGACCTGGAGACGACGGGGCTGGATCCGTCGCGCGATGCGGTGCTGAGCCTGGCCGCGGTGCCGGTGCGCGGCGGGCAGGTGCGGCTGAGCGAGCGCTTCGAGACCCTGGTGCAGCCGGGCCGCGGCTTCGATATCGAATCGATCCGCCACCATCGCCTGACGCCCGGCGAGGTGGCGAACGCACCCACGCTCGACGCGGTCCTGCCGGGTTTCCTGCGCTGGCTCGGGCCGCGACGACTGCTCGGTTACCACCTCGCCTTCGACCTGGCGATGCTTGGCCCGTCGGTGCGCGCACTCACCGGCTTCCCGCTGCCCAACCCGCGCCAGGAGCTGGCGCAGGCCTGGCTCGACCACCAGCGCCTGGCGCAGCCCCGGGGCGACATCGATCTCTCGCTCGACACCCTGGCGGCCGCGCTGGACCTGCCCGCGCTGGGTCGCCATACGGCCCTGGGCGACGCCACGCTGGTCGCCCTGGCCTGGCTGGCCCTGTCGCGCCGCTGAAGGCGCGGCCCGCCTTGGGTTGACCTCGCGGCGCGGGCTGGCAGTATCGAGGCCATGAGCCCCGCGGCCTCTCCCACGCCATGCGCATGACGCGCCGCGGACGCGCATGGCGCTGGCTGGGCGTCTCCCTGGCCACGCTGCTCGTGGTGCTGCTCTCGTTCAACTTCACCCGCGGCGAGAAGCAGCTTGAACGGGTGCTCGTGCATCCGCACGCCATCGACTCGGCGCAGTTCCGGCGCGAGATGGGCGTGCTGCTGGGCCCGGGCATCACCGCCGGCAACCAGGTGCAGGCGCTCGACAACGGCCGCGAGATCTTCCCGGCGATGCTGGCCGACATCCGCGCCGCGCAGCGCAGCATCACCTTCGAGACCTACATCTACTGGTCGGGCGACATCGGCAAGGCCTTCGCCGAGGCCCTGGCCGAGCGGGCCCGCGCCGGCGTCGAGGTCAACGTCGTCATCGACTGGGTCGGCGGCCTGAAAATGGAGGAATCGCTGGTGACCGCGATGCGTGGCGCCGGCGTCCGGGTCGAGCTCTACCGTCCGCTGCAGTGGTACAACCTCTCGCGCGTGAACAAGCGCACCCACCGCAAGCTGCTGGTCGTGGACGGCCGCATCGGCTACACCGGCGGCGTCGGCATCGCCGACGTCTGGGAAGGCAACGCCGAGGACCCCGACCACTGGCGCGACATGCACTTCCGGGTCGAGGGCCCGGTGGTGGCGCAGATGCAGGCGGCCTTCATCGACAACTGGATCAAGGCCACCGGCCGCGTGCTCAACGGCGACGCCTACTTCCCGCCCCTGGCGCCCGCCGGCGACATGGACGCGCAGCTTTTCATCAGCTCGCCCGAGGGCGGCGGCGAAAGCATGCACCTGATGTACCTGATGGCCATCGCCTCGGCGCGCGAGTCGCTGGACGTGCACGCAGCCTACTTCGTGCCCGACGCGCTGACCCTGCGTGCGCTGAAGATGGCGCTCAAGCGCGGGGTGCGGCTGCGGGTGCTGGTCCCCGGCGAGCACATCGACTCGGACGCCGTGCGGGTCGCGTCGCGTGCGCTCTGGGGCGAGCTGTTGGCGGCGGGCGCCGAGATCCACGTCTACCGGCCGACGATGATGCACGTGAAGTCGCTGGTCGCCGACGGCTACTTAGTGTCCGTGGGCTCGACCAACTTCGACGTGCGCAGCTTCCAGCTCAACGACGAGGCCAGCCTGAACGTCTACGACCGCGGCTTCGCGGCCCGGATGACCGCCACCTTCGAGCGCGACCTGGAGCGCGCCACGCCCTACACGCTGGCGGACTGGGAGGCGCGGTCCTGGGCCGAGCGCCTGCACGAGGCCGTGGTGCTGCCGATCAAGTCCCAGCTCTGACCCGCGCCAAAAAAGAAAAACCCGCCGTGGGGCGGGTTTTCCATGAAGGGGATCGAAGCGGCCGGAAGGCTTACTTGATCTTGCCTTCCTTGTACATCACGTGCTTGCGGACGACGGGATCGTACTTCTTGATCTCCATCTTGCCCGGGGTGGTCTTCTTGTTCTTGTCGGTCGTGTAGAAATGACCGGTGCCGGCCGAAGACGTCAGGCGAATCTTGTCGCGCTTGGAAGCCATGGTTCAGTCCTCCTCAGATCTTTTCGCCGCGGGCGCGGAGATCGGCGAGCACGGCGTCGATGCCGTTCTTGTCGATGGTGCGCAGGGCGTTGGCGGAAACACGCAGCTTCACCCAGCGGTTCTCCGAGGCTACCCAGAAGCGGCGCTCGTGCAGGTTGGGAAGGAAACGGCGGCGGGTCTTGTTGTTGGCATGCGAGACGTTGTTACCCGTCATCACTTTCTTGCCGGTCACTTGGCAAACTCGACTCATGGTGCAACTCCTGGGTCAGGACTGGCCACCCATAGCCCGGGCGGCGGCGGCCCCGCGCGGCTGGTCCGGGGACCTGGCAGGCGCATGCGATGCGGGATGCAGCAGACGCTCCGCCAAGGGCCGGAATCGCACTTCCGGGGCCGGGGCCGTGGGGCAGGTGCGGAGCGAGCCGCGCATTATGCCCATCTTCCCCTTTCCCCGCAAGGACTTACCCCGCGGCCCCTGTGGGAGGGACTTCAGTCCCGATGCCT
>NZ_DASUDO010000049.1:0-2500 GCF_036275555.1 Arenimonas sp.
GAGACGATGCCGTGCTGGCCGCAGAAGTCGAGCATCTCCTGGGTCTCGGCAATGCCGCCGATCAGCGAGCCGCCGATGCTGCGGCGCTTGAAGATCAGGTTGGCCACGGCCGGCGCCGGATGCGGATGCTCCGGCACGCCGACGAGCACGAGCGTGCCGTCGCGCTTGAGCAGGGCCAGGAAGGCGTCGAGATCGTGCGCGGCGGCCACGGTGTCGAGCACCAGGTCGTAGCGGCGCGCCTGGGCCTTCATCTGCGCGCGGTCCTTGGAGATCACCACCTCGCTCGCGCCCAGGCGCCGGGCATCCTCGCCCTTGCCCGGCGAGGTGGTGAACAGCGTCACCTCCGCGCCCATGGCGCGCGCCAGCTTCACCGCCATGTGGCCCAGGCCGCCCAGGCCGACGATGCCGACCTTCATGCCGGGCCCGACCTTCCAGTGGCGCAGCGGCGAATACGTGGTGATGCCCGCGCACAGCAGGGGCGCGGCGGCGGCCGGGTCGAGGCCCTCGGGGATGCGCAGCACGAAGTCCTGGTCGACGACGATGCGCGTCGAGTAGCCGCCGTAGGTGATGCCGCCGGAAATCTTGTCGGGCGCGTTGTAGGTGCCGGTGAAGCCGCGCTCGCAGTACTGCTCCAGGCCCTCCTGGCAGCTCGCGCACTGGCGGCAGGACTCGACCATGCAGCCCACGCCCACGGTCTGGCCGGGCGTGAAGCGCGTGACCTCGGCGCCCACCGCCGTGACCGTGCCGACGATCTCGTGGCCCGGCACGCAGGGATACACCGTACCGCCCCATTCGCCGCGCGCCGTGTGCAGGTCGGAATGGCAGACGCCGCAGTAGCGGATCTCGATGTCCACGTCGCGCGGGCCGGGCGCGCGCCGCGTCAGGGTCCAGGGCGCGAGCGGGGCGGTGGCGGAAGCGGCGGCGTAGGCGGCGGCGGTGACCGTCATGGGAACTCCGGCAGCAGGGGCGGAGCCGCTGTATAGCACCCGCGACAGTGCTCGAAAAGCCGACTGATCAAGTACTTGGCAGGGGTTGCCCGGATGGGCGCATCAATGGACTGTACGGATTTACAGTATCCGGCGATCGCGATACTGTATGAATGAACAGTTATCCGGTACCGCCATGGACCCGCTGACCCTCCGCCAGGCCGAAATCCTCGACTACCTGCGCCGCCACATCGCCGAGCAGGGCCTGCCACCGACGCGCGCCGACATCGTCGCCGCCTTCGGCTTCCGCTCGCTCACGGCCGCGGACGACCACCTGCGCGCCCTGGCGCGCAAGGGCGCGATCGAGCTCCTGCCCGGCGCCTCGCGCGGTATCCGCCTGCGCGACAGTGAAACCCCGGCCGCCAACGAGGGCCTGCCGCTGGTGGGCCGCGTGGCCGCCGGTGCGCCGATCCTGGCGCAGGAGAGCATCGAGGACTGGTACCGCGTCGACCGCAAGCTGTTCGCGGCGGCGCCCGACTTCCTGCTGCGCGTGCAGGGCTGGTCGATGCGCGACGCCGGCATCCTGCCGGGCGACCTGCTCGCGGTGCAGCGCACGAGCACGGCGCGCAACGGCGAGATCGTGGTGGCGCGCCTGGGCGACGAGGTCACGGTGAAATACTTCGAGCACCAGGGCGACCGCGTGCGCCTGCTGCCCGCCAACCCGGACTACGCGCCCATCCGCATCGACCTCGCGCGCCAGGAGCTGGCGATCGAGGGCCGCGCCGTCGGCCTGCTGCGCGGCCAGCTCGGCGGCTTCGGCACCGGTCTGCCGACGGGCCTTCCCGGCATCACATGAGTCGCGCGGCGGCCCTGCAGGACCTGCTGCGCGACGCGCGGCTGTGGCGCGGCGACGGCGCCGCCGCGGTATCCGCGGAAGCGACGGGACATCCGGCGCTGGACGCGGTGCTGCCCGGCGGCGGCTGGCCGCGCGGCGCGGTCAGCGAGATCCTGCATGCGCAGCCAGGCATGGGCGAACTGGGCCTGGCCGTGCCGCTGCTCGTCCGCCTGACCCAGGCGCACAGGCCCGTGGCCTTCATCGCCCCACGCTGCGTGCCCTACGCCCCGGCTCTGGCGGCGCGCGGCGTGGCGCTGGCGCAGGTGCTGGTGGTGGAAACGCGCCAGGCGGTCGATGCGCTCTGGGCCGCCGAGCAGCTGCTGCATGCCCGCGCCGGCGCGATCCTGCTCTGGGCTGAACCCGATGCCACGGCCCTGCGCCGCCTGCAGCTCGCCGCCGAGCAGGGCGGTGCCTGCGCCCTGCTCTTCCGCGGGCCGGCCGCGGCGCGGGAGAGCAGCGTCGCCAGCCTGCGCCTGCAGCTCAGCCGCGGCCTCCGTGGTCCACGCGCACCGGTGCAGGTCCAGGTGCTGAAGTGCCGCGGCGCACGGCCGCCGCTGCAGTACGCGGTCAGCGCCTGAGGTGCGGCCATGCTCTGGCTCTGCCTGCATTTCCCGCAGCTGCCCGCCGAGGCCCTGGGCCTGGATCCGGCCCGCGTCGCAGTCGTCGACGGCCAGGGCGC